>CAZSLI010000004.1:0-81108 GCA_964607705.1 uncultured Eubacteriales bacterium
CGGCCGGAATGCCATCCACAGGCCGCCCGCCACGAGCATCGTGCCGAGCGCGCCCGCGAACACGGCGAGCGCGATGCGGGCGGCCCGAGACTTCTCGCTCGGGATCTGTCCCTGCACCGCGCTCGCCGCCGATCGCTAGAGTCGCTCGATGAGCGCGTCGGCGTACGCCTGCGTGCCCACCGCGCCGTCGGTCGAGCCGAAACGCGACCGCTTGATGTCGTAGGTGACCTTCTCGCCCTCGCCGATGACCGTGCGCACAGCATTGAGCACGCGGTCCGCCGCGTCAGTCTCTCCCAAGTGCTTGAGCATGAGCATCGCCGAGAGGATCTCGGCGGTCGGGTTCGCCATGTCCTTGCCCGCGTACTTGGGCGCCGAGCCGTGCACGGGCTCGAAGACCGCGCAGTCGGTGCCGATGTTGGCCCCCATCGCGATACCCAGCCCGCCGATGAGTCCTGCCGAGAGGTCGCTCACGATGTCGCCGTAGAGGTTGGGGAGCACGAGCACGTCCCACCACTCAGGGTGCAGCACGAGCTGCATGCACGTCGCGTCAACGATGTAGTCCTCGAACTCGATGCCCGAGTCCTTGTACTCCTCGGCGACCTGGCGGGCGACCTTCAGGAAGAGGCCGTCGGACATCTTGAGGATGTTGGCCTTGTGTACCGCGGTGACCTTCTTGCGGCCGTTGGCGATGGCGTACTCGAACGCGTAGCGCACGATGCGCTCGGTGCCCATGATCGAGATCGGCTTGAGGGAGAGGCCCGAGTCGGGACGGATGACGCCCGCGCCGCGGTCGGCCGCGAACTTGATGAGGTCTGCGGCGTCAGCCGAGCCCTGCTCGAACTCGATACCGGCGTACAGGTCTTCGGTGTTCTCGCGCACGATGACGATGTCGATGTCGTCGTAGCGAGCACCCGAGCCGGGGATCGAGAACGCCGGACGCAAACAGGCGTACAGATCGAGCTCCTTGCGGATCGCCACGTTCACGCTCCGGAAGCCACCACCCACCGGCGTGGTGATGGGACCCTTGATGGCCACCTTGTTCTTGCGGATGGAATCCAGCGTCGACTCGGGCAACGGCGTCCCGTACTTGTCGATCTGGTCGCTGCCGGCTTCGGCGATCTCCCACTCGATATCGACGCCGGTCGCTTCGACGACACGCCGCATGGCGGTCGTGAGCTCCGGCCCGATGCCGTCACCCGGGATGAGGGTCACAGTGTGCTTGGTCATGCGTGCAGTACCTCCGGGGTTTGTCGAGGACGGCTCACCTTGTCCGCCCGCGGACGAGAACGTACGCCCGGCTGGAGCGCGAGCGCACGTGCGATTGTACGGGATGCAGGCTACGCGAGTCGCGTCGCCGTCAGCGTATCCGCACGACCGTGCCATTAGGCACGTAGCGCGCGAACTGGAGCACGTGGCGGTTGTGCATGCGGATGCATCCATGACTGGCCATCATGCCGATACTCCACGGGGCATTGGTCCCATGGATGTAGTAACGGGTCGCGTAGGTGTGTCCCCCGCTCAGCCGGCGCAGAGGTCGCCTGATGACACCCCAATCACCTCCGCCGGGAACGGCGCCGTACACCTTGAAGTAGCCCGTCGGAGTGGGAGTCTGAGGCGTACCGATCGCGACGGGCCACGCGTGCCTCACGCGGCCGCCCGCCACGTCGTAGAGCCACAGCACGGACTTGTCGACCAACACGTAGCGGTAGTCTCGCGGCAGGCTGCCGCCCAGGTTGTAGACACGCACCTGGCGCGAGGACGAGCTGCCGAACGCGTTGCGCACCGTGACGTCGAAGGTGGCGGGTCCTCGCCATACCGGCACCCTCGTCACTTCGAACGAGCGACCGACCGCCGGCAACGCGCGGTCCCACGATTCGCCGGTCTCGCGCTGGACGACGCGCACGGAGGTAACGGGCACGACGGCCGTCCCGACGACGTGCCAGGCACCGCCCACTATGGTCCCCGACGAGGTCGCAAGCGTGGGAGCCTTCGGCCGCAGGGGCGCCGGGTCGAGGCGCAGCGGCACTTCCCAGAGCGGGCGGCCCATGCCGTCCCTGCCCTCGACCACCAGATCGACCGCGGCTGTGAGCCGATACGCCGGCAGAAGAGTCTTCTCGGCGAACGCTGCGCACGGCGTGGAGACGACCTCGAGTCCGCCCTGCTTGACCGTGATGCGCTCGGTGCCCGCGACATGGCGGACGCCGATGTAGACGTCACCCGACACGTAGTCAGCGCGCGCCAGCCAGGCGGCCGGCGTTACCGGGGCAGCGACTGCCGTCCCCGCCATCAGCAGAAGGCCGAGGAGTACCGCGAGGAACGCGAACGTCCGGATGCGTGGCATCGCCCCTACCTCCTCACGATCACGTAGGCGACCTTGCCTCCTCGGCAATAGAAGTCGGTGTACGTGCGGAAGGAGTACACGCTATGCGTCATGGTGTAGCGGACGTACTGTCCGCTGACCGAGGGTCCCTTGGCGGTCGGGTACGCGTTTCGCATGGCGGTCACCGACGAGCCCACACGGATCCCCTTCGCCGTGGGGTAGGAGCCGGAGTTGACTTGGAAGCGATAGACCCGGTGATCAGACTTCGAGTACAGCTCGATCGGGTACTTGCCATTGGCCATCCTGCGGCCGACGTACCAGTGGAAGACCGTGTAGCTGTAGCGGGTATCGCGCACGTACTTGTGGGTCCCACTGAGCTGTGACGCGGCCCAATGGTCATTCGACCCGATGCGTGCCGTACCAACGCCCCTCCCTACATATATGTAGGTCGTCGCGAAGGCGACGCTCGCCACGAGCAAGGTGCCAAGGAACATGGCGACGACAGCTGTTGCACGAGTGCGGTTCACGGCTGGTCCCCCCTCAGAGTGTGTGCCGGTCGCACAGCTACAGTACCATTCTGCCCAGACACGTTCCCGTGCCGATCGGATCTGCGCTCACCGAATGGATGGAACCGCGACGGTGACACTGAGGCGACTCCTCATACGCGCGTCCGTGTGCATCCTCGCCTTGGCGATCATCGATGTCGCGGTCGGGCGTGCGCTTCCCCACCCCGAGTTCGGCGCGGGCTACCGCCTGCCCGCCACCATGCCCACGTCCGAGCTGGCCGAGCTCGCGAGCCACGTGCGCGAGCGTTCGCACGTCAGTACGCTTCCCGTCGTGGCTTTCGTCGGCGCCTCCCCCACGTGGGGCGACGGCGTGCGCACCGGCACTCAGGCGGTGCCCGCCGCCTTCGCGCGCGCAGCCGAGTCGCGCGGCACGCCGGTCGAGGCCTACAACCTCGGCAGCAACGGGCAGCTCGTGGCCGACGAGTCGTTCGTCGCGCGCTCGGTCGCTCCCGCTGCCGACCTCGTCGTGGTTCAGCTCACCTATCACGGCTTCAATCCGGCATGGCGCGGCGCCGTTAAGCAGCGCTACCCCGAGCTACCCAGAATGCTCGGCGTGCCAGTGGACGGCGTCCAGGCCGAAGCCCTCGGCATCGACCCGACTCCCCGGCCCGACGTCACGGGCTCAGTCGACCGCGCAGCGCGCGCGAAATGGCGGCTGTACGCCGAACGCGATCGCCTTGCCGCCCGGTTCGCCGGTGGGTCGCTCGAGTCGCGGCTCCACGACGCCTGGCAGGCCGCCATGAACCCTGACTTCGAGGGCGAACGGGACAGCGGACCCCGGGCCGTGTCGTTCGACCGGCTCACCCCTGACGAGCAGATGCTCATCATCGACGAGTTCTCGGCAGCGGGCAGTTACCGATTCGACCCCACCGACAGCGAGGCCGTGATGCTCGACGCGCTCGCTGCCTCACTGCATGACGAAGGGGTCCGCGCCGTCTTCTACCTCTCGCCGATGAACCGGGAAGCGCTGGCCTCGTTCGACCTCTACGACGCCAAGCAGCATGCCGAGAACGCGGCCGCGATGCGGGCGATCGTCGAGGGCCGAGGCCACGTCTTCGTGGATCTGAGCGACATGCCGCTGGCCGTCTCCGACTTCGCCGACGTGAATCACACAACAGCGCGAGGCAGCCGCCTCGTCGCCGAGCGATTGTGGACCGAGAGCGCACCGCTCCTGAGCGCCCGGTGATCTTCAACGAGCTCGCCTACTTCGCGCTCATCGCGCTGTCGGCTCTGGCGTTTCGCTGGCTGCCGCCGCGACTGAAGCCCTGGTGGCTGTTCGCGAGCGGCGTTCTCTTCTATGCCTACTTCTCGCCCGCGTTCGTCGTCATCCTCATGGTCGAGCTTGCGGCGGTGTGGGTGCTCGGCGGATTCGTTCGGCGTGGAGGGACCCGTGCGCGCCTCGCGTTCGCGGCCGGCTTGGCGGTCTGCCTCGGGGCACTGTTCCTCTACAAGTACGCCGGGCTGGTATCGCGCACAGTCGGAGCCGTCGGCGTGGAGTCGTTGCCGACATTCGAGACGCTTCGCCTGCCACTCGCGATCTCGTTCTTCACCTTCGAGTTCGTGCACTACCTCGTCGACGCGCGGCGCGGCACGCTCCCCGACCACGCAACCGAGGACTTCCTCGGCTTCGCGCTGTTCGTGCCGACCATGGTCGCGGGTCCCATCAAGCGCTTCCAGGGATTCTGGGGCCAGGTGCGCGTCGCGCGCGCCGACGCCGAAGACGTCAACGCCGGCGTCACGCGAATCCTGACCGGGCTCGTGAAGAAGATCGTTCTCGCAGACACGTTGACCCTCTGGATCACGCCTCTCGCATCCACGGATGGGCTGTACTCAGCCTCACGCATGGAGATCGTCGTCGCGCTCGTCGCGTACGCCTTCCGCATCTACTTCGACTTCAGCGGCTACTCGGACATCGCCATCGGCTCGGCGCGGCTCTTCGGCGTGCGGGTTCCCGAGAACTTCGACTGGCCGTACCTCAAGACCGACATCGCCGCGTTCTGGCGCTCGTGGCACATGTCGCTCACGAGCTGGATCCGCGACTACGTCTACATCCCGCTCGGCGGCTCACGGTGCTCGCTGCCCCGGCAGTGCCTGAACCTGCTCGCTGCGTTCGCGATCTCGGGCCTGTGGCACGGCGCCGCGTGGAACTTCCTCGGCTGGGGGCTCTACCACGGAGCGCTTCTTGCCGGCCACCGCGTCTACACCGTCAAGCTCAAGCCACTCCTCCCGATGCCTGCCGAGGACGCGCGCGTGCTTCGCGGAGCGGGGATGCTCGCGAGCGGCGTGTTCACGTTCGCGCTCGTCACGCTCGGATGGGGCCTGTTCGCGATGCCGTTCGCGCGCTTCGTCGAGATGCTGCGCATGCTCGTAGGAGGCGGCCTGTGAGCCCGCGATGGCGAGAGCTCGCGACCGACGTGGCGTGGGGGCTCCTGTGGGCCGCGATGATCGTCGCAGTGGTGCTGTTCAGCACGGGCGCGAGCGAGTTCATCTACGTCGACTTCTAGCACGCGCGCTGGCGGCGCCCCTCCCGGAAACGCTCGCGGCCACCCGGTGAAAGGTGGCCGCGGAGACGATCCGATACGCGAAGTCGCCTACTTCTTCTTGCGGCCCTTCTTGGGCGCGCAGGCGACGATGCGGGACGCGCGGCGCTTGAGCAGCCCCTTGCCGTTCTCGGCGTCGAATGCCATGAGCTCGGCTGCCGACAACTTGACCTCGTCGGAGGCGTTGCCCGAGACCATCCGGTAGACGCCCGAGAGCATCGCCTGGAATTCGGGGTCGCCGTGGTAGCAGCGCACCGCCTCGGCCAGAAGCGGCCAGACGCGGTCTGAGCGGTGCGCGGTTGTCGCTCCATAGGCGGCCAGCAGACGGAAGGCCGCCAGGCGCACGACACCGGATTCCTCGTCATGCAGGGCGGTCTCGGCTCCGCCGAGCGCCTTGTCCACGCAGCGTGCATCCACGCCGACGAGCTTCTCGAACGCCCCCAGTACCTCCCAGCGCGTCTGCGACTCGGGGCGATGGAGCGCGTCGGCGAGCTGCTCGGCGTGGTCCTTGAGGACCGCCGGCTCGTGGATCGCTATGTCGTGCACCACGCTCGCGGCGAACTGGCGCAGGCGGCGATCGTCACCCGCAAGGGCAGCGACGACCTCCGCGAGCACCTTCGTGTCGCCAAGCGCGCGCTGCGCGACTTCGCTCTTGTCATCGGTAGGGCTGAAAGACATCGGACGGTTCTCGGCCATCATTGGCTCCCGTGCGCACAAAGGCGCTCTCGACTACAGGTTGAACCCGCCATGCTTCTTGAAGTGCTCCACCAGCCCGCCGTCGGCCAGCAGCTGCGCCATGACGGGCGGCAGCGGCGGGAACGGGATATCCGCTCCCTTCGTCACGTTGCGCACGACACCTGCTTCGAGATCCACGACCAGCTCGTCGCCGTCATCGATCAGGTCGGTGTCGCACTCGACGACCGGCAGGCCGGTGTTGATCGCGTTGCGATAGAAGATGCGGGCAAAACTCTTCGCGAGAACCGCCTTGGTGTTGCTGTGGATAAGGACGAGCGGCGCCTGCTCCCGGCTCGAGCCCATGCCGAAGTTCTTTCCCGCCACGAGGAAACCGCCTTCCGGCTTCACCTTCTCGTAGTAGTCGGGGTCGAGCTCCTCCATGGCGTGTACCGCCATGGCCTCCATATCGGCGGACTTGAACTTGTACTTGCCGCTGATGATGTAGTCGGTGTTGATGTCATCGCCGTACTTGAAGGCCTTCGCCTTGAGTTCCATCTGTCGTGTCTCCCTGCCCGAAGTGGCCGTTCGTCGTGTCCTCTAGCCGGCGAAGTACTTGCGCGGGTCGGTGATCTTGCCCTCGATCACGGAGGCCGCCACCGTGGCCGGGCTTCCGAGATAGATGAAGGAGTTGCTGTTGCCCATGCGACCCTTGAAGTTCCGGTTCGCCGTGGAGATCACGTTCTCGCCGTCGCTCGGGACGCCGTTGTGCGTGCCCACGCAGGGACCGCAGCCAGGGGTCACGAGCGCCGCGCCCGCTGCCACGAGCGTCTGGATGTAGCCAGCCTCGATGGCGTCGAGCAGGATCTGCCGAGAAGCCGGCGCCACGATGAACCGGACGTCCGGATGCACGCGGCGACCCTCGAGGATCGTGGCCGCGATCGCGAGGTCCTCGAGGCGACCGTTCGTGCACGTGCCGAGAACGCCCTCGGCGATCGGCGTGCCCTCGACCTCCTCGATCGGCGAGACGTTGTCGACCGCGTGCGGCTTGGAGATCTGCGGACCGATGGCGCTCGCGTCGAAGGTGAGCTCCTTGGCGTACACGGCGTCCGCGTCGGGGTCCGCCGGATGCGGCGACTTCTCGCCACGCCCTTCGAACCAGGCAAGCGTCTTGTCGTCGGCCTTCATGAGACCGGCCTTGGCGCCGACCTCGATCGCCATGTTGCTGATGGTCATGCGTCCCTCCACCGACAGCTCGTCGATGACCGGGCCGTGGAACTCGATCGCCTCGTACGTAGCGCCGTCCACACCGATCTGGCCGGCGAGGTACAAGATGAGGTCCTTGGAGAAGACGCCCGGCTGCATGGCTCCGTTGTAGGTGACCTTCATGGTGTCGGGCACCTTGAACCACAGCTTGCCGGCGGCCATCGCGGCCGCGCCGTCGGTAGATCCGACACCGGTCGAGAAGACGTTGAGTGCACCGTACGTGCACGTGTGCGAGTCACAGCCGACCATGAGGTCGCCGGGGACGACGTGCCCCTTCTCGGGGATGAGCTGATGGCACACGCCCTCGCCCACGTCATAGACGGTAGCGCCGGTCTGCTTGCCGAACTCGCGCATCATCGTGTGCAGGGCGCTGACGCCCTCGAGCGGCGAGGGTGAGCTGTGGTCCATGACCAGCGCCACCTTCTCCGGATCGAACACCTTGTCCACGCCCATGTTCTGCAGCGCGCGGATGGCGAGCGGCGACGTGCCGTCCTGGCCCATCACGAAGTCGACGTCGGCCACGACGATGTCGCCGGCGTGCGCGTCGGTTCCTGAGTGCTCCGAGAAGATCTTCTCGGCGATGGTCTTACCGGGCAATGCGGATCAGCTCCTTGGTGAGGTCGGAGCCGTCGGCGGGTGGTTAGCCTGCTGACGGCCGGGACGTCCGGTACTCGTTGTAAAGCTCGACGAGCTCCTTGTCGAACATCGGTCGCTTGAGGTCGATGGTGCGCTGCCTCACGAGCGGCAGGATCGCCGTCGCCTCTTCCCGGGTCACGGGGATCCCGTACTCGGCGAACTTCATCTCGATCGTGCGGCTGCCGGAGTGCTTTCCCACGACGATCTGGCGGGCGAGCCCCACCTCGTCGGGGCTGAACACCTCGTAGGTCTTCGGGTTCTTGATGACGCCGTCGGCGTGGATGCCGCTCTCGTGCGCGAACATGTTGGTACCCACGACAGGCTTCCACGCAGGAACGGTACGCCCGGCGGCGGTCATCACGTAATCGACCACTTCCGAGAAGCGCTTCGTGTCGAACTCGAGGTCGAGGCCTTCGAGATACTTGAGCGCCATGACCACTTCCTCGAGGGCGGCATTGCCAGCCCGCTCGCCTAGTCCGCCGACCGTGACGTTCACCCAGGTGGCACCGGCGTGGATGCCAGCGATGGCGTTCGCTACGGCCATCCCGAAGTCGTTGTGCGTGTGCATCTCGACTTCGAGGCCCGTGGCTTCGATGAGCTCCTTGATGACCTTGTACGTCCGCAAGGGCTCCATGATGCCGATCGTGTCGCAGAAGCGCAGGCGGTCGGCGCCCTCCGCTTTCGCTGCAGCAGCGTACTCGAGCAGGAAGCCGAACTCGGTGCGCGAGGCGTCCTCGGCGTTGACAGAGACGTAGACGCCGTGGCTCTTGGCGAACGCCACCGACTTGCGGATCGAGTCGAGCACCCAGGCCCGGTCCTTCTGCAGCTTCGTCTGGATGTGGATGTCGCTCGTGGCGAGCGAGATCGCCACGGCGTCAACGCCGCAGTCGATAGAAGTCTGGATGTCGGCGACGTTGGCCCTGTTCCAGCCGAGGACCGACGCGCGCAGCCCGAGATGCGCGATTTCCTCAATGACCTCGCGTTCGTCCCCGCCCATGACCGGTATGCCGGCCTCGATCTGGTCGATCCCGATCTCGTCAAGCATCTTCGCGATGCGGACCTTCTCCTCGTTGGTGAAGACCACACCTGCGGTCTGCTCGCCATCGCGAAGGGTCGTATCGTCAAGCTTCACCGGAACGCTGCCGAGATGGCTCTCCACCGGAAGCTCCCAGATCTGCATCTTCTCCACCGATAAGCCTCCTGGATACTCGATACATGAAGGCCCTGGAGGGCCTTCGGGGTGCCTTTAGAACACGCGAGGCGCCCAGGGCGCCCTTAGGGTGAACGCATATTGTACGACAGCGGAACTCCGGGTGTCAGGTATGCGCCTTGGCGTATCGAGCGAGCGAGCTTTACGCAGACTGCTGGAGGTACGGTTCGGAGTGCGCACCGCCCCGCGCAAGAGCGCGGCGCTTGGCGAGCTGATAGGTCAACTCCGCTCCCCACAAGACGATAGCCGCGGTGTAGTACGCCCACACGAGGAAGGCGAGAACCGCGCCGAACGAGCCCAGCGCGCTGAAGCGCGTGGACACGCTGAGGTAGTACGCGAGCCCCCACTGTCCCAGCGCATAGGCACCGGCCGTGATCAGCCCGCCCGGCACCACGTCACGTAGGCGTGGCCTGATCCTTGGCACCGTGGCGAAGGCGGTGGTGTAGACGACGGCCGCGAACGTGAAGTCGAGTATCCACCGGCTGCCGGTGAGCTCCGTGAGCCACGCAAGATCGAGACCGGCTCGGCTCCCCGCGACCACCAGCACCTCCGTCAGGCTCGCAATAGCGATGCCGAGGACCGCCGATGCGAACAGCCCCAGCCCCGCGACGACAAGCAGGAGCAGGGCGAAGGCGTGATGCCTCATGAAACTGCGCGCGCCCGTGAGCGAGCCCTGTCTCCAAATGCGATTCAACGCCTGCACCAGGATCACGAACAGTGAGCTCGCGCCATAGAGGACAAGCAGCCCGACGATGACGAGTCCGAATGAACCGGCCCCGGCAACCCGTGACGATGCCGAGACCGCCTGCTCGGCGGTCGCCGCCGACAAAGGGCTGCCGAGGAACACGTCGTACTTGGCGAGATTGGCGCCCAGCACGCTGAGCGCGATGGTGAGCGGCGCCAGCGACACCACGAGCGAGTAGGCCATAGCCGCCGAGAAGAGCATCAGGTCGTTCTCGCCGCCCTCAGCGACGGTCGCCTGGACGACCTCGTAGGCGGCGCGCAGCGGCCGCGGCAGGCGCTCAGACATCGGCCCACCCCGGCACGAAGCGGCCGGCATCCCGCAGCTGGGCCCGGTTGTCGAGCGCGTCCGGGTCCATGAGGCCGAGCAGCGACCAGAAGCGCGGCGAGTGGTCCATGACCCGCAGATGCGCGAGTTCATGCAGGATGAGCGCGTCAACGAGGTGAGACGGCAGGAAGACGAGGTTCCGGTTGAGCGACACGGTGCCTCGGCCGGAGCACGAACCCCACCGTGTCCGCGCCCCGCCGACCCGTACCTTCGTAGGCGTGAGCCCGTGCGCATGGGCAAGCTCGCCGAGGAGCAGCGGGAGCCGCTCGGCTGCCGTGCGCGCCAGCCATCGCCGGAGCGCGGCAAGACAGGCATCGGCGTCATCGATGGCGCCGCTGACGACGATCACGCCGTCGCCGAAGAAGGCCGAACACGACTTCGCGGCGCTCGCCCGGTACTCGACCGGCCACGTCTCGCCGAAAGCGCGCAGCGGGACTTCGGAAGGAAGCAGCGCCTCGGCGCCGCTCGTGAGTTCTGCTCGGCGGTCAGCGACACGGGCGAGTGCTCGTTCGGCCCAGTCACGCTTGCCGGCGACGATCTCGTCTGGGTCGCCCCTCCAACGGTCGGGCACCACGACGACGAGTCCGTGATGCGGAGAGACGGAGAGCCGTATGCGGCGTGCGCGGGCGCTGCGGCGCACGGTGTACTCGGGCAGCTCCGGCCGAGTCACCGTCCACCTCCTCTAAGCGTCGTCACCCGCAGAGACCGTCCTGAGCGTCCAGCACCTGTGTACCCCGGGCCGCTGTTCGAAGTCCTTCGGGATGGTCCTCGCGGTCACGTCGCGGACTTCGAACCCGAGATCGGTCAGCGGGACCTCTTCGAGTGTGAACGAACGACGGTTGCAGGAGAAGATGACGAGCCCGTTCTCGGCAAGCACCTGGTGGATGGCGTGCAACAGGCGTACGTGATCCCGCTGGACGTCGAAGGTGCCGTCCATGCGCTTCGATGATGAGAAGGTGGGCGGGTCGCAGAAGACCAAGTCGAACTTGCGGCCGTTCTGCCTGGCACGGTGAAGCCACGCGAAGGTGTCGTCGCGCTCGACCCGATGAGCCGCCCCGTCGAAGCCGTTGAGTGCCAAGTTGCGCTGCGCCCACTCGAGGTAGGTCGCCGAGAGGTCGACGGTCGTGGTCTCGCGCGCCCCACCCGCGGCGGCGTACACGCTCGCCGTGCCCGTGTAAGCGAACAGGTTGAGGAATCGCTTGTCGGGCGCCAGTTCGCGCACCCAGGCGCGGGTGTCGCGGTGGTCGAGGAACAGCCCCGTGTCCAGGTAGTCGGAGAGGTTGACCTCGAAGAGCAGGCCATTCTCGGCCACTACGCCCGTGGCGCCCCTTGCTTCGACGCGCTCGTATTGCGCGGTACCACGCTGGCGCTCGCGCCGCTTGACGAAGACCTCTTCGACCTCGAGCGACTCCGCGGCGATGGCTACTGCCGTGTCGAGGCGTGCCGACGCGCGGTCTGGGTCGATACCTGCCGGCGGCGCATACTCGGCGAGGTGTGCCCAACGGCGACCGGCGTCGGGACCTGTTCCTTCGTACAGGTCGACCGCGAGCGCGTAGTCCGGGAGATCGGCATCGTAGACTCGATAGCAGGTGACGCCTGCGCGACGAGCCCACTTGCCGTAGTGCTTGGCCATCTTGCGCAGCCGGTTCTCGAAAGCGTCCGCTGACGCACCCTGCTCGCGACGCTCTCCCTGCGATGCCGACGGTGGCAGCGCGACTGCCTTCGGGCCCAGCTCCGGGAACGTGGTGACGGTCGCCACGCCCTTCCCGCTGCCGAGAACGAGCGCGCTACCGGTGACGAGTCCGAGACCCTTGGCGAGTGCCGGATCGGGCGAGACCACCGCGAGCCGCCAGCCCTCGAAGGCTCCGAGCCGCGAGCCCAACGCCGAGTACAGCGCAGGCAGTTCGGCTCGGTCGGACAGGCGCTCGCCCCACGGCGGGTTGGTCGCGATGAGTCCGGGCGTCGCATCCGACGGGGGCTCAAGCTCGGCGATGTCGCGCCGTTCGATGTCGATCAGGAACTCGAGTCCTGCGCGAGCGGCGCACCGGCGTGCGATGTCGACCGCGCGCGGGTCGTGGTCGGATGCGGAGATCACCGGAAGCCGCGATAGCCCGGCTTCCCGACGGCGTTCTGCATCGGACACCATACGAGCCCACGCCTCGGCGTCGAAACCGAGCCAGCGCTGAACCGGGTGCGAGGGTCTGATGAGGCCCGGGGCGATCTCCGCGGCCATGAGCGCGGCCTCGATGGCGAGCGTTCCCGAGCCGCACATCGGGTCGAGGAACGCCCCGTCCGCCTCGGCGATCTCCCGCCATCCCGCGGCCTCGAGCACCGCAGCGGCGAGCGTCTCCTTCATCGGCGCCTCGACCTGGATGCCTTGCTCGCGGTAGCCGCGTTTGTGGAGCGGTTGCCCGGCGAGGTCGAGCGAGATCGTCGCCTTGCCGGAACGAACCGCGACGTTGATACGCAGGTCAGGGTCACGCACGTCGACGCTCGGCCGGCCACCGCTGAGGTCGCGGAACCGGTCAGCGATCGCGTCTTTGACCTTGACCGCGGTGAACTGCGTGTTGCGCAATGCATCGTTGGTGCCGCCTGCGTCCACCGCGAGGGTGCCATCGGCGGTCATGTGATCTTCCCAGCGCAGCTCGCGCACACCGTCGTACAGCGCCTCAGCCGAGGAAGCGTCGACCGAGGCGAGCGTCAGGAGCACTCGGGATGCGAGTCGTGTCCAGTACAGCGCGCGCAGCCCCTCGGCGACCCCGCCCGTGAACAGGACACCCGAGCGCTGGGGACGCACGCCCCGTATACCGAGACGCCGCAGTTCATCGGCGAGGAAGGGCTCCACGCCGGCGGGACAGGGCGCGAAGTAGCTGTAGCGCCCCGTCACGGCGTGGTCGTCGCAGGGAAGCCGACGGTCGCGCCCACGGCCGGGACTCCGACCGACGGCAGTGCACTTGTGCTCACGGTGCCGGCCGGCTTCACAACCGGCGGCCACAGCAGCGAACGCCGCAACCGCTCGTCCTCGATCGACTTGTAGCGGAACGGCCGGAACCGCGTGTCGTTGTTCCAGTAGGGATACGGGATCTCATTCGCGACGGTGCCATACGCCGTTCCCCGCTCGTGGTAGCCGAGAAACTTCGTGCGGCCCGTGTCCAGCCAGCGCACGAAGACGATGGCGTGGCCACCGTAGGTGCTCGTCTTCGGCTTGATGATGAGGTCCCCCGGCTTGAGCTGGGCTTTCTGCTGAGTCACGGTGCCCGTCAATTCGGTACACCGATAGGGCAGCGAGGCCGTGTCGAGTGACAGCGGAGCGCCAGTCGTGCTGGAGACCAGCCCCAGGCTCATCGAGACGAACCCGGAGCAGTCAGTGCGATAGCCATACCGACTCGGCGATGACGTCGTAGAAGGTATGAGGTCGCCGCCCACGGTCGCGTAGCGCGACTGCGAGTACGCCGTGTTCTTGACCACCCACGTGCGCGCCCTGGTGACGACAGCCGAGCGAGTGATGGCGAACGCGCTCGCGGGCGCCATCGCGGCGCATGCGATGCACGCGGCGAGGGCGACTCGGATGACGGTTCGGGAGGAGCGGTTCATGGGGCCTCGGGTGAGTGTGGTCAAGACGGCGTCTCCGGGCGCCGCCATTCTACCATGTCGGCACTTCGGGACGCCCGCTTCACCCCTGGCGGGTGCCGCATGTGACGCGGGTCACGAGCCGGTGAAACCCTCGACGACGTAGGTGCCGCTCTTGGAGTCCTTGCGAAGCGAGATGTACCCAAGCCCCTGAGCGTCCTCCAGCAGCTGCGTGAAGGAACGGTATCCGTACGCGTTCTCGGTGAACGACGGCTGCTTGCGCTTCATGGTGTCTTTGACGAGCGACGAGTGCATGACCTCGACGTTCTCGCGCTGAAGACCCTCTATCGTCTCGAAGAGCAGCTTGAAGGCCGGCTTCTTGTTGCGGGTGACGTTGGCCCCGATGGAAGGAGCGCCGGCCGGTGCGCCGATGTCCTCGTAGTAGATGAACTCGTCGCAGTTCGCAGCCAGCAGATCGCTCGTCGACTCGCGTAGCCCCAGGCCGATGACCGTCTTGCCGTTCTCCTTGAGCTTCGACACGAGCGGCGTGAAGTCCGAGTCGCCGGACACGATCACGATCGTGTCGATGTGCTCTTTGGCGTACGCAAGCTCCATGGCGTCAACGACCAGGCGGATGTCGGCGGAGTTCTTGCCGGTCATCGCACGCTCGGGAATCTCGGTCAGCTCGATGCCGAGCTCGTGGAGCGGCGTCCGGTAGCTCTCGAACCGACTCCAGTCCGCATAGGCGCGCTTGGCAGCGATGCGCCCCTTCTCCACGAGTCGCTCGAATACGCGACCCATATCAAGGGTGGCACTCGAGCCCCTGCCGCGTCCGCGGCCTCCTCGGCGCTCCATGCCTATGGCGAGGTTCTCGAAGTCTATGAATACGGCGAGTGCGTGGCTGTCGTCAGCCATGGTCACATCCCTTGGTCGGTAGAGCCCTTCCCCACCTTCAGATGATGACACACGGTGGCGACACTCTCACGCACGCCGGCGAAAGCTCGCCTAGGGCCACACCGGCTTGAGGTTGTTCCCACCGTCTTCGAGGAACCGGTCGTGGTCGCGGTGGCACGCGAGGCACTGCGCTCCGTCGGTGGGGTCGGGCACGCTGCCGGGCCCGAACGTCGCGTCGCCCGAGCGGATAGTCGTGCCGCTCAGGTGCCGGAAGCTGACGGTCGCCGTGGCCGTGTCCGTCGTCGTTGCCGAGGACTCGGGTGCCGCCGTGGCACTCGGCTCCACGCCGATGGCATACGGGATCGTCACGTTGCTGGCGGTCGTGTCAGCCGACGCAACCGTCGCGCTCGTGTCGACAGCCGCCGAGAACATGGTGGGAGCGATGGCGCCCGACGCGTCTGCCGATGCGGTGGTCACCGTCGAGCCGGTCCCTCCCTGGTGGCAGGACAGGCACGCCTGACCGCCGGACGGCGCGCCGGTGGTCGGGTTGTGGACGTTCGCTCCCCCGGCCTCGTACGAATGACCGTGACAACTGCTGCAGGCGGCCGTGCCCGTGACTCGATGCTGCTCGGTGTCCGGCAGCGCGAGCACGCCGCCCGTGCGCGGGATGCCCTCGACCGTGTCAGAGGCGCTCACCGCCGAGTAGGCCGCCGCGCCGCCGTCCCAGCCGAAAGCCCCGTCTGAACTCGTGTGACAGCTGAAGCAGAACCGCCGAGACCCGGATGCCGAGGACGTCTCAAGCGACGCGCCCCGCGTATCGGCGATGAGCGATGCGTTGCCCCTCGTCGATCCGTGAGGGTTGTGGCAGTCGTAGCACGGAAGCGGCGAGCCGACCGGCAGGTTGCCGCCCTGCGTACGGATGCGGTGACCGGCGGTGGAGTTGTCCGCAGTGGCGAACTGCTTGATGTCCGCGGCCCCGCTCGCCGCTGCGCTCGACGGCGCGCCACCGTGACACGAGAAGCACGCGGCCGCGTACGTGCCTTGCGTCTGGTCGGTCGCGAGCGTGCTCTGCGTCGTGGGCCGGTACTGCGCCACAAGCCCGTCGTAGGCACTCGGTCCGCGATGCGCCGCATGACAATTCAGGCAGTCGCCCTTCGTCCGCCCTGCTGCCGAGGACGCCGGCAGTGAGCCGTGCGGGTTGGAGTCAGCAAGGTACGCCGCCTCACCGGGGAAGGTGCCGAGCACGGGATAGCCCGCCGAGTTGGTCTTGGGCGCAGCCACGTCGGGATAGGGCGTCGCGCTCGTCCAGCCGGACGGCTTCGCATGGCAGCTGAGACACCACGCGGTGTTTCCGCCGGCAGTGGTCCGACCCTGGATCACCGGCTGGGGGTTGCGCGGGTTCTTGGCCGGGTCCAAGTGGGGGCTGTGGCAGCTGGCGCACGAGGCCGTGGTGTTGGCGGCATCGCCGGTCTCCTCGATCGAGTGACCGCTCGTCAGGGCGAAGGAGTCATCGGCGCCATCGAACACGTCGTACTTGGACCCGACACCCGAGTGGCACGAGAAGCAGACGCCCGAGTCGCCCGAGGGCACGGACGCGGGCCGCGCGAGCGTGCCGTCGACAGCAGCCACGTGAGTCGAATGACACTGGGCGCAGGTACGCGATCCCTCGTTGGCGGTGCCGTGGGGCGAGAGCGTGTCACGGGCAACGATGGGGCCCGCAGGGTCCGACAGCGCCGACTGTCCCTGGCCGGTGACCGCGCTTACGCGGTAGTAGTAGCTCTGCCCCTCCGAGGAGAACGTGTCCTCGTAGAGCTGCTGGTCGGTCGAACCGATCAGGTAGGCACGTCCGTCAGGCATGGCTGCACGCCACACGCGGTACTCGGTGCCGTCGCTATCGGCCGTGCCCGGCTCCCAGCTAACGACCGCGACCGTCGCCGTCGTATCGCCGGGCCGCGCTGTCACGTTCACGGGCACGTCGGCGCCCAGACCTGCGCGCGCCTGAGCGACCGCAAAGGCCGCCCCGCCGACCAGCAGAAGTGCCCCGAGCATCATGGCGAGGGCGAAACGGTTCTGCACGGTGACGACTGACGGTGGCAACGACGTCGAGCGGACGGACTCTATGAGGATCCCGATAGCGCGGGAGACTTGGTTTCGCGTGTTCACGATACGCGCGTTAGTGCAGGAGGCATGCCATGGCGGCCACATGAGAAGACCCACACAATTCGTCCACACCGCAACAATCTGAGGACAGGGGTCCAACGGCCCGCCGTACCGGTGGGGTATGAACGCAATGAGTCCGCCCGACATCCGAAAGGGGCTTTCGTCATGCCGCTTCCCCAGGTGGGCGAACAGGCCCCTTCACTCTCTCTGCCGAGCCATCTCGGAGACATCGTCAGCCTTGATGAACTGCGCGGAAAGAACATCGTGATCGCGTTCTTCCCTCTCGCATTCACTCCCGTTTGAACCAACCAGATCCCCTCGTACGAGCAGGCGCTCAGCCGCTTCGAGGGGATGAACACCCAGGTCATGGGTGTGAGCGTTGACCATGTGCCGGCGCTGATGGCGTGGGCGGAGTCCTTGGGGGGCATCAGCTTCCCGCTGCTTTCGGATTTCTGGCCGCATGGAGCTGCCGCTGAGGCGTGGGGCGTGTTCCGGCATGAGGACGGCCACTCAGAGCGAGCGTTGTTCATCCTGGATGCAGAAGGCATCGTTCGGTACGTGGACGTCCACGACATCGCCGACCAGCCCGATAACGAGACGCTCTTCGCCGAGCTGGCCAAGCTGGAACCCGAGTCGGCCGGCCGCCTCCTCGCTGCAGAGTCGTCCCCCCAGACCGGATCCGATGCACCCGTGTCCCCCGACCGACAGGAGACCTTGTCCGACGGGGTGCTGATGTACTGCCGCTCATGGTGTCCCGACTGTCGGCGCGCCCGCGACTGGCTCGACCGCGAGGGCATCTCCTACGTCGAGATAGATGTTGATCAGGACGCCGTGGCGCGTGAAAGGGCCGCCTCTCACAACGAAGGCCGACTCCACACACCGACCTTCGAGATCGGCGAAGAGGTGTGCGTCGATTTCCAGCCACAACGCATCAGGCAGCTCCTCGACATGATGTGACTCCCGATAGGGGAAGACGCGCCCATCACAGCTGAGGAGCCATTCACCGCCCGCGCGAGACAAGCCGCTCACGGCGTTCCTGCAGCCACTCGCGAAGTTACCGCGGGTTAGTTGCTAGTACCACGGCTTACCCACTGGAATATCCCGCGCTCCGCTGGCACAATGGCGGCAGAATGATGCGGACTGCGGCGAGGGGGCGGCATGAGCAAGAAGGCACGCGGGGAAGGCCGAGCAAGAGACGACGCCCATAACCCGAGCGATTTCGCTCTCCAGTCGTACGGTCGCGCGGTCAACTACCTATCGCGAAGCTACCAGTCGTATCTCGACACCGTGACTGCCCCCTACGGCGTCTCAAGCGCCCACGTCCCGCTACTCGTCTACCTTTGGGAGGGTAACTCCGGAGAGACGCAGAACGAGATCGCTCGCGCGCTCGGCGTGGACAAGGGAACGATATCCCGGAACGTACAGGCCCTACTGCGGCTCGGCCTGGTGACGCAGACCGAGTGTACGCGCGACTCCCGCGCCTGCACCGTGGACCTCACCGATGAGGGCCGTCGCCTCTCACAGCCCATCGGCAAGATGTCCGATGACTGGGCCGCGGGCGTGACAGGCCACCTCTCGGAGGAGGACCGTGTGCGCGTGCTGGCGGACCTGCAGTCGATGATCGTCCGGTCGGACGCGCTCATCCAGGGTGCCAAGGCAGCTCACGCCGGCATGGCGGCCGCGAGCTTCGTGGACGCTTCCGTGCCCGACATCACCGCGCAGGCGGTCGAGACGGTCTAACTCTCCTGCTCGGACTCTCCGGCCGCACCGTCTGTGCGGTCGTCCGACGCGGGTGCACCAGTCTGGGGCGCATCGGCTGACAGCGGCTCGCGCGCCGGTTCCGACGCGCCCGTACCGGGCAGCAGACCTGCAGCGTACTTGACTGCCGTCATCGAGCCGAAGGCGGCGCCCAGCCAAGCATCGGCAGCCAACGCCTCCCCACCGACAGCGGCCTGGAACGCCATGTAGGTGCAGACCAGAAAGCATCCCGCCACGCCGATGAACCATGCGATGCCGTGAAGCTTGAGGCGACGACCCACGACCCAGCCCACGACGGCGCCTGCTGTGAGGCCGCCGAACGTCGATGCTATGACCGCGGCAGTCTGGTTCACGCTGTGATGGCCCCTGCCCGAGCGGACGGGTCGACGCCTGCTGCGACCCGGGCCTGTTCGTCTGCGTAGAGCAACCACAAAGCCTGCGTACCGAGTTCGGAGCCGCCCGACTGCTCAAGGAGCTGGTAGAGCCGCTTCGCCAGCTCGAGTCCCGGCAGCGCCGCCCCTCGCTCGTCCGCCTCGGCGATCGCGATGCGCAGGTCCTTCACGAAGTGCTTCACGAAGAAGCCGGGCGCAAGGTCGCCGGACAGGATCCTCGGCGCGAGATTGGTGAGCGACCACGAGGCAGCCGAGCCCGCTGAGACGGACGCGAGAACCTTGGCACGATCGAGACCAGCCGCTTGGGCATACGCGAGCATCTCCACGGTCGCCAGCATGGAGCCGGCGATCGCCACCTGGTTGGCCATCTTGGCGTGTTGGCCCGCGCCCGGTCCGCCCTGCAGCACGATGCTCTTGCCGAGTACCTCGAACACCGGGACGGCCGCTTCGAAGTCTGCCTCGGCGCCGCCTACCATGATGGTGAGCGTGGCGTTCCGGGCCCCCACGTCGCCACCCGAGACCGGTGCGTCGAGCATCCTGAGGCCTCGCTGCGCGGCCTCCTCGGCGATGCGCGTCGCCAATCCCGGCGACGAGGTCGTCATGTCGATGAGAAGGCTGCCCTTGGCGGCGTTGTCCAGGATGCCGTCCACCCCGAGGTAGACCTCCTCCACATCGCTGGGATAGCCAACCATGGTGATGACGACATCTGCCTCGTGCGCCGCCGCGCCGGGGCTGTCGGCCCACGCGGCTCCTGCAGCGATCAGGGCCTCGGCCTTCGCTCGAGTGCGGGAGTAGACGGTCAGCTCGTGGCCGGCGCGCAGCAGGTGCCCAGCCATGGACGTGCCCATGACTCCCGTGCCGATGAATGCTATCCGTCTCGGGCTGATGTCACTCGGCATGTCGTGTCCTTTCGTGGGGGCCGGGCTGAAGAACCGGCGGTGAGACGAGATCTACGCGTGTGTAGGCGACGCGAAAGCCGAGACGCTCCATGTTTCGCTGGGAGCCGCTGCCCGGTGATGATTCGGTCACAGCCAACTCGCATCCCCTCTCCGCACCGAGCTTCAGCCGCGCCAGCTGCAACGCACGCTGCACCCCGCGTCGGCGAAACTCCGGGAGCGTGGCGTCGGCCGACAACCAGGCGATGCTGTCTTGCACGTAGAGTTCGCCGGTCCCGGCGGGGCGGCCATCGACGAACGCCATGAGCAAGGTCGTGCCGGGCCGGTCCGCGACGACGCGGGACAGCGCCAAGTGCGAAGCCGGTGGTTCGAGCGGCGCCGAGAACCCGACCGCAGCGACGTGTGCCCATACGGCGCGTCCTTCGTCGGTATCGATCACGCGAATGTCCACGTCCGACTGCACATCCACTAGTCTGTCATGCGCCTCGTAGGCGCGCACGAGCACGTTCTCGAAGCCATCGAGCCTCCACCCGAGGTCCGCCATCCGGAGCAACAGACTGCGATCGACGAACGGCGAGAGAACGGCAACGCCTTGCTGCTCCCGGTCGGCGTAGAACGAGTGGAGCGCTCGTGCGTCCTCGGCGGTGACCGCGGTTGACTGCAGGCCCAGGCCGATAGCCTGGTTCACCGGCGAGCCTTCGCCGAGGTACACCGCGACGCCGCCGGCCACCTCGAGAAGCGCCGCATCGGAGTACGGATCGCTGGCGCGGGCGGTCTCGACGAAACGCCGCATCTCCTCGGCGGAAAGCGCCTCAAGACGAGACGTGAGCGCGTGATCGGCGAACTGATGCAACGACCCTCCCGAAGCCAATCCCCTGTCGTCGTAGGGTACCATTTGCCCCGGCTCCCGAAGTGCGGGGAGGCAGCCAGGCCGGAAGGACGCGCTCGTGCCCGAAATGAGCGAGGAACAGCAGGTAGCAGTCGGCGCGGGAAGGCCCAAGCGAAGGCTGTCGAGGGGCGCCATCGTGGGGATCGGCATCGCCGTCGCGGTCGTCATCGGCTTCGCGGCGCTGACCGTTTGGGCGCTGGGGCGCTCGAGTGGCACGCCGGGCGGGTTCGCCGAGCAGCAGAGCGCTTGGTCCTCGGCGATGGCGAAGGCGGGCGTCGAAGCGACCTACCCTGCCGGACCCGTCGATGTCACGAAGGTGCGCGCAACGGGATCGCACCCGTTCTCGGCGACGTTCACCGCCGAGGAAGTGAGCGCTCTGCTCGCGGTCTACCGCTTCTCGACCGAGTCGGCGGGAGCGAAAGTCGGACTCAAGCGCGCGCAGGTGGGGTTCCCCGAGGCGGGCGTAGCGCAGATCGACGCCACCATGCGCGTGGACGACTCGTCGTACTCGGCGAAGGCTCTCGCGCCGGTCGTCTTCGAGAACGGCCGCGTGCGCCTGTCGAAGAGCGGTGCCGAGGCGTCGGTCGAGGGCTTCAAGCTCAAGGGCGGGCAGCTCGGCCAGCTCGTGAGCGTGACCGAGTCCTACCTCAACGACTTCATCGCCGCGGCGCCCGGCCTGCGCATCGAGTCGGCGCGCATCGTGAATGGCGGCATCGAGATGACCGGCACGGCGCCGACTCGCATCGAGAACCCCTCACCTATCCCCGAGTAGCGATCGCCCGGCGGCCTAGTTCCCGGCGTGCAGCCGCTCCATGACCCACGCCATGTTCTCGCCGAGCCGGGTCATCGTGCGCATGCCCTCGGCGTCCTCGGCGACCTCACCCTTCTCCCGGCCGATACCGATGTTCCAGTAGCTCGAGCCGACCACGATCATCTCGCTGATCAGGAAGAAGTGGTTGATCGTGTCGAAGGCGTGCATGGCTCCGGCGCGGCGAACGGCGATGACGGCTGCCCCCGGCTTGCGCTGCAGCAGCTCGGGACGCGAGCGGGCGACGTAACCGGCGCGGTCGATGAGCGCCTTCATCTCCGCGGAGACGTCGGCGAAATACGTGGGGCTACCCAGCAGCACCGCGTCGGCGGCGAAGATCGAGGCGATGATGTCGTTGCCCGCATCGCGGCGGCCATGGCAGGCGCCGTCACCTATCTCGCGACACTTGCCGCATGCCGTGCAGCCGCGCACCTCGCGGCCGCCGATCTCGATGAGCTCACAGTCGTGGCCGGCTGCCTGCAGCGGCGCCAGCGCCTCCTGAAGCAGGCGGGCGGTGTTGCCACCACGGCGGGCCGATCCGGAAACGGCGACGACTTTCATCGGCATGACTCCTGAGTACGAGCGGACGGGGCGGCCAATTCGGCGCACTCCACTGTACCTGCGACGTGCCCGGGCGGGAAAGCGTAGGTCAGGGCGTAGTCTCACCCGCGGGCTCGGCCGGCAGCACATCAGCCTTCTCGGGCGCAATGAGCGCCAGCCAGAAGACGCGGTCGGCGATGAGCAGCGCGGTCCCGATGCCGATGTAGAGCGCACCCAGGATCCCGGCGCCGATGACGCCCGGATGCACGACGAGGTTCCGGATGAGGATGCCGCCGCCCATCATGAGGGCGACCAGCCCCCAGGAACGCGCCGAAAAGAAGCCGAAGAAGCAGGCGCGGCCGCGTTGCCTGATGCGAGCGACGGCCTTGGTGGCTATCCGGTCCAGGAGGTAGCGCGACTTCACGACGCCCAAGGCGAGCGCGATGCCGAGAACCCACGCGTGCCAGTAGCGGCCACTCACGTAGCCGGTTCCACGAACCAGCAGGATCCCGGCACCGACCATCCACATGAGCGCCGCAGCGGCCAGCTGCACCTTCACGCCGGCACGCGGCGTGAACCGGCTGCCGGAGCGGGGCGTGGCCGCGGTGATGTCGTTCGTTGAGTCAGTCATGCCCCACCTTAAAGCAGACGGCGTGCCGACGGTCGCGTGCCACCTTACACGATGCGCGTTCCACTCCCACGCGAAGCAGCATCGGCCGTGGCGGGAATATCGCATGCGTCGGCTGGCACCGCAGCGACGCCAAGGGTATGTTATGCGATACGGCGGCAATTCTATGCAGTCGGTGTCAGCCCGAGCCGAGCGTTCAGGGGAGGAGCATCATGCCAGCGTCAGAGAACAACACCCGACGCGTGATCGTCATGGGAGCAGCAGGTCGCGACTTTCATGACTTCCTCGTCGCGCTGCGCGACGATGACTCGGTCGAGGTGGTGGCGTTCACCGCGACGCAGATTCCCGGCATCGATGGTCGCACCTTCCCCGCCGCGCTGGCCGGACCTCGCTATCCCGGCGGCATCGAGATCTATCCCGAAACCGAACTTGCGCGGCTCATCGCGGAGCTGGACGCCGACGAGGTCGTGTTCGCCTATTCCGACGTCGCTCACACGGACCTCATGCATAAGGCCTCGCTCGTCCTCGCCCACGGCGCTGACTTCCGGCTCATCGGCCCCAAGCGTTCGATGATCG
Source organism: uncultured Eubacteriales bacterium (assembly GCA_964607705.1). GTDB lineage: Bacteria > Actinomycetota > Coriobacteriia > Anaerosomatales > PHET01 > CAZSLI01. The sequence goes on from CAZSLI010000004.1 coordinate 23,391, forward strand.
AGTCGACCAAGCCCGTCATCAGCGTCTGCGCGGTGCGCACCGGCGTGGGCAAGTCGGGGCTCTCGAGGCGCGTCTTCGAACACCTGACCGCCCGCGGTCTGCGCGTGGTCGATGTTCGCCACCCCATGCCCTACAGGGACCTGACCGCGATGGCCGTCGAACGCTATGCCAGCATCGAAGATCTCGATCGCCTCGGCGTCACCGTCGAGGAGCGCGAAGAGTACGAACCGCTGATCGAGATCGGCGGCATCGTGATGGCCGGCGTCGACTACGAGGCCATTCTGCGGGCGGCAGAGGCCGAGGCCGACGTCATCGTCTGGGACGGCGGAAACAACGACTGGCCCTTCTTCAAGTCGGACCTTGAGATCGTGGCGCTCGACCCCCACCGGGTGGGGCATGAGCGCGCGTACTACCCGGGCGAGGTCAACTTCTTGCGTGGCGACGTCCTCGTGATCAACAAGGTCGACACCGCCGAGCCGGACAAGGTCGAGGAGCTCGTCGCCACCGCGCGGCGTTTCAACCCGGGCGCGACCCTCATCCGCACCGCCCTCGACATCCATGCCGACGATGACGATCTGATGCGCGGCAAGATGGTACTCGCGGTCGAGGATGGCCCGACGGTCACCCACGGCGGCATGCCGTACGGCGCCGCAGCGTTGTCCGCCGAGAACGGCGGGGCGGCGGGCCTCGTCGATCCCACCCCGTACGCCGTCGGCTCGCTCAAGGACACGTTCAAGGCGTACCCGCATATGACCAAAGTACTGCCGGCCATGGGATACTCCCCCGAGCAGTTGGCCGACCTCGAGGCCACGATCAACGCGACCCCCTGCGATGTCGTCGCCATCGGCACGCCGATCGACTTGGCACGCCTCATCCACATAGACAAGCCTCACGTGCGCATCAACTACGACGTAAAGGACGCTGGTATGCCTACGCTCGACGACGTGCTGGACAGATTCTTGAATGAGCAGGGAGTCCTCGGTGATAGCTGAGCTCGGTACGCTCGTCATCGCACTCGGCGGCAACGCCATCGCCCGCTCGGGCGACGATGGCTCCCTTGAGGCACAGTACGTCCGCGCCCGGGAGGCCATGGCCAGCGTTGCCGACCTCCTGTGCGCCGGAGCTCACATCGTCATCACGCACGGAAACGGTCCTGTCGTGGGCAATATCGTCCTGCGATGCGAACTTGCCAGCGATCACGTTCCACCCATGCCGCTCTACATCGCGGGCGCGGACTCCGAGGGCGGCATCGGCCTGATGCTCCAGCAGACCCTCGGCAACGAACTGCGTCGCCGAGACTGCCCGCATCCGGTCGCCGCGATAGTCACGCAGGTCGTCGTTGACGAGGCCGATCCAGCCTTCGAGCGCCCCACCAAGCCGATCGGCGGCTACTACACCGATGCCGACGCCGATCGGCTCCGGTCTGAAGCCGGCTGGAGCATGGCCCGTCAACACGACGGTCGCTACCGGCGAGTAGTCCCCTCCCCGCGCCCGAAGCGCGTGGTGGAAGTAGAGGCTGTACAGGCGATGATGGCGGCCGGCGTCATCCCGATCACCGCGGGAGGCGGAGGCGTACCGGTCACCGAGGACGCGGACGGCATGTACGCCGGTTGCGACGCCGTCATCGACAAGGACTGGACGAGCGCGGTCCTTGCCCACCAGCTCGATGCCGCGCGGCTCTACATACTGATGGAGACCGACGCCGTCTACCTTGACTGGGGCACGCCCGAGCAGCGCGCCCTGGAGAGCATCACGCCGGATGAAGCCGACCACCTGGTCGCGTCGGGACAGCTCGCCGAGGGCTCGATCGCGCCGAAGGTCGCCGCGGCCGCCTGGTTCGCGCGGACCACAGGCCGTCGTGCGACGCTCTGCCGGACCGAGGACCTGCTCGCAGCTGTCGAGGGTCGGTGCGGGACCCGGATCGAGGGCTGAGCCGGTCAGCGGTGTGACCGATGTCACATGAATCGTGAAGTGAACGATGGAGCGGCGGCCGTGTTGCGCCGAACCTGACTACACGACCCGAACTCTGACCGCCAAGGGACTGCCGTGCTGACCGCCACCGGAAGCCTGGCGCAGGTGCGTCCGCACTATGTGGGCGACGACCGCGACCTCATGCGCGTGCTACTCAATGCCACCTCGACCGCCGAGGCGAACCTTGCCCTCGATGTGCTGCGCGGCACAGTGCCCGAGAAGGTGCTCGTGAACGCGTGCAACCTGCGCGAAGTGCTGCTGTCTCTCCCCGCGTCCCCCTTCGCCATGCGGGTCGACGAGGAGACACTCGTGAAGACGGCCGGCCTCAAGCGGGGCATGGCGACGATGAGCAAGATCCTCTCCGATGGAACCGAACTCGTGGTGACCACCGCAGGCAACCTCGTGCTCGACGTCATCGTTCGCCGAGACGGCGAGAAGTACTTCTGGAACCAGGTCCCGGTGACCGAGGACTACGTGACCGGTAGCGTCTTGGATCTGTGCATCGAGAGCGACTGTCTGCTGGACGCAGTGGTCGACCTCGCTCACTGCATGGGGATGGTCTTCAACCCGAAGTTCTACCTGTCGCTCGAGGACTGGTCTCTCGACCACGCCTTCGACCTCTTCGAAGGCCTTGAGGGCCTGTTCTGACGCGACCGCCCCTGATCGGCCTTCCCGCTTAGGCGACCTCGGCCATGCTCGTGATCGTGCACCCTGCGCTCGCCATGGCCTGAAGCGCCCTTTCACCGTCTCCCCTGACGGCGTCGACCGCTCGCACCCCATCAGCCACCACTGCCACCTCGAACCCCAGGCTGCGCGCATCGAGCGCCGAGTACTTCACGCAGTAGTCGGTGGCCAGCCCCACGATGACCACTCCCTGCACGCCGCGGTCGGCGAGTATCGCGGAGAGTCCCGTGTCGCAACGCCTGGCGTTGTCGAAGAAAGCCGAGTACGAATCCACTAGGGGATCGGTGCCCTTGCGGATCACCGCATCTATGTGTGCGACGTCGAGGGCAGAGTGGAATGAGGCACCCGGCATGTTCTGGACGCAGTGATCGGGCCACAAGACCTGTTCGGTCCCCGCCAGGTCGATCGTTTGCCCGGGCTGTCTGCCCATGTGGTTGCTCGCGAAGCTGCCATGATCGGACGGGTGCCAGTCCTGCGTCGCGACCACGAACTCAAAATCGGGCGCGAGGTGGTTGGCGACTGCCACCGCCGCTTCGCCATCGCGTACGGGCAGCGAGCCGAACGGCATGAAGTCGTTCTGAAGATCGATCAGCAGCAGTGCGCGCATGATCTCACGTCCCCTCCGTTTGTCGGCGTGAAGTCGCCGCTTCCGCAGCCGCGAGGGCATCTCCGCTGGGCAACGCCTCTTCGGGCGTGATGCCGCGCGCCTTGAGCACGAGGGCGGTCCTCAGGTCGTTCAAGCGCCTCTCGAGGCCCACGGGATACCTGTGGGGATTGATGAAGCGTGTGACTGAGGGATCCAGCTCCTCGAGTCCGGCCCGTGCGCGGTCGTGGACTTCGCGCAGGCCGGGCGTTTCCCACGTCAGGTCGCCCTGCCTGAAGACCGGCTGCAGCAACTCCTCGGCAGTGTGCGATGAGGTGAAGGTCTTGCGTCGCGTCGGGTCTTCCGGATCGACCATCATGGCCTCTAGCGGGCCCGGATGCCCGAGGTCGTAGATCATGTCGCCCGCAAGAGACCCGTCGACCCGTCGATACCGCCGGACGCCGAGGACGCCGGGCGTGGTCACCTTCGCAGTCTGCTCGGATACCTTTACGCGAGGAATCCAGTCTCCGCCCGGCCGGCGAACGGCCGACAGCTTGTAGACGCCACCCAACGCCGGCTGCTCCCAGCCCGTGACAAGCTTCGTGCCGACGCCCCAGACGTCGATGCGGGCACCCTGGTCCTTCAGCGAAGCGATCAGGTGCTCGTCGAGCTCGTTGCTGGCGACCACGAGAGCTTTGGGGAACCCGCCCGCATCAAGCATCCTTCGCACCTGCGTCGAGAGCCATGCGAGGTCTCCCGAGTCGATCCTCACGCCGAGCAACTCGTGGCCGCGCTCGCGAAGCCTTCGCCCCGCGGCCATCGCACGCTCGACCCCTTCCAGGGTGTCGTAGGTGTCCACGAGGAAGGTGACGTTGTTCGGCAACGCCTGAGCGTAGGCCTCGAACGCCTCGAGCTCGGTATCGAAGGCCATGACCCATGAGTGCGCATGGGTCCCGGCTACCGGGATGCCATGCATCTGGCCGGCGAGGGTGTTCGAGGTCGAGTCGACGCCCCCAACATAAGCGGCCCTGCTTGCGGACAGCCCCCCGTCCGGTCCCTGCGCCCGCCTCAGGCCGAACTCGAGCAGGCGGTCCCGGCCGGCAGATAGGCGGCAGCGCGCAGCCTTGGTCGCGATGAGGGTCTGGAAGTTGATCGTGTTGAGCAATGCCGTCTCCACCAACTGACACACCGGCAGAGGGCCGCGGACCCGCATCAGCGGTTCTCGCGGGAAGACCACCGTGCCCTCGGCGATGGCATCGACGTCGCACGAGAACTCGAGCGAGCGCAGCGACTGCAGGAACTCGGCGGAGAACAGGCCCGCGCCGTCGGCGCCGCGCATCTGCGCGAGATATGCGGCGTCTTCCTCGGTGAACCTCAACTGCCGCAACCACTCGACGGCCTGCTGTAATCCGGCGGCGACCGTGAAGCCGCCGCCGAATGGGTTCTCCCGGAAATACAGATGGAAGCAGCCCTCGGTCTCGGCGATACCCGCGTGCATATATGCCTGCGCCATCGTGAGCTGGTACAGGTCGGTACTCATGGCCGATGCCGTCGAGACGAACACGATCCCCTCCTCGGCAACGAGCGTAGCACGCACGCGCGACGTGGACGGTTAGGATGGTGATACCCGAGGTGGAAGAAGATGCGGATGGAAGCGCCCCCGCCAAGCAGCGACGCACAACATAAGGACAGCGCATTCGCCGCTGCTCTCGCGTCGGTCGAGCGCCTCACCGCCGAGGAGCCCGGGCACATCTTGCCCGAGTGCCGAACCCGGTTACTGCATCACGGCCATCCCACTGCCAAGGCGTTCCTGCTTTTCCACGGCTACACGAACTGCCCGGCGCAACTTTCCGTTGTCGCCGAGGAGCTTCATCGACGTGGCCACAACGTCTTCGTGCCGTTGGAAGAGGGACACGGCAGGGCAGACGGGTCGCCCGCTGACCTGACGCACGTAACGCCTGACCGTCTCGCCGAATGGATCGGCCGGACGATCGAGTGCGCGCGGGGCCTCGGGGAACGTCTGACCGTCGTCGGCTTCTCGGTAGGGGGTGTCTACGCCGCTTGGGGCGGGCTGAACAACGAATGCGTTGACGAGGTCATCATGCTGTCGCCGGCGTTCCTCCCGTACAGCTACCCCCGGCTCGCCATCGGACTGCTACCGCTGCTCACCCGAGTGCTCCCCGAGCGTTACCTGTGGTGGGACCCCCTGAGAAGGGATGCAGCACCGCTCTCGCCCTACGGCTATGCGCGACTCTCACGACGCGGTATCTCCGCCGTGTTCGCCTTGGGACAACGTGCCTGGCGCAAGGAGCCGTGTCGTACGACTGAGTTGCGCAGGGCGGTCCTGGTCCTCAACGAATGGGACTTCGCCGTAAACCCCAAGGCGGCATGGCAGGCGTTCGAGGACGCGCTCGTGCCGAGAGCGCGACATGCCGAGCTGGTCCGACTCGAGGCATCGCTGCGGCTGCCGCACGATTACCTGGATCCTCATCGACCCGGCCGGGAGGATGCTTCCGAAGTTCGCCTCCGTATCGCGTCCATCGCCGAGAACAGCGACGACTGAGAACGGCAGTCCGCGACGCCGGTGACTCCGGTGGGCAGAACACCGTCGCGGGTGCCCTCGGAGGACCTGGATGATTCTGTGAATTCCGGCGAGCGGCGGCCGCAGAAGGGACTAGCGGGGTATAGTTGCCGAGACGTCTCCCGCGGGGAGGCATCCAGGGGATCTGGAGGGGGCACTATGGAGCCGTCCGCCGAGGAGACTCGCCAAGAGCTCGAATCGCCACAGCCCATGGTGGTCGATGCGCCGGAAGGCGGCGTCGACCCCAGCGTCGATCTCTACGCTCAGGCGGAGCTGGAACGGCGACATGAGCGCATGGAGCTCATGATCGAGAAGGCTCGACGCCTCACCTGAGATACAGCACGGCGGCAAGCGCCCCGATGATGACCGGGACCACCACGACCGCCACCGCTATCAAGAGCACCGTCCTCGCTCCTTTGGGCTGTTCGCGGCGAAGCACGAAGAACCCGACCACGCCTGCTATCGGCACGATGACTGCCAGCGCGTACCACCACCAGGCGACCGGTGCCTCCGCGGGCATGTCGACCACCGCGAAATCGTCGTACACCTCGCCTGTGGCAGGCGGCTGCTGCGACGCGGGGTCCGGCGTCTGGTCCTGTATGAGAGCCGGCCCGTCAGCGGCGTACTCCTGCTCTGGGGCCGCTTGGCCGAAGTAGGGATCCGCCATCGGCTGCGCCTGCATCGCGTATGACTCAGGTGACGGCGCGGGCGCGTAGTACTCGCTTGGCGACTCGGTCGTGAACATCTCGTGAGCCGGCGAAAGATTCGCCTCGGCTTGCGGCGCGCTTGGTGTCACCTGTTCCTGCCAGGCAGGCGCTGCATCGGCGACGGCGTCAGTAGACGGCCACGTTGAGTCCGCTCCCGCCTGCCCCGCGCCGTCTTCGAAGACCCACGCCGGGAGATCCGACTGTGCGGCAGGATCGACTGCCACAGCCGGGATGGATGCGGGTACAGGTGCCGCGGCGTACTCGGCGATCCGCGCGACTGGTGTCCCGTATTCCGGCGCCGGCGGCTCGATCGAAGCCACTGGAGCGACGGCAGGCTGAGGCGCGGCGGTGATCGCGAGGGTGTTACCGTCGTAGACCGCGCCGGACTCAGGATGTGCTGCCGCAAATGCGGCGAGCAACTCGGCCGCCTCGTTCTCCGACACGTTCTGGAGGTCGCTCGGGCGTGCTCGGCCACTCACATCGAGAAGCAGTTGGATGAAGCTGTCCATACGTGGGGTCAGGCCGGCCACGTCAATCCTCCCCCTCAGGGTTCCAACGTTACCCCGAGTATCGCCCGAAAGCCGTCTGTCGTGAACCCTGGCGCCGCGGTTTACGGTTCCTTGTAGCGCGGCCTGCCGTCCCGTGCCCAGCGGCTCGCCTCGCTCCGGTTCCGAGGGTGACGGGTGTAGGCGGTCACCAGGCGCTTCGCGACGATGATCGGAATGGCGTCGGCCGGGTGAGGCATTCCGGCGTAGCGTCTGATCACGGCGATGGACTTCGCGGCGGCGTCGTCCTCCTCGCGCATCCACACGAGGTGCCCGATCGCCGGGATATCCTCGGCCTCACAGACCTTTACCTCGTACTCCCACTCCCATCCGAGGTCCGGGCTCGATCGAGCACCCTCTCCCACCTCACTCTCCATGAGCTCAAGTACTCGGTAGGCGCGCCTCGCCTTCAGCTGTATGCCGACGAGCACCGCGGTCACGCTGACCCGAGGGTCACCGTCTCTCTCGGCAGCCTCGAGCCACGCGTCGCGGCGAGGGCATTCGACGTATTCCAGCAACTCGACGGCGCGCCGGCGCACGGCCGGGCGCGGACTCATCAGCACGCGCTCAAGCCAGGCGGTGGTCTCACTGGTGGCGTCGTAGGGCACCTGCGGACCTCCCGTCTAACGATGCCGTCACGGCAAGTGTGCGCGGAGGGTCTGACACGCCATCCGCAGGGACCGCGTCCCCGATGGCTTTGTCCCTCGGCTGAGGGGTATCGTCCGGTCATGGACGCCCTCGTCTACAGCGACGAACTCGCAGCCTATAGACTCAGCGAGACGCACCCCCTGGACCCGTACCGCTTCGTCGGCGCAGTCGCGTTGATGGAGTCATGGGGCCTCCTGCGGTCTGAGGGCGCGGCAGTCCTCCGTCCGGCCCCCTGCCACCGAGAAGACCTGCTGCTCGTTCACGAAGAGACGTACGTCGACTTCGTGCGTCGCGCCTCCATCAACCCGGCCGACGCCCGCGGACACGGCATCGGCCCCGGCGACACTCCGGCGTTCGCCGGCATGCATGATGCCGCGTCTACTGTCACCGGCGCGACGATCCGGGCTGTTGAGGCGGTCCTGGCAGGAGCTGCGCGGCGCACGTTCAGCCCCGCAGGTGGACTCCATCACGCGCACGCCGATCATGCTTCGGGGTTCTGCGTCTACAACGATTGCGCCGTCGCGATCGCCCGGGCCACGCTCGACCATCCTGGCCTGCGTGTGGCCTACGTCGACCTTGATGCGCACCATGGCGACGGGGTGCAGGCGGCCTTCTATGACAGAAGCGACGTTCTGACGATCTCCGTTCACGAGTCGGGACGCTACCTGTTCCCGGGCACGGGCCTCGTGCAAGAGGTCGGTGAGGGACAGGGTGTCGGCTGCGCCATCAACGTGCCGCTGCCACCCTACGCAGACGGCGCGTCGTACCAGGTGGTACACGAGGAAGTGATCGCCCCCGCACTCAAGGCGTTCTCGCCGGATCTGATAGTCGCCCAGCTTGGGGCCGACACCCATCGGGCCGACCCGCTGACCCATCTCTACCAGTCAGTGCAGGGCTTCACCGAGGCGGTTGCGCGCATCGTCGACCTCGCCGAGGAGCTCACGAGCGGCCGACTGGTCGCCACAGGTGGCGGCGGCTATCGCCCGTTCTCCGAAGTGCCGAGGATGTGGGCCGGCGCATTTGCCGTCCTTCTCGGCAGGGAGATTCCCGAGCGGGTGCCTGATGCCTGGCGGCACGAGGCACAAGCGGCAGCGTCGAGGGCAGGCGTGCGTCAAGAGATTCCGAAACTGACGTTTACCGAGGAGCTGGCGGAGCTGGATCCCGAGCTGCGCCACGAGGTTCTCGGCGAGACGCGAAGCGTGGTGGAACGTGTGCGCAGGACATCTCCCCTGCTCAGAGGAGCCTAACAGTCGGCGCCGTCACGGCTTTCCAGGAACAGTTGCCTGATCTTGAACAGGGTGATGTCGATGCTCGCATCGGACGCCACCGGCGACAGGGCGTCGCGGACCGCGGCCTCGATGGCAGGCAGGTCGTCAGCCGACAACGCCTCCACCGGCTTGCGCTTGCACAGCGCCGTGCCCCGGAGAGTCACTTCGGCGGCGTGCTCGTTCATGGTGGGTCCAAGTGCAAGGATCATTGCGCGGAGTCTGTGATGCATCTCGGGCTCCCAAGCAGTGGCAAGGCAGGATTGCCGTGGCCATGCCCTGAGATTCGGCCCGCAAGCGCATGATGGCGAGTCCTTGGGGCGGGAATCGTGTGACACCCGTCACACCGCTACTGCTCGGTCAGCTCGGCGTCCTCGAGATACGCGGCACGCAGGCGGGTGATGATGTGCTCGACCCGGGGCTCAGCCGACGTGTGCGCGACCGCCTCCCGCACTGCGCGCTCGACGGCGGGCCAGTCCTCGGCAGTCAAGGCATCGAACGACTTGCGACGAGTGAACGCGGCTATGTGGAGGAATCCCTCGGCCTGCGTTCGCGACATGATCGGCGACAGCGCTTGGATACTGCGCTCGAGCCTGCTTCGCATCATCGCTCCCCCTCGGATGCGCCGGCGATGACAGGGGCACCGATGATGCACGGAGACGCCGCCGCGCTCAATGCAGGAGGCCGATTGATTCGTGACGTGCGTCACATCGGACCCATGCGGCACGGTCGACCGAGCGCGAAGCTGCGAATCTAATCCTCGGGGAGAAGCGCGACGCCCCAACCTGTTCCCGTGTGAGTGGCGATAACCGTCCCCGTCGCATAGACGTTCATCTCGAGGGCCTCGAACCGCCTTCTGATCTCGTCGGCGAGCCACTGGGCACGTTCGGGCTTCATCGCGTAGCCGACCGCGAATCTGCCCTTCACCGCACCCTTCATCTGCTTCTCTATCCAATCGAGCGTGTAGCGCAGGGCTGCCTTCTCGCCTCGGCTTCGCCCAAGTGGCTTGAACGATCCGGCCTCGTCAACAGTGAAGGTCACCTTGAGGTCCAATACGGATCCGAAGAACGAAGAGACCGCGCCGATCCGCCCGCCCTTGGCAAGATTGTCGAGCGAATCCACCCCGACGATGAGGCGCACGCGCTCACGTGCGCCGTCGAGACGCTCGAGTGCGGCTTCGACGGAGAGCCCTTGGGCAGCGGATGCGGCCGCGTCCATGACCTGCAATGCGAGGCCCCACGAGAGGTTCCGCGAATCGAACACGTGGACCCGTCCCGCGAAACGCTCGGCGGCCTGACGTGCCGAGTCGAAAGTGCCCGACAGGTTGGCCGAGATGTGGATGGAGATGACCTCATCGGCGACGGCGAGTGCCCGCTCGTAGGCCTCGACGAACGCTCCGATGGGCGGCTGCGAGGTAGTGGGAAGCCGAGGACTCGCATTCATGCGCTGGAAGAACTCCGCCTGCGTCAGAGTCATGTCCGGCATCGTCTCGTCGCCGATCGTGAGGGACAGCGGGACGACTTGGATGCCCCGCTCCTCTGCCAGATCCTGCGTGATATCGGCAGTGCTGTCGGTGACCACTGCGAAGCGCATTCTGCCTCCTCATCGGGTGGCTCCATCGTACCCGAGAACCGAGGAATCCGCAGGACTCGGACTACTTCAGCGGTGGCTCACCCGGACTGTAGCTCTCGACGAAGAAGCCGCGCCACGAGGCGACCTTCCACTTCCCGGCGTACTCGGCGATGGGGGTGTCCTGGCGAGACAGGTCGACAACGAGCACGACGTCGTCGGCTCCTGGCTGACACGAGTCGTAGACGCTGACGAAGGCGCTGTCACCCACGCGTCTCATCGCGTACGCCACCACCTGATGATTGAGGCCGATCCGGCTCAGGGAGCGCGCGCGAACCAGTCCGAGCGGGACCGGTCCCGACTCCAGGCCCTTGGCCAGAGCCGGCAACTCCTGCTCCCTCGTGAGCGACCCCACCCCGTCCATCAGGCTTGCTCCAGCCAGGTCAGGCATCACGGTCCATGCCATGAAGCGCAGGCCGTTTTGGACGATGCTGTCGGCGCTGCGCTCGACGAGATACTCGTCCGGAGCGCCCGAGGAGGAAGCCTCCACTCCCTCGCGGTAGTAGTCGAGGGCTCCGTACGTCATGCCACCGCAGCGCCCCGACAGAGCACGTTGCACCGCCGGGGTACGCGTATCCGGACGTGGGTTACGGAAAGCGAATCCGTTCCGCGACGGCCGGAAGGACGTGGCGACAGAGAGAGGCAGTTGCCGAGGCGAGGCCACCGTAGCGGCGGCGGGACCGCCGATGAAGGCGACCAGCGGCAGCACCACCGTGACCAGGAGCGCGACGATGACCGGAGTACGGCGGGAGGGCGGATGCACGTGAAGGAGCCTTTGCGAGGTTCGCCTTACGTTGTCGCTCTATCCGCGCAAGAAGGAAGCCAAGTCGTCCAGCGGCTGCGGAGAGTGTCCCCGAGCCGCCGGCACAGACTGGCGTCAGTTCGAGCTCGAGCCGCCCGAGGTACCCTGTCCGCCACCCGGGCCACGGCTCGCGCGACCCTTGCCGCCACGGCGTCCGCTGCGCCTCGACCGACCGTCGCCGCCAGCGCCCTGACCGCCGCCCTTGGCACCGTGTCCGTTGCGCTGTCCGCCGCCACGCTGCTGCTGCGGCTTGGCCGCCGTCCGCTCAGGATCGGGGACGATGCGCTCCGGCGCATACGCGAAGCCGCTGGCGTCCTCGCAGGAAAGCGGCGCTCCGAGCGTCTTCTCGATCTCCCTGAGCGTCTCGTGCTCGGTCTCGTCCAGGAAGCTGATCGCCGTTCCACTCGCTCCCGCGCGGGCCGTGCGCCCGATGCGGTGGACGTAGTCCTCGGCGGTGTTGGGGAGGTCGTAGTTGACGACGTGACTGATCTCGTCGACGTCGATGCCACGCGAGGCTACGTCGGTGGCCACAAGCACCAGATGGCGGCCTCGCTTGAAGCCCTCGAGGGCCGTCTGACGCTGGCTCTGGCTGCGCCCGCCGTGGATCGCCGAGGAACTGACGCCAGCACGCGAGAGCTGGCGCGCGAGACGGTCGGCGCGGTGCTTGGTGCGGGTGAAGACGAGCGTGCGCGTGTGGTCGCCCTCGTTGAGCAGGTGCACGAGCAGGTCCGTCTTCTGCGCGCGGGCCACGGGGTAGAGCGTCTGGTCGATCCGGTCCACAGGCTTGGTGGGCGGCGAGACCTCGACCCGGATGGGGTCGCGGAGGATCGAGTCGACGATCTTGATGACCTGGGGGTCCATGGTCGCCGAGAACAACAGGTTCTGGCGGCTCTCCGGTAGCAGGTTCAGAATGCGGCGCACATCCGGCCAGAAGCCCATGTCCAACATGCGATCGGCTTCATCGAGCACGACGATCTCCACGCCGGACAGGTCGATCGCGTTACGGCCATGGAGGTCCAACAGGCGTCCCGGGCAAGCGATGACGATATCGACGCCGCGGCGGAGCTTCTGGATCTGCGGCTGTATGCCCACGCCGCCGAAGACGACAGCGGCGCGGTGACGCGTCTCTTTGGAGGCATCGCGGACGACGTCACCGATCTGTAAGGCGAGCTCCCTCGTAGGGGTGACGACGAGGGTCTTCACGCCCCGCTTCTTGGGAGTGCGCTGAAGCATGGGAAGGACGAACGCAGCCGTCTTCCCAGTGCCGGTCTGCGCAACGCCCACGACGTCGCGACCTGCGAGGATCTGCGGGATGGCTTCACGCTGGATGGGGCTGGGTTCGGCGTAGCCGAGGGCCGCCACGCCTGCAAGCAGGCGCGGCTCGAGGCCGAGGTTCTCGAACGACAATGTGTCTCCTGTTTTCTGGGCGCTGCCACGGGGGCGCGCTCCTTTTGGCAGACGCAGTTGATGTTCTGGCGCGTCTGTCGCAACAGGGACAACTGGGTCTTGGTGTCGGCGCATTGTAGCACCTCGGGTGCCATGAGGCTTCTCGCAGTCACTGGAGCCCGTCTACGCGGTCTGTGACGTGAATCACGATGACTCCCTGACGACTTCACAAGTCAGGCGTGAATCGGTCCGAAAACCGACACAGCAAGTCAATCGCACACTGGGAGAACGCCGTGAAAGTCGTACCGCCCCGCCTGCTTTCCTTTCTGCTCGCCACGATCCTCTGCACCGCCTCGCTCGGCCCTCTCTCTTCGGCAGCCTCAGCCCAGACGGCTGATTCGTCAGTGATCGCGTCGCTCGGAAGGCAGTCGTCCGGCGCCGATGCCGTCTCGCTGATGGGCGATCGCATCGATGTGGTCGCCGCCGCCCACGGCAAGTCATCGGCCGAACTGAAGCGCGCGCTGAAGGAGGATCGCAGCCTCAAGGTCGACCCCAAGGGCCACCTCTTCTACGAGGAGGCCGCCCTGCCCGCCGACCTCGCCGCGGCGGCCGCCGAACCCGTCAACCCCTGGGCCGGCGCACTCTTCCCTCTCGATCAGACATTCAGCCTGCACAGCAAGCCGGGTTCAAAGCGCGTCATCTACATCGACGTGGACGGGCACACGCTCTCGAACACCGCTTGGAACGGCGGCACCGTCCCCAATCCGCTCGTCTGCACGCCGTGGGACACCGACGGCAATCCCAGCTCGTTCTCCGACGCCGAGCGCACGAAGGTCCAGCAGGTGTGGCAGCGCGTGGCCGAGGACTACGCCCCCTTCGACGTGGACGTCACCACTCAGGATCCCGGGGCGGCCGCGATGACGCGCGACAGTCTCGCAGACGAGTACTACGGCGTCCGCGTTCTCATCACGCCGATGAGCAGCTACTTCGGTGGCGCCGGCGGCCGAGCGTTCGTCGGCGTCTTCGACTCGACAGGGGATGCGTACAAGCCGGCGCTGATCTTCCCCGAGAAGTTGGCTAACGGTGAGAAGTACGTCGCAGAAGCGTGCTCCCACGAGGCCGGCCACACCCTCGGCCTGCTCCATGACGGAACGACGTCGGGCGCCGAGTACTACCAGGGCCACGGGACCGGCGAGACCGGCTGGGCGCCCATCATGGGCAGCGGCTACTACAAGCCGGTCACGCACTGGAGCAAGGGCGAATACCCCCTCGCGAACAACCAGGAAGACGACCTCGCGATCATCAACCAGAACGGCGCCGTCTACCGAGCCGATGACATGGGCGGCTCCTCTGCCACCCCTCACATGCTGGCAGCGGGCTCCACGCTCTCGTCCCAGGGGGTGATCGAGCGCACGGGAGACGTGGACGTCGTGTCGTTCGCTGCTGGTAGCGGTCCCGCGACGATCACCGTGCTGCCGGCTCTTCTCGGCGGCGACCTCGATGTGTCGCTTGAGCTGCGCGACGCGTCCGGAGCGCTCGTTGCCAGCGCCAATCCTGCCGAGACGCTCGGCGCGAGCCTGACGGCGAACCTGAGCGCAGCCACGTACTACCTCTCGGTGACGGGCACCGGCAAGGGCGACCCGCTCAGCACAGGCTATTCCGCGTACGCATCCCTCGGCGCGTGGCGGCTCAGCGGCGCCGTGGCCGACCCGGGTGTCGTCGCCCCCGGCCCCAACACCCCGCCTACGGCCGTCATCGCACAGAGTGGCGCCGGCCCCGCCGCGCCGGTCTCGGTCACTCTCGACGGCTCGGGATCGACGGACCCCGACGGATCCATCGCCTCGTGGGCGTGGGAACTCGGTGACGGCGGCACGGCGTCCGGCTCCATCGTGACCCACACGTACACCCAGGCCGGCAGGTACACGGTGAGACTGACCGTGACGGATAACCAAGGCGCCGTCGGGACCGAGACGTATGTCGTGGACGTCCCCGTGCCAGCCGTGCCGAGTATGCACGTGAGTTCCGTGACGATCGCCGTGACGTCGACGAAGTCTGGAAAGATCGCAAGGGCCATCGTGAAGGTCGTCGACGCACAGGGGGCGCCCGTGAGCGCCGCGACGGTCGTCGGCAGCTGGGGCGGCATCATGACCGGAACGGGCACAGGAACCACCGGCTCCGACGGGGCCGCCGTCATCACGAAGTCCTTCAAGAAGTCGGGCACCGTGACGTTCGTGGTGTCCCAAGTGTCCAAGGCGGGTTGGGCGTACGACTCGGCGTCCAACACCAGTGCGAACGCCGCCGCGCTGAGGATCGGGCCTCGCGCTCGAGCGCTCCGTTAGCATCGCCGACACGATCAAGCAACGCCTTAGGACCGGGTCACGTGACCCGGTCCTTCGTGCGCGGGTCGGTCGCGCGGGCTGAGCCTTTCACCTGCGTGGTAGAATCCGCCGGGGGGGCTGACCAGATGTCAGAGTTGCTCGGCCAGACGCTGCGGGAACTTAGAAACGCGCGCGGGGAAACCCTCTCCGACGTGTCGGACAGGACGGGCCTGTCGATCGCGATGTTGTCGCGGATCGAGCGTGGAGACCGCCTTCCGTCCCCCAAGTCGATGAATCTTCTTGCCGGGCACTTCGGATTCGCGGCCGACGATCTGCTCGGCGACGTGGCTGCGCACAAGATGGTCAGCCGGTACGGTCGCGAGAGCGCCAGCCGTGCCGCGCGGCAGATCATGCGAAGCAACCGGGTCGCCGAGGACACGGGTGCGAGCCGATCCCGGGTCCACACTCCGGGCGCGGGACCCACGTCGAGCGATCCCGACCGCTCGCTCGATGAAGCGATCCGGGTCATTCAGAGGGCCTGCGCGAACCAGGCGGAGCTCCTGGACGCCGGCACCCCCGAGCGGCTCTTCAGGATGATCGCCGGTCTCGATGCGCTCGTGCGACCACCCCTCGAGCTTCTCGCCCGGATAGCCGAAGACGGCGGCGATCCCGATGCCAAGCGCCTCGCGCAACACTCGCTTCGCAGTCTGCGTGCCCGGCGCTAGCTCGCTCATCGCGCCGAGCGACCGCCGACGACGATGTCGCTCCCACGTGCCGTCGCTCTCTATGTGACACGCGCGCGAAAAGGAGTGAGCGCAGAGCGCGAGGAGCCGTGGATGCGACGCGTCCGCTGATGCCTCCGCCTGCATACCGGGGCGGGCGGCAACACGCGGACCGTTCGTGCGCGCTTCGAGCAGGATTCAGGCGGTCGGTCGTCGTATCTCCCCCGTATCGGAAAGGTTCCGATGGGGCCGCTAAGCGGGGGGATCGAGACCGGCATGGACACGGCGATCCTGGTATTCACGGGCTTTCTCTTGGTCGGCGGGCTACTCGGGGTCATCCTCGTGTCGCTGCCCCGCTGGATGGCGCCGCGCCACCGAAGCGAGCTGAAGTCCAGCGCATACGAATGCGGCGAGCTTCCCATCGGTGAGCCCTGGATCCGCTTCCGTGTCGCCTACTACGTCTTCGCGCTCGCCTTCGTCGTGTTCGACGTCGAGGCGGTCTTTCTCTACCCGTGGGCGGTGATCATCCGGCGTCTCGGGATTCCCGGGCTGATCGAGATGGCCGTCTTCGTCGGCATCCTGGTTCTCGGCCTCGCGTATGCGTGGCGCAAGGGGGTGCTCAAGTGGACGTAGAGGACAAGAGCGGCATTCTCGTCGCTCCTCTCCAACAGGTCATGAACTGGGCCCGCGGTCACTCCATGTGGCCGCTGACATTCGGCACGGCCTGCTGCGCCATCGAGATGATGAGCTGCGGCTCCCCCCGTTACGACACAGACCGCTTCGGCATCTTCTTCAGGAACTCTCCGCGCCAGGCAGACTGCATGATCGTGGCTGGCACCATCAACCTGAAGATGGTGCCTCGGATGAAGCTGCTCTACGAGCAGATGGCGGAGCCCAAGTACGTCATCGCCATGGGCTCGTGCGCGATCGGCGGAGGACCATTCTCGTTCGGCTACAACGTCGTCAACGGTGTGGACCAAGTCATCCCGATCGACATCTACGTGCCGGGATGCCCGCCTCGGCCAGAAGCGCTCATCCACGCGCTGCTAACGCTCATGGAGAGGAACGCTGCCGGCGAACCATCGGCTGCCGAGCGTTTCGCGCAGGAGGCTGCACTGTGACGCACGCAGCCCCGACCTCCGCCCTGGCCGTAGGCGCGCTCGAGGACGTTTCCGCCACCGAGCGCGGATGCGTGACCCCAGGCGGCATGCCATACGCCGTGGTGACAGCAGAGGAGTTGCCGAGTAGCGCGCGAGCCCTTCTCGACCATGGGTTCGGCCATCTGGCTCTCGTCACCGCCGTCGAACGCGTTCCTCTCGCCGAGGAGGCTGGCTCCGATTCAACGGCATCGTCGGTGGACGAGCCGGGACTCGACCTCATCTACGTGCTGACCCGAAGGTCCGACTCGGCCCGCGTGATGCTCCGGGTGCGGCTCGTCGACTCCGACCTCGCGGTGCCGTCACTCACGCCGCTCTGGTCCGGCGCCCACGCCCTGGAGCGCGAGGTCTACGACCTCTTCGGCGTCATGTTCGTCGGTCACCCTGACCTCAAGCGGATCGTGCTGCGCGACGACTTCGAAGGCCACCCACTGCGCAAGTCGTTCGCCATGGGCGAGCACGGAGTGACCGCCGAGCAGGTCGCCGAAGCCGTGAAGGACCATGGGGACAAGAACAACCGGCCCGCGGAGCACTCTCCTCTCATCGAGGGGCGGCTACCGGGCGATCCCCTCCTGCACTCAGAGCGGCTCATCCTCAACGTCGGCCCGCAACACCCGAGCACCCACGGCGTCTTGCACGTCTGGCTGGCGCTCGACGGCGAGAACGTGGTCGCTTCGGAGCCGACGCACGGCTACCTTCACCGCTGCATCGAGAAGCTCGCGGAATCTCGCAACTACCGAGCGAACATCGCACTGCTCGACCGGTGTGACTACGTGTCCGGTTTCCACACGGAGCTCGCCTACATGCTGGCGCTCGAAGAGCTCGCCGGCGTCGAGAGCACTCCCAAGGCCGACTTCATACGCGTCCTCATGAGCGAGCTGGTCCGCATCACCAGCCACCACACGTGGCTAGCTGCCTGCGGCCTGGACACCGGCGCCCTCACGCCCTTCCTCTACGCGTTCATCGACCGCGAGAAGATCCTCGACTTCTTCGAGATCGTCACCGGCGGTCGTATGATGTTCAACTACTTCCGTCCGGGCGGAGTGAAGGACGATCTGCCGCCTGGTGCTGCCGAGGACCTTCGTCGCTATCTGTTGACCTTCGAGAAGCAGGTGGACGAGTACGAGTCACTCCTTACCGCCAACGAGATCTTCCGCTACCGCGTCCGCGGCGTAGGCGTCCTCCCCCCGTCGACGATCGAGAGTTACGGGGTGACAGGTCCACTCGCGCGGGCATCCGGTGTCGACATCGACCTGCGTCGCGATGACCCGTACTCGGCGTACGACCGGTTCAAGGTGAACGTCCCTATCGCTCAGGCTGGTGACACCTTCGACCGCTACGTCGTGCGTATCGCGGAGATGCGCGAGTCCGCGCGCCTCGCCCTCGCCTGCCTGGACGGCATGCCCGAGGGCCCGTATCTCAATCCCGACGTACCAAGGATCTTGCGACCACCGGTCGGCGAGGCCTACCGCGAGGTCGAGAGCCCCCGGGGAGAGCTCGGCGTCTATCTGGCGAGCGACGGATCGGCCCAGCCGTGGCGGCTGAAGGTCCGCTCGCCTGCTCTATCGAATCTGCATGTTGCGCCCGAGATGCTGCGCGGCACCAAACTCGGCGACGTCGTCGCGGTCCTCGGCTCGGTGGACGTGGTCATGGGAGAGATCGACCGGTGAGCGTACTGAAGATACTCATCGGCATCGTCGCGATCGTGTTGGTCGTTCTCATCAACACGATCATCGTCATGTGGTGCGAGCGTAAGTGGCTCGGTCACATGCAGTCCCGTCAGGGGCCCCTCCGCACGGGCTGGCATGGAGTCATCCAGCCGTTCGCCGATGCGATCAAGCTCCTCGGCAAGGAAGACCTTGTGCCGAACGGCTCCGATCGCGTGCTGTTCCTCGTCGCACCGCTCATCGCGTTCACGCCGTCCATCCTCGTCTACGCAGCCACCCCATGGGTCGAGTCGTTCACCGGCTCGTCCTCGGACACGGGCATCTTCATGGTCTTCGCCATCGCGGCGCTCTTCCCGGTGGGGATCCTCGTGGCCGGGTGGGCCTCCCACAACAAGTACGCGCTCTTCGGCGGCTTCAGGGCGGCTTCTCAGCAGATCAGCTATGAAGTCCCGATGCTCCTCGCGCTGATGGGCGTGGTCATGTTGGCCGGCTCGATGAACATGGGCCGGATCGTTGACGCCCAGGCGACGTGGTGGAACGTCGTCACCCAGCCATTCGCATTCCTACTCTTCTTCATCGGGATGCTTGCGGAACTCAACCGCACGCCGTTCGACATGCCCGAGGCAGAATCGGAGTTGGTGGCCGGCTTCAACGTCGAGTACTCGTCGATGCGTTTCGCACTCTTCTTCGTCGCCGAGTACGTGAACGTGTTCACGTGGGCCCTCTTCACCACCGTGCTGTTCCTGGGCGGGTGGAACGGGCCGCTGTTGCCGGACTGGGCGTGGCTGTTCCTCAAGACCTATCTCGTCGTGTTCCTGATCATCTGGGTGCGGGCCACCTTCCCGCGCGTGCGGGTCGACCAGCTCATGGCACTCGGGTGGAAGGTGCTTCTGCCGGCGGCGCTGATCAACCTACTGCTGACCGCCTTCGGAGTCGTGACCAACGTGGCCGTGCTCGTGGTGCTCGAGTTCGCCGCCGCAGCGGCGTTCGTCGCAGTCATCGCCTATCTGGGTCGCCACGCGGGCGACAAGGAACGGACGACGGCGAAGGAGTCGCACGCCACGCATCATGCGCGCGCCAAAGATGCCGTGCTCATCGCCGCCGAGTCCGAGGGGGCGGTCGTGTGATCGGCATGGCGAAGGGGATGTTGACCACCCTCAAGCACGCCTTCCGGCCGGCGTTCACGACGCGCTATCCCTGGGGGCCCGTTACCCTCCCCGAACGCAGTCGGACGTCGTTCGCTCTCCCACTCGGCGAAGACGGTCTCCCGCTGTGCAAGGCATGCAACCTCTGCGCGAAGAGCTGTCCTGATGCAGCGATCGTGCTCGAATCGGAGAAGCGCGCCGACGGACCGGGCCGGGTGCTCACGTCGTTCAAGATCGATCTCGGCCTGTGCATGTACTGCGGCATCTGCGTCGAGAACTGCCCGTCCTCGGGACTTCATCACACCGGTGACTTCGAGACTGCCACGCACCTGAGGGATGACACGATGCTCGTGTTGTTCGAGGCCCCGGGCGCGACTGCCCCCGCCGAGGACTCGGCCGGCAAGGCACCCGTCGCAGAGGAGGCGTCATGACGCTCACGGGCGTGCTCTTCTACGTCTATGCGGCGGTAGCCCTCGCCGGCGCTGTGGGCCTCGTCATGGCGCCCAAGCTCATCCACGCCGTCATGTGCATGTTCGCGACGATGTTCTCCATCGCCGCCCTCTACCTGCTACTGGGCAGCGAGTTTCTCGCAGCCATGCAGCTCTTCGTCTACGGCGGCGCGATCACCGTGCTCGTCCTGTTCGTGCTGATGCTCACGCGACCGACCGAAGGCGCCGAGTCGGCCCCACCGGTCAGGTGGTTCGCCGCAGCCCTGTGCCTCGTGTTCTTCGGCGTGCTCGCCACGACCTTGGGCCGCGCCGAGTGGCAGGTCGCCGCAAGCCACGCGCACGACGCGGCCTCTCTCGGCGAGATCCTCTTCTCTCGCTACGCCCTCCCCTTCGAGATAGCCGGCCTCGCGCTCACTATCGCGCTCATCGGCGCCATAGTGCTCGCTCGTGAGGACGACATGGCGGAGGAGGTGGCCGAGTCATGATCGGCCTCAACCACTACCTCGTGCTGGCCGCGGCGCTCTTCTGCATCGGTCTGTACGGTGCGCTCACGTCGAAGAGCGCACTGCGCGTGGTCATCTGCGTCGAGCTCGTGCTGAACGCCGTGAACCTGAATCTGGCGGCCTTCTCGGTGTATATCGCTCCGCGTGAAGCGGTCGGCATGAACTTCGTCATCTTCCTGATGGTGGTAGCAGCGGCCGAGGTCGGCCTGGCACTGGCGCTCATCATCACGCTCAACCGATCGAGCGACATCAGTCGCATCGACAGCATCAGCAGGTTGAGGGGATAGCGATGAACCTGATGCACTACAGCTGGACGCTTCCCCTCGTTCCTCTGGCTGTCTTCGTCTTCGTGGTGGCGACCGGCCGCAAGTCGCCGAGGATGGTGGCGCCGGTCCTCGGCATCGCTGCCCAGGCGGTGGTCTTCGCGGCCTCGGTCGGGATGCTCGTCGCGACGAGCGCCGGAGCGACCTACGAAGCGTCAACGACGTGGCTGCGGGTCGGCGAGAAGACGATCGAGTTCGGCGTGCTCATCGACCCGCTCTCCGCCACGATGATCGCCATCGTCTCGTTCGTGAGCATGCTCGTGCAGCTGTACTCCATCGGCTACATGTCGGAGGAGGAGCGCTTCCGCTGGTTCTACGGTGCCATCTCCCTGTTCACGGCGGCGATGCTCGGAGTGGTCATCTCCAACGGCTGGCTGCTGATGTACATGAGCTGGGAGGTCATGGGCCTCGCGAGCTACCTCTTGATCGGCTTCTGGTACGAGGACCCCAACGCTCCCCCCGCGTCTATGAAGGCGTTCTTGGTCACGCGCTTCGGCGACGTGGGATTCGGGCTCGCACTCGTCCTCATGTGGCTCACGGTGGGCTCGTTCACCTTCAGCGTCGTGTTCGAGGCCGTCGAGTCGGGTGCATGGGTCGGTGCGTCGCTCGCCGCTTGTGCACTGCTCTTGTTCGCGGGCGCCATGGGCAAGAGCGCCCAGTTCCCGCTCCACGTCTGGCTACCGGACGCCATGGCCGGTCCGACGCCCGGCTCGGCGCTCATCCATGCAGCCACCATGGTGGCCGCCGGCGTCTACCTCGTAGCGCGCTCGTTCCCGCTCTACGAGGCCGCCGAGTGGACACTCGGCGTCGTGGGGACCGTGGGGACGATCACCGCGGTCATGGGGGCACTCATCGCGCTCTCGATGCATGACATCAAGAAGGTTCTCGCGTACTCCACCATCTCGCAGTTGGGCTACATGTTCCTCGCGTTGGGCACGGGCAACTGGGTCGCGGCCGTGTTCCATCTGATGACGCACGCCTTCTTCAAGGCGCTGCTCTTCCTCGCGGCCGGGTCTGTGATCCATGCCACGCACACTCAGGACCTCCACGAACTCGGGGGCCTGTGGCGCAAGATGCCGTGGACGACGGCGACCTGGTGTCTCGGGGCCCTTTCGCTGGCCGGCATTCCCCCGCTCGCGGGCTTCTGGAGCAAGGACGAGATTCTCCTTTCCGCATTCAACAACGGGGACTGGGGCTTCTTGATCGCCGGTCTGGCGACGGCCGCGCTCACCGCCTTCTACATGGCGCGCGCGACCTTCCTGACATTCTTCGTCAAGCCGGGGCCACAGAGCCAAAGCGAACATGCACACGAAGCGCCCTGGGTCATGACGGTCCCGCTGGCTGTACTTGCTGGACTCGCGGTGACCGTCGGACTCGTGGGTTCGCCGGCCACCGGGTATGCGTTCGGCGGGTTCCTCGGCGAGCATGAGGCCGCGGACCCGAACCTGATCCTCGCGGGTGTCGCTGTGGGCGTCGCCGTCGCCGGCATCCTGCTCGCTTGGTCGAGTTACATCAGACGCCTGTTCGAACCGGACGGCTACTTCCGCACGCGGCTCGTCTCAAAGGTCTTCGAGCGCAAGTTCTGGATGGACGAGATATATAGCCTGTTCGTCGTCGACCCCACCAAGGCCATTTCCGAGTTCGCGCGCAAGGTCGACCACACTGTGATCGACGGAGTTGTCCGAGGGCTCGGCTGGGTGGGCCTCAACGTCAGTGCGATGCTGGCATGGATCGACCGTGAGGCGGTCGATGGCACGCTGGTCGATGGCCTCGGGGAGACGGTCGCCGAGTCAGGCGAGATCGTTCGGCAGGTGCACTCAGGCAACGTCCAGACCTACCTGCTCCTCCTGGTCGTCGGCATCGTGGTCCTCGCGGTGGTGTTCGCCCGATGACCACGGTCCCGGTGCTCTCGGTCATCACGCTCACGCCGGTCGTCGCGGCCGTGCTCATCGCCGTGTTCGGCCGCGGCCGGAGTCCTCGGTACATCGCGCTCGCTGCTGCCTCCATCTGCCTTGGCTCGGCCGTGTGGGTCTACTTCAGCTACGACCGCGTCGCGTCGGGATTCCAGTTCGTCGAGTCGATGCCGTGGATCCCGTCGCTGGGAGTGGGGTACCTGGTCGGCGTCGACGGCATCTCGGTCCCCATGCTGATGCTGATGGGCCTCGTGATGTTCACCGGCGTGCTGGTCAGCTGGGACCTCCAGGAGCGGACGCGCGAGTTCTTCGTGCTGTTGCTGCTGCTCGTAACGGGCGTCTTCGGTGTGTTCGTGTCTCTCGACGCGTTCCTGTTGTTCTTCTTCTACGAGATGGCCGTTCTTCCGATGTACCTGCTCATCGCGATCTGGGGGTCCACGAAGAAGGACTACTCGGCGATGAAGCTGACGCTCTTCCTGTTCGCGGGAAGCGCCGCCATCGTGCTCGCCCTCGTGTTCGTCTACTGGCAGGTCGGCGCGAACTCGTTCGACCTGCGTGTCTGGGCCGCGTACGACTTCCCCGCCGAGTTCCAGCGGTGGGCGTTCCTGGTGCTGTTCCTCGGCTTCGGAGCACTCGTGCCAATCTTCCCGCTCCACACGTGGTCGCCCGACGGCCACGTCGCGGCGCCCACCGCCGTCTCGATGATGCACGCCGGCGTGCTACTCAAGATCGGCGCGTTCGGCGTGATCCGGTTGGGGATGTGGCTCTTCCCTCAGGGCATCACCGACTGGGCCTACCTGATCGCGATCGTCGGCTGCATCAACGTCGTCTACGGCGCCCTGTGCGCCATGAACCAGACTGACCTCAAATACGTCATCGGCTACTCCTCGGTCAGCCACATGGGTTACGTCCTGCTGGGGCTGGCGATGCTCGACCGCTTCGGCATCGAGGGAGCGGTCTTTCAGATGTTCGCGCACGGCATCATGACCGCACTGTTCTTCGCGCTCATCGGCTACGTCTACGAAAAGGCGCACACGCGCCAGATCGCCGAGATATCGGGCCTGATGCGCAAGACGCCTCTGGTCGCCGCAGCGTTCATCATCGCAGCCGCAGCCAGCATGGGTCTGCCGTCGACCAGCGGCTTCGTCGCGGAGCTGTTGGTGTACATCGGGATGATCCAGCAGGAGCCCATTCTCGCCGTCATCGCGTTCATCGGCGTCGTCGTCACCGCCGCCTACCTCGTCCGGATGCTCGGCAAGATCCTGCTGGGCGAGCCGTCCGAGTCGGTCGCCGCGATCTCGGACCCGCGGCCACTACGCCTTGCGCCCATGGGGATGCTGGCCGTGACGATCATGGTCGTCGGGCTCAACCCGGCCATGCTCTATGGCACCATCCGGGCCGGCGTCATCCCGCTCGTCACCAAGCTGGCGGGGGGCTGATAGATGCCCGAAGCCATGACTTGGATGCGCTATCTGGCTCCCGAGATGATCGTCGCCCTCACGGGTGTGGTCCTGATCGTCGCCGATCTCATCTGGCCGATGCGCGAGGACTGCCGTCACAGAGGTCGGCCGTGGATCGCCTACCTCGGGATAGCGGGCCTTGTCGCCGCAGCCGTGGCCACCGTGATGACCGGCGCGCCGTCCGGCGGCGTCGCGCTCTTCGGCGGCATCATCCTCATCGACCAACTGGCTGTGTTCTTCAAGGTGCTGTTCCTCGGGATCGGGGTCATCGTCCTGCTCATCGCGGTCGACCCCCTCCCCGTGTTCAGCAAGTGGCCTGCGGAGTTCTACGCACTGGTGGTGTGGTGCACGCTCGGCCACATGCTCCTCTCCTCGGCGGGCGAGCTGTTCACCATCTTCCTGTGCCTGCAGCTCACCAGCCTGCCTCTGATCGTGCTCATCGGCTACGCCAAGCGTGATGTCCGCAGCGGTGAGGCGTCGCTCAAGTACCTGCTCCTCGTGCTCGTCTCGACTGCGGTACTGCTCTACGGGATGTCGCTCATCTACGGGGCGCTCGGCACGAGCACCATCTCTGAGATAGGGACGCTGCTGGAGCAGCAGTCCGAAGTGACCACGGTCGTGGCGCTCGGCCTCGTGCTGCTGCTCACAGGGTTCGCGTTCAAGATCACCGCGTTCCCCTTCCAATACTGGGTGCCCGACGTGTACCAAGGCGCCCCCACCCCCGTGACCGCCTTCCTGTCGGTGGGCTCCAAGTTCGCAGGATTCGCCCTCGCCCTGCGTATCATCGTCACGGGGCTGCAGATCGACCTGAACTGGCATCTCATCTTCGGGGCGCTGGCGGCGCTGTCGATGACGTTCGGCAACCTCGGCGCGATCAAACAGACCAACATCAAGCGCATGCTCGCCTACTCCGGTATCGCTCAGGCCGGGTATCTGCTCGTCGGGCTGGCGGCGCTCTCTGCTTCGGGCATCGGCGCCCTGCTCTTTTACGCCGTCGCCTACACCGCCGCGAACCTGGCGGCGTTCGGCGCGATCATCGTGTTCGCGCAGCAGACCGGTTCCGAGGAGATCGCCGACTACGACGGCCTTGCCCGCCGAGCTCCCCTCGTCGCCCTCGCGCTGACGGTCGCGCTGCTTTCCTTGGGCGGACTGCCGCTCATGGCAGGCTTCATGGCGAAGTTCTACGTCTTCCTGTACGCCGCGCTGGCCGGGCTCTTCTGGCTCGTCGCGATCGGCGTGGCGAACGGCGTCATCGCGCTCTACTACTACCTGCGGGTCGTCTGGCACATCTACGTCGCCGAGGACAAGACCTCGGGCGCCGAGCTCCGTCTCGCACCGCGTGCGGGCATCGCCCTGTCGCTCTGCGTCGTGGGCATCTTCGCGATCGGACTGTTCCCGCAGCCGTTGTTCGACGCCAGCCAGCGGGCCGCGGCCGCGCTATTCGGCGGCTGAGAGGAAGGAGGGCCGCATGACTGACGCAAGCATCCTGTTGCTCACCATCCTCGTGCCGCTCGTCGGGGCGGTCGTCATCGGCGCACTGCCCATGTCGCTCGAGCGGCTGGCTCGTCCAGCGGCCATCGGAGTATCGGGATTGGTGCTGGTGGCGTGCGGGCGCCTGTGGATAGCGTTCGACTCGGCGGCCCAAGGCATGCAGTTCGAGTACGTGCGCGACTGGATTCCCGGGCTGGGCACGAGCCTGCATCTCGGCGTTGATGGACTCTCGTTGCCGCTGGTGGCACTGACGGCGCTGCTGACGGTTCTGGCTTGCGTGGCGTCCAAGTCGGTGACGGACCAGCGCCGACAGTACTTCACTCTGCTATTGCTGCTCGAGGCCGGCCTGATAGGCGTCTTCGTCGCCTTGGACCTCGTGCTCTTCTACGTCTTCTGGGAAGTCGTTCTGATCCCGATGTTCTTCCTGATCAGCGTCTGGGGCGGGCCGCGCCGGTCGTACGCGTCGGTCAAGTTCTTCGTGTACACGCTTGCGGGCTCGCTCGCCATGCTCGGCGGCATCATCACGCTGTATCTCGCGACCGGTGCGACATCGTTCGATCTTATCGGCCTGCAAGCCGCAGCCGGGGGACTCGCCCCCGCACTTCAGCTCGGGATCTTCCTCGCGATGGCATTCGCGCTCGCGGTCAAGGTTCCCATCGTGCCGTTCCACACCTGGCTTCCCGATGCCCATGTGGAGGCGCCGACAGCCGTTTCGGTCCTGCTGGCCGGCGTTCTGCTCAAGATGGGCTCGTACGGGTTCATCCGGCTTGGCCCGCAGCTCCTGCCCGAAGGATTCAAGGCAGTCTCCCCTGTGCTGGCGGTGCTCGCGGTCGTCTCGATCGTCTACGGCGCCGCTGTCGCACTACGGCAGACCGACCTCAAGAAGCTCGTCGCCTACTCCTCGGTATCGCACATGGGCTACGTCATGCTCGGAATAGCGGCCGGCACTACCGCCGGCATCCTGGGAGCCGGTGTGCAGATGGTGTCTCACGGGCTGATCGCCGGCATGGCGTTCCTGCTTGTCGGGGCGCTCTACGAGCGCGCACATACGCGGGAGATGCAGGCCTTCGGCGGCATCGTGAAGGTCGCGCCTGTCCTCGGCGGCATGCTGGTCCTGATGGCGTTCGCCTCGCTCGGGCTTCCCGGCATGAGCGGCTTCATAGGCGAGTTCATGATCGTCACGGGGTCATTCTCAGCGTATCAGTGGATCTCGGTCATCGCTGCCACGGCCGTGGTGCTGACCGCCGCCTACCTGCTTTGGATGTTGCGCCGCGTGGTGTTCGGCCGACTCAACGAGGAGCGGCTCGAGATGCCCGACATGACCGCCACCGAGGCGTGGGCGATCATGCCGCTCGCGGCCGCGACCTTGATCATCGGCATCTTCCCGCAGACGCTTGCGGGTGTCATGCAGGCGAGCGTGCAGGCGGTCGTCACGGCTCTGGGCGGCTAACGGAAACCGACCGGACCAGCCATCGCCTCCGCACGACGCGCCGCGCTAGTGGGTCGCGAGCGCAGTCTCGAACTCGGTCGCCAACTCACTCTCGGACTGTGCACCCACCCACCGCTTGATCTCCTTGCCTGATGCGTCGACCAGCATCATGGTGGGCACCGCCGATACCCCTTGCTTGTTGGCGAACGCGGCTGCAGCCTTGTCCTTGTCAGTCTCCGGGTAGAGCTTGAAGGTCATGCGCCCCGCGTACTCCTGCGTGAGCCTGTCGACCACAGGCTTCATCTCGATGCAGGCCGGTCAAGTGGAGGTGCCGAAGTAGTAGAACGTCACCTGCCCGCTGGTCGAAGGCGGCCATGCCGAGGAGGTGGACCCGCCTCGCATACCAGAGAGCATGCCTACGCTCATCGCGCCACTGACGACCGTGACCACTACGCCTGCGATGAGCATCTGTCGAGCCGCCGCACGATTGGCATCTCGCACGATCAGCCAGCCGATGATGCCGCCGACTATTCCGAGCATGAACGGTAGCCACCACACCCACTTCGAGTAGCGGCCACCCGAAGGTTCGACATCGAGCAAAGACTTGCCTGCGGGTGCCTGCATCACCTGGTCGACCGGGCTGACGCCGGCACGCGCCCGGCCGGGCTCGGTGAAGGGTGGGGCGCCGGGGCTCTGAGGGGGTGTCCCAGGGGGAATCGGGCCCGCGACCGCAGCCTGATTCGGGGACTCGACCCAGGTCATCCGTTCGCCATCGAAGCTCAACGGCACTTCGGAGGAGTGGATCTGGACGTAGCGAGCGAGCGCCTCGGCGGCTTCCTCACGATCGAGGCCGGCCATCATCTCGGGCGTCACGTATCCTCGCAAGCTCAGCGTCTGCGAGATGTGCGCGTCGATCGCTTGCGTGTAGTCGGCCATCCGGGCCCCTTCATGCGGGTATGCGCGTCACTCGGCTTATCGGCAGCAAGCGTCTGTGTGACGAGTGCGCCCGGTCACAATTCGGCAACCGGCGCAACAACCGGCTAGCTGTCGAGCCGACTCTTGAGCACGTCGTTGACCACCTGCGGATTAGCCTGACCGCCCATTTCGCGCATGACTTGGCCGACGAAGAAGCCGATGAGGCCGGTCTTGCCGCCGCGGTACGCATCGACCTGGCCGGGATTCGCGCCGAGGACGCGGTCCACGACGGCCTCGATAGCACCGGAGTCGGAAACCTGCTTCATGCCCTTGAGCTCGACGATCGCGCCGGGAGCATCGCCCGTGGCAGCCATCTCCGCGAACACGTCCTTGGCCTGCTTGCTCGATATGACACCGTCATCGACCAATTCGACGAGCTCGGCCACCATGCTCGGCACGATCTTGGAGTCGACGACCGAGATACCCTCGGTATTCAGGTGTGCCGACAGGTCGTTGAGCATGACGTTACTGATCGCCTTGGCGCGTTCCACGCCCGCCAGCGTCACGGCTGCCTCGTAGAACTCGATCATGTCGAGGTCGCCGGCAAGCACCGTGGCGTCGTGCGCGGGCAGGCCGAAGTCGCTCATGAACCGGCGCCGCGTGGCGTCCGGCAGCTCCGGCAGGCGCTCGCGGACCGAGTCGATGAACTCCTCGGAGAACTCGAACGGGACCATGTCGGGCTCGGGGAAGTACCGATAGTCGTGAGCCTCTTCCTTGCTGCGCAAGGTACTCGTTCGCTTTGCCCCGGCGTCCCAGTGCCGGGTCTCCTGGACCACGTGCCCGCCCGACTCCAGCAGCTCGGCCTGCCTTACGATCTCGTGCGCGACGCCATCGTGGAGCGACTTGAACGAGTTCATGTTCTTGATCTCGGCTTTGACGCCCAGCTCGGTCTCGCCGCGTCGGCGGACGCTCACGTTCGCGTCGACGCGCATCGAGCCCTCCTCCATGTTGCAGTCGGAGATGCCCAGCGAGAGCCAGATGAGTCGGAGCTTCTGCGCGAAGCGGCGCGCCTCCTCGGGGGTGCGGATATCGGGCTCGGTGACCAGCTCGATCAGCGGCGTGCCCGCCCGGTTGAAGTCCACCAGCGAGTGGGTGGCGCCAGCGATGCGGCCCTCGCTCCCGCCGACGTGGATCATCTTGCCGGTGTCCTCTTCGAGGTGGATGCGCGTGATACCGATGCGCGCGGCGTAGCCGCCATCCTCGGCGATCGTGACGTTGGCTGCCGAGGACCGGTCCACGCGCTGCGGGCTCCCGGCTTCCTCGACATCGACCTCGACGAACCCGTCGGCGCAGAACGGCAGGTCATACTGCGAGATCTGGTAGTCCTTGGGCATGTCGGGATAGAAGTACTGCTTGCGATGGAACTGGCTCCAGCGGGCGATCTCGCAGTTGGTCGCGAGACCCGCGAGCACGGTCGACTCGACGGCGGCCTGGTTGGGCACCGGCAGTGCGCCGGGAAGGCCGAGGCATACCGGGCACACGCGGGTGTTGGGCTCACCGCCGAACGCCACAGGACAGCCGCAGAACATCTTGCTGTTCATCGAGGTCAACTCGGTGTGGATCTCGAGACCGATCACGGCCTCCCAGTCCTCGAGTACCTCGAGCAGGCGGTCTTTCGCCACGGATCGTGCTCCCATCGGGTATCGAACGCGGCAGCGTACGATCGCGCGGCCGCCAACAGGCTTGATAGGTACCGCACGATTCTACCCGAGCCGCCCGCCCCGCGGGACTACGCGCTGCGTGACCGACCCGCTACGGCGCCGGAAGCGGGAATATCGCGTCGACGCCACTCACGCTCTGTCCGTCGCCCGCCAGCACCACCGGCGTCGCGCTGTCTGCCGAGGAGACGTAGCGCCAGTACTGGGCGCCCGTATGCCAGCTGAAGAGCTTGACCCGATAGGTGCCCAGTTCGAGGTCGGGTGAAGTGTAGGTTCCGTCGCTCGCCGTCCACACCATGGCGACGTAGTCGCTCGGCCAACTGAGATCGTCGTTCTGCTTGTAGAAGTAGACGGTGCCGGCAAGCCCCCAGGCTCCTCCGCCTCCGAAGATCGTGCCACTGATGGTTCCGACGAGCGGGGGTGCCGGCTCGCTGGGCTGAAGCGCGACATCCACGCCCGAGAGCGCCTCACCGCGCGAGATACTGAATGCCGTGGGCACTTCTCCGCCGATGAACGCGGACACGTAGCCTGGTGCCGATCCGCGGAGGGCATAGCTCCCCGTCACCAGCGACGAGGTGGTGAAGGCGCCGTCCGGAGCTTCTACCGTCATCGACGGCACTGTCTCCCAGCCGCCTGCCGCCGCCCGGTAGAGCTCCACTCGTGCGCCGCTCAACGGAGCCCCTGCAACATCGACGACCCGGCCCGACAGAGCCCCGTAGCAGGTGAGCGCGACGGGAAGCGAGTACTCGCCCTTAAGAGTGTAGGTGCGGTCCACGGAGAGCCCGTCCGCGCTGGCAGCGCTGACGGCGAAACGGTAGGTCCCCAGCCTTCCCGAGAACGTCCACGTGCCGGACGCGTTCGTCACACCGGAGCCTGCAGGCTGCCACGTGCCGTCCTTGGCCCGCGCGGACACCGTGACCTGCGCGCCTGAGATGAGCTCGCCCGTGCCGGCATCGGTCGCCGACACCACGACCAGCACCTGAGCAGACGCCTGCGGAGCAGGCTTACGCGGTGCTGCCGGGGCCGATGCCGGCGACATGGCCACGAGCGCCATGCAAAGCACCAGCGCATACAAAGATCTGCGCTTCATCTTCATCGCCTCCCGTGCGCCGAGGGCGATCGAGAGCCCTCCGGGATGAAGATACCCGCATCAAGATGCCGAGCCGCACTCCGCGGCTAGGGAGCCTTCGCCGCCAGCGCGAGGATCGGGAAGCGCAGCGGCCACTGAGTCCCGCCCAAGGGCCACTGCTGGAACACCTGGCCGGCCGGGTACTCGGCGGTCTTGACCTGGACGATGAACGGCGTGAAGCCTGCCGAGGACACTGCCTTGCTGGCCTCCTCTGACGGCTTGCCCACGATCGTGGGCGCCGCCGCGCGTGACAGGTTGCCTTTGGAGACGAGTAGGCCGACGACACCACCCTTGGCCGTCTTGCTGCCTGCCGGCGGCATCTGGCTGGCTACCATGCCCTTCGCCACGCTCACGCTCGGCGCCTCGATCACCTGCGGCTTGAGACCCGCGTTCGTGAGCCGCTTCTCGGCCTCCGAGCGCGAAAGCCCCTTCACGTCGGGCACGCTCACGCTCGCCGTGCCAGGCCCCTGCGAGACGAGGTACTGCACCGCGGAACCATACGTCGCCGATGTGCCCGGCGCAGGAGACTGGGTCGCGACCGACCCAGCGGTGACACTCGCGCTGTAGGAGCGGTAGGCATTCCCTGAGAACCCTGCCGAGGACAGCGCGGCTACCGCCTCCGACTCGGTGAGGCCGGCGAGCCGCGGCACCGTTGCCTGCGACGGTGCGGGACCCTTGGAGACCGCGAGCGCGACCACCGCACCGGGCTGCAGCTGGGCTCCCATGGTGGGTAGCTGGCTCTCTACGAAACCAACGGCCACCGTGGAGCTGTAGGAGTCCACCCGGTACGCGGCCAGCCGGGCAGACGCAAGCAGCTCCACCGCCTCCTCGTACTTGCGACCTGCGACGTTAGGGACCTTGGCCGACGTCGGCGCGGCGGCGAGGACGAAGGACACTGCGGAGCCGGGCTTCGACGTGCTGGACGCCGGCGGGACCTGGCTGATGACAGTACCTGCGGGTGCGGACTCGGTCGGCTCCTCGCTCACCTTGCCGAGACGCAGGCCAGCATCGTTGAGCGCCTGGGTAGCCTGCGCCGGGAGCTTGCCGACGACGTTCGGGACGGTGATGTCGCGGCCGACCTGATACCACCACAGGTAGCCCAGCGCCGCGAGGGCGATCAGTACACCGACGACAAGGCCGACCCACACCCAGACGTTCGAGCGGCCCTCGGGTCCGAGGTCGACACCCGGCACCGGCTCGAGCGCAAGCACGGCGGCTGAAGCGTCAGCGTCGGCTACCGAGGAGTCGGACGCGACAGGCGCGCCGTCACCCTCGGCGACAGAGGGTGCCTCGTCGTCGGTGTCGGTCAGCGACTCCTCGATGGCGGCGATCTCTGCAGTGTCTCCCATGGCGTGGGGCGCGTCTGAAGACTCTGGGGCGGCCGGCGTTGCGTCTGCCGGCATCGAGTCTGCAGGCGGCTGCTCAACAGGCGGCTCCCCGATTGGGGGTGCGCCGGTGTCGGGTTCGCTCACTGGTGGCTCGTCCGCGGGAGGCTCATCGACAGGTGGCTCGCCAGGACCCGGGTCTGGGTCGGACGGCTCTTCGGTCACACGAGTGCCGGGCGACTCCTCGGCAGCCGATCCTTCGAGCGGCGATGCCGCACCCTCTGCAGCCAGTTCGTCTCGCGCCTCGTCGTCCATTGGGTGCCCCTCCCGCTGCCCTCGGCCGGTGGATCTCCCTGATTCTACCGAAGCCGGGCAGCCTGCGTGTCCACTGCCCCGCCGAACGGCGCAGGAAGTAGCGACGCACGCGCGAAGCGAACATAAAGGATGACTAAACGGGTAGGTTCCAATGGGTGGACTGTCGAGTATTTCCAGTCAGGAGGCACACATGGCCGACGAGACCAAGCGCGACACGACTCCGGACGTCGCGGGACTGTTGGAGAACGTGATGCTCATGGGCATCGGAGCGCTCGAGGCAGCACGCGAAAAGGGCAGCGAGATCTCCGATGACCTCCTCGAACGCGGCCGGACCTCGAAGTCGGACGCCAAAGAGGTCGTTGGCAAGTTCAGCGAAGCCGCCGAGAAGCAGCAGGAAGTCATGCGCACCACGGTCGCGCGTGAGACCGACCGCGCCATGAAGACCGCGGGCGTCGCGACGAAGGAAGACATCGAGGAGCTCAGGGCCGAGATCGGTGAGATCAAGCGGCTCATTGCCGGCTTGGCCACCGTGCAGGGCAGCGGCACCGCGACTCCCACCGAGTAGCGGGCCGGGATCGGTGCCCCCCTACAAGCACCTTCAGCGCTATCGCGAGATCGTCGGCGTCCTCGCCGATGAGGGGCTCGATAACGCGCTGGACGTGATGGGCCTTAGGCGGTTCGCGCCGATGAGGGGCCGCATATCGGCGGGCCGGGACAAACCCGAACCGGTGCCGGTGCGACTCCGCCACACGCTCGAGCGGCTGGGACCGGCTGCGATAAAGATCGGGCAGGCAGCATCCACGCGCTCCGACGTCATTCCCGAAGAGTACATAGACGAGCTGCGCAAGCTCCAGGACCAAGTCGCGCCCCTCGCCTACGACGAAGTACGCCGCGTGGTCGAAGAAGAGCTGGGCGCGCCGATCGGCGAGCTGTTCGCAGACTTCGAGATAGTTCCACTCGCGTCTGCCTCGCTCGGTCAGGTCCACGCCGCGGTGCTACCCGACGGTACCGAGGTAGCGGTCAAGGTCCAACGCCCGGGCGTCCGCACAGTAGTCGACGTCGATCTCGACATAATGATCACCCAGTCGCGGTTCGTGGCGAATCACTCGGAGATCGCTGATCACTACGACGTGGTGGAGATCGTGAGCGAGTTCGCCCGCGCGGTTCAGCAGGAGCTGGACTACATCACCGAGGCACACAACGCCGAGAAACTGGCCCTGCTGTTCGAAGAGGATGACACGGTTCTCTTCCCGAAGGTGTACTGGGAGTTCACGACGTCGCGAGTCTTGACGCTCGAGCGCATCGTCGGCATCCCGATGAACCGTACGGAACTGCTTGATGCGGCCGGGTATGACCGAAACGAGCTGGCGAAGCGCGGGATCTACTGCTACCTCTCGCAGATATTCTTCCACGGCTTCTTCCATGCCGACCCCCACCCCGGCAACCTGTTCGCCCTCGAAGACGGGCGCGTGGCGTTCACCGATTTCGGGCGCGTCGGAACCATCTCGCAGGTGGGCCGTGACCAGCTCGCCGACCTCTTCTTGGCGATCATCGACAATGACGTCGGACTGGCGGTGGACACGTTGGTCTCGGCGGCAGGCTCGCCGGGCGACATCGACGTCGCGGAACTCGAACGCGAGATATCCCGGCTCATCACCAAGTACTACAACAAGTCGCTGAACGAAGTACGCATCGGTGAGCTGATCAACGAGGTTCTCGCGCTGGTCCGCGACCACCACCTCATGATGTCGTCGGAGCTCGCGATGCTGCTCGCCACGCTGGTGGTACTCGAGGGTCTCGGCTCACAACTCGACCCCGACTTCGACTTCGTCTCGGTGACGGCCCCGTTCGCTCGCCGCATCATCGACGACCGACTGCGCCCCGAGGCGCTGCTGCGTAATCTGACCCAGTCAGCCCGGCGCTTCAGCCGCCTGCTCGTCGACCTGCCCGAGTCTGCCGCTCGCTTCATGAAGCGCGCCGGCCAAGGCGAATTCCGCGTGGCGATGCATCCTATCGGACTCGATCCGCTCATGAAGCGCTTCGAGGAGGCGACCAATCGCGTCGCTTTCGCGATGGTGGTCTCGGCGTTCGTCGTGGGCCTTTCGATGCTGCTGCGCGGCACACCGATCCCGGAGTGGTTCCTGTGGGCGGCGCGACTCGCGCTGGCCGCCGCTCTGGGGGTCGGAAGCTGGTTCTTCATCTCGGCGATGCTCGCACGGAACAAGCGCTAGAGAGCACCCGTGCACAGAGAGAGGCCGCCCTCTCGGACGGCCCCTCAGCGTAGCTCTGACTCGTTTGACTCGCTCAACCGGCCTCCCCTTCCGCAGTTACGCGTGAACCACCGGCCCACCGTGGCTGCTGCTCCGGTAGGTGTGCTCGTGTCCAAACGCCGTCCTGACGCTCGGAGCGAACAGATACGCGAGCACGACGGCCGCTATGATCGCGGCGACGACGAGGGTCGTCGAGAGTCCAGCGGTGAACATCAAGATCAGGTTCGCGGCGAGCATGACGCCGTAAAGCACGACGCCAAGCGTCCACGACCACGACTTCAGCATCAACGCACCGATGCCGAAGACGATGCCCAGCACGCTCAGGACGATCATCACCGTACCCGCCGTGACGCCGAGCCCACCTGCCAGCGACCCGACTCCCATTCCCGGTACGGCTAACGCCGTTATGCCGAGGAATGACAGGCCGCCAAACAACTGCACAAGTCCGCCGATAATGGCGAGGATGGCGAGAATGGTAACGCCGATCGGACGCTTCATCGTCGGCCTCCCTTCGTTTGGGCGCGGCCAATGCCGCGGCCAGCCCCTGTACTGCTTCTCACTACTTAAGGGATACCCCCATCGGTATTCCAGATAACGCCAAGCGACCTATCCGTCCCACTCCTTCGGTGAACGGATGGAAGCGCTCGGAAGAGGTGTGACCAGCTCCGCAAAGAGGTAGCGGCCGCCGGGTACCCGGCGGCCGCTGACGGCTTCTTGATGCAGGATCAGCGGTCTAGTAGAGCGCCTTCACCGTTGGGGGCGTGGTGTCGAATGCAAGTGCTTCCTCCAGCGCCGCAGCAGCCCGAAGCACGGTCGCTTCGGCAAAGTGATTGCCGATGAGCTGCAATCCGACAGGCAGGCCGGTGCGCGCACCGAGGCCCCCGGGGATCGACAGACCCACGTTGCCGGCCAGGTTGACGGGTATGGTGAAGACGTCCGAGAGGTACATCGCCAGCGGATCGGCCGACTTCTCGCCTAGGTTAAAGGCGGTCGTCGGAGTCGTGGGCGTCACGAGGACGTCGTAGTCCTCGAATGCCGCTGCGAAGTCGCGCGCGATGACGGTGCGGGCCTTCTGCGCCTGACCGTAGTAGGCATCGTAATAGCCAGCCGACAGCGCATAGGTGCCGAGCATGATGCGGCGGATCGACTCGGGACCGAAGCCTTCAGCGCGCGAGCGGGCGTAGAGGTCGAGCACGTCCTCGGCGTCCGCGACTCTGTGGCCGTACCTGATCCCGTCGAAGCGCGCGAGATTTGAAGACGCTTCCGCCGGACCGACGATGTAGTAGGCCGACAAACCGTGGCGGGCGTTGGGCAGCTCGACTTCGCCGACCTCGGCACCCAGTTCCTCGAACATGCGGGCAGCGGCCAGCGTGGCGTCGCGAACCTCGGGGTCGAGGCCCTCGAGCTCGAGCATGTCCGAGACGAGGCCCACCCGCAGCCCCTTGACGCCGTCGCGCAGGCCGACAGCGAAGTCCTCGGCGGGGCGTGCGACGCTCGTGGCGTCCATCGGGTCCTTGCCGCAGATGGCGTTCAGCGCCAGCGCCGACTCCTCGACGGTCTTCGTGAACGGTCCGATCTGGTCGAGCGAGCTCGCGAACGCCACGCACCCGTACCGGGAGACGCGGCCGTAGGTCGGCTTCATCGCGACGACTCCGCACAGGGCGCCGGGCTGGCGGATAGAGCCGCCGGTGTCGCTACCCAGCGTGATGGCGGCCATCCCGGCGCTGACAGCGGCTGCCGAGCCACCGCTCGAGCCGCCGGGGACACGGTCGAGGTCCCAGGGATTGTGGGTGGGGCCGAACGCCGAGTTCTCGGTTGACGAGCCGAAAGCGAACTCGTCCATGTTGAGCTTGCCCACGGGAACGGCGCCGGCCTCCAGCATCCGCTGCACGGCGGTGCAGTTGTACACGCTCTCGTAGTTCGAAAGGATCCTCGACGAGCACGTGGTCTTGGTGCCCAGGAGGTTCATGTTGTCCTTGAAGGCGACCGGCACGCCCGCCAGCTTGGGCAGCTCGTAGGGCGATGCGCCACTGCGGACCATGACGTCGACCCGGTCGGCCGCTTCGAACGCGAGCTCCGGCGTGGGTTGGTTGAACGCGTGTACCTGCTCATCCAACGCGTCGATGCGCGCGAAGGCCGCTTCTGCGACCTCCCGTGCCGAGAAGTCACCTCGGATGATGGCGTCGCGGATCTCGACAGCGGAGAGCGCAGACAGGTCGATGTGCCCACTCACGCGTCATCACCGCCGCCGACGATGCGCGGGATGCGGAACGCCCCGTTCTCGGCGTCCGGCGCGTTGAGCAGCGCGAGGTCGTGCGAAAGACCCGGGCATGCGACGTCCGGCCGTGTCTCATTGACCACCGGGATGGCGTGCGTCATGGGCTCGACGCCCTCGAGATCCAGCTGCTGGATGGTGTCTATGTGGCCGAGGATCGAGTTCAGCTCGTTTCTAAG
Source organism: uncultured Eubacteriales bacterium (assembly GCA_964607705.1). Taxonomy (GTDB): domain Bacteria; phylum Actinomycetota; class Coriobacteriia; order Anaerosomatales; family PHET01; genus CAZSLI01. The sequence continues at coordinate 60,895 of CAZSLI010000004.1, forward strand.
CGTCTCGAGCTGGTCGTCGGTGAGCGCGAGCCGGGCGAGCATCGCCACGTGCCGCACCTCCGCGTCGGACAGAGCCATGGGGATTCGTCCTCTCGCAAGGCTGATGTTGCAGTCCACACCGAACGGCGGGTTGCCGGTCCGAGGGACGCGTCACATGATACCCGAGTGAATCGGCGCGCCGTGCGCCCGGAAGCACGAGGGAGGGTTCGTGCGGGCATCCTTCGGCAGGTTACGGACCGGGCCTACCGAGCCAGCCAGAACGCCGCCCCTACCACGATCCCGTTGTAAAGGGCGTGGAGCGCGATCGCGGGCCACAAGCTCCGACGCGATACCGCCAGCCAACCCAGTGCGCAGCCAAGGGCGAACATAGGCATGAAAGACCAGGGCGTCAGGTGGTAGAAACCGAAGAGCGCTGCCGAGACCACGATCGCTGCCCTGCGTCCCCACAGGCCCCTCGCAGCACCGGCGATCACACCCCTGAAGGCGAGTTCCTCGGCGAAGGGGCCGAGGGTCACCGCCATGAGCACCGCGAGCGAAAGTCCGGCGCTCCCGCTGCCGAAGACCTCGACCAGCGAGTCGGCCCCACTCGTCGGAGGCGCCCAGCCGATAGCCTGCGCCACCGCTCCCCACGCGGTGGACACCACCCTGGTGAGGACGAGCAGGCCCACCACGAGCGCCGCGTCCGTCGCGACGCCGATCATCCCCCGCGGATCACGTTCGGCGGGGCGCAATCGGAAGGCCTCCGCGAACCGGAATCCTCGGCGACGCGCAAGGAAGCCGAGGACCGCAAGCTGAGCGGAGTAGAAGACCAGCAGCACCACGCCGCGGACGACGACGTGGCTGGAGTCCGGCATGACCTGCACGGGAGCGCTCTCGAGCACCGCCTGCTTCGCGAGAAGTGCCAGCAGCAGCACGAAGCCGACCACAGCACCGTCCATGGCGGACCATTGCGCGCCGCCCGTGGCGTCTGCGGCTCGAGACTCCCCACGAGCCTTGGCTGAAGCGGCCGCCTTGGCTGACGCGCGCAGCGCCTTGGCCTCGGCACGAGACCCGACCAGCACTTTCGGGCCGTCAGCGTCCAAGACTCCTCCGCGGGGACCCGTCGCCTTCAGAATCGCCCCGCGACCGCATGCGGCGACGCACTCGAAGCAGCTGTCGCATTCGGCGGCATCCACGTGCACGTACCCGCCGCCGACGCGTACGAGCCCCCTGGAGCAGGCAGCGATGCACTTGCCGCAGCGGTCGCATCGCTCCGGCCGCAGGGCCAGGTGAGACGTCATGCGGCGCCTGACCACTTCAGCAGGTAGATCGCTACGAGCCCGAGGCTGTTGAAGAGCGCATGCGTGGCTATAGGCAGCCAGAGCGTCCGCGACTTCACGTACAGCCTGCCGAGGATGAGTGCCAATACGAAGATCGGCACCATCGCGACCGGCAGCACATGCACAGAGGTGAACGCGAGCGAGGAGACAAGGATGGCCGTCTTGTCGCCCCACCGCTCCCTGAGCGCGGACAGGAGCACGCCGCGGAAGATGACTTCCTCGGCGAACGGCGCGAGAACGCAGACCGCTAGTACCGTGAGCAGCACGCCGAGCGGCCCGGAAGGCAACAGCGTCGTGGGATCGATCCCCCGGCCAACGTTGACGCCGAGATACTGCAACAGCACGCCCCACAGGCCCGACAGCAGGCGTGCACCGAGCGCCACTCCGAACGCCAGCGACAAGAGCGGCGCGAGGGCCGCCGGGCGGAGTCCCACAGCGTCAGTGAGGCTGTAGCCTGCGCCTCGAGCCACTCCCCAGACGACGACCGTCATCAACAGGTAGCCGCCGATGAGCGCGGCACCCATGGCAGCGGCGGCGGCCGCATCGGACCATCCCTGAGTGGCCACCCATGCGGCGGCGAGGCCGCATAGCAGGATGATCGCCGTCCCCAGTGCTGTCACTGAGACGGCCCGGGCTACGCCCCACGACATCAGCGTGAGCGGCGGTTCCGGTCCGAGCTGCTCGTCGGGAGTAGCGGACGCATCGCTGTCCGCGGCGGACCGCTCGAGCGAATCCGCGCCGGCTTCGGGTCGGTCGGCGGCCTCGGCCACCAGCGGCCGATAGGGCTCGAACTGTCGCGCCCGGACCAGCAGGGCCGCCACCCTCGGCCACCGCCCTGACGACGCCTCCCCCGCGATCGCCCGGCGAGCGTCGTCGTCGGCGTCCACAAGCAGCCGGTAGTCAGGATTGAGCCGGTACATCGCCTGGATGCTCGCATAAGAGATGAAGCCGCCGAAGATGAGCAAGACGAAGAGCGCCGTGAACGCGACGGCTTCGTACAACGAAAGGAACGGCAGATGCGCCCCGCGGGCGTACGGCTCGTAGACCGACGGCGACAATGCGAACAGCAGCTGCCAAGACAGCGCAGCGAGCAGCACAGGGGCTGCCAGCATGCCGAGACCGACGCCGAGTATCAGCCGGTAGCGCCAAGCCGCCTGCGCAAGCTCCGTCTCCACGCGCTCGAGCACGGCCTGCGGGCTGAGGTCGGCCCCCTCGGGCTGGTCGGCACGGCACCGCAGCACGGTGCCCGGCCTGCGCAAGTCCGGAAAGAGGAAGCGGATGTCGGCCTTCACTCGGCGCGGCGCTATGACGGGCACTGACACGCGGGCTCCCTACGCCGGCCGTTCGCCGGTCTCGATGATGCGCACGAGCGCCTCCTCATCGAGTATCGGCACGTTGAGCTCCACGGCTTTGTCGTACTTCGAGCCCGCCGCCTCGCCCGCCACGACGTACGACGTCTTCTTGCTCACCGAGCTGGCCACCTTCGCACCGAGATCCTTGAGCGCAGCTGCCGCCTCGTCGCGCGTGTAGCGCTCGAGAGCGCCCGTCAGCACGAATGTCGTCCCGGCCAGCGTCTGGGGACGCGTCGGCTCCACCCGCTCGTCGGCAAGCGACACACCCGCCGAGCGAAGCTTCTCGATGACCGCGATGTTGTCAGGGTTGTCGAAGAACGCGCGCACCCCCGAGGCGATCTTGGGACCGACGCCCTCCACCGAGGCGATCTCCTCGGCAGTTGCCGCTCTCAGCGCGTCGATGCTGCCTAGAGCAGCCGTCAGCGCCTCGGCGACCGATGCGCCGACATGTCGGATGCCGAGTCCGAAGAGCAGCCTGGCGAGCGGTCGGTGCTTGCTCGCCTCTATGCGCTCCATGATCTTCGCCGCGACCACGCCGCCCAGGGCGACAGGCGTCCCATCCTGCTTCGTGCGGCCCATGTCGAGTTCCGCGAGCCGCTCTGTATCGAGCGCGTAGAAGTCGGCCACGTCGTGGATGAGCCCGCCGAGGATCAGTCGGGCGATGATCTCCTCCCCGAGTCCCTCGATGTCCATGGCTCCTCGGCTGGTCCAATGCACGAGACGCGACCATTGCTGGGCAGGGCAGGCCACGTTCGTGCAGCGAACCGCGACCTCGCCCTCCTCTCGCCACACGGGTCCGCCGCAACTCGGACAGACGGCCGGCATCTCGAAGGCCCTCTCGTCGCCATCGCGCAGGCCCTCTACGGGACCGACCACCTCGGGGATGACGTCGCCGGCCTTGCGCACGACGATCGTGTCGCCGATGAGCACGCCCTTGCGCTTGACCTCGTCCTCGTTATGAAGCGTCGCCTTCTGGATCGTGGAACCGGCGACAAGCACCGGCTCGAAGACGGCGAACGGCGTCAGTACGCCGGTGCGCCCCACGCTGACCTGAATGTCGAGGAGCGTTGTGGTCTTCTCCTCGGGAGGGAACTTGTAGGCGATCGCCCAGCGCGGCGCCTTGCTCGTGAATCCGAGCTCGTCTTGGACTGCGAACTCGTCGACCTTCACGACCACACCATCAATCTCGTACGGCAGGTCCTCTCGAGCCTCCAGGGCGTTCGCGCAGTACTCGTGCACCGATGTGGCATCCGCGCACGACACCACATCCGGATTCACGTGGAAGCCGGCACGGCGCAGCCACTCGAGGAGCTCGCTTTGTCGCGTGAGCCCCAGTGCTCGCGGGTCCGCGACGGCATACATGAACGTCGCAAGATCACGCTGAGCCGTGATCGAAGCGTCCTTCTGCCGAACACTGCCCGCCGCCGCGTTGCGCGGGTTGGCGAAGGGCGCCGCGCCTGCCGACTCCTGCTCGTCGTTGAGCCGCTTGAAACTCGACCTCGGCATGTACACCTCGCCCCGCACTTCGATGCGAGGCCACTCGGGCTCCTCGGCGAACAGCGAGTCCTGCGCCTTAGCCGAAGACGCCGGCCGCGCCTCGTCGCGCAGGCGCAGAGGCACGTCTCGGATGGCCCGGACGTTCACGGTCACGTCCTCGCCCGTGCGCCCGTCGCCTCGTGTCGCCGCGCGCACCAGCGTCCCGCCATCGTAGGTGAGTGCCATCGAGGAGCCGTCGATCTTCAGCTCGCAGGTGAACTGGCAAGGGCGCTCGCCCACGGCCGCGCGCACGCGGGCGAGCCAGGCGTCGAGCTCGGCGAGGTCCATCGCGTTGTCGAGCGAGTACATGCGAGCTGCATGCTGCACGGACGCGAACTGCCCGCCCACGTGCCCGCCCACGCGCTGGGTGGGCGAATCCGGGACGATCAGCTCAGGGAACCGCTCCTCGATCGCCTTGAGCTCGCGCATGAGCGAGTCGAACGCCGCATCCGAGATCTCGGGCGCATCGAGCGCGTAATAGAGGTACTCGTGGTGGCCTATCTCGCGCCGGAGTTCGGTCGCGCGGCGATCAGCATCTGAGAAGTCATCGGGGACGTCGGGCATACTCGGCGGCCTACTCCTCGCCGTCGCGGAGCTTCTGGACGTGCACGGGACCCACCTCGTAGATGATCACTTCGGGCACGAAGCGCTGAGGGCGCTCTGCCTCGTAGATCCAGGTGTCGGTCAGCGTCACCTTGAAGTACGTCCCGCCCGGAGCAGGAACCGGGTCGACCTCGACCTCGTTGCACAGGTAGGCACGAAGCTCAGTCTCCACGTAGTAGGAGAAGACGCGAATCGCATCACGGTACTCGTTGTACAGTGCCAAGCGCTTCTGCGCTTCGTACATGTCCAGTTCGTCGATGCTGTCCAACGGAAGACGCCCCTCTCGGTGATAGGCGCGCACCTGCGTCGCCTGCTGTTATCTTATCCCGCCGCAGTGACTATCCGAGCACATCCACGCCGACAAGCTTGAGGTCGCCCCAGGCGGCGAGCGCGCCATCGACGCTCACGACGCAGCCGAGGACCCCGCCGATGCCGCGCGCCACAGCCAGTCCGGCCTCGAGATCGGACGCCGAGCGCACGCGGTTGCCCACGGCACTCGCGGCGGCATCGGCCAGTGCGCCGGACCGCGCGATCACGGTCGCGGCGTCCGCCCTGCCGAGCGATATCGAGGGGCCCACCGTCGCGCTCGACGTGGCCACCGCGAGCGGGAGCGAGGTGCCGCTGAGCTCTATCCCGACGCCACGAGCGCCGTTCTCGCCCGCCCAGAGCGCCACCGTCCGGTCGCGCGACCCGCACAGGTAGACGTCCCCGCCGTTCTCGACAATCACCTCGTCGCTCAACGGCCACAGGGCACGCGCCACGTACTCGGCAACCGCACCGGCGACCGCGGCCATCGGGCCCACTCCGGCAACCTCGGCCGCCCGAGCCATCTCGACCACGACCGGCCCGGCCGATGCGTCGACCGGCACGGGCACGAATGAGTCGCCGAAACGGGGGTGCCGGACCACGTAGTCCTCGACCTGGGAGCGTGCCTCTGATGCGGCGGCGGTTGCCGGGTCGCTGAGGTCTGAACTGGCCAGGATCTGCAGGTCTGTGGTGGCGAGCACCACCTCGAATGCGCACAGGCCGGCGTCTACCGCCCGGCGATACGTTCTCGGTTGATACGCCACGTATGCCCCCGAACGCACCGGGACGCCCGCTGCATATGCACCGAGCGTCCCTGAATCAATGAAGAAGAGTCCCCTAGGGGTGACCCCCACGGACAAGATAGCCGAAACATCCAAGGATTGCCAGTCGGTCTCATGCTGTCCAGGGGCATTTCCGCACCGTCGAGCCCTGCCAATGTCTGCCGTTCCGATGGCACAGGTGGGCGAACGGGGATACCCTACAGAGGGACCACGTGGTAAGGAGCACCGATGCGCGAGATCCTAGAGCTGTGCGTCGAGCTGGATCGCAAGGCGTACGACGATTACCGTGCGCTGGCTCATCTCTGCCGAGTACCCGAGTTGGCGACCATCTTCGAGCAGATGGCCACCGAGGAACGTGTCCACGTCGACTGGTGGTCTGACCTTCTCATCGCATGGGAGGGCGGGCTCGTCCCCGACATCGCCGATGAGCACAACCTCTTCGAGCGACTCAAGGAACTGAGCACGGAAGTCGCAGCGATCTCGCCGGACGACATGCCGGACATGAGCACCGACGACATGCTCGATCTTGCCACGATGCTCGAGTTCTACATGCTGGACCCCGTCTTCGGCGAGCTTGTGGACATCATGCAGCCCGGCAGCCGGGTGGAGGTCAGGGAGGCCTACTCCCGCCACGTGCTGCGGCTCGTAGAAGCCATCGAGCGCTTCTACACGCGGCCCGGGCTGGCGGCCTTCCTTGCGGGCGTGCTGAAGCGCGCCTATCGCGACCAGCAGCGGCTCGCCGCCCTCGCCATGCGGGACCAGCTCACCGGCCTCTACAATCGCCGAGGACTCCTCGGGCACCTCACGCAGTGGCTGTCGTGGTCCGAGCGCTACAAGCATCCGGTCGGCGTGGCGCTCGTCGACCTCGACCACTTCAAGGCGATCAACGACACGCTCGGCCATGCGGGCGGGGACGAGGCGCTGTGCACCGTCGCCCGCATACTCAGGGAGACCGTGCGCGGCTCCGACGTCGTGGGGCGGTTCGGCGGTGACGAGTTCCTCGTGCTGGCGCCGGAGGCGGACGACGAAGTCCTCGGCCAGCTTATGGTCCGCATCGTCGAGGCCGTGGGCGACGCCCCGATCGACATCGGAGGCCGCTCAGTGACGCTGTCGGTGAGCGCCGGCGGCGCGTGGGTGCCGGGCGGAGTGGCTATCACGCCGGAGATCCTGGTGGCGAAGGCGGACCGCTCGATGTACGAAGCGAAGTCCGAGGGCCGGAACCGTTCGAGCGCGCCTGCAAAGCTCGCCGAACCGGTCAGCTGACGTCCTCGGCGAGCTCGCCCGCGTGATAGCTCGAGCGGACGAACGGTGCGCTGGCCACGGCATCGAACCCCATCGCGTACCCATCACGCGCAAGCTGTGCAAAGACCTCGGGCTCAACAAACTCCGTGACAGGTAGGTGTCGGCTGCTCGGCCGGAGGTACTGGCCGAGGGTGAGCATCGTCACGCCATGCGCGCGCAGGTCACGCATGACCGCGCGCACCTCGTCGGGCGTCTCACCCAGACCGAGCATCAGGCCGGACTTGGTGGGCACGTCGGAGCGCCGTCGTGACACCCGGCGCAGCACCTCGAGGCTTCGCTCGTAGACGGCTTGGGGACGCACCTCGGTGTAGAGGCGCGGGACGGTCTCGACATTGTGATTGAAGACATCGGGACGCGCGTCGGCGACCAGGTCGACCGAGCCGAGATCGCCCGCAAAGTCACTGGTGAGCACCTCCACCGCAGCGTCCGGCGCCGCGGCGCGCACGGCGTTCATGACGGCCACGAAGTGGGCGGCGCCCCCATCGGTCAGGTCGTCACGGGTGACCGACGTGATCACCACGTGACGCAGGCCCAGCCGGGCGACCGCCTCACCGACTCGCGCGGGCTCGTTCGGGTCGAGCGGTTCGGGGCACTGGGTCTCTACCGCGCAGAACCGGCAGCCGCGTGTACAGGCGCCACCCATGATGAGGAACGTGGCTGTGCCCTCGCTGAAGCACTCGCCGCGGTTCGGGCACTTGGCAGACTGGCACACGGTGTTGAGCTTGAGCTCAGCGAGCAGCCCGTCCACCTCGGTGTAGGCGCCCGAATGGGCTATGGGCCGCCGAAGCCACGCCGGCAGTCGCTTGGTGCGCTCGGTGGTGCCGTGAGCGTACTCGGCGGGGGGCTGGTGCGATGAGGTCTCGTGAGGCATGCCGCGCATGGTAGCACGCCACCGCGCTTCTTCGAACGCGCGCTGAAGCGCTAGACCTTCCCGGCAGCGTCGAGGGCCGCGAACTTGATGACCTCGCTGACGGTCGGGTGGCCGTGAACTGTGTGTGCGAGCTGCTTGACCGTGACTCCGTTGGCCATGCAGACGGCCACCTCATGGATGATCTCCACCGCGTGCGGCCCGACGATCTGGCAGCCGACGATGCGCCCGCTGCCCTTCTCGGCGACGATCTGCACGAACCCGTCGCTTTCGCCCTCGCCGAGGGCCTTCCCGTTCGCCGAGAACTTCGACACCGCCTGGATGGCGTCGATGCCGCGCTCCTTGGCGCCGTCCTTCGTGCGACCGACGACTGCGACCTCGGGGAACGTGTAGACGCACGCCGGGATGCAGTCGAGGCACACGGTGTCGCTCGGCTGCTCACCCTTGAGCGCCGCGACGGCGTTGCGTGCGGCCGCGATACCCTCGTCCTCGGCCACGTGCGCGAGCATCATGCCGCCGATGAGGTCGCCGATGGCGTAGACGCCCGCAAGGTTCGTACGGAAGTACTCGTCGACCTTGAGTGCGCGGCGATCGAACTCGATGCCGGCCGCCTCGTAGCCGAAGCCCGCGGAGTTGGGCACCCGACCCACGGCGCTCATGACGATCTCGCTCTCGAGAACGGCTCCACTTGCGAGCGTGGAGCGCATGCGCTCACCCACCCGCTCGACCGTCTGGACCGAGTCGCCGATGTGGAACTCGACCCCAAGCTCCTCGAGATGCTGCTGTGTCAGGCGGACCACGCGCTTGTCGTTGCCGGGAAGCACCTGCGGGGCGAGCTCGACGACCGTGACTTTGCTGCCGAACGCGGCGTAGGCGCAGGCGAACTCGAGGCCGATGACCCCGCCGCCGATGATGAGGATGTCCTTCGGGATGTCCTTGAGCGAAACGGCATCGTCGCTGGTCCAGACGCCGGCCATGTCGTGATCGATGTTCGGGAGCCTGAAGACGATCGAGCCGGTTGCGAGGATGACCGCATCCGCCTCGACCGTGCGTGTGCCGCCGTCCGCGAGTGCCACCTCGACAGTCTTCTCGCCCGCGAGCTTGCCCTCGCCATAGACGACCTCGACCTTGAGGCGCTTGGCACTCGACTCCACCTGGCCCACGAGCTCGTCGACCACGCCCTCCTTGCGGGCGCGCAGACGAGCGACGTCCACCGTGGCGACCTCGACGTCGAGACCGAACTCCTCGGCGTTACGCGTGTCGGCGACGATGTGAGCCGAGCGCAGGATGGTCTTGGTGGGGATGCAGCCCCAGTTCAGGCAGGTGCCTCCGAGCCGCTCGCGTTCGACCAGCACGACCTCGGCGCCAAGCCGGGCCGCTTCGAATGCCGCCGAGTAACCACCGGGACCGCCGCCGAGAACCGCGATACGCATAAGGAGACCCTCCGAACTCACCCTATGGGCAGATAGTCCGGAGATTCTAGCATGCCGAGGAATCACATCGGGTGCTGAGCGGAACCTTCCCGGCGCGTCATCGCGGGCGATCGTCTCCGCCGAACCGCCCCTAGCCCGGCTAGGCGAGATCGGCGCCCTCGAGGATCACGCGCACCGCGTCATCGGAGCCAAGCGGCATGATGTGGACCCCATCGGCCATCGCCTTGAGTTCGCGCACCTGCTCGGTGGCGAGCGCGATCGACTCGGCGAGCGGGTCGGCGGCTCCCTTGATGCGGGACTCGATCGCTTCCGGCACCATGAGACCCGCAAGCTTGCTGTTGATGAAGTCGATCACCCGTCCGCTCTTGAACAGCAGGACGCCGGCGATGAGCTTCACGCCGTAGGGCTCCAGCGCCTCTGCCGCGCGCGCGAACTTGGCCACGTCGGTCACGGCCTGAGTCTGGAAGAACCGCGCGCCGGCCTCTATCTTCTGCACCGTGCGCTCCAGCTGGATGTCGAAGGGCTCCGCTTCAGGGAACGCTGCGGCGCCGAGAAGGAAGTCGGTCGCCCCGGTGAGCGCAGAGCCGTTCATGTCCGCCCCGTCGTTCAGGCCCCGCGCGACGCCCAAGAGCTGCGTCGAGTCGAGGTCGAACACGCCCTTGGCCTCCGGGTGATCGCCGCCGCGGGGATCGTCGCCCGTCACGATCAGCACGTTCTCGAGGCCCAGCGTCCACGCGGCGAGCAGATCGCTTTGCAGCGCAAGGCGGTTCCGGTCCCGGCAGGTCTGCTGGAATATGGGCTCGAATCCGGCGTCCAGCACCGCGCGAGACGCAGCGAGCGAACTCAGGTGCAGAGTCGCTCCCTGATTGTCAGTGACGTTGAGCGCGTGACAGTAGGGTCCCAGCCGCTCGACGCTCGCGAGCATCGCCGAGTAGTCGGTCCCGTGGGGCGGCGCTACCTCGCCGGTGACGACGAACTCACCGCGCTCGAGCGCATCGCGCAGACGGCTCATCGGCTGTCGCCCTCTCCGCGCTGCTCGCGCATGTTGACGCTGCCCGGCTTGAGCTTCACGGCATAGTTCTTCGGCGGGACGCTCTTGGCGGCGGTCCTTCCCTGCTCGGCGAGGCGCCGGCGGATACGGACGTGAGTGCACTCGCGGTCGGCGAGCACCTCGCACTTGCCGTTCCACATGCCACCGCACGGCCCGTTGAGCAGGCCTTTCGGGCAGGTCGTGACCGGGCAGATGCCGGCAGTCAGGTCGAGAACGCAGTCGCCGCAGGTTTGGCAACGCTCTTCGAAGACGCCGTGGCGGACCACCGTGCCGAGGAAGGCGCTGTCGAGTGCGGGAAACACCGGCTTCTTCACCGCATCCGCCACCGTCTGCACTCCTGCGCCGCACGTGAGCACCAGGAGTGCGTCAGCGCGGTCGATGTCACCGGAGTTCTTGCGCGTGTCCAGCCGCGTGCCGCCCTGATGGCAGGCGACCTCGCCTATCGCCCAGCCCGTGACCTCGAAGCCCTCGGCCTCGAGGCGCGCCTTGGACGTCATGATCGCCTTTTCGCCGCCGGTACCGGCGACGGTGGCACACTGGCCGCAGCCCATGAGGAAGACACGCTTCGCGCCGATCTCCTCGAGATTGCGGCGGATGCGGTTCCAGTCGCGTGGCTTGGTGATGATCACGTTCGGCCTCCTCGGCACTCGCTCAGGCGCATGCGCGTGAGAGTCCCGACACGATAGCGCGTGCCCCGTACCGCGGCAAACTAACCGAGCTGCTCGGCCAGCACCTCGGCGATGCGAGTGGCGGCGGTCCCGTCGCCGAACGGGTTGGCTGCGTGCGCCATCGCTGCATATTCCTCGGCATCATCGAGCAGCAGGGACGCCTCAGCGAAGACCCGCTCCTCGTCCGTACCCACGAGCCGCACGGTGCCGGCCGCCACCGCCTCGGGTCGCTCGGTGCAATCACGCATGACCAACACCGGGACGCCGAGCGAGGGCGCCTCCTCCTGCATGCCGCCGGAGTCCGACAGGATGAGCGTGGACGCCTTCATCAGGTTGACGAACGGCACGTAGTCGAGCGGAGCCAGCAGGTCGACGCGGTCCACACCGCCGAGGACCTCGCGCGCGATCTCCTGCACCTCCGGGTTGAGATGCACCGAGAAGAGCACATGGACGTCGGGATGCGTCTCCACCAGGCGCTTCGCGGCGCGGCACACGCACCCGATGGGGTCGCCCCAGTTCTCGCGACGATGGCTCGTCATGAGGACGATGCGCCTTCCGCTCTCGATCGCCGAGCGCACCGGGCCTTCGGGAAACTCGTACGGCATCTCGAGGACCTCGAACAGCGCGTCGACAACGGTGTTGCCGGTCATCCACACCTTCGCAGGGTCGACGCCGTCGCGCAGCAAGCGCGACTCGGCGACGCCGGTCGGCGGGAAGTGCCACGTCGCGATCTGCGTGGCCAGGCGCCGGTTCATCTCCTCGGGAAAGGGTGCATAGACGTCATCTGTGCGCAGGCCGGCCTCGACGTGCCCAACCGGGATCTTGCGATAGAAGGCGGCGAGCGCCGTGACGAAAGTCGTCGTGGTATCGCCCTGCACGAGCACCGCATCAGGCTTGAGCTCGTCGAGCGCCGGCCCCACGCGCTCCAGCACGCGGCTCGTGAGGCCGTCGAGCGTCTGCCGAGGAAGCATGACCGCCAGGTCGATGTCGGCCTGGATATCGAAGACTCTCAGCACCTGGTCGAGCATCTCGCGATGCTGGCCGGTGACGAGCACCTGCACGTCGAAGCCGCCGTGGCGGCGCAGCGCGTGAACCACGGGCGCCATCTTGATGGCCTCAGGCCGCGTTCCGAACGCGACGGCGATGGTCTTGCGGGTCATCGGCATACCTCCGCGGCAAGGCTACCCTAGCCGAGCAGCCCAGCGCCAGAGCCGCCGAGTGCATCGCCTCGCTAGGAGATGGCTCCCCGCACCGCCTCTACGCAGCCAAGGGCGTCCGCCGAGTACCCCGCCCCGACCTGCTCGGCCCACTCGCGCGTCACCACCGCCCCGCCGACGAACAGCGCCACGTCCGGCTGAGCGGCGCGCACCGCGTCAAGCGTGTCGCGCATGGCGGGCAGCGTCGTCGTCATGAGTGCCGAGAGGCAGACGGCCCGCACGTCGGCGGCAGCCTCGACCACCCGCTCGACGGGAACGTCCACCCCGAGGTCGACGACCTCGATGCCCTGGCTCTCGAGCATCGAGACGCAGATGTCCTTCCCGATCGAGTGGATGTCTCCCTTGACCGTCGCGAACGCCACGGACGGGCCTGCCGAGAGACCCTCCCCTTCGGGAAGCAGTTCCTTCACGCGAGCGACAGCGGCCTTCATGGCCTCGGCCGCGACCATCATCTGCGGCAGGAAGACCTCGCCGCGCCCGTACGCATCGCCGAGCCGCTGGATAGCGGGCGTCAGCACATCGCCGATGACCGACTCGGGCGCCGTGCCACTCTCGACGACCGCATCGACCAGCGTCGGTGCGCTGTCGGCGTCGCCGCGAAGCATCGCGGTCACGAGCGCTTCTCGGGGATCCGCAGCCTCGGCTGTCGCACCCTCGGCCACTTGTGCCTCGACCCCTCCAGCGGCCTGCTCCATCGCCGACGCGTACGCCGCCTCCCACGCGTCCCACGCCTGCACGTGGGCGTCGGGGTCGACCCCGGCCTCACGCGCCTGATTCACGAGCCGGACGGCCTCCATGACCACGTGATCGTTGGGGTTCACGATCGCCGAGGACAACCCGTAGGCGGCCGCCACCGACAGGAACGCTGCGTTGAGCAGCGGACGGCTCGGCAGCCCGTGGCTGACATTGGAGACGCCGAGGGTGGTGGCGAGACCCACGGAACTCGCCGCGCTCATCGCCCCGAGCGTCACGCCGGGCGCGTCCTCGTCGGTGGCCGCGGTCATGACGAGCGCGTCCACCACAAGATCGCGTGCCGGAATGCCGTGCTGCTCGGCGGCCGACTGCACGCGATCGACGATCGCCGCGCGCCCCTCGGGCCTGCCGGGGATGCCGTCGTCATCGAGCGCAAGCACGACCAGTGCGGCGCCGTAGCGCGCCGCGAGCGGCAGCACCGACTCCATCGATGCAACTTCGCCGTTGACGCTGTTGATGAGCGCCTTGCCGGGATAGACCCGCAGCGCCGCTTCGAGCGCAGCCGGGTCGGTTGTGTCGAGCACGAGGGGCAGGTCGGTAGAGCCGACCAGCGCGAGCACGGCCTGCGGAAGGACCGCCGGGGCGTCCACTCCGGCAGCACCGACGTTCACGTCAAGCAGGTCCGCTCCCGCATCCTCCTGCTCGGCGGCATACGAGCGCACCACGCTCATCGAGCCGGCGAGCAGCGACTCCTTCAGCTTGGGCTTGCCCGTCGGGTTGATGCGCTCGCCGATCACCCGCAACGGCTGTCCCGGGCCGATCTCAACGACTCGCCGAGGACCTGCGAGCACCGTGCCTTCGTGGCCCCGGGAGCCGATGTCCACCACGTCGCGGTCAGCGACGGCATCCACGATCGCTCCCGTGTGGGCCGGCGACGATCCGCAGCAGGATCCCACTGCGGCCACACCTGCGACACGCACCTGTTCTGCGAAGGCACCCATCTCGTCGGCGGTGCCAGGGAAGACCGTGTTCCCGGCGTCATCGAGGGTAGGCAGACCTGCGTTCGGCTGCGCGATGACGGGTAGCCTGGTAGCCCTCACCATGCGGGCGGCGAGCGGCAACATCTGGTCGGGCCCAAGCCCGCAGTTGAGGCCGACGGCGTCGGCGCCCGCCGCCTCAAGTATCACGGCCGCCGCCTCAGGCGACGTCCCGGACAGGTCCATGACGCCTGCGAGCCCGAAGGTACAGCTCGCAAATACCGGCAGGTCACATACGCTCTTGGCGGCGAGCACGGCGCAGCGGGCTTCAGCGATGTCGGTCATCGTCTCGATGAAGATCGCGTCCGGCTTCTCGGCGGCCAGTGCCGCGGCCTGCTCGGCGAAGGCGGCGAAGACTTCCTCGAACGTGGCAGGTCCGAGCGGTTGCATGACGAGCCCCGTCGGGCCCATGTCCGCGAGCACGTGAGGGGGCCCGTAGCGCTTGGCGATCTTCACCGCGGCGCGGTTGAACTCATCGACCCGGTCCGCGTAGCCATACTCGGCGAGCTTGGGCGCCGACCCGCCGAACGTGTTCGTAATGGTGCAGTCGCTCCCAGCGAGCTGGTAGAGCCGAAGCACCTGTCCCACCATGTCGGGCGCGGTGATGTTGAGCAGCTCAGGGCACTCGCCCGCCGGAAGGCCGGCGCGCTGGAGCATCGTTCCCATAGCGCCGTCCAGCACGAGCATCTCGCGGCCGAGCCGCATCATGATATCGGGCATGCCGTCCCTACTCCTCGACCTTGCTGTTCGCGTATGCCACAGCCATGAACCACAGCGAGCCGACGCACATCAACGCCAGCACGATCATCTCCGTCAGCGGACCGGGACCGTACGCCCTGAGAAACCCGGCCAGCTGCCCTGAGGCCGCCGCCCAGGCGAGGTCGAGTGCGGCCAGGCCCAGAAACGAGTACGCCACGACCGAGTTGTAGCGCATGGCTGCGGCTTTACCCCTCCTGGCGCCGACTACGTACACAAGTCCGAATCCCACGCTGGCCGCCATCGTGATCACGAACCCGACGGGCACGAACGTGAAGACCCACATCTGGTTGTATCCGAAATACACGCGAGGCTCCGTACGTTAGAACGAAAGACTGACGGCCCGCCGAGGACACGCGATGACGCACGCCTCGCAGTAGACGCACTTGTCCTTGTCGAACACGAGCGCTTCCCCACTCAGGGTCAGCGCTCCCGACCGGCAGACAGCCGTGCACAGACCACACGTCACGCAGCGATCCTCATCGAGCTTGATGTCGCTGGCGGCCTCGCGGACCTGAAGACCCTGTGATGCCAGGAACGCCATGGCGTCCGAGAGTGCGTCCTTGCGGCCGGTGACCTCCACAAGCATGCGGCCCTCCTGACCCGGCTGAATCTGTGCGCGAAGGATATTCGGCACGATGTCGTAGTCCTTCACCAGGTGATAGACCACGGGCTTCAGCGACTGCCGAGGCGGGAACGTGAGATCGAGGCGCTTCTTCGCCATCTAGATCGCCTCCCCGGCGCGGACCTCGAGGGGCTTGGTGCTCTGGGACCCCGGCGGTGGCAGCAGCTCGACCGGCCGCGCGATCGTCCACCCACCGCGTATCCAGGACTTGAGCTCCTCGGCGATAGCGCGCGCCTTCTTCAAGGAGCTGATCGGTCCGGTGGGCACCTTGCGGCCCTCGATCTCTATCTCGCCGCTGCGCAGCTGGGCGTAGGTGACCCGCCCCATGCTCGGGCGGCTTCGACGCTGAACGCCATAGTCGAACACGGTCGCCGAGATCTGCTCGTCGCTCAAAGCCAGCGTGAGCGCGATGTCCTCATCGAGTACCGGGATGGGGACGCCGATGCCCATGAAGCACGACACCCCGTACTTGGTCATCGTGGCCGCCGAGTAGTACGCCGGCGATGCCTGCTTCAGATCCGCGATGACTGCGAGGGTGCCCGAAGGGCCCACCGGTACGCCGTGCTCATCGCGCGTCTGATTGGGATTGTGCTGGGTGCCCTGCCATGACACGTAGCCGGGCGCACCGGCGACGAAGCACCGGGTGCCGATGCCGATCGTCCGGTACTCCGGGTCATTGAGCAGCGGCGAAAGCGCGCCCGCCGAGCAGTAGGTCGCGTTGCCGAGCCTCGGCAACAGCGGGCCAAGGTAGGTGTAGAGGGTCTGGTCGGTCGAGTTCACCGCGACCGCGTAGTTCTGATACGCGTTGCGAGGGTTGAAGAAATACGCCTGATTGAGGTCATCAAGTGTGACCCAGGTATCTATCTCGGTGCGCGGATAGCAATCAGTGCCCGGCCCCGTGGCCTTGAGCCGTACGGCGTGGCCCCTGAGCAGGTCCTCGATAACATGGGCACCGCCGTACTCGATACCCCGCGTGAGCGAAGGCTCGGTGGCCCCCAAGTAGGTATCGACGGCGGCGAGCCCGCCACTGGCGGGAACGTCGTTGAGGGTGATCGCACCCATCTTGATGGGAGGATCCGAATGTCCGAAGTTCAGAAAGGCGCCGCTCGAGCACATCGGCCCGAACGTTCCAGTGGTGACCACATCGACCTTGCGGGCGGCCTTCTTGAGACCCTCGTCGGAGGCCAGCGCACCGAACTCCTCGGCGGTCATCACGACCGCTTCACCGGAAGCGATGCGCTCGTTGATCTCGTCCCAGCTCTTGGCCATGACAGCCGCCCCCTCATGCGACGAAGGGCGCCCGCCTCGGCCTCGTCACCGAGTGGCGCGCCCTCGAAATGCCGGAATACGCACCGGCGGGCGAATGATACCGACTGACTTGCAGCCGGGTCAAAACTCAGCGTGAGGCCCCATTCAGCGCCTCGGGGACGCCGCCCTCGGCCACGCAGTCGGCAAGCGTCATGGTTGCGAGCTCGCGCTCGATCATGGCGTCTATGCGCTTCCACACGCCGTTGTGAACGGGGCAGTCATCCGTGCGCCGACACGCGTGTTCGTCGTAGGTGCACAGCGACATCGTGGGCTTCTCGTCCATCGCGACGAAGACGTCGAGCAATGAGATCTCATCGGCCGCCCTGGCGAGCGCGAAGCCTCCCTGGGAGCCACGCCGAGAGACCAGGAGACCGGAGCGAGCGAGCTTGTTGGCGATCTGGCGGGCGAAATCGTAGGGAACGTCAGCAGACTCGGAGAGGACGGCGATACTGCAGCGGGCGTCGGGCCCGAGCCTGGTCAGCTCGTAGGCGATGCGTATCGCATAGTCCGTACGCCAGGCGATCGGCATGGTCTGGCCCCTTCTTCTGCCCGTCGGCGAACCACGGTGCCTTTTGCGAGAAAGACAATGCTACGAAGCAGTGCCTTTTCGTACCCTATTTCGTTGTAAGAAACTGCCGACGAGTCAGATGCAACCCAAGCGCCAGAGCGCTGCCGCGACAACCTCGTGATGATCGAAGGCCAGGGTCTCGGGCAAGTCGTCAGCGAAGAACCATCGGGCCTCGGCGCTGTCGTCGCCCGGCACGACGTAGGGCTCCTCCAAGCCGAGATCCGCGAGATAGGCCGCGCTGACCGTCCAGCCCCTGGGATCGCGTCCCGGGTCGGCGAACGTCCCCACTGGCACCAGCGGCCCTTCCCAGATCAGGCCCGTCTCCTCGGCCAGCTCCCGGCGCGCTGCGGCTACAGGCCGCTCGCCCTCATCGACGAATCCGCCCGGCAGCGCCCAGCAGTCCTTGAAGGGATCTGCCGCCCGCTTCACCAGCAACACCTTCCGCGCTTCAACGGGGCCGCTGAAGACCACAGTGTCGCAACAGAATGCGGGCCGAGGATATGCGTAGGTGTAGTCCATATCTCCAGTGTAGCGAATCTGACGTGGAGCGGCAGGGCTCGGCTACACTCGCACCCGTCGTCGGAGATGCACATCTAAGGGGCAGGACTTGTCGCAACGCGCCAAAGTGATACTGGCGATGCTCACCATGTACGTCGTCTGGGGAACCACCTACCTCGGCATCAAGGTGGGCGTCGACTCGGGGCTCCCGCCTGCCCTCTTCGCAGGTCTTCGCCTGTTGCCGGCTGCAGCGATCATGTTCGTGATCGCTCGCATGCGAGGTCTGTCGTTGCGCGTCGACCGTTACGAGTTCAGAGTCGTCACCATCGTCGGCCTGCTTCTTCTGGTCGGCGGCCAGTACGGGATGATGGTCGCCGAGCAGTACGTGCCTTCGGGGATCGCCGCGCTGGTCGTCGCTTTGAATCCCCTATGGATCGCGCTTGTCGAGTCGGCGTTCCCGGACATGCAGCGGCCGGGCAAGCTGGGGTGGATCGGGTTGGCTCTCGGCTTCTCCGGCCTCGGCATCCTTCTGTGGCCGCGGGTGGCCGACGTGCAGACGGGGCCGGCAGAGCTTCTCGGCATCTCGATCGTCGTGCTCGGCACGTGGCTTTGGACTGCGGGATCGATCTACAGCAAGCGCCACCCGCTGCGCACCGACGGCATCGTCGTGTCGGCGTACGAGATGCTCGCCGCAGGCCTTGTCACCATCGTCTTGGGTACGGTGACAGGTGAGTGGCAGAGCTTCGTCATGACGCCCAAGGGCGCGGCCGCCTTGGCCTACCTGATCGTCTTCGGGAGCTGCATCGCATTCAGTGCGTTCGTCTACGCGCTGGCGCATCTGCCCGCAAGCAAGGTCATGACCTACGCATACGTGAACCCGGTCATCGCGGTGTTCGCCGGCTGGGCCGCCGGCCGCCTGGGGCTGGTGCCGCCCGAGCCCATCACGGCCGCGACACTCGCGGGGATGGTCGTGATCGTCACGGGCGTCGCCATCACGACGAGCGCTCCCACCCTGCCGCCGCGCAGACCTCCCCACGACGCTCGAGCCGAGGCACTCGCAGGCGAGCCGCTGATCGAGCCGACCCCCAGCGAGGTCTAGTCGCGCCAGACGGCCGCCGAGTGGCTAGTCGACCCTCGGGATGAGGATGAGGAAGTGGACCTGCTCGCCGATCTCGAGCTCTTCGCCGGCCTCCGGCGCCTGCTGGTAGACGTAGGGCTTCTCGATGGCCCGCGGCTGGTACATCGGGCGCGCCACGAAGCCGGCCGCCTCGATGCGGTCCACCGCGGCCGCTTCGCTCAAGCCGATGAGGTCAGGCACAGGGCCCTTGTCGACCGCTGCCGCGGGACGGCTTGTCATGCCCTGCTCTTCGCCCTGGTAGTCCGGCTCTGATACGTCATCTTCCACAGCCGCAGGCAGGTCGGCGACGACGCCGATGAAGACGGTCGAACCCTTCTCGGCCCGCCGCCCGGCGAGCGGCGCCTGGTTGGCAACCGTGCCCGGCTTGGCGATCGTGTCGAAGGAGACCTCGGTCTCGACGTCGAAACCGGCCCTCTTGAGCACGGCGCGAGCGCGCTTGGCCGTCATGCCGACGACGTCGGGGACCTTCACCATGTTGGTGACCACAACGGCAGCCCGGCGGTCGACGTCCGCGCGTCGCCAGTCGCCATACATCCAAAGCAGCCAGGCGACCAGAAGGATGATGAGCGCAAGTGCGACCCAAGGGAGCCAGCGACGCCACGTGGGAACGTCCTCGTTCTCTTCGGTGACCAGTGCCTGCTGTAGCTCGTCCGCCATCGCGTTTCCTTCGCACCTTGTGGTTAACGCTCCCTAATAGGATAGCGCGTGAGCCGTACGCCGTCTTCATAGCTTCTACACGGGCGTTTCACGGATGGTCCTCCTCGGCGGTCGATACTCAGGTCGAGGAATCCGGAACGGACTGATGGGAGGGGCAACATGGGCGCGGCAATCGTCTTCGCAGTGGCAGCGATAGTCGTTTCGTTCGCGATCGTGGCCGTCTCCTCCCAGCACGTGGACCCCTACCGCGTACGCCCGCTCGCCGACTCCTCTCCTGTCGATCACGCCGAGCGCATTCTCGCGTCCCGCTACGCGCGCGGTCTGATCAACGCCGAGGAATACGAGCGGATGCTCGTGATCCTCCGGCGGTAACGGCAATGCCTGGCGCCTGTCCCAGCGCCGCCCTTCCTCCTTGCGCGAAGAGGCCCGGTGTCCGCACCGGGCCTCTTCGCGTTCGGGGGCGCCGTACGTGACTCCCTGGGGACGCGAGTCGTAGT
>CAZSLI010000004.1:81208-150942 GCA_964607705.1 uncultured Eubacteriales bacterium
TCTACTATATGTGGTGTCCTATATCATCAAAGAGGACGGAATGGCGTGTCGCTCGACGTTGCGATACTCGGATTCCTCAACGAGCGCCCGCGTTCGGGTTACGACCTGAAGCGGCGCTGCTTCTCCGGCCCGGCATCCGCCCTCTGGACGGCCGATCAGGCCCAGATCTACCGCACCCTCGAGCGCCTCAAGAGCGACCGGCTCGTCACCTCTTCGCGCCGGCGGCAGACCGGGAAGCCCGACCGACTCATCTTCGAGTTGACCGACCGCGGCCGTGAGGCGCTCACTGGCGCGCTCTTGAATCAGGCTCCGCTTCCCCCCACCCGCAACGCATTCCTTCTGCAGTTGTACTTCGCAGCAGGGCTCGACGACGACGCGTTGTTAGCGATGCTCCAAGCGCGCAGAGACGAGCACACGCGGCGAATCGAAACGCTGCATGAGGCATCTGTTGAGTTGGCCCGGGAGCATCAGGGTTCGGCGCGCGACGAGGTGCTCAAGCAGACGGCCATCGACGGAGCGGTCGCGGAACAGCGCGCGTACGTGGAGTGGCTCGACGACTGCATTCGAGCGGTCACAGAGGGCGCACTACCTGGATCAGCTACCGGAAGTGGTCAAAGGCACCTGTTCGGAGACGCGGCCGGCATCGTATAGTGGAGCCGGCCCGACGTTAGGAGGTTGGGCGTGAGGATCATCGCCATCGACGCGAGCCGGGGACGCGGAGTGGTGAGCCGTTCCGTCGAGTTGGCCGCGCGGTCCGCTGAGACCGCTGGCGCCCAAGTCGAACGGGTTCGGCTCTCCGAACTTGATGTCCGCTTCTGCACCGGATGCAAGATGTGCCGCCTCACGGGCGCGTGCAAGATAGACGACGACCTGCCGGCTCTCGCCGAGAAGATCGCCGAGAGTGACGGAGTCATCTTCGGCATCCCCTCGTACTTCCGCAAAGCCGACCGCCACGTCCAGGCCGTCCTCGACCGGCTTGCGAGCTTCTTCCCGGACGACCATCAGTTGCGACTTCCCGGCTTCTCCGATGCCGACGTTCCCCGCACCACCACCGCCCGTGTCGCAAAACGCGCCGTGATCATCACGGCTTGCCGTGCGCCGGAGCCGATGGCCACCTTCTTCGGCTATACGACCGGTCCCATCCGGGAGCTGCGGCAGGCGTTCGGCTCAGGCGGGATCCGAACAGTCGGCTCCCTCGCGGTCGCCGGCACGTGGAGCCGCAGGCCTGAGCTCGACGACTGGGAATGCGACAAGGCGCGCTCGCTGGGTCGCGTTCTCGCGGGCAAGATCTAGGATCGCGCTCGCGTCCAGGTGCGCTGTCGCCGCCGACAGCGCCTCCGCGGCTGTCTCATCCGCCGAGCAGCACGTCCATGACTTGCCTGCCGGGATCGAGGACGAGGCCCGTGGCCTTCGCGGCTTCCTCCGAGTAGGCCCCCGCACCGTTCTCGGCGATGCCGGGACCCGCCATCACGAAGGGCACCGCCTCGCCCACGTGGGTCTTGAGCGCGACCGGCGTCGGGTGATCGGGCATCGCCAGCACCCGGACATCCCCCGCGAGTCCCCGCACCCGTGAGACGACTTCCCTATCGATCGCCTCGATAGCCTCGACTTTCGCAGCCGTGTCGCCGGCATGGCCCTCCTCGTCTGGAGACTCGACGTGGATGACGACAAGGTCGTGGTCCGAGAGAGCCGCGAGCGCCTGGTCGGCCTGGCCGGCATAGTCGTTGTCACTTCCGCCTGTGACACCCGGTATGTCGAGCCGGTCGATGCCCGCGAGCACCGCTAGGCCATTGAGCAGGTCGACTCCACTGGTCATGGCGGCGCGCACGCCGTACTTCTCGGCGAAGGAGCTCATATCTCTAGGGGCCGCACCGGGCCAGAACGGCCAGATCTCGGTGACCGGCAGCTCGCCTCGCGATCGGCGAGCGGCGTTGACGGTGCTGGCGTCTAGGATCGGGCGTGCCCGCTCCATGAGGTCCAGGAGAAACTCGGCGCCCCGACCGCTCGGCAGGTGCGATGCGATGGGCTTGTCGCTGATGTCGTGCGGAGGCGTATAGGCGAGCTCGAGCAGCTCGGGCCGCCCCTCGACCACGAGGATGTGCCGGTAGGCCACGCCGGGGTAAAAGCGCATCGCCTCGTCACCCAGGGCCTGGCCGAGTTCGCGCACGATGGCGCCGGATTCCTCGGTGGAGATGTGACCGGCCGCGTAACTGCACATGACCCCGTCGAGGACCGTGACCGTGTTGAGCCTGAGCGCCACCTCGTCGGGCCCCAAGTGGATGCCCATGCTCGCCGCCTCGATAGCGCCGCGTCCCACGTAGTCGGCGACCGGGTCGTAGCCGAGGATCGAGGTGCACGCCGCCGATGAGGAAGGCTCTGTCCCTGCCGGTACGGTCTGTGCGAGGCCGACCATACCCTGGCGCGCAAGCGCGTCGAGATGCGGCGTCCGAGCGGCAGCGAGGGTGGTCAGGCCGCCGAGCTCGTCGAGCGGCCAGCCGGCAGCGCCGTCGAGGATGACGATGACGTACTTCATGGTCGGACCCTTCGCCGAGGAGACAGTCACAGGTTAACCGAACCGATCGCCGCGGCGCTCTTGACCTGCACCTGCGGCACGCTAATATGAACGCTGTTCTTTTTCTGAACACCGTTCATAGGAGTGGCCGATGTGCAGCAGACGCGGAGAGCGAACGTCCGCAGAGATACTCGAGGCGGGTCGCGAGGTACTTCTGGAGCGGGGACTCGACGGTCTCTCGTTGCGCGAGGTCGCGCGACGGGCGGACATCTCCCCCTCCGGCGTCTACAACCATTTCCGCAACAAAGACGAACTGGTAGTCGCCTTGGCGATGCAATCGGTAGCGACGCTGGCCGGCTACATGACAGCGGTCCCTGCCGGGCCCGCGCCCGAGCGCCTCATGAGTCTCGGCACGGCCTACGCCGCGTTCGCCGACGAATGCCCGGCCGAATATCGGGTGATCTTCGACTGCCTGGCGAACCCTCCAAGGGAGTGGGCGTCCTACATCGAGGTCGCGCACCCCTTCTCGCTCATCGTCTCCACCTGCGCGCAGGGGCTGGACGATAAGTCGCTCGTCGATCGCGACGGGCTCGATGCGGGGGGCATGGCGTACGCGCTCTGGTGTCTCGTCGACGGCCACGTGCACCTCAGGTCCAAGCACCTTGCCGCCGTTGACGGACCGTATCCGCAAATGTTCGACAGCGCGATGAACGCCCTGATCGCCGGCTATCTGCCTACAACGAAGAAAGGTCGCTCATGAAGTCGACCCGTCAGACCACGCGCAGGTTCCTCATCGCCCTGTTCTTCCTGGCACTGCCGATCACGCTCAACTACTACTCCCCCTACCTGATGACGTCGGGAACGGCGGAGCGCGTGGCGACCTTCTCGCTCGTCTTCTGGCTTGCGGTATTCGCGAGCTCTCTCGTCCTCGGCAGGTCGTTCTGCGGGTGGGCATGCCCGTTCAACGGGCTGCAGCAGCTGTGGGAGTCAGTGGGCGTTCGGCCACTCAAGCGGGTCCGCTTCCTACCGGTTCTCAAGTACGCCTTCTGGGCCGCATGGGTCGCGGCCGTGTTCGGCATCGCGCTTTCGGTGGGCGGATGGACGCGGTTCGAGCCGCTCTACCTCACCGAGAACGGCGTCTCGGTCACCGAGGCAGGCAACCTCGTCACCTACTTCATGCTCGTCGGCCTGACCCTCGCCCCTGCTGCGCTCGGCCGCCGAGGATTCTGTCGTTACCTGTGCCCCTTCGGGGTCTGGGGCATCGTCGGCGAGTCGCTCGGCTCGATGGCGCGCATCCCTCGGCTGCGCCTGAAGGCGGATTCCTCGGCATGCACATCGTGTGGATCGTGCAGCCGCGCGTGCCCGATGCAGTTGCCCGTCACCGAGATGGTGCAGGCGGAGCGGATGCGAGCGACGGAGTGCTTCATGTGCGAGACGTGCGTCGACACGTGCCCTCAGAAGGTGATCGCGCTCGGCTTCGGCACGCCGGGAGCGCGCTTCCCACGAGCATGACGCCGCTCGCTCACAGGGCGCCGGACATCTCGACAGTGGCGAGCTCGTAGCGGCCGGGGTACTCGGTGACCAGGCCGTCGGCGTCCACGGAGAATGTGCCCGACTGCTCGCCCGAGGTGTAGCGGTAGACGGTCTCGTCGACTCGCTCGTAACGCTGGTCGACGATGTCGAGTGCCAGCGTGGGATCGCTCACCAGTACTGCGCGGCTTTCTGACCGGCGACCCTGCTCCAGCGCGAGGCGGTGCGTGGTGATCACGTCGGTGGACGGCGAGAACGTCAGGTGCAGGTCGGCGCACTGATCGAACTGGGGCGCGTCGACGCCCGCGATGAACCAGTGGCCGGAGTCCCGGCGCTCAAGGGCGAGGCTGTGCTCGTCGCTGCCAACCTGAGCGCCGATGACCGCGAGACGGATCTGCCATGCGGCGTCGCACTCGATCCGGTAGTGAAACAACATCCCCGATCCGTTGAAGGCGAGCGCCCCGACCCCCTCGACGACGCACACCTCCCCCTCGCACATGAAGATACAGCGCTCTTCGCCACGTTCGTCGAGCCGATGCCACATGATGTCCCTGTGCCAAGCCATCTTCGCATCCCTTCTCGCAGCGTCTTGATGTTGTTCCCTGCTTTGCACGCGAGGCACCAGCTTCGACGCTCGGGTAGAATGCCGAGCATGAGGATCACCACCACCTACCACGACACCCGCGGACTCATGGGAGACGGCCGTCCGGCGTTCACGGACGTGGTCGTGAAAGGCATCGCCCCCGGCGGCGGTCTGTTCGTGCCCGACGCGCTGCCGAACTTCTCGCTCGAGGAGATCGTTGCGTTCGCCGACATGCCGTACTGGCGACGCGCCGCAGCGGTGTTCACGCGCTTTCGCGTCGACCTGCCCTCGGAGCGCGTGGATACGCTGATGCAGAAGGCCTACGGCGAGCAGTGGGACGACCCGCGTATCGCGCCGGTGGTCGAAGTGCGTCCGGACATACACATCCTCGAGCTGTGGCATGGACCGACTCAGGCCTTCAAGGACATGGCTCTGCAGTGCATGCCGGTCTTCTTCAGTGAGGCCGTGGCGCGCAAGCAGGAGCGCGGGGAACTTTCAGACGACTACCTGATCCTGGTGGCCACTTCCGGTGACACCGGGAAAGCAGCGCTTGAGGGATTCGCGGACCGCGAGCACACCTCGATCGTCGTGTTCTATCCCGCCGACGGCGTCTCCGACATCCAGCGCAAGCAGATGGTGACGCAGCATGGCGAGAACGTGGGCGTCTTCGGCGTGCGCGGGAACTTCGACGACTGCCAGAGTGCGGTCAAGCAGGCGTTCGCCGACGAGGAGTTCAACTCCGCGCTCAAGGACGAGCGAGGTCTTCGCCTGTCGAGCGCCAACTCCATCAACTGGGGCCGCCTGCTGCCGCAGATCGTCTACTACGTGAGTGCGTACGCGGACATGGTGGCAAGCGGCGGCGTGAAGGCCGGCGACGTCATGGACGTCTGCGTGCCCACAGGCAACTTCGGAAACATCCTCGGCGCGTACTATGCGCGTCAGATGGGCGTGCCCATCGGCCGCCTTGTCTGCGCGAGCAACGAGAACAAGGTGCTCGCCGACTTCATCGCGACGGGCGTCTACGACATCAGCGGCCGCGACTTCGTGACCACACCCTCCCCCTCGATGGACATCCTCATCTCGAGCAACCTCGAGCGCCTGCTCTACCACCTCTCCGGCGCCGAGCAGGTGCGCGAGTGGATGAACGAGCTCGCCGAGAAGAAGCGCTTCCAGGTGGATCCCGACACATTCAAAGCGATGCGCGCGCTGTTCATCGGCGACTTCGTCACGAATGAAGAGTCGCTGGAGACCGTCAAGCGCGTGTACGACGAGACCGGCTACCTGCTCGACCCTCACACGGCGGTCGCCTGGGAGGTCGCCGAGCGCACGTTCGACGACGCGCCGATGCTCGTGGTGTCGACCGCCCATTGGGCGAAGTTCGGCGGCGACGTGCTGCGCGCGCTGCTGGGCATCGGCTGCGACTCGCCGCTTCCGGCCGACTACGACGGACTGACCGGCGTCGAGCTCCTCGGCAAGGTGCAGGAGATCGCCGGCGAGACGTGCGCTTGCGTCCCGGCGGCGCTGGCAGGGCTCGACGATGCGGAGGAGCGGTTCGATGCGGTCGTGGATTCCGGACGAGACAGCGTCGAGAGCGCCGTCATGGAATGGCTGGGCCGGTAGCGTGACGAACCGGGGGGCGCGCCTGGCGAACTGCCTGCTGGCTGCGCTCCTGGCGATGACGATCGGCCTCCTGCTCATCGGCTGCGTGCCTGTTGCCGAGACGGCGCAGGTCCCACAGACTGCCACGCCGGAGACTTCGACCGCTGCTCCGGCACCTGCGGATGTGCCCGCCCCCACCCCCGCTCCCGCGCCCGCCCCCACCCCCGCTCCCGCGCCCGAGCCGGCCACCTCCGCGCCGACGGTGACACCTGCGACGGTGTTGCGGGTGGTCGATGGCGACACCGCGGTGTTCGCGCTGTCGGGTGGCGGCACGGAGAAGGTGCGGTTCATCGGCATCGATACGCCTGAGTCGACCACGCGGATCGAGCCATACGGGAAGGCGGCCGCGGCGTACACGCGCAAGGCGCTCCCAGTGGGTCGCAAGGTCTTCCTCGAGCGTGATGCCGAGGAGCGCGACCGTTACGGTCGGCTCCTCGCTTACGTGTGGCTCTCGAAGCCGGTCTCCGAGGACGCGTCCGAGGTGCGGGCGAAGATGCTCGATGCGCGCTTGGCGCTCGACGGCTACGCCCAGCAGATGACGATCGCACCCAACGTCAAGTACGCGGACGTGTTCCGGCGCTGCGTCGCCGAGGCGCGCGAGGCCGGACGAGGGCTGTGGGCCGATGACGGCGAGGCAGCGCCGGCGGTCGCTGCCCCCGCGGCGGGAAGCGGGTCCTCGGCAGGTAGTGGGGCATACGTCGGCAACCGCAACACGATGAAGTTCCACCTCGCGTCATGCAGCTCCGTGGGGGACATGAACCCTGCTAACAAGGTGCCGATGAGCACACGCGCCGAGGCCGTGGCCGCCGGCCACGTCCCTTGTAAGCGCTGCAATCCGTAGGCCCTTCGCTGGGCATCCATATCCGTCTGACCTCGAACCGTCGGGAGCCGTCATGAACAAGGAACTCCTCGCCTCCGAGATAACCGCCGCGCTGCGCGCAGGCGACAAGCCGCGCCTGTCCATCCTGCGGCAGGTGAAGAATGAGATCGACACGAAGGAGAAGGCGACCGGCGAGGCCGTGAGCGACGAAGAGGTGGTCGGCGCTCTGAAGAAGGTGCTCAAGCAGACCGGTGAGACGCTCGAGGGGTCGATCAAGGCCGCGAACAATCCCGAGCGCACCGAGCTGCTGCAGCTGCAAGTCACCGTCCTCGAGGGATATCTCCCGCAGCAGGTCAGTGGCGACGAGCTTCTCGCGCTGGTGGACCGCATACTCGGCGAGTCGGGGTACTCGGAGAAACGCGACATGGGCAAGGCGATCGGCGCGGTCGTCTCGGCAACCGGCGGCAACGTCGACAAAGCCGAGGTCGCCAAGCTGGTCGGCGGCAGGCTCTCCTAGGCTCTCATCCCGAAGAGCACGCGCAGCGGCTTGGCGCGTCTGACCAGGTCGTACAGGGCGAACGTCCCGATGGCGCCGAGGACCATCAACAGCGGCCAGCCGAGGAACGGCGCCTGCACGTACTGCACCAGATAGAAGCCGATCACGACGATCACCGTCTGGTGGAGGATGTAGAGCGGGTAGCTCGCCTCGCCGAGGTACGCGAGCGCCGCCGATGGACGGTCGAGCGCACGACGTCCGTAGCCGATGAGTGCGACCACCATCAGCCAGCCCGCCGACAGCGCCGCATACGTCCAAATGGCCCGCGGAAGCGAGGGGTCGGGCATCCCGGCCTCGATCCGCCACAGGAGCGGCAAGACCAAGCAGAGTAGCCCACCGATCAGCAGCGCGGGGAGCCGCCGGCGCTCGGCGTTCTCGGCGAACCGGTCGCTCCGGAAGAGCAGGTAGCCGAGCACGAAGTACACGAGGTAGAAGACCAGGTTCTTGCCGCCGATCTCGGGCATCGCCTCGGCAACCATGATGATCAGGATGACCAGCGGCCACCACACCGGTTTGGCGAGCGCAGCGCCGATCGAGTCGAGCCGTGACGCGCCGCGCTCGCTGCGAGCGTAAGCCAGCAGGGGCAGGCAGATCATCGAGATCAACCACAGGAACAGAATGAACCAGAGGTGCGCTGGTGAGATGCCACCGTAGTAGTCGCCGCGGCCGAACAAGTTGTCGAGGCTCCACGCCGGACCCTGAAGGTACTCGACGAACGAGCCTGTGTAGCCGGCATTCGTCCGGGCCCCGTACCACGTCTGCGGCGGCACCAGCACGAATATGCCGAAGACCAGCGGCACCAGCAGGCGCAGGGCCCGCTCCCCTGCGTAGCGGCCGACGCTCCGTCGCCGCATCGCGAACAGCGTCGAGGCGCCGGCGAGGAAGAAGAGCAGCGGCATGTGCCACGGCTCGACCAGCGAGAGCAGATAGTCGATGGGCACGGAGGTGACCGGCGACTTCGCGTAGAAGAGCTCGTTGGCGTTGAAGACCCGGCCCGAGTGGTACGGGAACAGCAGCAGGACCGCCAGCACTCGAAGCCAGTCGATGTAGTGGATCCTACGGCTCTCCATGTGCCTTCCCCCAGTCAGGCGTCCTGTTTGGGGAGTCTACTACGATGCGGAGGCGACGATGCCGCAGACGAGTCCGAAGCCGAACGTACGCCGGCGCACGACGCGGAGGCCCGCCTCCTCCACGCAGCGCTCCAAGTCTCGTGCGGTCCCGACCGCCTTGGTCGAGTCGCGGAGGTAGTCGTACAGTTCCGGCCCCTTGCCGAGGCGGGCGCCCAGCCACGGCAGGATGCGGAAGAAGTAGAACCCCGCAGGCGAATTCAGTAGCCCCGGCGAGGGGGTACAGAACTCCAGCAGCACCAGCCGCCCGCCCGGTTCCATCCGGTTGGCCAGCGACCGAAGAAGAGCGACCTTGTCGTCCACGTAGCGGAGGCCGAACGAGATGCTCACCGCCTCAAACGGGCCGCAGGGTTCGGCGGTGGGGTCGGTCAGGTCGGTCACGACTACGTGCAGGTCGACTCCCGCCTCCTCGGCGCGCACCTGTGCCCGGGCCAGCATGCCGGGCGAGGCGTCGGCGGCCGTCACGAAGGCGCCGCGCAGCGCCTCTTCGACGGCCACCTCACCGGTGCCTGCCATGGCATCGAGTACCCGCATGCCGACGTCTGGGGCGGCCTCCTCGGCGACCCATCGGCGCCAGCTGCGGTCGAGGCCGGCGCTGAGGATGCGATTCACCGGGTCGTAGGACTCGGCATTGAGGTCGAACAGGCGCCGCGCCTCGGCAGCCTTCACGGCGACCCCCCGATGAGGCAGGCCGCGAGCACGATGGCGAACACCACGGCGGGCAGAAGGCTGGCCCGGTTGAAGTAGGCGCCCGCCTGAGCCGGCGTCGGGATTCTTAGGAGCCGCCACGAGGGCCGCAGCATCAGCACCATGCCCACCGCCATCGAGGCGAACACGTCGGCAAGCGAAAGATGGAGCGCCGGGATCAGCGCGAACGTGAGCGTCGACCCGGCAAAGACGGCACGGCTGGCGGTCTTGGGGCCGAAGGTCGTCGCGACCGTCGCGAGCCCCACCGCCGAGTCGGCCCGCACGTCAGCGAGGTCGTTGGGGAGGTTGCGGCCGGCGATCTCCCACGCGCATAGGAAGCCGAAGAATCCCGCGGCAAGCCAGGTCAACTTGCCGACAGCCACCCAACCTGCGAGCCCGCCGATGCCCACCATCAGCCCCGAGATGAATGTCTTGGTCCACGTGCGCTTGCGGAGCGCGCAGTATGCGGCCTCGAGCGCCACGCTCGCGCCGAAGAGCGCGACGCACAAGGGATTCAAAAGCCATCCCGCCACCAAGGCGACCGTGACCAGTGCCCCGACCCAGATCAGTGCGGCCCTGCGACGCAGCACCCCCGCGGCGAGAGGATGCCTCAAGAACCCGGTATCCAGGTCGAAGCCCTCGTAGTCGCCCTTGCCCGCCTGAAGTGCCTCAGAGTCACTCCCCTGGTCGAACACGTCGTTGAGCGAGAAGACGGCGAGATAACCGGAGGCCGCGGCGACGAGGCCGAGCGAGACGGTACGCACCGGAGGGATGCCACGCTGAGCGAGAAGAGCGCCCAGCCCCGGCTGCGCTATCGAAAGCAGCGCTTGCCGCGTGCGGGAAAGGTCGAAAAGGCCCCGCGCCATCGTTGCGTCCATGTGCGTGCCCCATGCGATTCGAGAGTGCCGCGAGGCCTCGAGCCACGTCGCGGCTGTCTCCCAATAGTCCCCATCGGACCGCAGACACCAAACCTGCCGAAGACCTCGCCAGCGGGCACAATCCGCTAGACTGGCACGACCCCGACCCGGACGGAACCGCCCCAGTGGCCGATGACGACAAAGAGACCCTGCAGCGCTTCGTGGATTCGCTCTTCCGCGATGCGAAGCACGCAAGCCGGCTCGATGCGATCCTGAGGGCCGAGGCGCTCGACGTTCCCGAGGAGCTCCGCGGCATCATCGAGTTACTCCCGCCCGGGCACTTCACGAGGCAGAGACTCTGCGACCAGCTGAACTCGGCATTGAAAGGCCACGGCTGGAACAGCCAGTACGGAACCGTCGAGTAGCCGCCGAGTGCGCCGGCTTCGCGGCCGGCTCGATCGCCGCGGGCGCAGGCGAAACTACAGAGTCGCCATCTGCACGTTCGAGAAGTTCCTCTTGTAGAACTGAGCGTACTCGACCTTGCGCTCGAGGGCGCCGATGACGCCGTGCGCGAAGTTCACCTTCTCGAACTTCTGGGCGCTTCCGAGACCACCCGGCGAGAACACGTTCACTTCCATCAGCTTGTCGCCGACGATGTCGAGGCCGACAAGGAACATCCCGTCGGCAACGAGCTTCGGCCGGACTATCTCGGCGATGCGAAGTTCACGCTCGGTTATCTCGGCGGGGGCGATGATCCCTCCCGCGTGGACGTTGCTCCTGATGTCGTCGCCTTGGCGGATGCGTCGGAAAGCAGCGAACTTGCCCTTATAGCGAAGCGGGCGGCCGTTCATCATGAAGAGCCGCGTGTCACCGTGCTCGGCCTCTTCGAGGTATTCCTGCGCGATGACGTAGCCGTCGCGGGTGAGAGCGTCGATCATCTGGTTCATGTTCTTGGTCGAGGCATGGTCGACGAGGAAGACGCCCTTGCCACCTGAGCCCTGGAGCGGCTTGAGAACGGCTCGGCCGCCCTCTTCCTTCACGAACTCCTTGATCTCATCGCGGTCGCGCGTGATGAGCGTCCGCGGACGGACTTCCTCGGGGAAGAGCTGGAAGTACATCTTGTTCATAGCCTTGCCCAGGCCGTTAGGATCGTTGAGCACGATCACGCCGTTGCGCAGCGCGATGCGGCCGAAGTCGATCCCCGAGTTCTGCATCCAGGGCTTGTCGACGTCCTGGCTGGGGTCGTTGCGCAGCATGAGGACGTCGAGGTCATCGACGGTGATGCGTCGCGTGCGTGCGCTCTTGCCCTGCAACCCGTTGAGATACGCGGAGCCCGCGTTGGCGGCGTACTTGTCCTTCGGGGCGTGCTTGGCGCGCGCTCGCACCTTCTCGTCGGGGTCGTATGCGAAGTCCCCCGGCGTCATCAGCCACGCCTCATGCCCGCGATTAATCGCGGCCATGGCCATACGCGTGGTCGTGTAGCCGGGCTGTTCAGTGGCGATGTCGTTGACGACGAATCCGATCTTCACGACCGCGTTGATCCTTTCCAACAGCGCGAGCAGCGCGCTTCGAGCCACAGGCGGGCGCCTGGAGCCGGACTAGTATGAACCCCACCCGCCGGGTGGGGTAGAGGATTTCACAGAGAACTTACGAAGTCCCTAGCGCACCCTTGCGAGCGCCTCGCCAAGCGGAGCGCGGAGTCCGCACATAGCTTCACGAATCCGGCGAACGGCGGCCTCATCGGCGGCCCCTGTCCACTCATCCATATAGGTCTTCTTGAACTCGATCGCGATCGCGCACCCCTGCTCGGGGAACGTGTCGCTGACCCAGTGGGCGAAGTGTCCGCCGCCGAACTTCACGTTCTCCCGCACGTCGAACCCCGCCGAGGACATGCCCCCCATGAACGCCTCGACCACAGGCGCCCACCTTTCGCGGTCCAGACGGCGCGTGCCCACGTTGATCTCGGGGTTCTCGGCAGGGTCTGCGGGGATCGCGGACGGTCCCTCGCGCCGGTGGTTGTAGCTATGGATATCGAGTACGAGGAACCGCTCGGACCGCTCGGCGAGGCGCGAGAGTTCGTCGAACATCGCTGCATAGAAGGCATCGTAGACGGCTCGTGAGACCCGGTCTTCGGCGTCGGGCAACTCGCCCTGCCAGACGTCGAGGTCCCACGCATCCTTCGGTCCTTGGTAGACCGCGCGGAACCGCGGGCGATTGAGGTCGACCTCGAACCGGCTTCGCAGCACCCGGACCAAGCGCATGCCCTCGGGTACCGTCGCCTCGGTGAACGGGTCTTCCTCCCGCAGGCGCTCCTCGGCAGTCAGCGCGAACCGCGGTTCGAGTCCCGGTCGCAGGTCGTGTCCTGCGTGGACGGCTACCGCGATGACGGGCTCATGCCAGTCGCCGTCGCGGACCACCGCCAGCGGCGCGCCGCCCGCCTCGATGATGCGTTCGCTCACGGGCGCCGGCCCGTGATCAACCAGTGCCACGGCAGGCCCTCATGGACGGTCACATCGCCGAACCCGATGCTGCCGATGAGATCGGCCGCTTCCTCGGCAGCGATGCGGAACTCCAGC
This sequence comes from uncultured Eubacteriales bacterium, assembly GCA_964607705.1. Taxonomy (GTDB): domain Bacteria; phylum Actinomycetota; class Coriobacteriia; order Anaerosomatales; family PHET01; genus CAZSLI01. The sequence continues at coordinate 94,116 of CAZSLI010000004.1, forward strand.
GGCGGCCCCTTCGGCGTTTCGATGGGCGCCCAGTCGACCACGAGAAGTTGGCCTCCCGGGCGAAGTATCCGCAGCGCCTCCGCGTAGATGCGTTCCGGTTCCTCAAGCTCGTGGTGAAGCGAGACCATCAGGGCGAGGTCGGCCAACTCGTCTTGAAGCGGTATGCAGCACTCTGTGCTCAAGACCGGCACGAGTCGGCCGCTTTGCGTCTCCGTGCGATTGTCCCGCATCCAGTCGATCATCACCGGCTCACTATCGACCGCATAGACGGTGGCTTGGGGCGCGAACTCGGCGAACTTGGACGCGAAGAGGCCGGTGCCCGCGCCGATGTCCACCACGACTCCCGGGCCAGGCTCACCCAATGCGTCCCACATCACCTCGGGGATAAGCGTGTCGAACCGCCCGAGGTCGTTGAGCTTCTCCAGCTTGGCCGGGTCGAACTTGGCGTCAGGCATCGGGTCTCCCCGTCTCTACAGCGGGCACGGTCCGCAGCAGCACGTAGCCGAGCATGCCTGCGAACAGCGAACCCGCAAGGATCGCCGCCTTGGACTCGACGGCGAGGTCGCTCGTGGGTCCGAATGCCAGGTTCGAGATGAACAGCGACATCGTAAAGCCCACCCCGCCCACCACCCCGACACCGATCACGTGTCGCCACGTGACGCTATCGGGCAGCGTCGCCAGTCGCAGGCGCACGGCGATCCACGATGCCCCGGCGATACCGATGGGCTTTCCCACCAGCAGGCCGAGGATGACGCCGAGCGCGAGCGGCGAATGGAGCCCGGCGCCATCACCCACCAGTCGCACGCCAGCGTTGGCCAGCGCGAAGAGCGGCAGCACGAAGAACGTGGTAAAGGGGTGAAGGGCGAACTCGAGACGCTGCAGTGGCGCGATGGTGGACACCGCAGTCTGCGCGAGTCCGCGCGCGAGGCGCTGTGGCTCGTCATCGGAAAGCGTGTGCGCGCCCGGCACCGCCACCTGGTCGATCCGCCGGATGGTCTCTCGGCTGATCTCCGTGCACGTCTGAGGTGAGATGCGAGCCAGCGTCGGCACCGTCATGGCGGCGATGACGCCGGCGATCGTCGCGTGGACGCCTGAGTTGAGGATGCAGAACCACAGCACCGCCGCTCCGGCGAGGTATGCCAGCGGCTCTTGGACCCGCCGGAGATTCATCAGCACCAGAACAGCCAGGGGAACAAGACCCGCGGCGAGCCACTCCCACCGGATGTCGGTGGTATAGAACAACGCGATCACGAGGATCGCGCCGATGTCATCGGCTATGGCAAGCGCGGTGAGGAAGACCTTGAGCGCCGTCGGCAAACGCGAGCCCAGTACCGCGAGCACCCCGAGCGCGAATGCGATGTCGGTGGCCATGGGGATCCCCCAGCCGCCCGCGGCCGGACCGCCCGCGTTGACTGCCGCGTAGATCGCCGCAGGCATGAGCATGCCGCCAAGCGCCGCCAACACCGGCAGGGCGGCGCCGCGCATGGTCGACAGCTCGCCGACCACGAACTCGCGCTTGATCTCGAGGCCGACAACGAAGAAGAAGACGGCCATGAGCCCGTCGTCGACCCAGTGCTTCAGCGATTGCTCGAACTCGACCGGGCCGAACGTGAAGCCGGCCTGCATGTGCCAGAACGCGTCGAAGCCGGTCTGCCACGGGCTGTTCGCGATGACGAGTGCGATGATCGTGGCGATTCCGAGAACGGCGACGCCCGCGAGCTCTCCGTGAGCGAACTGCGCGATGCCCCCTGAGGAGACGTCGCTGCGCGAGTCCTCGGCAGGGCACTCGGTCTCGAGAGCCATCGCTATCCTCTCATCCGAGGACGAGTTCCATGATGACCACATCGAGCCAGCGGTCGAACTTGCGGCCACACTCGCGGATGGTTCCCACTCGCTGGAAACCGGCGCGCTCGGTCATCTTGATGCTCGCGAAGTTCCCGCCGACTATCTGGCTGAGCAGCACGTGGTGTCCCACCTCGCGGGCTGCTTCGATCACGCGGTCGAGCAGGCGCCCTCCGAGGCCCTTGCCCACAGTGCCGTGATCCAAGTAGACGGCCACCTCACACGTGTGCCGCCAGGCGGGCCGCTCGCGGTAGGGCGAGAGCGCCGCCCAGCCGATGACCTCGGAGCCCGACTCGGCGACGAAGACCGGGTGCGCATCCGTTCGCGCGCGAAGCCACTCGACGCGGTCTTCGGGCGACTTCTCGGCGGTGTCGAAGGTCGCTGTCGAGGTCAGGATGTAGTGGTTGTAGATGCGGGCGATCGCAGCCGCGTCCGATTCGATTGCAGGTCGGATGATGATGTCGGACATGTGCGTAGGTCAGTCCCCTCGGCCTGAAGATCCCTGCAGTGGTCGCGCCTCCAAATCATACTTCGCAACTCCGAATGTGGCACACGCGTTGCTATTTGGTTTGCAGAGTGCGGCGACCCGCCTTCCCCTCCCCCCTCGGGCGGGGCGCGCCCCTCGAACATACAGAACGCGCCTCCCCCTCAGGCGCGTTCTGGCTTTCCGGGACGTCCCCCCGCCCCGGAAATATGAGAAGGCCCGCCTCCCCCCAGGCGGGCCTTCTTCGTATCCGTCCGACAAGCTGCCGAGAAACCCGGTGACGCTCTCCGCCTAGCCGAAGCGCCCGGTGATGTAGGCCTCTGTGCGCTTGTCCTGAGGGTTGGTGAACATGGTCTTAGTCTCGCCCATCTCGACGAGCCCGGCGGGTCGCTCCATGGACTCGCGGAGCATGAACGCGGTCTGGTCGGATATGCGCGCCGCTTGCTGCATGTTGTGAGTGACGATCACGATGGTGACATCGGGTGCGAGCTCGGCGATGGTGTCTTCCACCTGCTGCGTCGAGATCGGGTCGAGCGCCGAGGCCGGCTCGTCCATAAGCAGGACTTCGGGGCGCGTCGCGAGCGCTCGCGCGATGCAGAGGCGCTGCTGCTGCCCGCCGGACAGCTCGAACGCGTGCTTCTTGAGCGAGTTCTTCACTTCGTCCCACAGCGCCGCGCGTTCGAGTGACGTGCGCACGAGCGCGTCGAGCTCTGCCCGGTTGCGGATGCCCTGGGTCCGGGGGCCATACGCCACGTTGTCGAAGATCGTCATGGGAAACGGGTTGGGCCGCTGGAACACCATTCCCACACTCATCCGCAGGTCGACCGGGTCGACCTCTCGGCTGTAGATGTCGGCACCGTCGAGCATGAGCTTCCCGCCGACCGTGACATTGCCGATCTCGTCGTTCATCCGGTTGAGACACCGCAGAAGCGTCGACTTGCCGCACCCCGAGGGGCCGATGAGAGCCGTCACTGACTTCGCCGGTATCTGCATGCTCACGCCGGCGATCGCCGTCTCCTTGCCGTACGTCACCGAGACGTCGCGGAGGTCGAATCGCCCCGAAGCGCTTTGGGCCACGGACTGGGTCACCATCGGATCTTGCTCCTTTGCCGAGAACGCCATGCGGCGGCGGCGACACCTACGGCGGTGACGCCTGCGACGAGTACGAGGGCGGTGCCCCACACGACGTGGGGAGCCGGCTTAACGGCCTGCGTGGCCATGATGTAGAGGTGGTACGGCAGCGCCATCGTCCGGTCGAAAGGCGTCCGCGGCAGCGGCGCCGAAAACGCGGCGGCCGTCATGAGGATGGGTGCTGTCTCGCCCGCCGCACGCGACAGGCCGAGGATGGCGCCGGTGACGATGCCGGGGGCCGCGGCGGGCAGGACCACGCGCGTCACGGTACGCAGGCGCGTCGCGCCCAGCGCGAGGGACGCCTGCCGCAGGTCGCTCGGGACCTGGCGTAGCGACTCCTCGGTGGAGGTGATGATGATCGGCAGCGTGAGACACGCGAGCGTGAGCGAGCCGGCCAGCAATGACTGGTTGAACTTCATCGCCATGACGAAGACCGCGAGGCCGAACAGCCCGTACACGATCGAAGGCACGCCGGCCATGTTCGCGATCGAGAGTCGGATGACGCGGGTCACGGGGCCCCGGGTGGCGTACTCGGCGAGGTAGATGCCAGTGCCGACGCCGATGGGGATGGCAAACGCCGCCGTGCCGACGACCAGCCAGAACGTGCCGACGATCGCGGGCCAGATACCGCCAGCGGTCATCTGCTCGCGTGGCATCGCGAAGATGAACTCCGCCGAGATGCTCGGTGCGCCCTTCCAGATGATCATGCCGAGGATGGCCAAGGTGAGGCCCATGGTCCCGAACAGGCAGACCCCCGTGATGAGCTTCATCCCGGTCTCGATCGCACGGGCGCGCACAACGCGCGGGTTGCGCCTCATCGGCGCCACCGCCTGCGCTGCTTCTCGAGCACGTGATCGGCCGCGAGATTGACGAGGAAGGTGATCCCGAACAGCACGAGCGCCATCGCGAACAGCACTGAGAAGTGGGTACCGCCCCGCACAACCTCGGCCATCTCGCCCGCGATCGTGCCGGTGAGTGTACGCGCGGCCTCGAAGGGCGTGCGCACGATCAGCCCTGAGTTGCCCGCGATCATCAACACCACCATGGTCTCGCCGATGGCACGGCCGAGCCCGAGCATGACCGCGGCGAAGATCCCGGAGCTCGCAGCGGGCATGACGACCTTATGCGTGGTCTGCCAGCGCGTGTTGCCCAGTGCGAGCGATCCCTGCCGCAGCGCGTCGGGGACGCTGTGAAGCGCGTCCTCGGAGATGGAGATGATCGTGGGCAGGCACAGGACGCCGACCACGAGCCCCGCGGAGAAGGCGGTCAACCCGCTCGAGAGCCCGAACGCGACCCGCACCCACGGCACAACGAACGCCAGGCCGAGAAGACCGAGGACGACCGAGGGCACGGCCGCCATGAACTCGACGACCGACTTGCCGAGCTCCTTCACGCGTCCGTGGGCGAACTCGGAGAGGTACACGGCCGCGCCGATGCCCACGGGCACGGACATGAGAAGCGCGATGAAAGTCACCCAGAGCGAGCCCACTTCGGAGGGGAGGAATCCGAAGCGAGCCGGATCGGATGTGGGGAACCAGTCGGTGCCGGCGAGCATGGAGCCGAGCCCCACTTCGCGCAGGGCCCGCAGCGCATTGAGCGCGAGGAAGATGAAGATACCGGCGAGGACGGCGATCGCCACCCACCCCGACACGGCTATGAGTCTCCTGACGACGACGTCAGCCGCCCGGCCAAAAGCCGGGCGGCTGCGTCGTGCCGTCAGATCATGTGACGGCTTTGCCATTCCTGTGTGATCCGCCTACTTCGCGAGTGGGACGAAGCCCTGGTCGGCCACGAGCTTCTGGCCGGCATCCGAAAGGATCCAGTCCAGGTACGCCTTCTTGGCGCCGTCGGCCTTCCCGTTGCTGTACATGTACAGACCGCGGCTGAGCGGGTAGCTGCCATCGAGGACGGTGTCGACCGTCGCGGCGATGCCACCAACGGTGACCGGCTTGATCTGGGCGTTCTCGTAGCCCAGGCCCACGTACCCGATCGCGTCGGCGTTCTTCGAGACCTCATCCACGATCGCCTGGCTCGACTGCAGGTTCTTCATGGCCTTGGCGTACTCGGCGTCCTTGCCGACCACGGCCTCCTTGAAGAACTCGTAGGTACCCGACGAGGTATCACGTCCGAGGAGCACGATGGGCTTGTCGTTACCGCCCACGTCCTTCCAGTTCGTGATCTCACCACGATAGATGCTCCCGAGCTGCTCGACGGTGAGGTCGGCGACCGGATTGGCCGGGTTCACGAGCACGGCGATGCCGTCCTTCGCGACCTCGGTCTCGACCGGATCAACGCCTGCGTCGGCGGCCTGCTGCTTCTCCTCGGCCTTCATCTCGCGTGACGCGTTGGCGAAGTCGACGGTGCCGTTGACGAGCGCGGCGATTCCGGTGCCCGTGCCGCCGCCCGTGACCGAGATGGTCACGCCGGGGTTGTCGTTCTGAAATGCCTCGGCCCACGCCTGGGCGAGGTTGACCATCGTGTCAGAGCCTTGAACGGTGAGCGAACCGGTCAGTTCTCCGGCCGCGCCGCCATCGCTCGACGCCCGACCGCAACCGGTCAGCGCCAGCGCAAGCGCGATCCCGAGAACCAGAGCAACCAACTTCCCAGCCTTCACGGCAAACTCCCCTTCGATAAGACGGGTCCTCTGCGACGCCTAGCCGACGTCGTCGTGATGACTCTAGGTTCCCCGCCGGGAGGAGGGGTTGCACCGATGTAAACTTCGGGAACGTTGTGTTAAGCAGTTGTTAAATCAGTCACGAAGCTGTGCATCCGCCCGTAGAATGCCTCGTGTAAAGGTTGCCGAGGAGAAGAGCAGACGTGTCGTCGATCCTCGTCGTCGAAGACGATCCGATCATCAGGCAGACGGTGGAGTACGCCCTCAAACGGGCCGGCTTCACGGTGCGCTCGGCCGCCGATGGCACCGAAGGCGTACGGCTGGCCGCCGAGATGATGCCCGACCTACTCCTGCTCGACCTCATGCTCCCAGGCATGAGCGGCTACGAGGTCGCCGAACAGGTGCGCTCCACCGACAAGGAGACCGCAATCATCATGGTCTCGGCACTCGACGCCGAGCGAGACAAGGTGCGCGGGCTGGACGCTGGCGCGGACGACTACATCACCAAGCCGTTCTCCATGGAGGAGCTGCTCGCACGGGTCCGCGCGAACCTGCGCCGCGTACGGGCACGCGAGGCGTTGGCGGAACAGGCGCTCATCGAGCGCGGTGACCTCGTGATCGACCCGGCCGGCTTCAAGGTGACCGTCGCCGGCACGCCGGTCCGGCTGCGTACCAAGGAGTTCCAGGTACTCCTGACACTGGCCCGCCACGAGGGCAAGCTCTACACCCGCCAGATGCTCGCCGAGGAAGTCTGGGGCTACGACCACATGGCCTCGTCCCGCACGATCGACGTGCACATCCGACGTGTCCGGCAGGCAGTCGAGGAGCACTCGGCCTTCACCTACGTGCAGACGGTCCACGGCATGGGCTACCGCTTCGAGCCGCTTCCTCGCGAGAGCGCCCGATGACCCGCGCCCGCCGCATCTCCGGGTCGGCACTCGCCCGGCTCGTCATCGGCTATCTGCTGATCGCCGCGGTCTTCACTTTCGCGTGGCTGTGGTCGCTTTACGGGCCGCTCACCAAGTCGGTGACCGAGCAGCAGCAGCGCAACCTGAGAGCGGTCGCCCAGTCCGCATCCCTGCTCGTCTCGGAATCGTCGCGCACGCCCACCCAGGTGGCCGAGCAGCTCGTAGCGCGCACCGACCTGCGGCTTACCATCATCGCCGCAGACGGGACCGTGATCGCCGACTCCGACTACGACCCTGCGCAGATGGAGAACCACGCGAACCGTCCCGAGGTCGCCGCCGCGCTGGACGGCGTTGTCGGCAGCGCCCGACGTACGTCGCGAACGGAAGGAAACGCCCAGCTGTACATCGCGGTGCCGAGCCAGCTCGGCGGGCAGCGCATCGCGGTGAGGGTCTCCCAGCCGGTCGCCCAGATCAGCCAGATAGCTGCGAACGCACGCCAGGTGGGACTGCTGCTTCTCGCCTGCGCCCTCGCGGCCGCCGGGGTCATCGGCTGGATCATCACGCGGACGATCGCACGCCCCGTCCAGGCTCTCGGCGAGTCGGCCGAGCGGATGGCGGCGGGCGACCTCAGCGTGCCGGTACCTGACGTCCCCACGGATCTTCGGCCGCTCGCCACCGCACTGGTCGACCTGCGCCAACAGGTGAAGAGCCGCATCGATGCGCTCGAGGCCGAACAAGCCACCCTGCGGACGACTCTGGACGGGCTGGCCGACGCCGTGCTGGTGCTCGAGGAGGGCAGGATCATACTGGCCAACAGGCGAGCCGACGACCTGCTCAGGACCCCTGAGGGCGGCTGGGAAGGCGCTGACCTGCGCACGGCGCTACCCGGCGCGCTCGGGGCTGCGGTCGAGACGCACCTCGGCACCGACTCGCCGGTCGCCCTCGACCTTGAGCCCGAGCCCACCGGGCGCACTCTCCGGCTCATGGTCGCCCCGCTCGGCGAACTCACGGCGAGCGACCGTCGCGTGGTCATCATCGCCGATATCACGCAGAGCACGCTTCTGGACTCGGTGCGCCAGAACTTCGTGGCCAACGCGAGCCACGAGCTCAAGACGCCCGTCGCCGGCATCAAGCTGCTGGCCGAGTCGGCCGCTCAGGCCGCAAGCGACGGCGACGACGAGCAGGCGGTGATCTTCGCCCGCCAGATCGCCGAGGAGGTCACCCGTCTGCAGCGGCTCGTGGGCGACCTTCTCGACCTGTCACGCCTCGAGTCGCTCCCCTCGCCCGGCGTTCTGACCGAGGTCCGGCAGGCACTCGATAACGCGGTCCTGTCGCACCGGCCCGCCGCCGCACGCAAGAGTCTCGCGCTCGACCTCGACCTCTCGGCGATCGCCGCCGAGGACGTCTACGCCCGCACCGATCCGACGGACTTCGCGATCGCGCTCGACAATCTGCTCGACAACGCGATCAACTACACCGATGCAGGCGGCGTGTCCGTCACGGTGGCGGCCGACGATAGCGTGGTCACCATCACCGTCAGTGACAGCGGTCGCGGCATCGCGCCGGAGCACCTGCCCCGGGTGTTCGAGCGGTTCTACCGCGCGGATGCGGGGCGGTCGCGCGAGAGTGGCGGAACGGGACTTGGACTCGCCCTGGTCAAGCACGTTGCCGAGCGCTCGGGCGGCACGGTGGATGTCGAGTCGGCGCCCGGCGAGGGCTCACGTTTCCGACTGACCCTCCCCCGCGCCGTCTAGCGAGGGCACGGCGGCCACCGAGGAGCCGCTACGGCGCCGGCTTGAGTCCTCGGCGACGACGGCCTTCGTAGACGCTGACGAGCAGGCTCGCCCAGGCCGCCGCAAGCAGCCACGACGCGAGCACGTCGCTCGGCCAGTGCACGCCGAGGTAGACGCGCGAAGTCCCGACCAGGACCGGATACGCGAGCAGCAGCGCCGCGAAGAGAGCCTTGCGACCGGTTCGGACGTCGCTTCGCGCAAGCACGTAGCCAAGGGCGATGCTCACGCACAGCGATGCCATCGTGTGGCCTGACGGGAAGCTGAATGAGGCCGGCAGCTTGATGATCGCGTTGTCGAGAGGAGGGCGCGGACGGTCGAATGCGTTCTTCGCTACTGTGGACAGCGCCATGCCGCCGATCACCGTCGCCGCGAAGAGTCTCGCCTGATACGGGTGACGGCCGCGCCAGAGCCACACAGAACCGGCGAGAGTGGCGAGCGTGACGCACACCGTGCCACCGGCGATGGTCATGCCGATCATCAGAGGGGTCAGGACCGGGCCGCGCCACGACTGGATGGCCGAGGAGACGACCGCGTCGAATCGGAGTACCGCCGGCGAGTAGGCGAAGTCCTCGGCAAGCTCCCAGAAGCCCGCGAGACAGACGAGAGCGACCAGAACGCCCACTATCTCCGGGTAGCGCCTCATGAGCCCGCAGAGGCGACGAGGGGGGCTGCTACCTGCTTCTTGCGAGACAGTACGCCAGGCATCCAGGCCGATCCGGCGGCCAGGTCGATACCGAGAGCCCGCTCCACCACGCGGACCTTGCCGACGGCGAAGATCTCGCTGCCCTCGCGCACGATGTCGGTCGCCATGAGGACGACGGCGTCATAGCCGCGCGCGCCGCGCAGGGACTCCATCTCCTCGGTGACCTCTGAGCGGTGCTCGAGCAGCTCGGTGAGGTCGACCGTCTCGTACTGTGCGATGGCGATCACGGCGTCCCCGGCATGGAACTCCTTCATGTCGGTGCGCGTCACCGCCTCGGCCGAGAAGGGGTGCCCGGCTGCCCGGCTGCGGAAGATCTCCATGCCGAAGTCGAGCGGCTCAACACCCACCTGTCGTGCGAGGTCCGCGCAGACTCGGCGGTCGACCTCGGTGGTCGTGGGCGACTTGAGGATCACGGTATCGGTCAGCAACGCACCGAGCAGAATCCCCGCGATGGCCACAGGAATCTCGACACCCAGCTGCTCGTAGCGCGTGGCGACGATCGTGGCAGTCGAGCCGACCGGCAGGTTCACGAACAGGATCGGCCCGGCGGACTGGATATCGCCCACGCGGTGGTGGTCGACGATCTCGGCCACGTCGGCGTCCTCGATACCGAGCGCCGATTGCGCCGACTCGTTGTGGTCGACCAGCACGACCCGTCGCCGGATGCCGCGTGCAACGTTCGTGCGCGTCACGATCCCGATCACGCGGTCGGCGCCGTCCACGACGACAGCCTCCCGGTGCGGGCTCGCGAGCAGGTCCTCGGCAGCCTCGGCCAGAAGCGTCTCGGCACCGCAGCGCATGACATCGGTCGCCATGAGATCGCCGACGGCGTGCGCGAGGCCCACGATCCTTGCCGCCGAGTACGCGTCCTGCGCAGTGGTGATGACCGCGGCGCCACGGGCGCGAGCAAGCTGCAGCATCTCCTCGGTGGGCTGGGCGCCACCCGTGAGCACGAGCGCGGCCGCTCCGGCCTCGAGCGCCAGCAGCGGCGTGCGGAGCCGGTCGCCGACGATGAGCACGTCGCCCTCGGTTATGCGCGCCCGGACTGTCTCAGGCTCGTTGGCGCCGATGAGCACGCGCCCGGCGATGAGAGCCTCCGCGTCACCGGCCAGCAGCTCGCCGTCGAGCACGCGCACGAGCCGGCCGATCTTGACCGGCATGTCGGCGAAGCCGGCGATCTCGAACTCCTCGAGGTAGCGCTCGGCGAGGCTGCGCTGGCTCACGATGCCCACGAGCACGCCCTCGTCGTCGACCACGGGGAGCGTGCGGATGCCGTTCTCGCGCATCAGGCGGCCCGCCTCGAGCATCGGCCGGCTCGGGTCGATGGTGACCACGTCGTCGGTCATGACGTCTCGCACCCGGGTGTGGACGTGGGCGATCTCCTCGGGCAGCTCGAGGCCGAAGCGCTCGAACAGCCACGCCGTCTCGCCTGGAACCGGTCCGAGGCGCGCCGGCAGGTAGACGCTGGCCGGGTCGGTCAGGTTCTTGAGATGCGCGTAGGCGACCGCTGAGCAGATCGAGTCGTTGTCGGGATTGCGGTGGCCGAAGACGAGGACGGGTCCCACGAGGTTGCCTCCCTAACGCGGCGTACGGTGCGCGCCGCTACTGCTTCAGCTTCACGATGAGAGCATAGCCGACCAGCAGCTTCTTGGTCTCGCGGGTCCGATCGAAGCGGATCGAGAGCTGGTCGCCCTTCACCTCGATGACGGTACCCCTTCCGAACGTCTTGTGGTCGACGGCGTCGCCCACCTCGAACGTCTCGGAGGCCTGCTTGGGCGCCTTGGCGGCCGGCTTCGTGCCGAATCCCGAGCCTGCGTCGACAGTCCCGGCTCTTGGAGCCCCGCTGCCGAAGACCCGGCCCTCTCCCCTGCTGCCGGTCCCGAACGTGCCGCGCCGGTCGCCACGCTTCTCCCAGCCGCTTCCGCTCAGCCCCTGCGATCCCACGCCGGACACCGTCAGGTGCTCCTCGGGTATCTCGCCGATGAACCGGCTCGCCGGGTTGTGCTGCGTCGTGCCGAAGATCGAGCGTGCATGCGCGTGCGTCAGGTACAGCCGCTCGCGGGCGCGCGTGATCGCGACGTAGGCGAGCCGGCGCTCCTCCTCGAGGCCGGACGGGTCGAACATCGAGTTCGCGTGCGGGAAGATCGACTCCTCGAGACCGGCCACGAACACGACCGGGAATTCGAGGCCCTTGGCGGTGTGGACGGTCATGAGCGTGACGTTCTCGTCGCCCTCGGCGAGCTGGTCGAGGTCGGTGCGCAGCGCAAGCCATTCCATGAACGCCGGCAGGCTCGGCTCCTCGTGCGCCTCGGAGAACTCGCTGACAACGCCGAAGAACTCCTTGATGTTCTCGACGCGGCCGCGCGACTCGTCGGTGTTCTCCGCTTCGAGCGCGGTGACGAGGCCGGACTTCTCGGCGATCATCTCGACGAGGTCTCGCAGGTCGCCTTCCATGGCCCGCAGTTCGTCGAGCATCTGCACGAAGCCGAGGAGCGCCCCGCGCGTGCGAGCCTGGTGCCCGGAGTCCTCGAGTGCGTCGCGCAGGGCCATCTCGAAGCCGATGCCGCGTGAGCGGGCGTCCTGCTCGATGCGCTCGATGGTGGTGTCGCCGATCCCTCGGCGAGGCGTGTTGATGATGCGTTTGAGCGCGATCTCGTCGGCGGGGTTCACGACGGCCTTGAGGTACGACGTGAGGTCGCGGATCTCGGCGCGGTCGAAGAAGCGCGTGCCGCCGACGATCCGGTACGGCACCCCCGCGCGCAGGAGCGCGTCTTCGAGCGAGCGGCTCTGGGCGTTCGTGCGATAGAAGACCGCGAAGTCGGTGTAGCGGCGGTCCTCCTTGCGCATGAGCGACTCGATCTCTGCCGCGATGAAGCGTGCCTCGTCACGCTCGTCGCTCGCCAGGTAGCTCGATATCTTCTCGCCCTCGGCGTTCTCGGTGTAGAGCGTCTTGGGCTTGCGGCTCGCGTTGTTGGCGACGACCGCGTTGGCGGCCATCAGGATGCGCGCCGTCGAGCGGTAGTTCTGCTCGAGCTTGACGACCTTGGCCGCCGGCCAGTCCCGCTCGAACTCGAGGATGTTGCGGATGTCCGCGCCGCGCCATGAGTAGATCGACTGGTCGTCGTCGCCGACCACCATGAGGTTGCCGTGCCCGCTCGCGAGCAGCTGGGTGATCTTGTACTGCGCGGCGTTGGTGTCCTGGTACTCGTCCACGCTGATGTAGCGGAAGCGCTCAGCGTAGGCGAGGCGGACGTCGACGTGGCCGGCGAGCAGTCGGTGCGCCTCGACAAGCAGGTCGTCGAAGTCCATCGCATTGCTCTCGCGCAGACGCTGCTGATAGAGCGGGAAGATCTTCGTGACCGCCTTGTCGAGCGGCGTGAAGGCCTTCGCTCCGAACTCACCCGGGTCCACGAGCTCGTTCTTCGCCGAGGAGATCCGATTGCGCACCGAGTTCACCGGGTAGCGCTTCTCGTCGTACTCGAGCTCGCGCATGACCGACTTCATCATCCGCTTGCTGTCGTCATCGTCGTAGATGGTGAAGTTGGAGGTGAACCCGAGCTTCTCGGCGTCCATGCGCAGCATGCGCACGCACATCGCGTGGAAGGTCATGACCCACATCGAGCGCACGCCGTAGCCGAGCTGCGCGGAAAGCCGCTCGCGCATCTCGGCGGCGGCCTTGTTGGTGAAGGTGATCGCGAGGATCTCGTGCGGGCTCACGCCGAGGTCGGCGACCAGATGCGCGATGCGGAAGGTGAGCACCCGCGTCTTGCCCGAGCCGGCTCCCGCGAGGACGAGAAGCGGACCCTCGGTGGTCTCGACGGCGTCGCGCTGGGCAGGGTTGAGTGAGGTGAGATCGATAGCCATAGACGAGGTAGTGTAGCACCCGCGAACGGGCCGCGCGGGACGCTCTTCAGCGGCGGTCACAAGCCTCGCCGCGGGGGTGCGCTGAGCCCCTCAGCGCCGCAATGTCGCGATGAGCCGCCGAGGATCCGTGAGAAGCCCGAGGGCGTCCACGATGCTCGTGACGACCACGTCCGCCGACCGGACCGCTCCCACGGCGACGCCCTCCCCGCCCACGACCGCTATGCCGAGCGCGGCGTCCCTTAGGGCGAGCTCGTCGTTAGCGCCGTTGCCGATGACGACGACTCCGTCTGCGCCGAGCTCGTCGACCACGTCCAGTTTCGACTCCGCCTCGCGGTCCCGTCCGACCAGCCGCATCTGCGCCCCAAGGTCCTCGGCGATGCGTGCACCGTTGCCCCGGGTGTCGGCGGTGAGCAGGACGACCCGCAGCGACGGCTTGAGTGCCGCGACCGCCTCGCCGGCGCCTGGCACGAGCTCGCCGTCGACCGCGACGGTGCCGTTCAGGTCGAGAACGAGATACTCGAGCTCGAGCAGCGCGTGCCCCGGTATCTCGACCGTCAGCATGCTTCCATCCTCTCCTCGGCGTCCGAGCCGGCAGACGCCGCCTCGGTCTCCCGCGGCGCTTCCGGTCCGAGGCTACCCATTCCGTTAGCGTAGGTGAGCCCTGAGCCGATGCCGTCGGCGAGAGCGTTCTCGGCGATCACCCGGGCGTAGAGCGCCGAGGACGGCCGAAGCGTCCGCTCGAACGTGTCGTAGTCGACCGCGGCCAGTCCGAAGCGCGGCCAGAACCCGTGCGCCCACTCGTAGTTGTCGATGAGCGACCAGTGAAGGTAGCCGCGCAGGTCCGCCCCGTCCTCGATGGCGCGATGCACCCAAGCGAGATGGTCGACGATGAAGAGCCCCCGCTGGACGTCCCCGGCGTCAGCCAGGCCGTTCTCGGTGACCAGCATGGGCAGGCGGTAGCGGCGCCACGCGCGCATGATGACCTCGTAGATTCCCTGCGGATAGATCCGCCAGCCGAGGTCCGTGCGCGGCCAGTCGCCGTCCTCGTCGTCGATCGCGAACGTCGTGGTCGGCGAGTCGTGGTAGTACTGCACGCCGAGCCAGTCGAGGTCGCGAGCGACCATGTCGAGGAACAGGTCGTTCGACAGCCAGTTCCACCACGCCTGCATCGGCACCGAGAAGCGGCCACCCTCGTCGGCAGCGTGAGGCCAGGCCAGCACGTGAGTCAGCCCTACGACGGTGTCCTCGCCGAGGACGCTCTTGATCGCCGAGCGCGCAGCCGCATGACCCTTCGCGAGCCCCCGGTACACCAGATACGCCCCCAGCCACGCGTCGCGGCGACCCGGCGGCCACGTGCCGACGATGTAGCCGCGCCACACGTACGTGTTCGCTTCGTTGATGGTGGCCCAATGGTCGACGAGCGCACCGAGCCGCTCGGCCACTACCGTCGCGTAGGCACCGAAGCGCTGGGGCGCCTCGCGCCACATCCAGTCGTTGACCGACGTCATCCACGCGGGGTTGGTGAAATGCCACAGCAGCACCATGGTCTGCAGCCCACGCCGCCGCGCCTCGCCGAGGACCTCGGCGTAGTGGTCGAGAGCCGCTTGGTCGTACACGCCCGGCGTCGGCTCGATCCGGGCCCACTCGACCGAGATGCGAAAGACGCTCAGGCCGAGTTCGCAGGCGAGGTCGAGATCCTCTCGCCAGCGGTTCCAAGAGTCGCAGGCTTGGCCGGAAGGCTCGTGGGAGCGCCCTTCGTTCTCCCACGCCCACCAGTCGTTGAGGATGTTGCCGCCCTCGATCTGATGAGCGGCGGTGGATGCGCCCCAGAGGAATCCCGGCGGAAAGGTGCGATCAGGCATTTCGAAACTCCGTGCGCTCGGCGGTGTGAGGGGTTCTTGAGAGTATCTACCGCACGAACTTGATCATCTTGAATCCCTCGTCATTGTGGCGCAGGCACTCCCGATGCGTCACCTGCCGAGCGCCGCCGGAGTACTGAATGTTTCCGCAGTGCTCGCACACAGTGCGGTGGCAGACGTGGCACTCACCCAGCCGGCGAGTCGCACGCGTACCGCAATGAGGGCAGCTCTCTATGAATCGCTCGGCCGGCTCCACGCCACGCGCTCCCCCATCGAACTCGGGCCCAGCAAAAGCGGCCGCAACACCCATGGCGTGTCCTGGCCTCACCTTGCGCTTTCGCTTCAAAGGCCGCTCCTCCTCCCCGCCATTCGGTAAGCGGCCCGGAAAGCAGAATGGCCCCGCTTCCGCGAGGCCATTCGGTGTCACGCGCTGTTGCGGCGGCTAGCGCAGTTCGCTGTCCACTGCGCCGGCTACGCGGTCGAGGTCTGCGACCAACGCCTGCAGACCCGGCAGGTCGAGCGACTGTGGACCGTCGCAGAGTGCCTCGCGCGGGTTGGGGTGCACCTCGACCATGATGCCGTCAGCACCGATGGCCACGGCCGCGCGGCTGATCGCCGGCACGAGGTCGACTCGTCCGGCCGGGTGTGAGACGTCCACGATGATGGGGAGCAGCGAGAGCGTCTTGACGACGGGCACCGCCGTGATGTCGAGCGTGAAGCGATATGCGGTCTCAAAGGTGCGGATACCGCGCTCGCACAGGATCACGTTGTCGTTGCCGTTCATCGTGATGTAGTTGCTCGCCTGCAGCCACTCCTCGATGGTGGCCGCCATGCCGCGCTTGAAGACGACGGGCTTGCCGCTGTCGGCGGTCACTTCACCAAGCTTCTTGAGCAGACTGAAGTTCGCCATGTTCCTCGTGCCCACCTGCAGCATGTCCGAGTAGGCATCGACCGTCTCGGCATGCGCCGAGTCGGTCACCTCGGTGACCACGAGCAGGCCGTACTCGTCGGCGGCCTCGCGCATGATCTTGAGGCCCTCTTCCTCGAGGCCCTGGAACGAGAACGGCGAGGTCCTCGGCTTGTAGGCGCCGCCGCGCATGACCTTGATGCCGAGCTCCTTGAGCGTCCCGGCGACCTCCCGCATCTGCTCCCGGCTCTCGACCGAGCACGGTCCCGCGATGATGGTGCAACCGGCGTCGCGAGTGACCGCGCCGATCGCCGGAGCGTTCTGCCCGGCCATCAGTCCCTCAACTCCTTCATCACGTGAAGTATCGCGCCGAAGATCTCGCGCAGGTTCTCGGCATACAGAGGGCCGGCGTTGCACTTGGTGAGGTTGGCGAAGATCTCTTCCTCGCGCTTGGGGTCGTAGAGCCCCCAGTGGACCTGTGGCTTCAGGCTGCGGATCTCGAGCGAGTTCTTAGCGCGCTCATTGAGAAGCGCCACCAGCTGGCAATCGATCTCGTCGATCCGCGAACGGATCTCCTCGATGCGCTGCTGGGCCTCGTTGGACTCGGGCATGGGATGCGCCCCTTTCCTCTTGCCGCGCCTTCGGGCGCCGAACGGTTCGGAGATTATCGCACGACCGTGTCACCCGTGACCGCCCGGTTCGTACGCGGGGGCGAGACCTCGGCGAACGGCACCGGAGTACGGATCAGTTGGCAGTCAGAGTCGTCATACCCTTCCACACGCCTTCGAGTCCCTGCCAGCCGCTCGTCGTCGTCTCGACGCGGGTGCCCTGCTTGACCGACCGCTCCGTGGGCTCGGTGGCCACGACGCCGCCGACGGAGAACAGGCCCACCCGCTCGACGACCCGCCCGTCTCGCCTGACTGTCAGCAGGCCGAGCCGCTCGCCCTTGCGCACGGGAGCGCGCACGACCGGCGGCGTGGTGACGTGTACGTCGAGCGGCGCCCCGTCGAACTCCACGAGACGCACCGTGCGGATCGGGCGCACCATGACCGAGGAGTTCGCGCCGCCGGCCACAGGAACGGAGGCCACAGTCGCAGCGGGCGACGCCACGAGCCGCATCCGGGAGTGGGCGAAGCCCCAGTTGAGCAGCCGTCGGGCCTCCGAGAAGCGTGCGCTGTTGCTCGGCGCGCCCATCACCACGCCGACGAGCTCGAGGTCCCCGCGCTTGGCTGCGCTCACGAAGCAATAGCCGGCCGGGATGGTGTAGCCGGTCTTCACGCCCTCCACATCGGGGTAGACGCCGAGGAGCTTGTTGGTGGTCTTGAAGGTGCGCGTCCCGCCACCCGGCCAACGCACGGTGACCGAGCGCATCCGGACGATCCCACGCAGCTCCTTGTCGGCCATGACGTGCCTCGCCAGGACCGCAAGGTCGCTCGCGCAGGTCGTCTCCCGCTTGCCGAGCCCGTGGGGGTCCGTGGCGTGCGTGTTCGCAAGCTTCAGCTCGGCGGCCTTGGCGTTCATGAGCCGCACGAAGGCCGCCTCGCTGCCGGCGACGTGGATCGCGAGCGCCTCGGCGGCGTCATTCGCCGAGCAGATCAGCGTAAGCCTGAGCAGCGTCCTCACGGTCAGCTTCTGCCCGGTGACCAGCCCCGCGTCCCCGTCGCTGATGATCGCCGCCTGCCGAGGAACCGTCACCACGTCGTCGAGCCTGGCGCGGTCGCGCACCACTAACACGGTGAGCATCTTGATGGTGCTCGCGCCTCGGCGACCGGTGTGCGGACGCCGCGCCCACATCGGAACCGAACCATCGAGCGTCGACAGATAGGCCGCCGGGACCGAGACAGACGGTGGCGGCAGCGTGGCGGTCGTGGATGCGGCGGCGACTCGGGCGGACGCGGGCATGGGCTCCGGCGCGGCGAAAGCGGCCGGAACCACAGCCGCCCAGGTCAGCAGGGCGACCAGGGCGGCGGAGGTGCGTCGTATGTGGCGCGCGAGCGTCATTCCCACTCGATCGTGCCGGGAGGCTTGCTCGTGATGTCGTAGGCCACACGGTTGATGCCGTCGACCTCGTTGATGATGCGGTTGCTCATCTTGGCGAGCAGCTCGTGCGGCAGGCGCGCCCAGTCAGCGGTCATCGCGTCTGCCGACGCAACCGCGCGGATGATGATCGGATGCCCGTAGGTCCGCTCGTCGCCCATGACTCCCACGCTGCGGATGTCCGGCAGCACGGCGAAGTACTGCCACACCTCGCGGTTCACGTCCCACGCGCCGATCTCCTCGCGAACGATCGCATCGGCCTTGCGCAGCAGCTCGAGCTTCTCGTGCGTGATGTCGCCGATGATGCGCACCGCGAGACCCGGGCCCGGGAAGGGCTGCCGGTGCACGATCTCGTCGGGCAGGCCGAGTTCGGAGCCCACCGCGCGTACCTCGTCTTTGAACAGGGCCTTGAGAGGCTCGATGAGGTCGAAGTGAACGCCCTCGGGGAACGGGATGAGGTTGTGGTGGCTCTTGATCTTGGCTGCCGTCTTGTTGCCGCTCTCGATGACATCCGGGTAGAGCGTGCCCTGCGCGAGCCACTTCACGCCTTCGAGCTTGGTAGCCTCCTCGAAGAAGACCTTCCAGAACTCCTCGCCGATGATGTGGCGCTTGCGCTCGGGATCCGTCACGCCTGCGAGCAGCGTGAGGTAGCGCTCCTCGGCATCCACGTCGATGAGGTTCACGTGGAAGGTGTCTCGGAAGGTCTTGATGACCTGCTCGCCCTCGTCGAGACGCAGCATGCCGTGGTCGACGAAGACGCAGGTGAGTTGGTCGCCGATCGCTCGGTGCAGCAGCGCGGCCACAACGCTCGAGTCAACGCCGCCGGACAGCCCGCAGATCACGCGGTCGGTCCCGACCTGTTCGCGGATGAGGTCGACCGTCTCGTCGATGATGTTGACCATCGTCCACAGCGGCGGGATGCCGGCGATCTCGTGCAGGAAGGTGCGGATGATGTGCTGACCGAACTCGGTGTGAGCGACCTCGGGGTGGAACTGCGTCGCGAACAGCAGCTTCTCGGGGTGCTCCATGGCGGCGACCGCGGTCGTGCCGGTGCGCGCGGTGACCACGAAGCCGTCGGGCGCAGTGCCGACGCTGTCGCGGTGGCTCATCCAGACCTGCGAGGTCTCGGGCACACCTTCGAGCAGGCGGCAGCTCGGTTCCGTGACCGTGAGCTCGGCAAAGCCGTACTCGCCGATGTCGGTCTTGGGGATCTCGCCGCCCAAGTGCAGCGCCATCTCCTGGATGCCATAGCAGAAGCCGAGGATCGGGATCCCCAGCTCGAAGACTGCAGGGTCCATGTGCGGCGCACCCTCGGCGTAGACCGAGGCGGGGCCGCCGGAAAGGATGATGGCCGCCGGACCCCGGGCGGCCACCTCCTCGGCAGGTATGTCGAACGGGACTATCTCGCTGTAGACGCGCGCTTCGCGCACGCGGCGAGCGATGAGCTGAGCGTACTGCGCGCCGAAGTCGAGTACGAAGACGGTCGGCTGCTGGTCGTGGTAGGTCGTCACGCCGCCCCTACCGGCCCATCCCGACGCCCTGCGTGTTCTGCAGGACTTTGCCCTCGGTCTGGAGCGACGGAGCGACCATGACCTCGGCTTTCTGGAAGCTCTTCAGGTTCTCGTAGCCGCACGTCGACATCGAGGTGCGCAGGCCGCCGAGGAGGTTCAGGGTACCGTCGTTCTGGTGCGCCGGACCGAGGAGGATCTCCTCCAGCGAGCCG
Source organism: uncultured Eubacteriales bacterium (assembly GCA_964607705.1). Classification (GTDB taxonomy): domain Bacteria; phylum Actinomycetota; class Coriobacteriia; order Anaerosomatales; family PHET01; genus CAZSLI01. Next base: position 113,981 of record CAZSLI010000004.1, read on the forward strand.
CGGACGCCGGCGCGCACGCGGGTGCCGCGCGGCAGGTCGGGGTGGAAGGTCGCCATGCCCCAGTGGTAGCCGCGGCCGGGCGCCTCGGCGGCGCTCGCGAGCGGCGAGCCGATCATGACCGAGTCGGCGCCCACCGCGATCGCCTTGGCGAGGTCGCCACCGGTGCGCATACCGCCATCGGCGATGACGTGAGCGTACTTGCCGGTCTCCTCGAGGTAGCGGGTGCGGGCGGCCGCTGCGTCAGCGATCGCGGTCGCCTGCGGGACACCGATGCCGAGCACGCGGCGCGAGGTGCAGGCGTGGCCGGGGCCGACGCCCACGAGCACGCCGACGGCGCCGGCGCGCATCAGATGGAGCGCACCCTGGTAGCTGCAGCAGCCGCCGATGATGCACGGGATGTCGAGCGACTCGACGAATGCATTGAGGTCGAGCGGCTTGTCGTAGGTCGAGACGTGCTCGGCCGAAACGACGGTGCCCTGGATGATGAGGATGTCGAGCCCGCCGTCGAGCGCCGGGCCGATAAAGCGTTCGACGTTCTGCGGGGTGAGCGAAGCCGCGGCGAGGACGCCGCCGGCCTTGATCTCGGCGACACGCTGCTTGACCAGGTCGGCCTTCACGTCCTCGGCAGCGTAGATGGCCTGCATCTTCGAAGTCGCCTCTTCCTTGTCAAAGGAAGCGATGGCGTCGAGGTGCGGCGTGGGATCGGCGTACTTGGTCTGGATGCCCTCGAGGTTCAGGACCGCGAGGCCGCCGAGCTTGCCCATGGTGATCGCGAAGTTCGGGTCCACGACGCCGTCCATCGCGGAGGCGAGCACCGGGAGCGGGAAGTTGTACTCGCGCCCCTTGAAAGAGAACGACCAGGCGATATCGACGTCCCGCGGGTCACGGGTGCGCCGAGAAGGCACGATGGCGATGTCGTCGAATCCGTAGGCGCGCCGTGCGGTCTTTCCGCGTCCGATCTCGATCTCCACTGGATGCATCCTCCTGTGCTCGTAAGCCGCGCTCAGCGGCGCTTGTCACTCATCACCGGGTGCGGATGCGACAAGACCAGGCAAGACTTCGCCGAGTAACGAAAGCGAGCTGCCTGGTCCGATGTTGTGCTGCGACGGTGCCTTCGGCCCCGTAGAGGCCTTCAGACTGCGCCCCCGGTGGCGACATTCTAGTGGAGCGCACCCGTTTCGTGAACCGTATACACAACCTTTCTTGCCGAATACTCGGGGGGCGGCTCCCCGGTGACGGGTCGCCGCCCCGCGTTGATGCCGAGAAACCGCCGGTCTAGCGCCGGATGACCCGGGTGTCACCGTCGTCAACGACGACGTCGCGGTCCTGGTCGGAGACGCGGTCCACGTCGTCGTCGCGGTGCACTTCCTCGACCGTTTCAACGGTGCCCGCCGACGAGCGAGGCGTCACGGCTGAGATCAGTGCGGCGATGCCCCAAGCGATCAGCGCGTACACCGCGATAGCGAGCAGCGCGCTCCACTCGAACACCGCCGTTCCCGACTGCGTCGTGCCGAATACAGCGAAGAACGGGGCCATGAGCGGCGCCGTGAGACCGTAGATGAGCTGCGTGAACCCGGCGTCGGGGTTGGTCCCGAACAACAGGAGCAGGAACCGGATGGCGAGCAGGGTGATGATCACGCCGAAGATGAAGTAGACGATGTTGATGAGGACCGCCTCGAGCGGCAACCGCCGCTCCGAGTGCACGATCCGGTGACCTCCCGAAGAGGTCATGCGCACTTCCGACATCGAGATCGCCCCTTTCGCGGATAGGGTGCCGCGCACTCTGTGCGCGAGCCGCTTCAAGTTCCTACCCGCGAAGGACGGAGTCAGCCGTTGGAAATGATTGCAATGTCCACATAAACCACCGCCGGCACCCAGGGCGGTACCGTCTGTCAGGGGCCGCCGAACACGGCAGGCATGGCGCTAGACGTTGAACTTGAAGTGCATCACGTCGCCGTCCTTCACGACGTACTCCTTGCCCTCGAGGCGCTGCTTGCCCGCCTCGCGCGCACCCTTCTCGCCGCCGAGCGCCACGTACTCGTCGAACGCGATGACCTCGGCCTTGATGAAGCCACGCTCGAAGTCGGTGTGGATCACGCCCGCGGCCTGGGGCGCCTTCGCGCCGATCGGCACGGTCCAGGCGCGCACCTCCTTCTCGCCCGCAGTGAAGTAGCTCTGCAGTCCGAGCAGGCGGTATGCCTCGCGGATGAGACTGTTGAGTCCCGGCTCCGCAAGCCCGATCGACTCGAGGTACTCGGCGGCCTCCTCGGGATCGAGCTCCGAGAGGTCCGCTTCGACCTTGGCGCAGATCGGGATCGGCTTCACACCGTCGATCTCGGGGAGGTCGGCGCCGACCTGCGACTCGTCGACGTTCGCGACGTAGAGCATCGGCTTCATGGTGAGCAGGTGCAGCGTGCGCATCACCGCCCGCTCCTCGTCCGTCATATCCATATTGAACGCACGATGACCCTGCTCGAGGTGCGCGAGCATGCGCTGCGCAAGTTCGAGCCGCGACGCAGCGGTCTTGTCGCCCTTGAGCTCCTTCTGAAACCGCTGGATCCCCTTCTCCACGGTCGTCATGTCCGCAAAGATCAACTCGAGCTTGATGGTTTCGACGTCACTCGCCGGGTCCACCTTGCCGTCGACGTGAATGACGTCCTCGTCGGTGAAGAAGCGCACGACCTCGGCGATCGCGTCTGTCTCACGGATGTTGGCGAGGAACTGATTACCGAGACCAGCGCCCTCGCTTGCCCCCTTCACAAGCCCGGCGATGTCGACGAACTCGACGGTCGCAGGCAGGATGCGCTGAGGCTTCACGACCTCGGCGAGAGCCTCGAGCCGCCTGTCCGGTACCGGCACGATGCCGACGTTGGGCTCGATCGTTGCGAAGGGATAGTTCGCCGCATCGACCTGGTTCTTGGTCAGCGCGGTGAACAGGGTGGACTTACCCACGTTGGGCAGACCGACGATACCGATGGAAAGCGCCACGGCGTAGTACTCCTTCTGGCAGGTCAAAGGGCAAGTATGCCCGGTTGCCTGCGGTATAGTACCACCCATGAAGCAGCCCCGAACGATAGTGCTGGCCTACGCCTCTGTCGGCTCCGGTCACCGCATTGCCGCCGAGGCGCTCGCCGCGGCGCTCGAGGACCGCGAAGGCGAGGACGTACACGTCGAGATCATGGACGTCCTCGCCTATACCAAGCTGCGGATCACAGGCGACCGGCTGGCGGATACCTTCACCGGTCCGACCGCCGGCATCTACGACTGGGCCTGGGGCAACGCCGGCATCGGCCGCATGGGGCGCGCCCTCGGCGGCGGATTCCTCTCGTGGAACTACCGAGCCTTCGAGCGGCGCGTCGCGGAGTTGGACCCCGACGCCGTCATCTGCACCCACGCACTACCGGCCGCCCTGACCGCGCGCCTCGTTCGCAAGGGCCACGCGACCTACCGTGTCGTGAGCGTGGCCACCGACTTCGGCGTCCACGGTTTCTGGCCCCGCCGAGGAGTCGCGCTGTACTGCTGTGCCGACGACGCATCGCGAGACGAACTCATCTCGCGGGGCACCCAGAGCGAGACTATCGCGGTGACCGGCATCCCGGTCCGGCCGCAGTTCACGCTCGAATACGACCTGGACGCCGCACGCCGTCACTTCGGACTTCCCTCGGACAAGCGCGTCATCCTGGCGCTGGCCGGCTCCACCATGCCGGGCCCCTATGAGCACCTCAAGAACGCGCTCGCCGTCTCACTACCCGCACTGGCGTCCCTACCCAACACGTCGGTGGCCATCGTCACCGGCCAGGACGATCGCTACGCCGAGGAACTGCGCACCCGGGCTGCCGGATTCGGCACGACGAACGTGCTCGTGCTCGGCTACGTCGAACGCATGGCGCCGCTGATGGCGACGGCCGACCTCGTACTCGCGAAGCCGGGTGGCATGGTGTGCGCCGAGTGCGTTGCCGCCGGGCTGCCGCTGGTGCTGGTGGGACCGGCCATAGGCCAGGAGCGCGCGAATGCCGAGGCGCTCACGAAAGCCGGCGCCGCCCTCTATGCCGCCGACCCCCGCACAGTAGCGGAGTACGCCCGAAAGGCGATCTCAAAGCCCGCCCGTCTGGCGAAGTTGCGCGAGGGCGCTCAGGCGGTCGGCCGGCCCTTCGCCACCAGCGACATCACCGAGCGTATCGCCGCGCTGATCGGGCTGGCGTAGCGAGAAACGAACGAGGGCCCCGGTTGCCCGGAGCCCTCGAATCGATCTAACTGCGGCTGGATGCCGGCTGGCTACATCATGCCGCCCATGCCACCCATGCCGGCCATCGCGGCAGCGGCACCGCCGTCGTCCTTGACCGGCGCATCGTTGATGGCGGCCTCGGTGACGAGGATGTTCTTGGCGATCGACGCGGCGTTCTGAAGCGCGGTACGAGCGACCTTGACCGGGTCGATGACACCCATGCTCATGAGGTCGCCCCACTCGCCGTTGGCGCTGTTCAGACCGAAGCCCTTGGTGTTCTCGGTGCGAACGCGCTCGACCACGACGGAGCCCTCGAAACCGGCGTTCGAAGCGATCGTCTTCAGCGGCTCGATGAGCGCCTTCTTGATGATGTTCACGCCGACCTGCTCGTCCTGGTCGGAGCAGGTGACACCCTCGAGCGCGGCGAGCGCGTCCACGAGCGCCACGCCACCGCCGGCGACGATGCCCTCTTCGACAGCCGCGCGGGTCGCCTGCAGGGCGTCCTCGATGCGGTGCTTCTTCTCCTTGAGCTCGACCTCGGTGGCCGCGCCGACCTTGATGACGGCCACGCCGCCGGACAGCTTGGCGAGACGCTCCTGGAGCTTCTCACGGTCGAAGTCGGAGTCGGAGTTCTCGATCTCGACCTTGATCTGGTTGATGCGGGCCTTGATCGAGTCCTCGGTGCCGGCACCATCGATGATGGTGGTGTTCTCCTTGGTGATCTTGACCGTCTTGGCGCGGCCGAGCATCTCCATGGTGGTGGCGTCGAGCTTGTAGCCGAGCTCCTCGGTCACGACGGTACCGCCGGTGACGACGGCGATGTCCTCGAGCATGCGCTTGCGGCGGTCGCCGAAGCCCGGCGCCTTGACGGCGACGCAGGTGAAGGTGCCGCGCAGCTTGTTCACGACGAGCGTCGCGAGGGCTTCACCCTCGACGTCCTCGGCGATGATGAGGAGCTGCTTGCCGGCCTGCATGACCTTCTCGAGCACGGGGAGCAGGTCCTGGATGTTGCCGATCTTCTGGTTGGCGATGAGGATCAGCGGGTCGTTGAGCACGGCCTCCATGCGATCGGGGTCCGTGATCATGTACGGGTTGATGTAGCCCTTGTCGAACTGCAGGCCCTCGACGGTCTCGATGTCGATACCGAAGGTCAGGCCCTCCTCGACCGTGATGACGCCGTCCTTGCCTACGACGTCCATCGCCTCGGCGATCTTGGCGCCGATCTCATCGTCGGCGGCCGAGATGGCGCCCACGTGGGCGATCTCGTCCTTGTCCTCGATGTCCTTCGCGTTGGCCTTGATGTCCTCGACGACCACATCGACGGCCTTCTCGATGCCGCGGCGGATGGCGAGCGGGTTGGCGCCGGCCATCACGTTGCGAAGGCCCTCGTTCACGATGACCTGGGCGAGCAGCGTCGCGGTGGTGGTACCGTCACCGGCGACGTCGTTGGTCTTGACGGCGACTTCCTTGACGAGCTGGGCGCCCATGTTCTCGAGCGCGTCCTCGAGCTCGATCTCCTTGGCGATGGTCACACCGTCATTGGTGATGGTGGGCGCGCCGAACTTCTTCTCGAGCACGACGTAACGGCCTTTGGGGCCGAGCGTCACTTTGACGGCGTCAGCGAGCTTGTTGACACCGGCGGCGAGGCCCTGGCGGGCTTCGACGTCGAAGCGGATCTCCTTGGCCATGCTTCGGTTCCTCCTCAGTTACCTTGGGATAATCACTGGCATGCGGGCCGCCGAAGCGACCTGCGTGGGGGTCCTAGCCCTCGACGACCGCGTAGATGTCGTCGGCACGGAGGATGAGGTAGTCCTCGCCCTCGACCTTGACCTCGGTACCGCCGTACTTGCTGTAGATGACGGTGTCGCCGACCTTCACGTCGAGAGCGATACGCTTCTCGCCGTCCTCGTCCCACTTGCCCTCACCGACTGCGATGACGGTGCCCTTCTGCGGCTTCTCTTTCGCGGTGTCGGCAAGAATGAGTCCCGACTTGGTCTGGGTCTCGGCCTCCGCCTGCTTCACGATCACGCGATCGCTCAGGGGCTTCAGGTTCATCGACGTCCCTCCTAAGTGCTCGTTCTCGGTCATTGCTCCGGACGATCGTCCGGGCGGTTCCCATGTGCGCCGCGAGGTACATACCCGTCCGACGGTCGTCGTCCGCGATGTCCCCCCTCGACTGCTGGCACTCCGCCTCTCCGACTGCCAGCACTGTAGGATTCTACCTATCAAGTGGTGATGGACTCAATAGGCTCTACCAGCGACTTTTTGAAGTGGGTTGAGTGCCGGACACTCAGATTCCGACCAGCGCCGAGACGAACACGCCCGCGGGCGACACGGCGAGGGTGAGGGTCTGTGGCGCCGCGATCTGCGGGCGCCCCCCACAGACACGTGTGCCCCCTAGGAAGCGGGCGTGTCCAGTCTCAGCCCGGGAAGTGCCTCGGCGTCGAGCCCCAGTCGGTCGCCCCGCAAGAAGCGATGGTGCGCCGCAACGGCGATCATCGCCGCGTTGTCGGTGCACAGGTGGAACGGCGGCACGCTGACGTGCACGCCCAGCGGCTCGATGGCCGCCCTGAGGGCCTCGCGCAACGACGGATTGGCCGCAACACCGCCAGCCAGGCAGAACGAACGGGCACCTGTCTCCTCGACCGCGCGCACAGCCTTGGCCACCTGCACATCGACCACTGCGGCCTGGAAGCTCGCGGCCAGGTCCGGCACGTCGATCTCGCGGCCGGCTTCACGCTCGTGACGGATGTGGTTGATAACGGCCGTCTTGAGTCCCGACAGCGAGAAGCGGTAGTCGCCACTCTTGAGCATCGCGCGCGGGAAGTCGATTGCCTTGGGATCACCCTCCTCGGCAAGCTTCGAGAGGATGGGCCCTCCCGGATAACCCAAGCCGAGGACCTTGGCGACCTTGTCGAACGCTTCACCCGCTGCGTCGTCGAGCGTCTCCCCCATCGTGCGGTAGACGCCCCACTCGGGCATGTGCACGAGCGAGGTGTGACCGCCGGACACTACCAGTGCCACGAGTGGCGGACCAACCCGGTCATCGGCGAGCACGTTGGCGAAGATGTGGCCCTCAAGGTGGTTCACGCCCACGAGCGGGAGTCCCGTGGCCATCGCGAGCCCCTTGGCGTACGCGACGCCCACGACGAGGGCCCCCACGAGACCGGGACCATAGGTCACGGCGATGGCGTCGAGCTCGTAGAACCGCATCGGACGACCGAGAGCGGCTGCCTGCCCTGCGGACTCCATCGCCTCGTCCACGACGCCGACGATCGCCTCGGTATGCTTGCGGCTCGCGATCTCCGGGACGACGCCGCCGAACCGCGCATGGAAGTCGATCTGAGTGGCGACGACATTCGCAAGCAGCGTGTCGTTGCCACGGATGACGGCGGCCGCGGTCTCGTCGCACGACGACTCGATCGCGAGGATCGTCAGTTTCGCCGGATCGACCGGTGCCGCCGTGGCATCGCCCAGGGGCCGGGCCGGGCCGGTCAGCTCGCCCCACATGATGAGAGCGTCCTCGCCGTCCTCCGGGTAGTAGCCCGGTCGACGGCCCACCGACTCGAGGCCGAGTGACTCGTAGAGCGCAATGGCTGCGGCGTTCGACGGGCGTACCTCTAGGGTGACCCGTTCGGCACCTCTGGCGGCGGCCTTGGCCAGCAGCGCCTCGGTGAGGCGTCGCCCCACGCCACGCCCGCGCTCGTCGGCGACCACCGCGAGATTCATCACGTGCGCCTCGTCGGCGTTGACCCAGATACCTCCATAGCCGATCACGCGACCGGCCTCCTCAGCGACGAGCCAGCCGCGGTCGCTCCGCGCGAGGTCGTCGGCGAAGGACGCCTCGCTCCACGGGTCGCGGAACGCGGCATGCTCGATCGCGGCAACCTGCAGGATGTCGCGCTCGGTCATCGCTCGCAGGATGATCACGAAGCGCCCCCCGCGACACCGCTACCGGGCGGCGGGCCGCTCGGCAGACCGGAGCGCGTGCGCTCGGCCTCCTCGGCATCCGACAGGCGCGTGTAGACCGGCAGGACGGTGCCCGGCTCGCCATCGCCGAGACGGTCCTTTTCGGCCGCGGCGAGAAACGCCGCCAGCAGCGAGACACCGGTGGGTGACCACAGCTCCCGCGGAGCAAGCGCGTCCTCGCCGAGTACGTCGGTGAACACCTCCGCGTGCTTCGCGAGGCCGTTGCCGGTCAGGAGTATCTGACCGGCGTGGGCGCGCCACTCCTCGGCAGCGTCAGCAGGCTTGGCGACACGGTCGGGAGTGAGCCGCTCGGCTCGATGGCCCGAACAGCGGAACAGCGCCGGGTAGACTTCGCCGCGCATGGCATCTCCCACGACGCCGAGCAGCCCTTCGCGACCGGCGAATCGCCACGCAACAGCATCGAGAGTGCCGACGCCGTACATGGGCACCCCGAGTCCGTGGGCAAGCCCCTTGGCGACCGCGACCCCGATGCGCACGCCGGTGAACGAACCAGGACCCAGCCCGACCACGATCTCGCCCACGTCGGAGATCGCCATGCGGTTCTCGTTGAGCAGGTCCTCGGCGACCAGCAGCACTTTCGAGAGCGCCGCGCGAGGCGCTTCGATCTCGGCCGAGCCCCAGACGGTGAGGAATCCGTCACTGTGGACGCCGAGCGATACGACCGTCGTCTCGGTGGCCGTGTCGAGCGCTAGCGCGAGCCGCGGCCCGGTCATCGCGCCACCCCGGGGCCACTGCCGTTGCTGGTCCAGGCGCGGGTCCATGTGGCGAGCAGCTCCTCGCCGCGCGGCCCGAGCGCTGTGGCCTCGACAGCGCGGACCTCGTCGCCCTCGATGCGCAGCACCACGGCGAGTCCGTCGGCGGGCGCGGCGTCGGGGAAGCGATCGCCCCACTCAACGACCGCTATGCCGTCGGCCTCCAGGACGCCGAAATAATCGAGGTCCTCGAGTTGCCACGCATGCTCGAGCCGGTAGAGGTCGAAGTGGTATAGCGGGATTCGTCCCTCGTGGACGAGCAGGATGTTGAAGGTCGGGCTGGTCACCGGTTCTGCGACGCCGAGCCCCGCAGCGAGCCCCTTCGTCAGCTGGGTCTTGCCCGCGCCCAGGTCACCCGAGAGCAGCACGACGTCGCCCGGGCGCGCAAGCTCTCCCAGGTACGAACCGAGTCGCCGCGTCTCCTCGGCAGAGGCGGTATGCAGAGTGGCTGACGGCACTAGAACAGCGCCTCCGTGGCCGGCGGTGACGAAACGTCCGCAAGAGGCGGCGTGCCGAGGATCTCTCCGAGCCGGGCGAAGTCCTCGAAGAGCGCGTCACGCTTGGATCGGTCGTAGATTGCGGCAGCCGGGTGGTAGACCGGCAACACTTCGAAACGGCCGACCTGCCTCGTCACACCGTGCAGCTTCGTGATCCCCTCATCGGTCTCAAGGACGAATCGTGTGGCGAAGTTGCCGAGGGTCACGATGATCTCCGGGCAGACAAGTCGTATCTGCTCGAGAAGGTACGGGGTGCATGTCGCGATCTCAGCCGGCAGCGGGTCACGGTTCTTGGGAGGCCGGCACTTGAGCACGTTCGCGATGTAGACCTGCTCACGCCTGAGGCCCGCGTGCGCTAGGAGCTCATCGAGGAACCTTCCTGCCGCACCCACGAACGGCTGGCCGGTCAGGTCCTCGTTCCTGCCAGGCGCCTCGCCGATGATCAACACCCGCGCGTGAGGATCTCCCACGCCGAAGACGAGCGTCGTGCGGGTGTCAGCCAGTCCGCAACGCGTGCAGTCGCCGATGAGCTCACGCAGCTCCTCGAGCGACTCCACGCCGAGACCTGTCGGGGCCCCTAGATCCACGTAGTCACTTCGGACAACGGCCGCCGAGCAGGACGTCCCGCCGATTCCGCCGAGTAGCCGATGGGCAGCACCGCGACCGGAGTGATCGGCGCCTGCACGCCGATCGACTCGCGCACGGCATTCTCATCGAAGGCCCCGATCCAGCACGAGGCGAGCCCGAGGTCGACGGCCGTCAGAAGGATCATCTCGGCGGCCGCTGCGGTGTCCTGGAGGCCGTAGAGGAACTCGCCACGGTCGCCGTAGCGAGCCGCGCAGGGCCGAGGGTCGACGGAGACGACGATCACCACGGGTGCCGAGCTGGCCCAGCGCTGGCGCAGGGCCTCGGCCAACCGCTCGCGCGCCTCAAGCGTACGCACCACGGTGAAGCGCCACGGTTGGATGTTCCCGGCAGTGGGCGCCGTGATAGCGGCCTCCAGCAACTTCCTGACATCGGCGTCGCTCACGTCGAGCTTGGCGTTGAAATGCCTCACGCTTCTGCGCTTGGCGATGACGTCCGCGAACTCCATCAAGCCTCCAAGGGTGCGTGCCGCGAGATGCGGCCTGTCCCTTCATTCTATCCAAGCCACCGACGTGGCGCACCGAGCGCGGCAGGGACGGCGCTCCCAATGTCGAACAACGCACCGAGGAGGTGGCCCATGTATGACCATCACCCCGACGTCACTGATGAGGACCTCGGGATCAGAGCGTTCCAGATCAAGAAGGCAAAGGCCGTCGAACGAGCGGTCGAGCGCATCCGCCACGGGCTGGGCCCGGCGTGGAAAGAGCTGAACGACGACGAGATCGAGGAGCTCGAGTGGGTCCTGGGCGAGTTGTGGGCGTATGTCGCCCGTCATGACTGGGACGAGCTCCAGTTCAGCGGACTGATGCTCGGCGACGTCATCAAGATCCTGACCCTTGGGAGCCAGCTGCGGCGGCACGCGCGCAACAGCATCGACATCCTGCGCGAGGTCAACGACGTCATAGCGGCCCATGGCCGGCCCTCCGCGGAGTAATAGGCACGCGACCGGAGAGCGGCTCCGGATGAACCCGTAAACGAAGGGCGCCCCGAGGGGCGCCCTTGCTGTCTCTTCGGGAGGGCCCGCTACGTCAGCCTGCCTGGGCCGCCTTCTTGCGTTCGATCTTCTTCTTGACCTTCTTGAGCCGGAACAGGTCCTCGCGGGCCCGCTCGTCGAGCGTCTGGCTGATGTAGGACACCTGTTCGTGTAGCGAGGGGATCGTGACCTGTTCGAGCGCATTGACGCGGCGGTTGGTCTTGTTGATCTCCTCGCCGAGGCGCTTCAGCCGGGTCTCGATGTCCGCATACTCGATGATGACGTCGAGGATCTTCTCGAACTTCTCGGCGGACTCATCGACTCGTGATGAGACGCCGGTGACCGAGTAGCCACGCGTGAACGACGACTTCAGCGGGCTCTCACCCTTGGTCACCACTGGCACGGCCACGCCCATGATCTTGGTTCCGGCCATCTCCACGGTGACCTCGCCCTTGGTGGCGAGCGCGGTCGACCGCAGTGCGACGGCACCGTCGACTGCCTTGGCCACCGCGAGCGAGTACTGAGCCTCCGACACCGACTTCTGCAAGGAGCCGGAGAGCCGCAGCGTCTCGTCCATCACGGACATGAACTCGATCAGCAGCGCGTCACGCTTCTGCTTGAGCAGGTCCATGCCCTGCTGGGCCAGCGTTATCTGCTGCTTGCGCTCAAGCAGCTCTGCTCTGGTAGGCCGTACTTCCTCCATCGCAGCTCCTTATGCGCTCGCGGCGATGTCGGCCTGCTCGGCAGCGCCGCCCTTGTGATCGGGATGGTAGGCGTCGATGAAGTCGCGTACGCGCTTGAGCTCGCTCATCGGCAGCCCGGCCATCAGGTCCCAGCCGATGTCGAGCGTCTCCTCGATCGTCCGGCCCTCCTGACCCTGGCCGACGATGCGTGCCTCGAACTCGTCGGCGAAGCGCAGATAGGCGCGGTCAACGTCGGAGAGCGCTTCCTCGCCGACGATCGCGACCAGCTTGCGGAGGTCGCGGCCCTGGGCATAGGCGGCATACATCTGATTGGCGACGGCGCGGTGGTCGTCGCGGGTCTTGTCGCCGCCGATACCGAGGTTCATCAGGCGGCTCAGGCACGGCAGCGTGTCGATCGGCGGGTAGACGCCGCGACGGTGGAGCTGCCGCGAGAGCACGATCTGGCCCTCGGTGATGTAGCCCGTGAGGTCGGGGATCGGGTGCGTGATGTCGTCGTCGGGCATCGACAGGATCGGCAGCTGGGTGACCGAGCCCTTGCGGCCCTTGATACGGCCGGCGCGCTCGTAGATGGTCGAGAGGTCCGTGTACATGTAGCCCGGGTAGCCGCGGCGTCCAGGAACCTCTTCGCGCGCGGTCGAGACCTCGCGGAGAGCTTCGCAGTAGTTGGTCATGTCCGACAGGACGACGAGGACCTGGAGGTCCTTCTCGAAGGCCAGGTACTCGGCGACGGTGAGAGCGCAACGCGGCGTGAGCAGGCGCTCGACCGTGGGGTCATCGGCGAGGTTCAGGAAGAAGACGACTCGCTCGAGTGCGCCCGTCTCCTCGAACTGCGTCATGAAGTAGCTCGCTTCGCGGTGGGTGATGCCCATCGCGCCGAACACGATTGCGAACTCTTCGCCCGACTTCACGCGGGCCTGGCGGATGATCTGAGCGGCCAGCTCATTGGCCGGAAGGCCCGAGCCCGAGAAGATCGGGAGCTTCTGCCCACGCACCAGCGTGTTGAGGCCGTCGATCGCCGAGATGCCCGTCTCGATGAAGTCGGCAGGCTGCTCCCGGCTGTACGGGTTGATCGGAGCGCCGGTGATGTCGAGGCGCGCCTCCGGGATGACCGGGGCACCGCCGTCGATCGGCTTGCCCGTACCGTTGAGCGTGCGGCCGAGAAGCTCGGCCGAGACGTCGATCTTCGCGACCTCTTCGAGGAAGCGGACCTCGGTCTTGGCTATGTCGGTACCCTGCGTGCCCTCGAAGACCTGGATGACGGCCGTGGTGCCGGAGATCTCGAGCACCTGTCCGGAACGGCGGCTGCCGTCGGGCATGAGGATCGAGACCATCTCGTTGTAGGCGACGTCGTCGACGTCTTGCACGAAGATGAGCGGGCCCGTGATGTAGGACAGGGTGCGGTAGTCGGTCGAGAGAAGCGACCGGTTCGGCTGAGTGGTGGCGGTTGCGTCGCTCATCGGCCTAGTACACCTCGATTTCAGCGATGTCCTCGGAGACGCTGGCCACAAGCACGTGCATCCGCTCGATGGCCTGCTCGTGCGGCGTCGTCTTGAGGCCGGCGATCTCGTCGCGGATGGGCAGGTCCATAATCTGGCGCAGCGACACGCCGCGGTTGAGCGCGTTGGTCGCCGCGTCGAAGAACGCCATGATGGTCTTGAGCAGCCAGTACGCCTTGTCCGGCGGACAGTAGGCGTCCACTTCGTCGAACGCGAACTGCTGCAGGAAGTCCTCGCGCAGCATGCGCGCGACCTCGAGGATCACCTTCTCCGACTCAGGCAATGCGTCCGGACCGACCAGCTGCACGATCTCCTGCAGCTCGGTCTCCTTCTGCAGGACCGACATCGCACGCTCGCGGTAGTCAGCCCAGTCTTCGGCGACGTTCTCCTCATACCAGCCACGCACCTGGCCGAGGAAGAGCGTGTAGCTCTTCGTCCAGCTGATCGCCGGGAAGTGGCGGCGGTGTGCGAGTGAGGTATCCAGCGCCCAGAAGGCGCCGGTGACGCGCAGTGAGTTCTGCGTCATCGGCTCCGACATGTCACCACCGGCCGGCGATACGGCGCCGACCATCGTGACGGAGCCGACACGCCCGTCCCCGTTCGAGCCGAGCGGCTTTACACGACCCGAGCGCTCGTAGAACGACGCGAGGCGCGTCGCCAGGTAGGCGGGGTAGCCTTCCTCGCCGGGCATCTCTTCCAGTCGTCCGGAGACCTCACGCAGCGCCTCTCCCCAACGACTCGTCGAGTCGGACATCATGGCCACGTTGTAGCCCATGTCGCGGTAGTACTCGGCGAGCGTCGCGCCCACGTAGATGGAGGCCTCGCGCGCCGCAACCGGCATGTTCGAGGTGTTAGCCACGAGTACGGTCCGGTCCATGAGCGGCGCGTCGTTACGCGGGTCGTCGAGGTGCGGGAACTCCGTGAGCACCTCGGTCATCTCGTTGCCGCGCTCGCCGCAGCCAACGTAGACGATGATGTCGACGTCGGCCCACTTGGCCAGTGACTGCTGCGTGACCGTCTTACCGGTGCCGAAGCCGCCCGGGATGATCGCGTTGCCGCCCAAGGCGATCGGGAAGAAGGTGTCGAGGATCCGCATGCCCGTCGTGAATGGGGTCGTCGGATCCAGCTTGTTGATGTAGGGGCGACCCTGGCGCACTGGCCACTTCTGGCTCATGCCGATCTCGGTGCCGTCCTCGAGTGTGGCGACCACCTGGTCGACCGTGTAGTCGCCGGCAGGCACCACCGAGGCGAACTTGCCCGGCTTGGCGTTGGGCGGGACCATCACCCGGTGGACGATCGTCTTGCCCTCGGGGACCGTGCCGATCACGGTGCCCGGACCGGCCTCGTCGCCCGGCTTGACCGCCGGTGTGAACGACCACTTCTTCTCGCGGTCGAGGGCCGAGGCCACCGTCCCACGTTCGATGAAATCGCCGCTCTGCTCTGCGATGACGGGCAGCGGTCGCTGCACGCCGTCATAGATCGAAGTGAGAAGTCCTGGGCCGAGTTCGACCACGAGCGGTCCCTCGGTGGACTCCACGACCTCTCCGACCTTCAGGCCCGAGGTGTCCTCGTAGACCTGGATGGTCGCAGTGTCGCCCTCGAGGCGAATGACCTCACCCATGAGGCCTTCTTCGCCAACGCGGACGATGTCGTACATGCGGGCGCCGGTCATGCCCTGTGCGACAGCGACCGGGCCGGTGATCTTCGCGATAGTTCCCACGATCATGCGCTATCCCCGCCTCAGCGTGATGTCGAAGCCAATCGCTCGCCTGATGAGTCTCGAGAGGTAGGCGCGGTGGTCCTCGCCCATCTCAAGCTTCTCCCTGATCGGCAGGGAGACGACGATCGGCCGGTAGATGCTGTCGATCTTCTTCTGCAGTCGTTCATCGATCTCGGACATGAGCCGCTCGTTGACCGCGATGATGCCGCTCTCGTCGTCGTCGATCAGCGACGCGAGCGTCTTGCGCGCTGCAGTGGCGGTCTCTGCGACCGAGACGTCGACGCCGGCGAGCCTGAAGCCGTCGGCTGTCTCCGCGTCGGTGAGGACGATGAGCTTATACAAGGATGAGCTCCTCCCTCACACGGTCGGCCGGCATGCCGACCGACTTCCCGCGAACGATGATCCGCACGTTCGTGACCTCGTTCTGCTTCGCCCACAGGTACGCGATCGCCACGCCCACTCCGTGCGGATCCCGCACGCCTGCCGAGACGGCCTTGCGCATCAGGAGCTCCTCGAGCACACGCTCGAAGACGGCGATCGACTGCATCTCGAGGTAGCGCACTGCGGCATCGTCGAGCACCTCGCCGTACGGCGTTCGCTTGAGACGGTCGAGCACCTCGTCGACGTCGGACATCTTCGACAGCTCGAGGAACAGGTCGAACCGTACGACCCGTCCGCCTTCGAGGAAGTAGCGGCTCGCCTTCTCGGCGCCCACCTCGTCCTTCATCATGCGGAAGACCGTGACCAGGTTGAGGATGTCGATCTGTATGCCGAGGATGCGACGAGTCGCGTCCACGTCACTGCTTTCGCCGATGAGCCTGGAAGCGGCCCACTCTGCGTACCTGCGGTCCAGCGCCAGCTCGAGCGATGCGAGATTGCCGTCCTTCGCGTACTCGGGGTACGCCCGGCGAAGCGCGGCTGCATAGTCGAGCCCCCACATCGCCATCGTGTCGACGATGGCCTTGACGTCATCGAGCTTGGCCAGGGCCTCAAGCTCGGTGGAGGTCAGTGCCCCCGCAGGCATGAGGCTCTCTTTGATCTCGTCGAGGCCCACGTGATTGTGGGCGCCGCGCAGGATCGTCTTCACGTTGAAGACGTCCCAGCGTGCGAGCAACGTGATAAGCGCTGCGCGCATCCTCTGGTCGAGGAAGCCGAGTACCTTGCGGTATGAGTGGACCATGTTCTCTTTGAGAGCGTCGTCCACGACGGCCGACGTCATTCCCTTGACGATCTCTGTCTCGAGCTGCGACCGGTACGGGGTCTCCATCAGCTCCTTGACCATCGACTGAACGTCAGGAGCTGCGATGAGTCGCTCGTAGAACCCCGCGTCGAGCAGGTTCGCTCGCATGCCTCGAAGCCGGGCGCAGGCATAACCCGCGTCCGTTTCCGGGGCCCGCTTGGCGGACGACACGACGGCCTCTCTCATGCGAAGAGCACCTTTGCCGCCTCGGCCTGCACCAGTTGACGAGAGCGTTCAAGCCGGTCCTCGAGCGTGTTCCGCCGGACGATCCGCCCACCGGAGGACTCGACGACCACTCCGCCGGCGCACTTGAGGTCGGTCTCCACCCGACCGGCGCCGTGCTTGGCGAGTGCGGCCTGCGCCAACTCGGCGTCCGCAGGGTCGACGTGGATGACCACGTCGCCCTCGATGCCGGCAAGCGCTTCCTCGGCGAGCTTCGCGAACAGGTTCGGATACGAAGCCTCGGAGCGGAGACCGCCTAGCCGCTCACGAGCGCCGGCGAACACGGCCTCAAGGCCGTCGCCACGCGCAGACGACACCGCCATCTTCGATTCGAGCCGCGCGGCGTTCACGAGCTTCGATGCCCGTGAGTTGGCCGACCGCTCGACCTGCTTCGCATAGCCGTCCCGGATGCCCTCCGCTTCGGCGATGGCCTGCTTCTCGATCAGGTCGGCGTGAGCCCGTGCCTCATCCAGCACCGCGTCGATATCGGCCTGCGCCTGTTCCTCGAGGGCTTTGAGGATGTCCTCGATAGCCACGATTGCCCCCTCTCAGCGGGTCGGTTGTTACTCGCCGCCGTTGAGAAGGATGGCCATGACGAAGCCGAGGAGGACGATGACCTCGGGAAGAGCCGTGAGCGTGAGGACGAAGATGCGCTCCTCAGGACGCTCGGCGAGCGTACCCTGCCCGGCAGAACCGATGCGCGCCTGCGCCCAACCGGCGCCCAGTGCGGCAAGACCCATGGCCAGCGCACCTGCCATTGCCTTACCGGCGATGGCGACGCCATCACCCATCGTATTGCCCTCGGCCAGCGCGATCGCCGGCACGAGCAGGACGGCTAGGAGCGTCCCCAGGAAAACGTACGTTGCGAGCCTCTTGCTGATCATGCGCTCTTCTCCCCTCCGGTCTTATGGAACGGCTTGTACTGCTTGTCTCCGGTCTCGTAAAACCTCCCGAAGAACTCCAGGAAGTTGAGTCGGACTGCGTGGATGTTCGGGCTGAATGCCGCGATGACGAAGTTCAGTGCTTGAAGCGGGATGGCCACCAGGATGCCGAGCACCCAGTTGCCCATGCCGGCTGCGATCTCGTTGACCGCGTTGGCGAAGATGGCGCCCGCAAGGCCGACGGCCATGATACGCAGGTAGCTCGCGATCTTCGTGAGGGCCTCGACCGACTCGATCAGGCCCATGACCTTGCCGCCCCGGATGGCGAAGACCAGCCCGAGGAAGAGTGCCAGGCCACCGATGGCCTGCACCCACAGGGCGGCGCCAAGAAGCGCTTCGGCGAAGATGACACCAAGGATCAGCATGATGAAGCCGACCACGAAGGCGAAGATGCCGCTCTTCTCCATGACGTGGTGCATGTTCTTGGTTTTGACGCCGTTGTAGATGCCGATGCCGAGTCCGAGCAGGACCTGGATGACTCCCAAGCCGATGCACGCGAACAGGAAGACGTTGATCATCGCTTCGCGCTGGAACGGGAGTACCTGGACGGCGCCCGCAGGCACGGGGGTGCCCATCGCCACCTCGCCGTTCAAGATGTAGATCGGCTGGATGATGTTCATGAAGTGAGTTCCGAGCAGATTCCCGAAGAACTCGCCGTAGAGGAACCCGAAGAAGATGCACATCGTCGCCGCCGGGCCGAGGATGGCCGTCGCCATCTGGACGCCCTCGTTGTCCTTGAAGCTCATCCGGAGCCACATGACGGTGCCGAGCATGATCATGCCGTAGCCGATGTCGCCGACGATCATGCCGAAGAAGAGCGGGTAGAAGAACGCCAGCATGGCGGTGGGGTCATAGGTCCCGTACTTGGGCATGCCCATGAAGCCGAGGAGACCCTGATAGGGCTCCACCCACTTCGCGTTCTTGAGGGCCACCGGCGCGTCCTCGAACTCCTTCTGGTCGATCTCGAGCTGCGTGATGATGACGTCGTCGCCAAAGTCGGCCCGGACCCGTTCCCGTAGGTCCGGGAGGTCATCGACCGGGATCCAACCCTCTACCACGAACGCATATTCCGTGCGCCCGAACTGCGGGATCGCCACGATCTCGTCGATGCGGTCGACGAGGACGTCGCGGCTGGTCGCAAGCTTCAGGTACCACTTGTCGGACAGCTCGGCGAGTTCCACTCGGATCTGCTCGAGCTCCTTGGGAAGTGCCGCCCTGCGCTGCTTGATCTCGTCGTACGCGACGTCCAGAGGCATGTCCTGGAAGTCCTGCGGCAGCCTGATCTGGTTGACGTTCTCCATCGCGAGGAACTTGTGGACCGGGTCCGCGTACATGCGCGAGTAGACAACGATGGCCGCGGTCGTGTTCTCGTCGATGTCGGTGGAGATGATCTCGCACTGCGAATTGGTGATCTTGTTCAGCTCCGCCTGGAGGTGCTCGAGGCCCGCCTTGTAGCGGCGCTCGACCAGTAGGGCGACGCTATCGAACGAGCCCGTCACCACGATCTGCTTGGCAAGCGGCTGGATCTTGCCGAGGATCGGCTCGTATCGAGCGAGCAGCGAGAGCTCCGCCTCGGCCGAGGTGTGCATCGTGGCGAGGTCTGCGGTCCGGTCTTCGACCTCGTTGATCAGGTCGACGACCTCCTGTGCCAGCTGCTCCGGTTCAAGCCCACAAAGCCTGCTGTACTCGACCTGACGCCGGGCGGCATCGATGCCGCCGGTCGGTTCATTGAGGGTCTTAAGGATCGCGCGAACCCGAATGAGCAGCTCGTCGAGCTGGTCATAGGCGGCGACGTCGTCGCCCTGGATCTCCATGCGCTCGAGCGGAACGCTGCCGCTCTGGATCTTCTTGCTCAGGTCTTCGATATGGAGACGACCCTGCTCGTGGAGCAGGCTCACCAACTCCATGAACTGGTTCTTCGGGCCGATTATCTCGACCTTCGCCATCGGGACAAGCACGACGACCACCCTCCCCTAAGGTAGTGCAGGCGTTTCCGCGGCTACGGCTCAGACAGCCGTCACTGCGTCTACGACGAGCTGTATGGCGCTGGCCTTACGCGCCTCGATGGAGGCCGTTATCTCGGCGGCCTCCGCTTGTGCGTTCTTCCTCATCGTCGCGGCCTCAGCCTCGGCTGCGGCGACGATCGTCTGCTCCTGATTGCGAGCGCCCGTGCCGCCCTCCGCCTCGGCCTCACTTACTACCTCGGCCGCCTTCTTCCGCGCGGCCGCGACGATGTCGTCCGCCTCGCGCTTCGCCGAAAGCATGCGGCCCGAAATCTCGAGCTCCCGCTCCCGGATCAGCTGCAAGGGTGAGTTAGCGTCGGTCGCGATAGTCTGCTGGTGCATGGCGATCTCGTTCGCGAGATCCTCTTGCGACATCGTCCACCCCCCGATCGTCCGCGTGCGCCAAGAACAGGCGCACTGTGCGCCTAGGAGAGGTTTCGTCGAATCGATGGGGTTCTCCTGCACAGTTTGCAGGCGATTCCGCAAACGGCGAGCTAGCGGTAAACGCGCTCCAGCCGCATCCCGAACGAGCAGGCGATCTCGTAGTTGATGGTGCCGGCCAGATCGGCCATTTCCTCGGCGGTGATCCGCTCGGGACCCTGCTCGCCGAGGAGCACCATCTCGTCACCTCGGCGCGCCTCCACGCCCCTCGGGACCTCGACCATCAGCTGGTCCATGCACACACGACCGACTTGCTCAACACGACGCCCGCCGAGCAGCACGTTCATGCGCCCGGACAGCACGCGGTGCACACCATCGGCGTAACCGAGAGGCAGGGTCGCGATGGTCGTCGGGGCGGCGGCCCGATACGTCAGCCCGTAGGAGACGCCCTCGCCCATAGAGATGCGCTTGACGAGCGTCGCACGCGCCTTGACCGCCATCGCGGGGCGCAGGTCCACGCGCCCCCGCGTGTGCTGGGACGGCTGCAGCCCGTAGATCGCGATGCCGCACCGGACCATGTCGAAGTGGGCCTCGGGGTACAGCACGGTGGCAGGCGAGTTGGCGGCGTGCACGATGCCGGGGTCGACGCCCTCGGTGCGCATGGCGTCGAGGGCTGCCCGGAAGCGCTGCAGTTGGCGGGTGGCATCCCAATCGTCCGGCAGGTCTGCGGTCGCAAAGTGGGTGAACGTACCCTCGAGCCTCAGTCCCGGAAACTCGCGAAGCATCGCAGCGAACTGCGGCGCGTCATCGGCGCAGACGCCGATGCGATTCATGCCGGTGTCTATCTTGAGGTGATATGGAGCTTCCACCCCCGCCTGAGCCGCTGCGCGACCCAGCGCTCCTGCGAACTCCCTGGTGTAGAGCGTGGGCGTCAGCCGGTGCTGCAGGATGTCAGTGACGGTGGTGGTGGGCGGCTCCGACAGGACCTGCACAGGGGCGGCGATACCGGCGTCCCTGAGAGCGATACCCTCTTCGACCGTCGCGACGCCAAGATTGCTCGCTCCCGCGGCCAAAGCGGCCTCGGCGACGCGGACCGCGCCGTGTCCGTAGCCATCGGCCTTGACGACCGCCATGAAGCGCGTCTCCGAGGGAGTGAGCGCCTTGAGCGCCCGTACGTTGTGCGCGATGGCCCCGAGGTCGATCTCGGCCCAGGCCCAGCGGGCGTCGGTCATCTAGGTCAGTCCCCGAGCCATCGCCCGAACGATGTCGTGCTTGCTCACGATGCCGACCAGCTTGTCGCCCTCGAGTACCGGAAGCCTTGAGACATCCCGATCTGCCAGCAACGATGCCACCTCCTCGATCGAGGCGTCCACCGAGACGGTGATCGGATCCTGCGTCATGACGTCGGCGACCGAGGCGGCAACCGCCTTCTTGAGTTCCTGCTCGAAGCGGACCGTCGACGGCGGGTACATGATGAAGCCGTCGAGCAGATGGATGTACGTGGGGAACTCGAGCTTCACGTCCTGCATGATCAGGTCGCCCTCGGTGACCAGTCCGACGAGCTTGCCGCCATCGACCACGGGCAGAGCGCCGAAGTCGTTCTCGGCCATCAGCTTGGCGGCCTCTGTCACGGTCAGATCCGCGGTCACCACGACCGGATCGGGTGTCATGATGTCACGCGCTGTCAGGTCTGCCATGGTCGCTCTCCCTATCGATGGTCTACCAACTGCCGAGGAGCTCGGCGTATGCAGTGGGCACGTATTCCGGTAGGTCTTCTGCTGTCACGCACATCGGCGTGAGTTCCGCCGCTGCGGCTTCGCCCGCGCGTCCATGCAAGTGTGCTCCCAGAGCGCCGGCTTCGAACCCCGAAAGGCCCTGCGCGACAAGCGCCCCGATGATCCCGGCAAGCACATCGCCGGTACCCGCGGTAGCGAGCGCGGGCGTTCCTGCGGTGATGATGACCTGCCTGCGCTCAGAGCTGACGACCGTTCCCGCGCCCTTGAGGACCACGGTCCGGTCGCCCTCGGCGAGCCTTGCCGATGAGGATACCCTATCGGCCTGGACCTCGGCTGACGAGACGCCGAGCAGCCGGGCGAGCTCACCCGGATGCGGCGTGAGCACCGTCGGCGCGATCCGCTGTTCGAGCAGCGAGTGCGCATCGACCAAGGCGTTGAGCCCGTCCGCATCGATGACCAACGGCTTCTGCAGCTTGGCCACCAGGCCGCGCACCATTGCGACAGCCCCGTCGGCAAGTGTCAGACCCGGTCCCAGCACGACGGCGTCGTAGTCGGCCGCCAGTTCCAGCAGCGGCGTTATCGCGGCCGAGGAGAAGGTGCGGCTTCGCGCGGACGGCAACCCTACCACCGGCGCAGCCAGCAGGTGCGCCTGTGCGACCGGGACCACTGGCTCGGGGACCGCGAGCGTCACGTAGCCCGCACCGGCCCGCATCGCGCCTCGAGCCGCCAGCACGGCCGCACCCGGAAAGCGCCCGGAGCCCGCGATGACGAGTACTCGGCCTCGATCGTTCTTGTGGGCGTCAGCGGCCGGCATGGGCACGAGCGCTGAGTAATCGGCATCGAGCCATATCTCGGGCGCCCCTAGCGCCGCGGCTTCCGACTCCCCGATCCCGATGTCGGCCACCACGATCTCGCCCGCACGGGCGGCGCCCGGATGCAGGACCAATCCACGCTTGAGCGCCGAGAATGTGACCGTCACGTCGGCCTCCACGGACGACGGGTCGATATCCCCGAGGTCGCTACCGATTCCGGTGGGAAGATCTGCCGCGATGACGAGGATGCCGGCGGCGTTGATCGCACGGCACCAGGCAGGGAGCGGCTCGCGCAAGGGCAGATGCGACCCGGTGCCGAGCAAGGCATCGACCAGTACCGAGGCGGAGGCGAGCTCCTCGGCGGTGGGATCAGCAGGCGGCACCCGCCAGCGGACTCCCGCTTCGGACGCGCGCTCCGCGGCGTCACGGGCCACACCGGTCATGCGGTCCGGCGCAAGGAATGCATAGACCTCGACCTCACGACCGGCTTCGCGAAGGAGCCGCGCGGCGACCCATCCGTCACCGCCGTTGTTGCCGGGGCCGGTGAGGACGACGACGCGTCCTTCAGGGACACGCTCGACAACCTCGGCAGCCAGCGCGGCTCCCGCGCGCTCCATCAGCTCCTCGAGCGTGACGGACTGCGATGCGATCGCGGCTTCCTCGGCTGCCTTGGCTTGCTCGGCGGTCAGTGCTCGAAGCATCTCGTCCTCCGCCTCGGTGGGCTGGCGCCCTGGCTACGCGCCCGGCTGGGGCTCAGGCTCGGGTTCGGCATCCGGCCCGGCAGGCGTCTCGGCATCGGGCCCGGCAGGCGTCTCGGCATCGGGCTCGGCGAGCGTCTCAGCATCGGGCTCTTCGTGCGTGCGCGTGCCGGCGCTCGCCAGCATCTCCGGGTCGTCGAGCATCGCCTTCGCCTCCTTGAACAGGGCAGCAAGCTCGGCACGCGGATCAAGGCGCTCGTCCTTCTTCGGACGAGCATCCTGAGTGATAGCGACGGCCGACGCTACGGCTGTCGTATGCGTGAACGACAAGGACAGATGCATCTCCACGACGCCGAGCTCCTCGGCGACCTCGGCGGCGCGCCCCGAGAGCCGAGGCACGGGGCGCCCGGACTGCTCGCGGATGACCTCGACGTCGGTGAAGCGCATGCCGGAGAAGCCGGTCCCGAGCGCCTTGAGGACGGCCTCCTTCGCAGCGAACCGCAGCGCGTAGTGCACCTCGGGCCGCGAGCGCTTGTCGCAGTACTTGCGCTCGTCCGCCGAGAAGATGCGCTCCTTGATCTTCGGCCGACGCTCGATGGCCTCTCGCATCCGCTCGATCTCGACGATATCGACACCCAGGCCGGTGATCACGCCTACTCCACCGTCACAGACTTGGCGAGGTTCCGCGGCTGATCGACGTTGCAGCCGCGCATCTTGGCGATGTAGTAAGCGAGCAGCTGCAGAGGCACCGAGGCCGGGATCGCTGAGAGCGCTTCGCTCGTCGCGGGCACGCTCAGCACGTGCTCGGCCTGCTGCTTGATGTCAGTGTCGCCGGCCGTCGCGACGGCGATGACGTTCGCCCCGCGAGCACGGACTTCCTGGATGTTGGAGACGACCTTCTCGTACGTGTGCCCCTGCGTGGCCACGACAACGACCGGTACCTCATCGGTGATCAGCGCGATCGGCCCGTGCTTCATCTCGCCCGAGGCGTAAGCCTCCGCGTGGATGTAGCTGATCTCTTTGAGCTTGAGCGCGCCCTCCATTGCGACCGGCACACCCACTCCCCTGCCGAGGAACAGCGAGCTGCAGGCGCCGGTGTACGCCGCGGCACACTCCTTGAGACCGGAGAGGTCCTCGAGGATCACGTCGACGATCTCCGGGATGTTGACGAGCTCACTCCACAGCGACTGCACGCGCTCGTCGGAAAGGGTGCCTTTCGCCTGTGCGAGCTTGAGCGCCAGCACGGTGAGAGCGGCGATCTGTGCTGTGAAGGTCTTCGTTGCCGCGACCCCGATCTCAGGGCCCGCATGGGTGTACAGGACGCCGTCGGACTCGCGCGTCACGCGGCTGCCGACGACGTTCGTGATCGCGATGACCTTCGCGCCCCGCTCCCGAGCCTCGCGGACGCCGGCCAGCGTGTCAGCGGTCTCGCCTGACTGCGTGATGGCCACGACCAGCGTCTCGTCATCCACGATGGGGTCGTTGTAGCGGAACTCGCTCGACACCTGGACCTCGACCGGGATGCGGGCCCACTGCTCGATGAGAGTCTTGGCGACGAGACCCGCGTGGAACGACGTGCCGCACGCGATGATGAAGACGCGATCGATCGCGGCGACCTGCTCGGGAGCCATCGCGAGCTCTGAAAGCTGGATCTCGCCATCCACCATGCGGCCGCGCAGCGTCTCGCGCAGCGCCTTGGGCTGCTCGAAGATCTCCTTGAGCATGAAGTCCTCGAAACCGCCCTTCTCGGCGGCGTCCAGGTCCCATTCGACGTGCATCATCTCGGGCTCGACCGGCTCGAGTGCCGCGTCGAGCACCCGGATCTCCTCGGCGGAGACGACAGCGATCTCGCCGTCGTGAAGCACGACGACTTCGCGCGTGTACTCGAGGACCGCAGGAATGTCGCTCGCGACTATGTTCTCGCCGACGCCCGCGCCGATGATGAGCGGCGACTCCTTGCGGGAGGCGACGATGAAGTCGGGCTGGTCGAGATGCACGACTGACAGCGCGTAGCTGCCGTCGAGCCGCTTGACGGCGCGGGCCACCGCGGCCACGAGATCGCCCTCGTAGTAGCTCTCGATCAGGTGCGCGATCGTCTCGGTGTCGGTCTCGCTGCGCAGCTTGTGACCAGTGGCCGCCAACTCTTCGCGCAGCTCGAGGTAGTTCTCGATGATGCCGTTGTGCACGACCGCGATGCGACCCGAGCAGTCGACGTGAGGATGCGCGTTATCCTCGCTCGGCCGGCCATGCGTCGCCCAACGGGTGTGCCCGATGCCCACCTGGCCCTGCAGGGGGTCTGTGTCGATCGCATGCCGCAGGTTGACGAGCTTGCCCACGCGCCGCATGACAGCAAGATCGCCACCTTCGACGATAGCCACGCCCGCCGAGTCATAGCCGCGGTACTCCAGACGAGCCAAGCCGCCGAGCAGCACGTCGCTCGCCTTGCGGGGCCCGATGTATCCAACGATTCCGCACATAGGTGTAGACCAGCCCTTCGATAGGGTGAGTGTCGCATACAGAAACGCGTCCCGCGGCGCGAGAGGAAGTTCATTACTTCCCTATACGGGATTCCCTTGAGCACGGATGTTTTGTCTCTTCGGTTGCCCGAAGCTTTTGTCATCCGCGTGACGACTGAGGGTGTCAGCCGGGGGGCCATCCGCCGAATCTTTCGATAAGCCCCCACCTCGTCGACCGGTGCTCCGCCCCTTGAGGGCAGGTCGCGCCGCTTCTCCAACGGCGCGCCACTGGTCCTGGCGCTTTGACTCACAGGCTCACTTCGATGGGCCCCTCCCTTCGTCGGCGTGCCTCACGATTGTACCAACTCGAGACATCGGTCCGATGACGCGCCGATGACGGTTCGCCGAGAAGCCGCGCGAGGGCAGCGGATCAGACGAGCTCCGCGCGCACGATGGCAGAGATCCGGTCCACGACGGCACGGGCCTCAGACTCGTCGGCCGCCTCGGCCATGACCCGCACGAGAGGCTCGGTACCGGAGGCGCGCACCAGCACGCGGCCGGTATCACCCAACTCGTCCTCGGCGGCATGGATGGCTTCGGTGATCGCCGCGCTGGTCACGAGTCCCGCCTTGTCCGCGACGTGGACGTTCTCCAGTACCTGCGGGTAGCGGCTCATGACCTTCACGAGCTCAGAGAGCGGCTTGCCAGCAGTCTTCACCCTGGAGGCGAGTTGCAGCGCGGTCACCAGCCCGTCGCCCGTCGAATTGTGCTCGAGGAAGATGATGTGGCCCGACTGCTCGCCACCCAGATTGGCGCCCATGGCCTGCATCTGCTCCAGGACGTAGCGGTCGCCGACCTTCGTCTTCACGAAGTTGAGGCCGCGCTCGCGCATGGCAACCTCGAAACCGAGGTTCGCCATGACGGTGGAGACGACCACGTTGCCGGCCAGCGTGCCCTCGTCCGCCATAGCGGTCGCGCAGATCGCCATGATCTGGTCGCCATCGACCTCGGCGCCCGACTCGTCCACCGCGAGCATGCGGTCCGCGTCGCCATCGTGGGCGATACCGAAGTCACACCCCTCGCGAACGACGAGCTCAGCGATCGGCCCCAAATGCGTCGAGCCGCAGCCGACGTTGATGTCCATGCCGTCCCAGTCGCAGTTGATCGCGACCACTTCTGCACCGAGCCGCTCGAGTGCTTCGCGGCTGGTGACACTGGCAGCGCCGTGACCGCAGTCGAGACCGATGCGGAGACCGGAGAGGTCGCCTGCGATGGTCGAGCAGGCATGGTCGATGTAGCGGGCCGCGGCGTCACCGAGATGCTCACAGCACCCCACGCCGGCGCCCGTCGGACGCTCGAAGCCGCAGCCTTCATCCGAGCAGAAGCTCTCGATCTCATCCTCGAGGTCGTCGGGAAGCTTGAAGCCTTCTCGGCTGAAGAGCTTGATGCCGTTGTACTCCGGCGGGTTGTGGCTTGCCGAGATCACGACACCACCGTCGGCAGCGAGCTCCCGGACGAGAAAGGCGATCGCCGGCGTGGGCACGACTCCTGCGAGCAGCGCGTCGGCACCGCTGGAGGTGATGCCGGCCACGAGGGCGGCTTCCAGCATCGAGCCGCTGCGACGGGTGTCGCGGCCGACGACGATCCGGCCCTGCCGGCCGCGGCCGGCCAGAAAATGCCCCGCTGCCTCGCCCAGACGGAACGCAAGCTCGGGTGTGAGCTCGGCGTTCGCGATCCCGCGTACACCGTCGGTACCGAAGAGTCTGCCGCCCATCGAAGCCGCCTCCGTAAACAGAACGGGGCCCGCCAATGGCGAGCCCCGTTCGGTGAGTCCTGTCGGGGAAGGTCCCTACCGCTTGCTGAACTGCGGCTTCTTGCGGGCCTTCTTGAGACCGTACTTCTTGCGCTCGACCATACGCGGGTCGCGGCGAAGGAGTCCGGCGCGCTTGAGCTCGGGACGGTACTCGTCGCCGGCCTCGAGCAGGGCACGAGCGATACCGTGGCGCAGAGCGCCGGCCTGGCCGGACACGCCGCCGCCGACGATCGTCGCGATGACGTCGAAGCGGCCGACGGTCTCGGTGACCTTGAACGGCGTGGATGCGAAGTTGACGAGCGCCTCGCGGCCGAAGTACTCGGCAGCGGGCTTCTTGTTCACGGTGATGACGCCGGTACCGGGCACGAGGCGCACGCGGGCGACCGCGTTCTTGCGGCGGCCGGTGCCGAGGTAGACAGCCTTGTTCTCAGCCATGCGCTAACCCTCCAGCGTGATCTGACGCGGCTTCTGGGCCTCGTGGGGATGCTCGGGGCCCGCGTACACCTTGAGCTTGCGGTTCATCGCGCGCCCGAGGGTGTTCTTGGGGAGCATGCCCTTGACGGCCTTCTCCACGATGCGCTCAGGGTGCTTCGCCAGCATGCGCTGGAACGAAACCTCCTTCAGGCCACCGGGGTAACCGCTGTGGGAGTAGTAGTTCTTGGTGTTCGCCTTGTTGCCGGTGAGGCGTACCTTCTCGGCATTGATGACGATGACGAAGTCACCGGTATCGACGTGCGGCGTGTAGGTCGGCTTGCGCTTGCCCTTGAGGATCTGGGCAACCTCGCTTGCGAGCCGTCCAAGCACCATGTCAGTAGCGTCGACGAGCAGCCACTCGCGCTCGACTTCGCCTGGCTTGGCGTGGTAGGTCTTCACGGGTCCTCCAACTGAGGTCAGCATCTAGTTGTTCGTGTCACGGGGCTGGCGGAAACGAACCCCGCTATTCTATCCGCGAGGCAGGGCAGCGTCAAACAGTACACGCACCCGGGCGTATCTACCCTTCTCTCCCGAGTAGCGCTCAGTCGGCATCCGTGGACGTCTGCGCTTCGGCGCTCCCTTCAAGCAGGCTGATGATGTGGTCGAGCTTGTCGTGCTGGATGCAGTCGAGCGCGCGACGTAGCTGCTCGACCTCCGTCTCAGCGCGCAGGTTGGTGTCGTAGTCGGCCTGCGCCTGCTCACGGTCCCGTTCGGCCTGGCGGTTCTGGCTCATCATGATGACCGGGGCAGCATAGGCAGCCTGCGTCGAGAACAGCAGGTTGAGCAGGATGAACGGGTACGGGTCCCAGTGCTGCCACCAGCCCACCATGTTCAGCGCTATCCATGCGGCCACGAACACGCTCTGGCAGATGATGAACGGCCACGATCCCATGCCGGAAGCCACGCCGTCCGCGACCCTGTCGCCGAACGACCGCTTCCCGATGTGCGTCTGATGCCAGTTCTGAGCCATTGGTCCTCCTCGCCTAACGCCAGACGTCGTCGGGATAGCGCACGCTCCAGAAGGTCAGCCCGTGAGCCGGCGCGGTAGGACCGGCAGCCGCGCGACTCCGTGCCTCGAGCGCCTCGGCCGTCCAGCCCGCAGGACGCCTTCCGGCGCCCACCTCCACCAGCGTGCCCACGATGACGCGCACCATCGAATGCAGGAAGGCGTTGCCCAGGACGCGCACCGTGAGGCACGTTTCGCCCAGATGCTGTTCCTCGGCGAGCGAGATCTCGTCCACCCTGCGAATGGTTCGCTGGCCCTCGGCCGACTCGGTCACGCAGAACGACCGGAAGTCGTGCTCCCCCACCAGTGACTCGGCGGCCGAGCGCATCGCGTCGACATCCAGCTCCTGCGGCACATGCCACGCGGACCTGCCGAGGAAAAGCGGCGGCACCACACCCGGAACGATGCGGTAGCGGTACTCCCGTCCGACGGCGTCGAAGCGTGCCGAGAACCCGGCTCTTGCCCGACGCACCTCGCGTACGGTGATCCCCTCGCCGACGAGCGCGTCGAGCGAGCGCCTCAGCGGCCGAGGGTCCGGCTCGTCCCCTCGCGTGTCGAAGCTCACGACCTGCCCGAGCGCGTGTACGCCGGCGTCCGTTCGGCCCGCGCCCGTGGTCTCGACCGGTCTACGCAGCACGGTCTCGAGGGCCGTCTCGATCCGTCCCTGGACCGTCGCCTGGCCCGGTTGTCTGGCGAAGCCCGCGAACGGTGCGCCATCGTAAGCGACCACCAATGCGAGGGCCCCGCTCCCGGCGGCCTGGCCCTCGTGCTCGTCGCCGACGCGGGACGGTGCAGCATTCATCCCCGGGGTCTCCTTCACAGCCATACACCCAACCCTATGAATGCGACGATGCCCGTTACCAGCACCGCCCAGTCGAGCGTGATCATCCGCGGCTGGCGTAGGCGCGTCCGTCCCTCGCCGCGGTAACAGCGGGACTCCATCGCGACAGCGAGGTCGTCGGCGCGCCGGAAGAGGCGCACGAACAGCG
Organism: uncultured Eubacteriales bacterium; assembly: GCA_964607705.1. Taxonomy (GTDB): domain Bacteria; phylum Actinomycetota; class Coriobacteriia; order Anaerosomatales; family PHET01; genus CAZSLI01. The sequence continues at coordinate 143,754 of CAZSLI010000004.1, forward strand.
GGATGAGCACCGGGAGCCATGCCTTGGCACGCCTGATCGGCCCACCCGTGTCGAACCGTGCGCCTCGAGCGGTCTGAGCGACGACGATGCGCTCGGCCTCCTCGGCGGTCGTCGGGAGGAAGCGAAGCGCGATCGAGAGCATCATCGCGGCGTCATCGACCGGGAATCGCACGAACCGCAACGGTCGCATAAGTTGCGCGAGCGCATCGGTCAGCGCCACCGGCGAAGTAGTAAGCGTGACCAGCGACGTGCCCAGCACCAGCAGCAGGATCCTCACGCCGAAGAAGAGGCCGCGCTCGAGCCCCTCCGCGTCAACACTGAGCGGCCCGATCGCGAACAGCGACTCCGAGGGGTTGGCCGGCCACAGCGCGTTGGCCACGATCGTGAACGCAAGCAGCCAGACCACGGGGACCAGGCCGCGAAGCGCCGCTCTCCAGGGAACGCGTGCGATGGCGACAGCGCCCACAGCGATCCCGGCGGCCAGAGCAAGTCCCCACCATGTGCCAACGGAAAACAGCGCGATGGCGTAGGAGGCAGTCAGCACGAGTTTCACCCGCGCGTCGAGACGGTGGACCGCCGATGACCCCGGGATGAACTGGCCGAAGGGGACCGGGACTGCCATCAGCCGGCCCTCCGGGCGGTGGCCAGGGCTGCCGCTGCCGCCGACGGGTCGAGAGTGATGGCTGGCAGCGAGGCCCCGCGTTCGACTGCGAGCCGCTGGACCTCGAGGACCGGCGGGGCCTGGAGACCATGACGAGTGAGGATGCCCGGGTCCGCGATGGCGTCGGCTGCGGGACCCGACCACACGATGCGCCCCGCCCCCATGATCACCAGGTCGTCCGCCTCGCCGAGGAACTCCTCGGCAGCGTGGCTGACCACGACGACGCCCGCGTGCTTGCTCTGGGCGACAAGTAGTCGGCGGACCGCGCGACGACCCGGTGCATCAAGACCCGCGGTGGGTTCGTCCGCAAGAAGGTAGCGTGGGCGCATCGCCAGCACACCCGCGATCGCGGCGCGGCGCATCTCCCCACCTGAGAGGGCGAACGGCGACCGATGTCCGTAGCTTTCGGGATCGAGGCCGACCGACCGCAGTGCGTCCCGCGCGGCTTCACGCGCATCTTCGACCTTCTCGCCCAAGTTGGCTGGCCCGAACGCTACGTCATCGAGGACGGTGTCGGCGAACAGCTGGCTCTCCGCATCCTGGAATATGAGTCCGACCTTGCCCCGCGCGGCCCCAGCATCGAGCGGAGCGCCGTCGATCGTCGCACTTCCGCCGGTGGGCGCGAGCAGCCCCGACGCGATGCGCAGCAGGGTGGACTTCCCCGAGCCCGTGGCGCCCACGAGAAGCGTGAGTCGTCCCGGTTCGACTTCGACTGTCACCGCATCGAGCGCGGCAACGGAGTACTCATGGCCGGCCTGATAGATCATCCCCACGCGATCCATGGTCAGACCCATAGGGACTCCGCGATCCGCGCGGGATCGGTCTCGTGCGGCGCGACATCGAAGTCCCGCGACGCTAGCGCAGCCGAAAGCCGCACCACGTCGGGAAGCTCGAGTCCCCAAGCCTCGAGGCGATCGCCTTGCTCGAGTAGCTGGAGCGGCCCGCCCTCGAACACGATCAACCCTGCGGCGAGCACCACGACGTGATCGGCGTGCATCGCCTCGGCCAGGTCGTGCGTGATCAGCACGACTCCCTGCCCGGCTGCCAGCACCTTTGCCAGCACCCGCGTGACCTCGATACGTCCTGCCGCATCGACCATCGAGAGCGGCTCGTCGAGCACGAGGTAGCGCGGGCGCATGGCGAGCGCACCCGCGATCGCAAGGCGTTGCTTCTGACCCCCTGAAAGCAGGTGCGGTTCGCGACCTTCGAGCCCCGTCAGGCCAGTCGCCTCGATGGCGGCATCCACTCGAAGCCGGACGTCGCTCCTCGGCAGGCCGAGGTTCTCCGGACCAAAGGCCACGTCGTCCTCGACGCTTGTGGCGACGATCTGGTCATCCGGGTTCTGAAAGACCATGCCGACGCCGGATCGGAGCTCCAAGGCGCGCTCATCGTCCCGCGTATCGATGCCACCGACCGTGACCACGCCCTCCGACGGCAACAAGAGCCCGTTCGCCAGCCGAGCCAGCGTCGACTTGCCGGAGCCGTTGGCGCCGAGGACCACCGTGAGACGAGCGGGCTCGAACGCGAGGTCGACGCCACACAGGGCCGCCGGCCCTTGCGCGCCGTAGCGGTACGTCACGTTCTCGAACCGGATCACCGGCAAGCCCCTCCTCGGATGGTCATCGGCGGACAATGCACTGAGGGCCCCCCGCAGGAGGCCCTCAGAATGGTAACGCGTTGCACCTCGCAGTGCGCGGAGCGTCTAGTCGACAAGCTCCATGATGACCATCGGCGCAGCGTCGCCCTTGCGGGGACCGAGCTTCAGGATGCGGGTGTAGCCGCCTTCCCGACCCTCGAAACGCTCGGCCTCGGAGAAGATCTTGGCGATGAGCTCCTTGTCGCCGATCGCAGCGATCGCGAGACGGCGGGAATGAACGTCGCCCTTCTTAGCCCAAGTGATCGTCTTCTCGACGAGAGGACGGACCTCCTTGGCGCGGGTCTCCGTGGTCTTGATGCGGTTGTGGGCAAGCAGTGCCCCAGCAAGGCTCTTCAGCATCGCCTTGGTATGCGATGCGTCGGTGCCGAGCTTGCGGCCCTTCTTGAGGTGTCTCATCTCTCAGGCTTCCTTACGCTACGGCTTCAGACCGAGGTTCATCTGCTGAAGCTTGTCCTTGACCTCTTCGATCGACTTCGCGCCGAAGTTGCGGATGTTGAGCAGGTCCTGCTCAGAGCACTCCGTCAGCTGGCCGATCGTGTTGACGCCCTGACGCTTCAGGCAGTTGTACGAGCGGACCGAAAGATCCAGATCCTCGATCGGCGTGTCGAGCACGCTCTCGCTCTCATCATCGAACGGGATGAAGATGTCACCGTCCGACATGGTGGTCACTGCCTGATCGACGAACAACGCCATATGCTCGTCGATGATCCGTCCGGCACGTGCGACGGCATCGCTCGGATCCATCGCGCCGTTGGTCTCGACCTCGAGCGTCAGCTTGTCGTAGTCGGTGCGCTGGCCAACGCGCGTGTTCTCCACGACGTAGGTGCAGCGGCTGACCGGCGAGAACAGCGAGTCGACGGTGATGACGCCGATCGGGTCCTCTACACGCTTGTTGCGGTCGGCGGAGACGTACCCGCGACCCGTGCCGACACGCACGCCCATCTCAAGCTTGGCGCCCGCGTTGAGCGTGGCGATGACGTGCTCCGGGTTGACCAGCTCGAACTCGGCCGGGACCTTGAGGTCGGCGGCGGTCACGACGGAGGGCCCGCTGACGGACAGCGTAGCCACACCCTCGCCTGCACCGATACCGGTCTCGCGGAACACGAGGCCCTTCACATTGAGAATGATGTCGGTGACGTCCTCACGAACGCCCTCGATCGAGGCGAACTCGTGCTGGATGCCCTCGATGCGCACCGAAGTGGCAGCGGCGCCCTGCAGCGAGGACAGCAGCACGCGGCGCATGCAGTTGCCGAGCGTGTAGCCGAAACCGCGCTCGAGCGGCTCAACCACGTAGCGCGCGACCCGGTCGTCGATGGTCTCGACCGTGACCTGCGGCCTCATGAACTCTGTCATCAAGCAGCCTCCCTGGCTTCTTCGGTCCGGTTACTTCGAGTAGAGCTCGACGATGAGCTGCTCACGAACCGGCGCATCGATCATTTCGCGCGTCGGCAGCGACAGCACCTTGCCCTGCAGCTTCTCGATGTCGACCTCGAGCCAGCCGGGAACCTCGATCTTCTCCGAGGAGATGAGCGCGGTCTTGATGACCAGCAGGTCCTTCGACTTCGGGCCGACGGACACGAGATCGCCCGGACGCACGCGGTACGACGGGATGTCCACCCGGCGACCGTTCACGGTGATGTGACCGTGGCGCACGACCTGGCGTGCCTCGTCGCGAGACTTGGCAAAGCCGAGACGGTACACGACGTTGTCCAGACGGCTCTCGAGCAGACGGAGAAGGTTCTCACCCGTGATGCCCGGCTGACGGCTGGAGATCTTGTAGTAGCCACGGAACTGCTTCTCGAGCAGGCCGTAGATACGCTTACACTTCTGCTTCTCGCGGAGCTGAACTCGGTACTCACTATCGCGAGGACGCTTCTTCCCAGCCTGTCCAGGCGGGTACGGGCGCTTCTCTACAGGACACTTGTCCATGTAGCACTTATCGCCCTTGAGGAAGAGCTTGATGCCCTCGCGGCGGCACCTGCGGCAGTCCGCGCCGGTATAACGAGCCATCTTAGCTAGGTCCCTTCAGGAAGTTAGACCCGGCGGCGCTTGCGCGGCCGGCAGCCGTTGTGCGGAATCGGGGTGCAGTCCTGGATGCTCGAGATCTCGAGACCAGCGGCCTGCAGGGAGCGGATGGCGGTCTCACGACCGGAACCCGGGCCCTTCACGAACACGGCGACCTTGCGCAGGCCGTGCTCCTGAGCCATCTTCGCCGCGGCCTCAGCAGCAAGCTGAGCGGCGAACGGCGTCGACTTGCGCGAGCCCTTGAAGCCCACGGTGCCGGCGCTCTGCCAGGAGATCACGTTGCCCGAGGGGTCCGTGATGCTGACGATCGTGTTGTTGAAGGTGCTCTTGATGTGAGCCTGGCCGACAGCGATGTTCTTGCGCTCGCTGCGCTTCAGGCGGGTGCGAACGTTCTTCTTCTTGGCGGCCATGCCTACTTGCCCTTCTTCTTCGCGCCGATCTGGCGACGCGGACCCTTACGGGTGCGCGCGTTCGTATGGGTGCGCTGCCCGCGGACCGGCAGGCCCTTGCGGTGACGCAGGCCGCGATAGCAGCCAATCTCCATCAGGCGCTTGATGTTCTGAGCGACCTCACGGCGGAGGTCACCCTCGATCTTCAGGTTGCGGTCGACGTACTCACGCAGACGAACGACCTCTTCTTCCGTGAGGTCGCGCACGCGGGTATCCGGGCTGATGCCGGTCTCGCGAAGGATCTGCTGGCTGGTCGTCAGACCGATGCCGAAGATGTAGGTGAGGCCGATCTCAACGCGCTTCTCGCGCGGAAGGTCGACACCAGAGATACGGGCCACTCGTGTTCCCTCCTAGCCCTGGCGCTGCTTGTGGCGGGGGTTGTCACAGATGACAAGAACCCTGCCGTGGCGCCGGATGATCTTGCACTTGTCACACATCTTCTTGACCGAAGGACGTACCTTCATCGTCTTGATTCCTTTCGGTGTTTCAGCTCTATTTCCACGCCCAGCCGCAGGCGGGATTTGTCCTACGAAACGGTGAAGCACTAACACGCCGCCGGGTGTATCCACTACCCGGCCGAAAGAACAGGTCCTACTTGTAGCGGTACGTGATACGACCGCGGGTCAGGTCGTACGGCGAGAGTTCCACGACCACCTTATCCCCAGGCAGGATGCGGATGTAGTGCATACGCATCTTTCCCGAGATGTGCGCGAGGACCTTGTGTCCGTTCTCCAGCTCAACGCGGAACATGGCGTTGGGCAGGGGCTCGATCACAGTACCTTCGAGCTCGATGGCGTCGTCCTTCTTCGTCGTTCTCTCCTTCAGCTTTCGGGGGCCTGAATCCGCAAGTGGTTATAGTACCGCAGGCCTCTACTTGAGTCCAGAACAAAATTGCAGGTGATGACGCTATTCCTTAGTGAGCACCAGCGGTCCCTCGGCGGTGACCGCAACGCTGTGCTCGAAATGCGCCGACAAAGAGCCATCGGCGGTAACCACTGTCCAGCCGTCGGGCAACGATTCAACCGACATGGAGCCCGCATTCACCATCGGCTCGATCGCGAGTACCATTCCCACCTCGAGACGAGGACCGGTACCCGGGATCCCGTAGTTCGGAACGTTGGGATCCTCGTGCATGGCGCGGCCGATCCCGTGTCCCACGTACTCACGGACCACCGAGAACCCGTCGCGTTCCGCTACTTCCTGCACGGCGTGACCGATGTCGAAGAGTCGTTTGCCCGGCACACACATCGCGATTCCGGCCTGAAGCGACGCCTCAGTCACGTCGAGCAGCCGCTGCGCCTCGGGGTGGATGACGCCTACCGGGAAGGTGCGTGCGTTGTCCCCGAAATAGCCACCGAAGATCGCGCCCACGTCCACCGACAGGATGTCGCCCTCTGCGAGCCTCACCTGGGTCGAGGGGATGCCGTGGACCACTTGTGAGTTGACCGAGGTGCAGAGCGTCTTCGGATACCCGTGATAGCCGAGAAAAGCCGGCTCGGCACCTTCCGAGCGGATGGCATCCTCGGCGATCTCGTCGAGCTCGGCGGTGGTGATACCGGGCCTGACCGCTTCGCCCACCAGACGAAGAGCCCGGGCACTTATGCGCCCGGCCTCTTTCATCGTCTCAAGCTCTGCAGGGGACTTGCGGATGATCACGTGTGCGACTAACCCTCGAGTATGGAGCGGATGTCGGCGAAGACCTCGTCGACTGGCCTGTTGCCGTCGATCTCATGCAACAGCCCCTTCGCCGAGTAGAACGGCACGAGCTGCGACGTGATGGCGTCGTAATCGGCCAAACGCTTGGAGGCGGCTTCGACCGTGTCGTCGTCACGCTGGTAGACCTCGCCACCGCACGAGTCACATACGTCAGGATCCGCCGGCATCTCGCCGAGGACGTTGTATATGCGACCGCAGCCGCGGCACTGCCTGCGCGAAGTCAGGCGCTCCATCAGCACGCCGCGAGGCACCTCGATGGCGACAACGGCATCGATCTTCTTGCCCATGTCGTCCAGCGCGATTTCCAAGGCCTCAGCCTGGGGAAGGGTGCGGGGGAAGCCGTCGAGCATGAAGCCTGTTTCACAGTCGGGCTGCGCTAGACGGTCCTTGACCATGGCGATGACGACATCGTCCGGAACAAGCTGTCCGGCATCCATGTACCGCTTGGCTTCGGTACCGAGCGGCGTGTTCTCGGCGACGTTCTTGCGAAAGATGTCGCCTGTCGAGATGTGCGTAAGACCGTAAGCCTCAACGAGCTTGGCCGCTTGCGTTCCCTTGCCGGCGCCAGCGGCGCCCAAGAGCACGATGTTCATCAGGTCGCCCTCTCCCCTCGTGCGCTTACTTGAAGAAGCCGTCGTAGTGACGCATCTTCAGCTGGCTCTCGATCTGAGTCATGGTCTC
>CAZSLI010000005.1:0-126013 GCA_964607705.1 uncultured Eubacteriales bacterium
AGCCCGAGGCGCGCAACGCACAGATCACGATGACTTGGATGGGCGGAATCCTTCTTGCGCTTCTCCTGGGAGTCTCCGCACTGGCCGTCTTGGCGAACGTACAGCCAAGCGAGACCGAGACCCTTATCAGCCAGTTGTCGCGTGCGATCTTCGGAGCGGGAGCGATCTACTACGCCATCACCGCTGCCGTAGCACTCATCCTCGTCTTGGCGGCAAATACTGCCTACGCCGACTTCCCTCGCCTCTCTTCCTTCATCGCCGAGGACGACTTCCTGCCCCACCAGCTCAGGGACCGCGGGTACCGGCTCGTCTTCAGCAACGGCATCATCCTGCTCACTGCGGCGGCGATCGCGCTGCTAGTCATATTCCAGGGTCAGACCACGCGGCTCATCCCGCTCTACGCGATCGGCGTGTTCACCTCCTTTACGCTCTCGCAGGCGGGGATGGTGGTTCACCACACGCGTATGAAGGAGCCGCGGTGGAAGCTGTCGCGGGCAATCAACGGCGTGGGCGCAGTGGCGACCGCAGTCGTTACCGTCGTGGTCTCGGTAGCGAAGTTCCACGACGGCGCGTGGATCGTGGTCATCCTGATCCCGATCATCGTGCTGTACTTCCTATGGGTGAACCGCCAGTACGCGCGAGTGGCGGCCGACCTTGCCATCCGCCCCGATGACATCACAGACATGAACTGGCAGTCCTACAACCGGATGCACAATCACGTGGTCGTGCTCGTGAAGTCGATCGACCGGAAGATCATCAGGGCAGTCCAGTACGCGCACTCACTGCGGGCCGACAAGCTTGAGGCGCTCTACGTCGATGTCTCCGGTCGCGAGGACGAGATTCGAGAGCAGTGGGAGGCGCTTGATCTGGGGCTGAGGCTGAAAGTGCTGCCTTCTCCATACCGCGAGATCATCGGCCCGATCATGGACTATGTTCGGTCGATCCCGAAACCGACCGAGTCCCATGTGGTCACCGTCGTGCTGCCGGAGTATGCCCCGGAGAACATCCCCGACCAGTTCCTCCACGACCAGACGTCTCTGCTGCTCAAGACTCAGCTCTTCAACGAGCCGGGCATCATCGTCACGGATGTGCCCTACCACATCCAGTCGTCCGTGCCGCAGGGCGTCGAGTCCGCCAAGGGCGCGCCCAAGGAATGAGGCGAAAGGCGCCGATCTTCGGGCACCTGAGCGGCCCCGAGGACTCACTCGACCAGCACTAACAGAACGGCTCCCGATGCGGGAGCCGTTCTCAGTCTGCGTTGGGCGGAGGATCAGCGCGACGCGGTGGAGTGGCCCTCACTGTCGACCGGAATCCCGAGGGCGTCCTGAATCACATGCTCTTCGAGAGTACCTTCTACGAGCATCAGCAGCTGGTCGCCAGCGATCAGTAGCGTGTCGCCTCGCGCCGCCTGAACGTATCCCTCGGCGGCGATGATCGCCATGACCGTCACGTTCGAGGGCAGCGGCACCTCGGACAGTTTGTGGCTGATCATGGATGCATTCTCCGGAAGCGTGAGCTCCTCGACGGCCACGCCGTCGGCCTGAAGCTTGAGAAGCGTGATGAGGTCGCCGAAGCCGATCTGCTTCTCGATGAGCCCGTGAAGGATCGCCGAGGATGAGACGGCCACGTCCACGCCCCACTCCTTGTCGAACAGCCACTCGTTCTGCGGGTGATTGACTCGGCCGAAGACGGTCTTTGCCCGGTATCGCTTCGCGAGCATCGCGACCACGAGGTTGTCTTCGTCGTCGCCGGTCACGGCCGCTACCAGGTCCACGTCCTCGATCCCGGCGGTCTCGAGCACCTCGGGCTCACAGGCATCGCCTTCGATGACCTCGGCGTCGGGCACCTGCCGGCGGACGACCTCGACACGATCGCGGCGCTGGTCGATCACGGTTACCTGATGATCGTCGTGAAGCTTATCGGCGAGGAAGGTGCCGGTCTTGCCGGCGCCAACGATGATGATGCGCATCTCTCGGCCTCCTACTCGATACCGAAGAGCCGCTTGAGCTCATCGATGTTGTCGCGGTTGGCCGTCAGGTAGAGCTGGTCGCCCTCGCTGATGCTCAGGCTTGGCGCGGGAAGCATCGCCAGCCGATCGCGCACGACCGCGGTGACCTGCCACTTGTCGCGCTGTTCGACCTCGCTCAGCGGCTTGCCGATCATGTCCTCGGTGGCCACGGCCTGCACGGTGATGATCTCGCCGGAGCCGTACACCCGCTCGATGCGGACCGTCGGCTCCAAGATCATCGTGAGCATCTTGTTGCCGGCCCACCTGACCGCCGAGATGGTGGGGATGCCGAACTTCTCGTAGATGGTCGCGCGACGCGGGTCGAAGATGCGGGCTACGACGACCGGGACGTTGAACCGCTCGCGTGCCACGCGCGCCGCGACGATGTTGCTGTTGTCACCGGCGGTGACTGCCGCAAAAGCGTCAGCCTTCTCGATGCCGGCGAGGATGAGCGTCTCCCGATCGAACACCTCGCCCGTGAGCTTGCGCCCGCGGATCTCCTCGCCGTACTCGGCGAAGACCGCGGCATTCCGGTCGATGACCGCGACGCTGTGCCCCTCCGATTCGAGCATGTGTGCGAGGTGCCGGCCGACGCGGCCGAAGCCCCCGATGATCACGTGCATTGCGTCTCCCTCGACGTGGGCCCCAGGCAGGCGCCCGTTCGCGTATCGCACCATGCTAGTACCCTCGGCGCACCGCCGCCACCTCGGGTACTGGGGAAACCGGCCGGACCGGGCGGCTGGAGTAGTATCTGTGAGTCGAGCGCGAGGCGAGGGGAGCCAATTCTCATGCGCATGCACGTCATTCGTCACGTCCCGTTCGAGGGCCCGGCACTCATAGCCGAGTGGGCCGCCGAGCGCGGCCACACCATCACCGAGTCGCTCGGCCTGACCGAGGAGTTCCCCCCTGCCGCGGAGTTCGACTTCCTCGTCGTCATGGGTGGTCCGATGGCTGCCGATGATGACGCCGGTAACCCCTGGCTGGTCGCCGAGAAGCGGCTCGTTGCCGACGCGCTCGTGGGGGGACAGCTCGTTCTGGGCGTGTGTCTCGGGGCACAGATCGTGGCCGAGGTCGCCGGCGGCTCGGTACGGCGCAACGACTATCGCGAGATCGGCTGGTTCCCCGTGAGTCTGAGCGCCGAGGCTGCCGAGGACCACGCGTTCGGCGACTTCCCCGATGGGCTCGTGGTGGGGCAGTGGCACGGCGACACATTCGACTTGCCGCCGGGCGCCCGTCATCTCGCGTCCAGCGCCGCCTGCCGCAATCAGGCCTTCTCGCTGGATGAGGGCCGTGTTCTCGGCATTCAGTTCCACCTTGAGTGGGACGCGGCGGCCCTCGGCGAACTCGTGGCCGCGTGCTCCGAGGAGTTGCTGGACGAAGGGCCGTTCGTCATAAGCGCGCCTGAGATGCTGTCAAAGGCCGAGTCGTACATGGTAGGAACGAGGTCAGCGCTGTGGAACCTGCTGGAGGCGATGGAGCGTATCCACACCAGCGCGCGGGAGGCGTAGGGATGACCGGGATTCTCGAAGTGAGCGACGTGGCCAAGCGGTTCGGTGACGTTGCGGCAGTGGACGGCGTCAGTTTCGACATCGCTTCGGGCGAGATCTTCGGCCTGCTCGGGCCCAACGGAGCGGGCAAGACGACCACTATCTCGATGATCGCGTGCCTGCTCGCACCGGACGCGGGGCGGATCACCGTGGACGGACACTCCGCCGCTACGGACTCCATCGGCGTGCGCTCGAAGCTCGGCGTCGTGCCACAGGAGATCGCGCTCTACCCCACGCTCACCGCTGCCGAGAACCTGCGCTTCTGGGGCCGGATGTACGGGATGTCGGGCAAGCCGCTCGCAGAGGCGGTCGACTACGGGTTGGCCATGGCGGGCTTGGAGGACAAGGCCAAGAAGCGCGTCGAGACGTTCTCGGGCGGGATGAAGCGGCGGATCAATATAGCCGCCGGCGTTCTCCACCGGCCGAGCGTGCTGTTGATGGACGAGCCCACGGTCGGCATCGACCCCCAGAGTCGCAACCACATACTCGACCTCGTCCGGCAGCTGAACGCGGACGGGATGACGGTGCTCTATACGAGTCACTACATGGAAGAAGTCGAGGCGCTGTGCGACCGCATAGCGATCATGGATCACGGCAAGGTCATCGCGAACGGGGATCTGGATGAGCTTCGCGGGCTCGTGGGCGATGAAGACGTGATCCGCGTGACGCTTGCATCGCCATACCTCGCCGAGGGGCAAGCGGGCGAGGAGCGTTCCCCGGAGACGCTCGCCGAGGAGTCCACGCTCGTGGACCGCGAGGCGCTTGCCGCGGCCGATGCGGTGCGCGAGCTCCCCGGAGTCTCGAAGGCAGAGGCGCATGGTCCGGTACTTGAGGTACTCGCGCCCAACGGTGCCGCGGTTCTCGCGGGCGTCGTCGAGGCGGCGACCAACGCGGGCGCGCAGGTACGGGGAGTAGAGGTGGTCGAGCCCGACCTCGAGAGCGTCTTCCTCCACCTGACCGGACGCGGACTGCGGGACTAGCCGTGCGGGCCTTCCACATCGCATTCAAAGACGTCCGGGTCTGGACGCGAGACATCGCCGCTCTCGGCGTGTTGCTCGGCATGCCGCTTGTCTTGATCTTCATTCTCGGCAGCGCGCTTGGCGGTCAGGGCGGTGACTTCAGGATCAGAGCCGCGATCGTGAACCTGGACGCAGGGACCACGTCGCCGGATCCTGCCGAGCCACGCACGTCGAGCAAGGGCATCACTACTGATCTCGGCGGTGAGATGGTGACCACCTTCAAGGAGTCCGACCGGCTCAACAAGGTGTTCGAGATGACCTACGAGCCGGACGAGGCGCGTGCACGAAGCGACGTCTCGACCGGCAGACTCGCAGCCGTACTGGTTGTGCCGGAGGACTTCTCGGAACGAGTCAGTAGCGGCAAACCGGCGGCGCTGAAGCTCTATACCGATCCCGGCTCGCAACTGGCCGCCGGCATCTTCGAGGGCGTCGTGCGTTCTTTCGCCTCCGAGTATTCGGCGGCCTCCGTCGGTGTTCAGACGGTGTTGGCGGTCGCTCGGCAAGTCGACCCGGGACGCGCTTTCGATCCCCGTAGCCAGGCGCAGCTCACCCAGGCGGCCTTGGAGTCTGCGATGCGCGCGAGCAAGCTGGTCGTGGTGAAGGATGCCGAGGTCAAAGTCGGCGCCCCGATGTCCGCGATAAGCTACTACGCCGTCTCGATGACCGCGATGTTCCTCATGTTCGGGGCTATGTTCGGAGCCTTCTCCACGATCAAGGAGCGGCGCGAGCAGACCCTGTCTCGGCTCCTCTCGACGCCGACGAGCGGGGCCACCGTCACCGCTGGCAAGATGATGGGCATCTTCGTGCTCGGAATGGCGCAGTTCACGGTGCTGTACCTCTCCACGCGCTTCATCTTTCGGGTCGAGTGGGGCGATGACATCGCCGCCATCTTCCTCATAGCGGCCGCCGAGTTACTCGCTGTCACCGGGCTGGCCGTCCTCATCGCTTCGCTTGCGAGGACGGAGCGCGGCGCGGGCGGTCTGGCGCCCTTGGTCATCCAGATCCAGGCGCTGCTCGGCGGAGCGTTCTTCGCTATCACGATCCTGCCGGTGTGGCTGCAGCCGGTTCGTTACTTCTCCATCGTGGGATGGGCGCTCGAAGGATGGCAGACCATCCAGATACGCGGCGGCGGAGTGCCCGACGTGCTGGGTCCCGCAGCAGCGCTCCTCGGTTTCGCGCTGGTCTTCTTCGCGATCGGTTCTGCCCTGACAGGAGCTCGCCGATGAAGCGGGTGATCGCCATCGCGCGGCTCAATCTGCTGGAGCTGTTCCGCGACCGGACGGAGCTCGTCAGTGTCATCGTGCTGCCCCTCATGCTCACCTGGGTCTTCGGTGCGGCGTTCGGGTCGGCCGGAGTCGAGCGCGCAGTCGAGATCCCGGTGGCTGATCTCGACGATTCAACGTACAGCCGTCAGCTCGTCGAACTGATCGATGGCGCCAAGGCTTTTGATGTGAAGCACGTGAGCCGGGCCGAGGCGAGGCAGCTCGTTCGCGACGGCGATGCCCCGGCGTCCGTCACCATCGCGAAGGGGTTTGGCGCGCGGCTCGAGCAGGGACAGCCTGCAGTGGTAGCGGTCCGGAAGTACCCGTCGTCGCAGAACGCGGAAGCCGTCGCACAGATCGTCGATGGTGCGGCTGCGCGCATTTCCGCCAACGCTTCTGCCGCCAGGGTCGTGCGTGAGCAACTCGCTTCGGACGGTCGAGCGCCGGAGTTCGCAGCGACTTACCGGGTTGCGGACCGTTTCTGGGAGCCGGACCCGCCCGTGGGTGTCGAAGCCGCGGTCGTTCGGGCCAGCCAAACCCGATCCGAGGAGATGGAGGCGCCAGCGAACACGCAGTACTCGCTGGGCTTCACCGTGTTCTTCGTGTTCATGACGGCTCTGGGGAGCGCCAGCGGCGTGCTCGAGGACCGTGAGCTGGGTACGCTGCGCCGCATTCTGGCCGCACCGGCGAGACGTGCTGAGATCCTCGGCGGCAAGGTGGTGGGCGTCGCGTTCGTGGCCTCGTTCGAGGCGGTGATGCTGGTCGTCTTTGGAGCGGTCATCTTCGGCGTTCCGTGGGGGAAGCATCCGGCGGCGGTCGCGCTGTTGCTCTTCTCGCTGGTACTGGCGGCGACTGGACTGGGTGTCATGGTCTCGGCGCTCGTGCGGACTCGCTCGCAGATGTCGGCTGTGACGCCGGTGCTCGCGACCGCACTTGCCATGCTCGGCGGCTGCTACTGGCCGGTCGAGATCACGTCACCAGCCATGCAGGTGGTGGCGAAGTTCACCCCGACGGGCTGGGCGATGGCCGGGCTCAAGGACGCGGTCGCCCGTGGCATGGGCGTCGTCGAAGTCCTCGTGCCGGTCGCACTGCTACTGATCTTCGCGGTCGTGACGATCGCTGTCGGCGTCACGCGCCTACGCCTCGAGTAGACCGCGCCGACCGGAAGGGCGAGGGAGCGCCGGAGGCGTTGATGCCTCAACGCAAGCGTCTGCTACGCTGGGACGCGATGACTACCGATTGGCGTAGAGAACCGCGTACGTGGGCCGCGATCGTCGCGGCTCTCCTGCTATGGGCGTCGGCATTCGCCGGCATCCGTGCGGGCCTCGAGGGCGGTTACGGCCCTGGCGAAGTGGCGTTGCTGCGGTTCGGAACGGCGTCGGTCGCGTTGGCCGTGTACGCGCTCATCACGCGCATGCGCCCGCCGGATCGTCGCGATATCCCCGTGATCGCACTCGCCGGGTTCCTCGGCATCACGGTCTACCATCTGGCGCTCAACTATGGGGAGCGCACGGTGTCATCCGGCGCCGCGGCGCTCATCATCTCGGCGAGCCCGATCTTCACGACGCTGCTGTCGAGCCGGTTCCTCGGCGAGCGGATCACGAGGCGCGGCTGGACCGGCATCATCATCTCATTCGCCGGTGTCGCGCTGATCTCACTGGGAGAGGGCGGCGGTGGCGGGTTGAACCCCGACGCGCTCCTGATCCTCGTGGCGGCGGTCGCAACGTCGCTCTACTTCATCGTGAGCAAGCCGCCGCTGCGCCGCTACAGCGGCCTCGAGTTCACCAGCTACGCCATTTGGGCGGGCACCATACCCATGCTCGTCTTCCTGCCGGGTCTCATTGAGACGCTGCCCACTGCCGAGCCCACGGCGACCATGGCCGTCGTCTATCTCGGCGTGTTTCCGGGCGCCATCGCCTACGTCCTTTGGGCGCACGCCCTGTCGAGGATGCCGGCGAGCTCGCTGTCATCGTTCCTGTACGCTCAGCCCGTCAACGCCGCGCTCATCGCATGGATCTGGCTCGGTGAGATCCCGGCCGCGCTCACGATCATCGGTGGCATCATCGCGCTGGTCGGCGTGATGCTCGTGAACACCAAGGGGGCGGCCCGTGACTGACTGGCACATAGGCAGAGTCGCCGACGACGACCTCGAGGGGCTCGAGCGCATCCGGGAGCTCTTCACCGAGTACTATGCGTGGCTCGGCGACATCGTGTGCTCGAGCCGTCTTGCCGCCGAGATCGCCGAGTTGCCGGGACCGTACGCGTCACCCGGAGGCAGTCTGTTCATCGCCCAAGAGGACGGTGGCCTTTCCGGGGGTTGCGTGGGCGTGATGCCGCACCATTGGGACGGCGCCTGCGAGATCAAACGCCTGTACGTGCGACCTTCAGCTCGCGGGGCGTCGCTCGGGCGGCACCTTCTCGACACCGCGCTCGACGCAGCTCGCGGACTCGGCTATCGGACTGCTCTCATCTCGACGATTCCCGCGATGATGCCCACCGCGAGAGCGATGTACATGCGCACAGGATTCGTGGCCTCCGAGAACTTCGAGAACCACGTCCACGACGAGCGCGCCGAGATGGAGTTCCTCCGGCTGGAGCTCTAACCGCCGGGCGTTGCCCTGGATCGGACTACCCGTCGCCGTAGGTGGGCTTGATGGCGAAGCCGGTGAGGCCCGCCGGCCGCTCCTCGGCGACCTTCACGTCGAGTACCGTGGCGTTAGCCGGGCCCCTGCGCGTCCACGCCACGGCGTTCGCGACCCGGTCCTCGTCACCCTCGAACACAGCCTCGACCCGGCCGTCCGACAGGTTGCGAACCCACCCGGCCAGATCGAGTTCCTCGGCGACCTGGCGCGTGGATTCGCGGAACCAGACGCCTTGGACGCGCCCTTCGATGAACACCCGACTTCGCGTGATCGCCATGGCCCCTCTCCAGACTGTGCAGGGTATAGTAGGTGCGTTCCCTAGCGAGGAGATCTTCGTGCCCATCGTTCGCATCGACATCCAGGCGGGCAAGTCGACCGCGTACAAGCGCGCGATCCTCAACGGTGTCCGCGCAGCCGTCACTGACGCACTCGGGTTGCCTGACGAGCGGGTGATGCAGCGCATCGTCGAGACACCCGCCGAGGACATCGACGTCACCGACATCCGCTCCGACCGACTGACCATCGTCGAGATATCGATGGTTGCGGGACGGGGGCCGGAGTTGAAGGAGCGGCTCTACTCGGCGATCTCCAAGCGCCTCGGGTTCGAACCCGGCATCGCCGAGGAGGACCTCATCGTCCTCGTCAATGACCCGGCTGGGGAGTGCTTCTTCGTGAACGGGGCGATGCAGTGCGCGCCTCCTCCTTCCATGCGCGAGACCTCGGAGGAAGAGCAGTGACCGACGCGGCAGTGGCCGACGACCATCCGTATATCAAGGAGAAGCGCCCGTACACCCTGGGCGAGGAGATAGCCAATAGCTTGATCCACGGACTGGGCATCGGTCTTTCGGTCGCCGCCCTGGTGATTCTCGTGGCCTTCTCCGTACTCTCGGGCGACAAGTACAAGCTTGCGGCCTCGATCGTCTACGGTGTGTCGCTCGTGCTCGAGTACACCGCGTCGACGCTGTACCACAGCTTCCCCCAGCCTCGCGTGAAGCACATCTTCAAGATCCTCGACCACTGCGGCATCTACCTGCTGATCGCCGGTACCTATACGCCGTTCTGTCTGGTCACCCTGCGCGACTCAGGCGGCTGGATCCTCTTCTGGATCGTGTGGGCGCTTGCGCTGACGGGCATCGCGGTCGAAGCATTTTGGACATACCGACCGCGCTGGCTGTCAGCGCTCCTCTATCTCGGATTGGGATGGATCGTCATCGTCATGATCCAGCCGCTGATGGAGGCACTGGCGCCGGGCGGGCTCTGGCTGCTGATCGCCGGCGGCTTGTGTTACACGGTCGGCACGGTCTTCTACGTGCTCAAGCGGGTGCGCTACATGCACGCAGTGTGGCACCTGTGGGTACTCGCGGGCAGCATCTGTCACTTCCTTGCGGTGCTGTTGTTCGTGATCCGCTAGGAAGCGGGGCCTTGGGCCCTCCGCGCGGCGCTCACTTGCTGCTCGGAAGATCCCCTGCGTTGTCGTAACCGCGCTGCTCCCAGTAGCCCTTGAAGTCGGCATCGCTGCTCACTTCGATGGACGTGATCCACTTCGCCCACTTGTAGCCCCACTTGTCCTCGGCGACGAGCTGGAACGGGAAGCCTCGCTCCTTGGGTAGCTCGATGCCGTTCATCTCGTACGCCAGGAGAAGCTCCCGGCCGACCACCTGTTCCAGCGGCAAGGAAGTCGAGTAGCCGTCCTTGCAGCGGAAGATCACGGTCTTTGCAGCCTTGTCGTAGCCGGCCTGCTCGAGGAGGTCGGCGAGCTTGACGCCCTTCCACAGGATATCGACGCTCCAGCCCTCCACGCAGTTGAGCCTTACGACCTTTTCGTAGGTGGGCCGGTCGATCACCTCGGCGTACGTGAGCGACAACGGCCTCTCCACCTTGCCGAGGACTTTGAGGCGGTAGGCCTCCTTGTCGACCGTCTGCGGCCCCTTGATCGAGTTCTCTCGAAAGTCGTTCACGGAGTCGAGTCGCTTGCCTTGATACGATGTGACCTCGCGGGAGGCCAAACGTGTCGGTACCTCGGATGACCTCTGGGCGCATCCGCCCGCCATCAGTGATATCGCGGTGATCGCGGCGATGACCAGCGCTATGCGATGCCGTTTGCGCATTGGGACTCCGAAGCTCGGGCGAATGGACCCACTAGGGGTATCTTTCCCCCGAGCCCCGCCAGAAGGAGACGACGTGGTCGCGCGCGATGCAGTACCTGTGATCGGCCTGGAGATGTGCGAGGACGTGGCCCTTCTCTCACTCGAGCGGCCGCCCGCATTCAGGTTTCAGGCCGGCCAGTGGGTGCGGATGGTCCTGCAGACCCCTGTGGGCGAACAGATCCGCACACTCTCGATCGCATCGGCCCCCAGTGACCGCTCTATCGACCTGGGCACCCGGCTGAGCTCATCGCCGTTCAAGCAGGCGCTGTCCGGACTTCAGCCCGGCGATGTGGTGGAGTTGATGGGACCCGGCGGCCGAATGAGCCTCACAGACAAGAGGCCGGTCGTCTTCCTTGCCGGTGGGGTGGGCATCACGCCGGTGCGCAGTATGCTTCGCGACCTCGCACATCGGGGGACCTCACTAGAGCGCTCACTCCTGTTCTACGGTAACCGACATGAGGGGTGCATCCCTTACCGCGTCGACATAGAGGCACTTGTCGCCAAGGGCCTCGAGCTCGTTCACGTGCTGGAGGAGGCGCCCTCGGGATGGTCAGGGGAGAGCGGCTTCATCGATGCCGAGATGATCGCGCGCCACGTGGAGGCTCGTGACGCCTGGTTCGTGGTTTCGGGTCCGCCGGTCATGGTACAGGCGATGACCCGTGTTCTCGACGAGCTTGGGGTGCCCGAGGGTCAGCGAACGGTCGAGTCTTTCGGACCGGCCGTTTCTCGGCAGGGGTAGTCCGCTGCTTCCCGCATAACCAGGTGGAAGCCAAGCCGACTTGGGGGAAGAATCTTGCAGACGGCTACACGACTCACCCCATAGGGGCGAGCGGTGAGAGGGGCACACCATGGAGATCTTGGCGCGTACGTGCAAGATGGAAGAGATGAATGTTCAGCGCATCTTCGCGCGCATCTTCGTCGTCTTCGGCGGTCTGCTCTGGGTGTTCATGGCCTGGGGCGCTGCGTATCGGTACCAAGGGGCTCCCATCAGCGTCGCTCTCGGTCTCGCGGGCTGGGTCGCGCTGGGGATCGCAGCCGTCTTCGTGCTCGGCATGTTCTACGAGTACATCGCATCGGCCGTGTTGGCAGCGGGAGCAGTCGCCATACTGATCACCGGCATCTTCGCAGGCTGGGAAGGTGGAGTTTGGGCGACTGTCTTCTTCTTCTTCGTGCTGCCGATGTTCATTGCCGCGGCGCTCTACTTCCTCGCGGCGCGCATGCAGCGGATATGCACGCTCGACGAGTAGCGTCTGCAACGTCGCTGCGGGGCTGACCGCAGGGAACAGTCACGTCTCAAGGTTGGAACGGCAACGCGTGCATGCCGCTCGTCTTGCCGTTCGTCCTTTAGCGGTACCGTATGACCGTGAAGATGAACCTTCTGTCGCTTGCGAACCCATTGTGTAGCGCTATTGGTTACACTCTGGCTGCGGTGCGATGGGTACTCGGTGGGGTGGGTCGCACTGTTCGACTGCGCGTCGGAGCGAGAGATGGTCGCCGGTGTATGACCTTGAGGGGGTCCTCGGGCCCAACGTCATCCAGTTCGTCGAGCGCCACGTCAGCACCCTGCTGGCGTGGGACATCCTCGTGTTCTTTCACCGGAATCCCGATGCCGTGCTCGACGCCGAAGGTCTCGCGTCACGGCTGGGTCGACACGTCGAAGAGGTCGAACCGGAGATCGATGCGCTGTGCGACGGCCGCATCCTGCAGTGCGCGGGCGGCCTGATCCGCTACAAGCCGACGCCCGATCTCCGCCTGCAGGTCGGTGACTTCGTCGAGGCGTGCCAGGACAGGGACCGGCGTCTCGCCCTGATCGCGCTGGTGCTGCAGCGAATCGGTCGCTCGCCTGTCGAGTAGCGTCCGCTAGAGCTTCTCGGCCACCGCCACGTCGAGTGATTCGGGCGCGATGACCTCGAGAATCGAGATCTCCGAAGAGGCCAGATCCAGTTCTGCGGGGTCGTCCAGCTCATTCCCGCGCGCATCGTAGGCGACGCGCACGATCGGTGCCAGGGGATCCTCGCCGACTGCCGATACGACCGCCACCGACTGGTCCGAAAGCCGCACAAGGCACCCGACGGGAAACACGCCCATCGCATTGGCAAAGAGCCGAGCGAAGAACGGGTCAAGGATCGACGCGCTCTCACGGACCACCTGGATGACCGCCTTGTCCGGAGTCATCGGTTCTGAGCCGTCTCGCGGGCTGAGCAGGTTGTCGTAGCGATTCGCCACGGCGACCATCCGGCTGTAGGGGTGAGCGACGTAGTCGGCGGCCCGCTCCGGCCATCCGCCGCCATCCGCATGCATGTGATGCTCATAGGCGACGAGTAGCGGCGCAGGGTCCTGTATCGCCGCGCGCTGCAGGATATCGGCTCCCACCTTGGGATGCATCGTCCGCATCGGCTCGGCTTGGGCCGGATCATCGGCGTCGAAAGCGGCCTTTCCCACGTCGTGCAGCAGCGCGGACATCCCGAGTGATTGCAGCCCTTCCTCGGGGAGCCCGAGCCGTCGGCCGAGGGCCAACGCGTAGATCATCACGTTGAGTGAGTGGAACAGGTCCTGTTCGCTCGCGCCGCGCATGGTCGCGAGTCCCATGATCGCCGAGGGGTCCGCCACCAAGCGAGACATGACGTTCTCGACCAAGCCGTTGGCGTCTGCAAGATCGCCTGTCCCGCCGGCTGCGAAACGTTCCCTGAGGCGCCGCAGTGCTGTGAGTGTGCGCTGGTAGAGGGCTCGGTCGGCTTCACGCTGCCGGTCCCGCTCCTCGCGTTCAGGGTCCTCGTCGTCCTCAAGGGCCGCCGCCGAGACGGTAGTGACGGCCCGCGCATCGAGTTCGGCCTGAAAGTCGAAGTCCGGCGAGGGCTTGAGAGTGAGGACCTCGATGAGCGCAAGGGCGTCCTGGCGTTCAAAGGCCGAGGAGAAGGTGAGCGATTCGAGGCGGCGTGACTCGAACGCCTCGGCGATGCTGCTCGCGCCGTGAACCTCATCGGGTATGACGATGCTCTCTTCATAGAGGTGCCCGTTATGCCAGTTCATGACGAGAGGGCTGTTCTCGGATCCCATGCGGGCGGCGAGAACCAGCGCGTCGAGGGACTCATTGAAGGCAGGGTGCGTGGGCGGGTACAGCTGGACGCCACGGCGTGCGGCGGCAAGTGCGGTGACGACTTCGGCGGCGTGGCTCATCGGACACCGCCCTTCGACTTTGCGCGGTATTCGATAGCCTGCCTCGCCAAGTCCTGCACCTCGGCGAAGTGCCCTCGCTTGATCAGCGCCCGGCGGCTCGCCAGCTTGGCGAGGGCCTCGTCGGCAGCCGGGTCGGGGACGCGAGCGAGCGCCGCGATGAGCTCGCGGGCCAGGGCGAAGTCGGCGTTGTCCACATCGATCTCGCTGAGGCGACCGGCGAGCAGTGCGGCGCTTCCGGGCTGCCCCGCCTTGCCGATCGTACGCGCGGCGACGATGGCGACTTCGGGGCTCTTGTCGCGCAGGGCCAAGCCAAGCAACCTGGAAGCCACAGGGCCGCCGGCTTCGGCGAGGCCGGTGACGACTTCTCGGCGAGACTGCTCGTCCGGACGCCGGAGCAGCGACTCGAGGACCTGGGTCGAGCGGCCATCGCCCTCGCGTGCCAGGCGGGCGGCTACCGGAGCGACCTGGAACCACTGAAGCTGGCCCGCGTTCTGAGCCAGCACGTCCACGACTCGCCTGCCGAGAAGGTCCTCGGCGACGGCGAGCCCGGGGGCCTTGAGGGACACGGCTTCGAGGACAAGATCGGTTGCGGCTTGGTCGCCCGCGTGACGCACCAGCTGTCGAGCAGCGGGCAGCTTTGAAGGGTCATCGACGGCAAGCCGCACGAGCGCCTTCATCGTCCGGGGACCGGCCGCTACGGCGAGAGCATCGCGCAGTCGCTCCGGCAGCTCCGGCCATGCGGCGCTCGGCATGCTCTCTCGCGCTGCGAGCTCGGTGACCACTCGGGCGGCAGTCTCCAGGTCGCCCTGCTCGACGAGCACGGGGACGAGGGCGGCGAGACTCGAGGCGGTATCGCAGAAGAGCGCGAAATCGCGCTGCTGGTCGAGCAGTGTGAGCATGGTGCGCACGCTCGAGGCATGAGCGCGCTGGCCTGAGGACGTCACGGCGCCGCGCGCCTGAGCGATCATCTCCTCGCTCAACCGCGTCGCCTCGATCACCGAACGGTATACCGACTCCCGGTCAGCCAGAGGAGCCTCCGGCTCGGTCCGGGTCCTGACGTCGATCATGTGGTCCAGGAACTCCGACTCCTTGGTCGAGTGGCCCATGGTGGGCAGCATCGTCTGAACCTCGGCCCGCACGGCCGCGGTCACCTGCTCGAGCGGCAGACGGGTGAGCGCGGTCGAAAGCGAGAGCATGTTCTTGCCGAAGGCCCCGCCGATCACCGAACCGGCGATGTCATTAGAGTTCATGAGGCCGAACATCGAGCCCGTGAGGTCACGCGTAGGCCCGTCGTCGATGGCCAAGCCGAGCAGCACGTCCTTGGCTCCCTGGTCCTGTCGCCCGAAGGCTTGGGAAAGCGCACCGAGCATGTCCGGGAAGCCGCTGGGTCCGCTCACGCGAACGAGCTCCATGAGGCTCTCCTCGAACGCGTGGGGGTCGCCCCCGGCCGCGCTCGCGAACCATGCACTCAGTCGGTCGGGGTCGCCAGCCAGCGAGCGCAGGAAGTCGTCGAGGTCCTCATCCTCGGCAGGCCCCACCTGGTCGAGCACCGTGAGCTGCACGTCCGTCACGCGGATGCTCTCGACGCCGACGCTTACCAGCGCGGTCGCGAGACCGCCCTCTGCGCGCACTTCCTCGGCAGGCCGAGCGAGGGTGGTCATGAGGCCGAGCAGCTCGTCGACGCTGCATCCGGGGGTGATGGCGACTTCGGCGGCGCCATGATTGCGCAGCGCCCCCGCAAGCTCGTCAACGCCGAGGACTCCTGCGGCGATCGGCTCGCCCTGCGACACGAAGCCTTCGCGGCCAAGTGCCAGCGCGATGACGGGCTCGCCCTGGTCGAAGTACTCGGCGACGGCCGTGGCGGCCGCGTCGAGCGACTGGCGAGGGATGGGGCTCGAAGCGGGATACAGGCGCAGTGACTTGCCGGCGGCCGTCAGTGCGCGGACCACCGCTTCGAGGCGACCCTTTTGTGCGGTTTCGATTGCCACTCTGCTCCCCCGTGCTGCGCAGGTTACAGGCCCACGAAGGTAGTATCGGCAACCCACGCGTATCGTTTAGCCCGCTACTGTCGCGTTCAACTGCGGTTTTCCTCTGGCAGGCACTGGTAATGTATGCGCTATGGGCAGCGCCACTCTTGAGATGATCCTCATCGCCGTGCTGGTCGCCGTCGGCGGCTATTTCGCTGCGGCCGAGATAGCGCTGATCAGCGCTCGACGCGCCATGCTGAAGCAGCGTGCCGACGAAGGATCGCGCGGCGCTCGCGCCGCGATCGAACTCACGGACAACCCGACGAGGCTCCTGGCGACGATCCAGGTCGGCATCACGCTCGTAGGGTTCCTCGCATCCGCCGCCGCCGCTGTCTCGCTGGCGGCACCCGTCGAGTCGTGGCTCAGTGGGTTCGGGATGCCGTGGTTGTCGCGCCTCGCACCTGGTCTCGCGGTTTTCCTCGTGACGCTCGTGGTCTCCTACGTGACGCTCGTCTTCGGCGAGTTGGCTCCCAAGCGCCTCGGCCTGCAGCGTGCCGAGAACGTCGCCATCGCCGTCGCCGGCCCCATCACGTGGATGGCGCGCGTGGCGGCGCCGCTGGTCTGGTTGCTGGCGCGCTCCACCGACGTGGTCGCCCGACTCCTCGGCGTCAAGGGCGAGTCGGGCAGGCCGGGCGTCTCGGAAGAGGAGATCAAGCTGCTGGTGACCGAGCAGGGAACGCTGCTCGAAGAAGAGAAGCGCATGATCCACGAGATCTTCGAGCTCGGCGACACCGTGGTCCGCGAGATCATGGTCCCGCGAGTGGACGTGTCGCTGGTGGAGGACACCGCTTCGGTGCGCGTGGCCGCCGAGACCATGCGTGGTACCGGGTACTCGCGAGTGCCCGTGTTCCACGAGGACCGGGACCGCATCGTGGGGATCGTGCTCCTGCGTGATCTGGTGGAGCCCCTGTCCGAGGGCCGACCCGACGACCCCATCACCGAGCACATGCGCGAGCCGGTGTTCGTTCCGGAGACCAAGGGCATCCTGCCGCTGCTCTCGGAGATGCAGACGACCCACAACCAGGTCGCCATCGTCGTGGACGAATACGGTGGGACGGCAGGGATCGTCACGATAGAAGACATCGTCGAGGAGGTCGTGGGCGAGATCGCCGACGAGTTCGATCGGGACCGCCGCTATATCACGACCATCTCCGAGGGGACGTGGGTACTCGACGGGCGCCTTCCCATAGAGGACGCGCTCGGATTGCACCTTCCCGTCGCTGAATCCGATGAATACGAGACCGTGGCGGGCTGGGTGCTGGCCGAGTTGGGCCATATACCTGTCGCCGGGGAGAGCCTCGAGCGAGAGGGCTACGTGTTCAGAATCCAGGCGATGCGTCGGCGCCGCATCGCGAGACTGAGGGTGGAAGCGCCGAACGATCGTAGGGAGGGCCAGCATGGCTCCGATGGACAGTGAACTCACGCCGTTGAGCGGCCGCAAAGGCGGAGCCGCCGACGAAGTGCCTCCGCCCCCTCCGGTGGAGCCGGATCAGGCCCCGGGTGCGTACATGCCCCCCGTCCCGCCCGAGGACGAGACGGCCGAACGGGCGCGAAGGGGCGGAGGGCAGACGGCCGGGATAGTCCTCATCGTGATCGGACTCGTCTTCCTTGTGGGGCAGATGGTACCCGGCCTCGCGTGGTGGAGCATGTGGCCGCTCATCATCGTGATCGCGGGCCTCGTGCACTCGTTCACTCCCGGGCGAGAGGGATGGAGCGTCGCCCGGCTCTTCGACGGCTTCGTGACCGTGACGATCGGCCTCGTGTTCCTCGCGATCACGCTGGGATACGTGAGCTGGTCTGTCTTCTGGACGATCCTCGGCCTGTGGCCTGTGCTCCTCATCGCCATCGGCCTCGATGTACTCGGCAAGGCGCTTCACACGAGTTGGGTCCGCGCGCTCGGGTCGCTTTGCGTGATCGCGGCGCTCGTCTACGCCGTGTCGATCTCGGCGACGGGCGCGACCGCTGCCACGCCGTTCTGGCAGGGTGCGAACAGTCAGGCGGCAGAGGCGTCGATCGACGAGCCCGTATCCGGCATCACCCGGGCGAATCTGAAGGTCGACGCGGGTGCGGCGAAGGTGACGCTCGACGGGGGTAGCGCGCTCGTGGAGGCTGAGGGCTCGTCGCCATGGGGAGAGCCACAGTTCTCGGTGGAACGCAGTGGGACATCGGCCGACGTGCTGCTGAATCTCGGGGAAGGCACGGGGACCGTCGTGCTGCCTAACGTGAACGAGGCGCGACTCGACGCCTCGGTCGCACGCGACGTCGTGTGGGACATGGATATCAGCACGGGCGTTTCGCAGCTCGACGCGGACCTTTCCGACGTCCCTGTGCGCGCCCTGGCGCTCAAGCCGGGGGTCGCCGGCTGCACGCTGCGGATGGGCGACGTGCCCGAGGGGACCAAGGAAGCGTCACTCGAGGTCAAAGCCGGCGTGTCGACGGTGCACATCAGACTGCCCAAAGACGCGCAGGCGCGCATCGAGTCGGACAGCGGCCTGACCGCGCACTCGATGAGCGATGACTTCCGCGATGTTGGCGACAACGTGTGGCAGACCGAAGGCTTCGAGAGCGCGCAGAGCTCCGGCGACGGCGTATGGCTCGTCAGCGTCAAGTCCGGCGTGGGCTCCATCGACATCGACACGTACTAGGAGGCTTGTGATGGCCAGTGACCGCAAGAACGACGCGACCGTCATCGTCGCGATCGTACTCATAGCTCTGGGTGCGTGGTTCCTCCTCGGCAACGTCGTGCCGTGGTGGGGTGAGATCGCGAGATGGATCGGACGCGTGGTCTGGCCGCTTTCGCTCATCGCGCTCGGCGTGCTGCTCTACCTGTCGTCACGGCGCGGCGGCTTCGGCAACGTCGACGTGCGCGGGAAGCGCCTCTACCGGTCGCGCAAGGACCGCGTCATCGGCGGCGTGCTCGGCGGGCTTGGCGCGTACCTCAGCATCGACCCCACGTGGCTGCGTATCGGCTACGTTCTACTCGGCTTTGCGACTGGCGGCGGGGCGGTCATCGTCTACATCATCGCGATGATCGCCATTCCCGAGGAGCCGGAGTCGGGAGTGGAAGCTCCCGTCTGGCCGCAGACCGGCGGCCCCACCCCGCCGCCGCCTACCGCCGGCTGGCCGCACGAAACGGGCCGCGAGACGGTGCAGACACCGCCTCCTGCGCCACCCGCCCCTCCCGCACCGCCCACCGAGCCTCAGGGCTGACGGTCATGACCCCTCGGCTCGACGCCGCACTTCCGACTTCGCCCGGTGAGGTCATAGACGCTCACGTCCATCTCTTCACGCTGCCGCTGCTCCGCGAGTGGGCCGAGCAGCCGGGCACGCCGGCGCGGTTCAAGCAGGCGCTGAAGGAAGGCAAGTGGGGCCGCCGCAACGAGACGCTTCCCGACCTGGCTGCCGAGGATGCCGCGTCCTGGTACGTCGACCGCCTGACCGAGGCCGACGTCGCGAAGGCGCTGATCGTCTCGGTGCTGCCGGACTCGCAGTACATGCGCGACTTCATCTCGGCGGCCAACGGCCACGTGCACGCGCTGTGCAACGTCGACCCGCGTGACCCGCGCTCGCCTGATCTGCTCGAGCGAGAGATGGCGGCGGGCTTTCGCGGCGTGAAGCTGTACCCGGTCAACCGCTGCTACAAGCTCTCCGACCCCGCGTGCCGCCCGTTCTTCGAGAAGGCGGCCGAGCTGGGCGCCAACATGATCATCCACTACGGTGTCACCGTGGACCCGACGGGCGACCTGCGCTACGCCGACCCGCTCGACCTTTCCCCGGTGGCGCGGGACTTCCCGCAGCTGCAGTTCGTGATCGCTCATTTCGGCGCTGGCTGGCTGGACTCGGTGCTGCGCCTCGCCTACCAGTGCAAGAACGTAGGTGTCGACACCAGCGGGACGAACAACTGGATGGACTACTACGTGCCGAAGATGTCGCTCAGCGAGGTGTTCGAGCGCTGTCTGATGGCGATCGGGCCGGAGCGGATCCTCTTCGGCACCGACTCGGGGACCACGGCGCCGTACCGCACGTGGATCCGCCGCATGCAACACAGGACCCTCGAGGAGATGGGACTTTCCGACACCGACCGCGACCTCATCCTACGCGGTAATGCGTCGAGGATCTTTCGCCTGGACGAGCCCCTGCTCGCAGAGTAGGCGCACCGGGGACATACCTCGCAAGGAGGTTGCGACTGATGAATGACAAGAAGATCGCCCCGGCGAGTGACTACGATCAGTTCGTCGACTGGAACAAGCGGCTCATGCGCGAGGGCCCGTTCTTCCGCAATGTCTTCGACGAGGCGGGAGTTCGCAGCGTGATAGACGTGGGCGCGGGCAGCGCCCGGCATGCGATCGAGTTCGCCTCGTGGGGGCTCGACGTCGATGCGGTCGACCCTGACGAGTCGATGCTCGCACAGGCCGAGATCAACGTCGCAGCGGAGGCCCAGCGCCTCGCCGAGGCCGGCGGATCGGTACGGCTCGTGCGCGCGGGGTTCGGTGAGCTGGCCACCCGTGGACTCGGTCCCGCCGGTGCGCTCGTCTGCACGGGCAATGCGCTGCCGCACGTCGCGGGTCTTGAAGGCCTTCGTTCGACGCTCGCGGACTTCGCGGCGGTCGTGGCGCCGGGCGGCGTGATAGTGCTGCACCTGCTCAACCACGGGCGACTGCTCGACAAGCGGCCGCGCGTCATACCGCCGATCGTCCGTGAGACGGTCGAGGGCACCAAGGTTTTCCTTCGCGTGATCGACTACCCCGAACCTGCCGAGTACCTCGACTTCGACTTCGTCACGCTGGTGAGGGACATCGAGGGAGAGTGGGATCTGACGCATCGCCGTTCGCCCCACACAGCGCTGCCGGCGGACTTGTTGGCCCGAGAACTCCACGCGGTCGGCTTCCAGGAAGTGCAGCTGATGGGCGGCCACGACGGCCACCCACTCACGGACGCCGATGAGAGCGTGATCGTGGTGGCTCACAGGGAAGCGTGATCGGCAAGCGCCAGGGAACGGCGATGAGCCCAGCCAGCCACGCAGGCTAGTCCTCCGCGATGCCCGTCAGGCGCGGTCCGAGATGGCAGCGACGGCCGAGCGCGGCGTCGCACGAACCGACGGGCACAGCCGGCGGACCGGGCGAGCACTGAGGCGCATCCGGTCCGGTGAGCGCCGCATAGAGGTGGCAGAGCGGCAGTCCCGCAACATTCTGGTAGCACTCGTCGAGCGTGACCTCGGCCACCTGGCCTTCGATGTTGTAGGCGCCCGCGCAGCCCATGAACTCGCCGCTGGTCATCCACTCTTCGATGCGCGCGTCATCGAGTTCGCTCATCTGCACGTCGGTGGTCACCGAGAACGTCCGCGGCGCCTCCTCACCCGGGCACAGGAGCGCGACGCCGGTCACGACCTGGTGGGTTCGTCCGGACAATGAGCGCAGCATCCGCCAGGCGTCCTCCACGTCGCGCGGCTTGCCGAGAACCTCCCCGGCGTGCACGACGATGGTGTCGCAGCACAGCACGAGCGCGTCCTCGGCGTGCCCCTCGGACCGGGCTGCCAAGGCCTTCTCGGCTGCCAGATGCGCGGCGAGCTCGGCGGGGCGCTCGGAGAGCGGATGCGTGAGGTCCTCGGGCGTGTCCACAGCGGTCGACGTGAACGGAAGCCCCAGCCACGACAGCAGGCGGCGCCGGCGGGGCGACTGGGAGGCGAGGACGAGTGCGTGCTCTGGGGAAGCCGGGTGCGTCATGTGCGGCATGATACCCGAGCCGTCCGCGGCAAGAGCGCTCCATTAAGGTCCCGCTCACATATAATGGCGAGGCGGACGCAGTCACGCGTCCGAGTCCACAAGGGGGGACGACCTTGGCCCGGAGGCGCGACGCGCCGAAACTACCGTCGGTCATCGAGCGCTTCGTGAAGACGCTCGTGGTGACGAGTAAAGCGGTCGCGCTCTACCCGCCCGCCAGTTCGATGCCGCTTGAAGCTGCACAGGACTGCGCCGCCGCCCTCCACGACGCCCTAGGCGAGCGCCCGGAGCTCCGCCTGATCGTGACGAAGAACGGGCTCTTCTACCACGAGGTTCCCGTCTTCCCGGACAACCCTGCTTACGAGGCGTTCGCGTTCGAGCTGTATAACCGCCGTCTCGCCGACGTCCGCTTTCACTCCGGCACGGAGGCCAAGGACCTGGTCGCCTTCTTGACAGTCCTGAACTACCCCGCCGAGGACATCCAGGCATCCGGCGGGTTCGAGAACCGGCTGTGGGAACTCGGCGTGGCGACCATCACGGTCACCGAGGCCAACGTCACTATCGTCGACGGCGCCACTCTGGCGGGGCTCGAGGCACAAGGCAGCAGCCAGCCCCTATCGCGGCCGCAGATCGATGAACTACTGGCCCAGGCGTACGGGGGCCGGCCCCGCGACCAGATCATGGTCGCCCGGTTCCTAACCGACACCGCTGCCGTAAGCGACTATCTCAGCGAGTCGTTCCGGGAGGGCGGCGTTTCGGGTCTCATCGAGACAGGCGATCGTTTTGCCGAGCTTGCGCAGGTCGCGTGCTCGCAGGCGGGTCCCACGCGTCACGAGCTCATTCACGCATTGGGCGAGGCGCTGAGCGAACTCGATCCGGACCTCAGGCGCGGACTGCTCGTCGACGAGCTGCTTCCCGAGGCCCGCACCAACGAGTCCGTCGCAGCCGTCATACGGCAGCTCGACATCGACGAAGTCTGCAAGATGCTCGTCGATGGCATCGACGCGGAGAGCCAAGTCTCTCGCGAGGGACTTGCGCGCGCAATCCGGACACTCGCACTCATCTCGATGGCCGACCGGGACGAGGTCGTCGCCGCAGCCGGTGCCGCCATGGTGGGAGCCGGCTTGGGCGGCGGGTTGATCAACGACGTCATGGAGATAGCCGCTCCCAGCCGGCTGACGGTGCGTGATCGCACGCGCGCCCAGGCGGCCGAGGAGCGGCCAGCGGACGCGATCTTCCGCATGATGGACCTGGCGCCGACGTCGGAGCGCACCTACGACGAGACCGACGACCCGGAGGTCGTCGCGCTGAAGGACGAAGCGCGGCTCGGCATCACCGACGGCGACATCATCATGGCGCTCGTGACGCTGGCCGGCTTGGACTCGCGCGAGACGCAGTTCGCCACGACGATGTCGATGCTTGAGGACTCGCTCGACGTCCTCATCGACCGAGGCGAGATCGAGATCGCCGCCGACGCCTGCGACGCTCTCAAGGCGGCCAGCGAGAACACGGCGCTCGCGGGGGAGCAACGCGACCGGCTGAAGCGAGCCATCAACCGGTTCACACGTCCCAACGACATACGGAACATCGCCCACGCTCTACGGCTCTACAAGCCGGGAACGCCCGAGTACGAAGGCGCGCGCCGGCTGCTCGACGCCCTCGGCGGGACCGCGATAGACCCGCTTCTCGAGCAACTCGCCGATGAACCGGACATGGCGGTGCGCAAGTCGATGATCGACGTGCTGTCGGAGATGGCGCCGAACTACATCACCGAGCTCGGCTCCCATATGAGCGATTCGCGGTGGTACGTCGTGCGCAACGTGGCGGGAGTCTTGGGTTCGACGCACTCCTCGGCAGTGCTGCCGTATCTTGAGCGAACCGTGAGGCACCCCGAGCCGCGGGTACGACGCGAGGGCATCCGCGCGCTGTCCGGGATCAACGACCGCAGGGCGCGCGAGATGCTACTGACGTCGCTCAGCGACGATGACGCGCAGAATGTGCAACTGGCAGCGCGGTATCTCGGCTCGGCCGGCGTGGATTCCGCCATCCCCGGACTCGAGCAGGTCGCGAAGGGGGAAGGCCGAGGCAACCGCGACACCGGGCCGCGCGTCGAGGCGATCGAGGCCCTTGGCAAGCTCGGCTCACGCGAGTCGCTCCCCGTGCTCGAGTCGATTGCGGGCAAGAGGTCGCTGATCGGCGCTTCCCGTGCCCGCGAGTTGCGTGCCGCAGCCGAGTCGGCGATCGCCCGCATCAAGGCGGGGGAGGTGCGCAATGACTCCTGACGACATCTACGAGGCCGACGAAGTCGAGAACCTGCTTCCTGCCGAGGACGCCTCGACGGCGGAGCCCGCGGCCGCCGAGCCGGTCGCACCGGTGCAGGCCGCCAGCGAACCCGCATCCGAGACGATGGGGTCACCGGTGCAGCCCACAGCGGCCGGCGCTGCTGACGGGTTCGCCCGATACTCGAACACGCAGTTGCGCCGCGCTCGTGAGCTACTGAGCCGGCTTTACGCCGCGCGGCGTGCCGCCCGCTTCTACCCGATGGACCACCCGGCGGCACTGGACTCGGTTGGAGCACTCGCCGACACGGCAGCCGCCTACCACGCCGAGGGCGTCGACGTTCACCTGTCCTTCTACGAGGGCGAGATCCTCCTCGGCGAGCAGCTGCTCACCGAGGAGAGCGTGCTGTTCGACCAGCTCGTGCGCGACATGACCGCGCTCGGAGTCGGCTCGCTCGTCATCAGGCGGGGTGTCACCTCCGAGGAGTACGCGCGGATCCTTACGATCCTCGCGTCCGACATCGCGACGATCGATCACGCGGGCGGCATCGAGGCCATCATGCGGACGCTGGCGCTCGATCACATCGACCTCGGCGCGGTGCTGATGGTCGAGCGGGTGCAGCGGCAGCAGGGCGACCTCGAAGAAGAAGGCAAAGCCACCTACGGATCTGCGGTCTCGCTTCTTCGGGAGATCGACCGGCTCATGAAGGTGAACAGGAGCGTCTCCGCGGGCAAGGTGAAGGGCGTCGTCCGCTCGATGGTGGATAACGTGCTTACCAACCGCTACGCGATGCTGCACCTCACGGGGCTCAAGAACTACGACGAGTACACCTTCTACCACTCGGCCAACGTGGCGATCCTCTCGCTCGCGCTCGGCTCCGCGGTCAGCACCGACTACCGCTTCCTCTCGTCGCTCGGCGTCGGTGCTCTGCTACACGACATCGGCAAGCTCAGTGTCGACCTCGACATCCTCAACAAGCCCGGAGCGCTCACTCCTGAGGAGTGGGCGAACGTGCGGTTGCACCCGGTGATCGGCGCGCAGACGGTGGCTCAGCTGCCCGGGGTCGACAAGGCCTCGGTGGTCACCATCCTCGAGCACCACATGCGCTTCGACTCGACCGGCTACCCCACCCGCATCCCGCCGAGGAGACAACACCTCGCCAGCCGTATCGTCGCCATCGCCGACAGCTACGACGCGATGACCTCCAAGCGCAGCTACTCGGCGGCCCGCGTTCAGGACGAGGCGATGGAGATGCTCGTGAAGAGCGCCGGCTCCTCTCTTGACCCGGGACTCGTCCGGCTCTTCGTGCGGCTCATGGGCGTCTACCCACCGCGCTCGGTGGTGAGGCTGAGCGGCGGCGAGGTGGGTATCGTCATATCGCCCAGCCCCTCCGACCCGCTGCGTCCGGTGGTTCGCGTCATCGCCACACCTCATGGCGACTTCATCGAGCCTGCCGACATCGACCTCACCACGCAGGAGCAGCTCAGCGTGCGTTCCTGCATCGACCCTCGACTGCTCAACATCGACGTCGACGATTACCTGTAACCGCCGAGGAGGCGCTCCGTCGTGAAGACCCGCCGCTGGACTCTGATTCTCTCCGTGACGTTCGCGGTCGTGATCTTCGTCGCGCTGCCGTTCATCAACTGGCTCGCTCGCGTGTGGACCGACTACCTGTGGTATCAGGACCTGGGACAGTCAGCCGTGTTCATCACGAGGATCACCTCGCAGCTCGCCATCGGTATCGCGTTCGCGCTGGCCGCATTCATCTTGCTGTTCGGCAATATGCGGGTCGCGCGTGGCATGGCGCCCAAGGTGATGCCGGTCGGGCTTCCCGAGGGCGTGCCCCCGCAGCTCGCCGAGGTCATCGAGGTCGCACGGCTTCGCATGGGACCGTGGCTCGACCGGGCCATCTTGATCGCTGCCGCCTGGTTCGCGTTCGTCAGCGGAAGTGCTCAGGCGGCCCGCTGGACCACTTACCGCATTGCGCTGGAGGGCCCGAAGTTCGGGATGAGCGACCCGCAGTTCGGTCGAGACATCGGCTTCTACATCTTCCGGCTCCCCGCGCTTGAGAGCATCGGCGGATGGCTCACCGGCATCCTTGTCCTGACTATCGTGTTGACGCTCGCCGTGCATCTGCTCGACGGCGCGATCCAGCCCTGGGCACGGCTCAAGGGTTTCGCGCCGCACGTGAAGGCGCACCTCTCAGTCCTGCTCGCGCTGTTCGTCCTGTCTCGTGGCTACGCGTACTGGCTCGACATCTGGAACCTCAACTACTCGCCGAGGGGTCAGGTTCTCGGCGCCAGCTACGCCGACGTCCACGCACAGCTGCCGGCCTACCGGATACTCATCATCGTCTCGCTGGTGACGGCCGGTCTGCTGCTCTTCAACATCCGCGCCCGGGGATGGCGCCTGCCCGCGATCGCATTGGGCGCATGGGTCGCGATCTCGATACTGGTTGGTGGAGTGTGGCCGGCGCTCGTGCAGCAGTTCCGCGTCGCGCCCAACGAGGCGGCGCTCGAGGCTCCCTATATCAAGCGCAATATAGCCATGACGCGCTACGCGTACGGGTTGACCGCCTTGAAGGGCCAGAAGTTCCCCGCATCCAATGACCTCACGGCGAAAGACATCATCGCCAACCGGCAGACGCTGTCCAACGTGCGTCTCTGGGATCCCGACATAGTCGCCCAGAGCTACTCGCAGTTGCAGTCGATACGCTCGTATTACGACTTCCGAGATGTGGACGTCGACCGCTATGACATCGGAGGCACGAAGCGGCAGGTGCTCGTCTCGGCACGCGAGATCGACTCGTCGCTGCTCGATGCCAAGGCCCAGAACTGGGTGAACCGGCACCTCGTCTACACGCACGGCATCGGGCTCGTGATGAGCCCCGTGAGCGAGGCCGACACGCGGGGGCTCCCCGAGTTCCTCATCGGCGACATCCCGCCGCGCGTTTCAGACGAGTTGACCGGGACGGCCAAGGCGTCGTTGGTGACTAAGCAGCCGCGTATCTACTTCGGTGAAGACACCACCGACTACGTCATCGTCGACACCCTGAAGAAGGAGTTCGACTACCCGCGCGGCGACACCAACGCCATGTACGTGTACAAGGGCGGCGCCGGCCCCAAGATGGGATCTTTGGCACGGCGGATCGCCTGGGCGTTGAGGTTCGGCTCCAGCCAGATACTCTTCTCAAGCTATGTCCGTCCCGAAAGCCGCGTGCTCATGAACCGCGATCTGAGGACGCGGGTCAGCATGCTGGCTCCGTTCCTCAGGCTCGAGGACGATCCGTACCCGGTGCTCGTGGACGGTCGCATCATCTGGGTGATGGACGCCTACACCACCTCGTCGCGGTTCCCCTACTCGGAACGGATCGCCGACGGCACCAACTACATCCGCAACTCGGTGAAGGTCACGGTGGACGCCTACACGGGCGAGACGAAGGTCTACGCCTTCGATGAGAAAGACCCGGTACTCAAGGCCTGGCGCGGGGTGTTCCCCGAGTTGATCACCGACGCTTCCGAGATACCTGCCGGCATCCGCGCTCACTTCCGATTCCCGCAGGGGCTCTTCACCGACCAGGCGGAGATCTACC
This sequence comes from uncultured Eubacteriales bacterium, assembly GCA_964607705.1. Classification (GTDB taxonomy): domain Bacteria; phylum Actinomycetota; class Coriobacteriia; order Anaerosomatales; family PHET01; genus CAZSLI01. The sequence goes on from CAZSLI010000005.1 coordinate 27,422, forward strand.
GGACCTACCACATGACCGACGTGAACGTCTTCTACAACAAGGAAGACCAGTGGGAGATCCCGGGCCAGCGCAAGGGCACCGCGATGGAGCCCTTCTTCGTCCTTTTGACGCTCCCGGGACAGGCACAGGAGCACTTCTACCTGATGCAGCCCTACACGCCGAGGAACCGCGACAACATGATCGGCTGGATGGCCGCCTCGAGCGATCCCGAGAACTTCGGCGAGCGCACCGTGTACCAGTTCCCGAAAGAACGCGTGGTCCTTGGGCCCGACCAGGTGACCGCCAGGATCAACCAGGACTCGGCGATCTCCCCGCAGCTGTCGCTGTGGAACCAGCGCGGGAGCCAGGTCATCTTCGGCAATATGCAGGTCATCCCGATCGAAGACTCGATCGTCTACATCGTCCCGCTGTTCCTTCAGGCGCAGGAGACGGCGATACCCGAGCTGACACGGGTGATCGTCGTCTACTCAGACAAGGTCGAGATGGCGCGCGACCTGGAGACCGCCCTGCTGCAGGTGTTCGGCGGCCAGGCGCCCAGCGCCGAAGAGACCGGCACCGCGAGACCGGGTGGAGGCGGCACGGGTGTCGCCGCAACGGCCGCCCAGGCGCAGCGGCTCTACGAACAGGCGATCGCGGCTCAGCGCAAGGGCGATTGGGCCGAGTACGGTCGGCTGATCGAGCGCCTCGGGACGGTGCTGCAGGGACTTTCCTCCAAAGAGGGTACAAAGACCCCCTAGCAGGAAGGCGCTGCCTCCACGGGGCGTTGCCGAGGGCTGTAACTGTGGCCCATGGATGGACTTGGCAACGGTTCTGCTACAATAGGCGCCTGTAGCAAGGCATGCGGCACCGCGCGTTCGGCCGGAGTACGACCGGGACGGCCGAGGGATCTGCGTAGCGGATGTCGACAGAGAAGACCGGTCGGATCGGCCAGACGAGGCTCGCGCACTATGCGAGCGCAGTTCGACCGAGCTGCTAGAACAAGGATCCAACGCCAAAGAGCATAGCGCTTCTTCGGCACGAGACGGCGGTCCTACCGGGCCCCCCGTGCCGGATGCGAGGCAGCTAGCCCCTCTTCATTCTCCATCCTTCGCTGCTTAGGCACAGCCGTGTCTTCTTCGCATTCGGGCCGTCGTCTGCCCTGTCCCCGGACGCGGAGGAATCTCTTGAGTCCAAGCAAGATCGCACGTCGCAGCACGACCGTACTCGCAGTGATCGGCGGGATCGCCGTCACCGCGGCAATAGCCATCGGCTTCACCGGTTGGCCGCCCGCACGGGCGTTCGCCGAGGAGGTCCCGGCCACCGGACTCGGTGTGTCGGCAGCTTCGGTCGTGCCCCTGTCCGTCGGCGGCAAGGACAGCTCTAAGTTCGGCTCGGCTCGTCAGTCGAACGCCGTCGTCGTCAAGAACAAGCCCGTTTCACCGCTACTGGTTGCGGCGCCCAAAGCGCGCTGCAGCGTGAGCAAGCGCCGCGCGCGTACCGCGCCGACGATGCGTGGGTCCTGGCGGACTGCTCGCGTCTCCTGGTACGGTCCCGGATTCTACGGCCGTACGATGGCGGGCGGCGGTCGGCTGCAGCGCTCCAGCGTCGTTCTCGCGCACCGTTCACTGCCCTTCGGCACCAAGGTGCTCATGTCGTATCGAGGGCGCAACGTGGTCGCGGTCGTGCGTGACCGTGGACCGTACGTGAGTGGCCGCACATTCGACCTTGGCCCCGGAACAGCCCGCCGACTCGGCTTCTCGGGAGTCGGCACCGTCAAGTACAAGGTCATCGGGCGCCGCTGATCTGTGGCAGCGTACCTAGTTGATTCGGACGCGGCGTCGGTCTTCGGACCGGCGCCGCGTTCCTTATGCTCGGCATAGGACGTCGGGCTGGGTTGGGGTACTTTAATGTCAGTGGGTCGGAGGAGTGACTCTGTTTCCCCTTGAGAGGAATCTGTATGACCGAGCCTGAAGCGGCCGCTGTGAATCCGGACGCTGAGCCGGAAGGCGTCGCCGCACCCGAAGGGGTCGGCCTTATCGACGCGGGTGCCGAGCTGGTTCAGTCGCTGGTCGAGTACGTCCGCCAAGAGACCGGGGACGTGGTCCGCGACAAGATCGTGGTCCCGACGCAGCGGGCGGGCGGAACCGTCGGCCTCGCCATCGGGGTCGCTCTCGTCCTGTTCCTCGGCATCATCTTCGTGTCGGCCGGTGCGCTGATCCTGCTTGCCATGTGGATCGGCTGGCCGGCAGCGCTCTTCTTGGTCGGAGGCCTGCTCATCTTGGGTGCGGCCGGTATCGCCTATGCACGGATGAGGAGTATGCAGGTATGAGTCCCGAAGCGCAGGCGCCCGTCGAACCGCGGGTCACCATAGACGACCTCAAGCACCGTGCCGAGGCAGTGAAGAGCCTGGCCGTCCGCGAGACGAAGGACGCCGTCAACACCGTCTTCGACGAGAACGCCACGCGTACGCTGATAATCGTGGCTGGCGTCGTGGTCGTCGTTGCTTCGCTCGCGTTCTTCCTCGGCTCGAAGTCCGTGCGCTCCAGCGGTGGCCTTCCGGTCGAGTGACCCTGCTCGTTATCGATCGCATCGACGTGAGTGAGCGCGCTCTTGAAGCGCTCGTGCGCGTCAATCCTGAGCGGATGCGCACCTCCGACGTGCCGCAGCTTCCCGAGCGCATCCTTTCGGCGCTGCCGGGACTCGCACGCCATCGCTGTGAGAACGACACGGGCGCCCGCTTTGTCGACGAGGCGCGCGACACGGAACTGGCGCACCTGCTCGAGCACGTCACATTCGAGCTTATGGCCCAGTCCGGCTCGCCGAGGACGCTCAAGGGCGAGACCGTGTGGGACTTCTCACGCGACGGCCGTGGTGTCTTCCGCGTGAAGCTCGAGTTCGACTGCGACCTTGTCGCGCTCGCAGCACTCAAAGAGGCGAAGTCCCTTCTTGAGCTCGCGTCCGCCGAGGACGTGGCCGATGAGGCGGGCGCCTCGATCGCACGGCTGACTGCGGTCCGGGCAGGGTGTTCTGAGGCCTGAGCCTGGGACTGCCCACCCGGTTTGACCGGTTCTGGACGGCGGTGCTAACCTTCACCAACACTCGGCGGGCTACCGCCGGGACTGGACATCGAGCACAACGGACGTGAGGGAAGAGGGCATCATCCGCCCAGCCACCCCTCCTATGTCCCTCGCCAGCGGCGCACGTTCAGCCGGGAAGCGAGTCGGCCCCGGGCCGGTATCCGGGAATGAGGTCCGCCGGCTCCCACCCAGGAGTCACGGTGGACGAAGATAGGTGGTACCGCGATGCCCCCTCGCCCTATCAGGCCGAGGGGGCTCTTTGTTTTCCGGGACCTTTCGGGGACCCGGGAAGGGTACGGCGCAGCAGTGGCGCACGGCCCTTGGGAGGTGAAGGCGATGGGTACCGCCAGAGTGGTGTTCGACCGGTGGAGCGACCGGTACGCCGAGCGGATAGCCGGCGTTCGCTCGAGCGCGGTTCGCGACCTGTTCGCGGCAGCGTCGCGACCGGACATGATCTCGCTCTCGGGCGGGATGCCCGAGGTATCGCAGGTGCCGTCGAAGGCCGTGGCGGCGGCTGCCCACGATGCGGTCGTGCATGAGGGCGCCAGTGCGCTCCAGTACGGCTCGAGCGAGGGTCGGCCGCAGACCCGGACGCTCGTCGCCGAGCTTATGGCCGAGATTGGCGTGCGCATCTCTGCCGACGATGTGGTCGTCACGGCCGGGGCGCAGCAGGCGCTCGACCTTCTCGGCAAGGCGTTTCTCGACCCGGGTGACGTGATCATCACCGAGGGGCCGACCTACGTAGGAGCCCTGCAGGCGTTCTCGGCATACCAGCCCGACATCCGCTGCGTGCCGATGGACGACGATGGCATGCGAGTGGACCTGCTCGAGCAGGAGCTGAAGCGAGTCGGGCCGCGCGGGGCCAAGTTCATCTACACGATCCCGAACTTCCAGAACCCTGCCGGTGTGACGATGTCGCCTGAGCGCCGCCGCCGCTTGCTCGAGCTCGCTCGCGAGTACGACATCCCGGTGGTCGAGGACGATCCCTACGGGCGGCTCAGGTTCGAGGGCGGCCACATGAAGCCGTTGCGTTCCCTCGACGACGAGGTCATCTACCTGGGGACGTTCAGCAAGATCTTCGCCCCGGGGCTGCGGCTGGGATGGGTCGTGGCGCCCAAGCCGATCCTCGCGAAGATCCTCCTGGTGAAGCAGGCCGCTGACCTCTGCGGCAGCAACTTCGCCCAAGTGACCGCGGAGCGCTACTTCGTGGGCACGCGGTGGCGCAAGGTGCTGCAGAACCTGACCGCCACGTACGCCGAGCGGCGTGACGCCATGCTCGCCGCGCTCGGCGAGCACTTTCCGCCCGAGGCTCGATGGACACGGCCTGACGGCGGGTTCTTCGTCTGGGTCGAGCTGCCGCCCTACGTGGATTGCGCGTCGATGCTCGCCGAAGCCGTGGAGCACGGTGTCACGTTCGTGCCCGGGGACGGCTTCTTTCCGGACGGCCGCGGCCGCAACTGCATGCGCCTGGCCTTTTGCTACGCTGAGCCGGAGGCCATCACCGAGGGCGTCAGGCGTCTCGCCGAGGTCGTCGAGGACAGGCTCGAGCTCTATCGCGCGTTCATCGCAGCAGGAGCGCTGCCAGATTGCCGAGAAGGTGCCGCGTGAGCGCCGGCCGAGAGGGGATCCGCAATGCGTGAGAAGATCGCCGTCCTGATGGGCGGACGTTCGCTCGAGCGCGAGGTCTCGCTCGCGAGCGGGCGCCACGTCTGCGAGGCGCTCGAGGAACTGGGCTACTACGTGCTCGCGCTCGACGTGACGAGCGACTTGGTCGCGACCCTGAGGTCCGAGCGGCCCAGCGCGGCCTACATCACGCTGCACGGCAAGTACGGCGAGGACGGAACCATCCAGGAGCTGCTCGAGTTCCTCGGCGTGCCCTACACGGGGCCGGGGGTCGTGGCGAGCGCCCTATCGTGGGACAAGTCGGTGGCAAAGCACCTCTTCGCGGAACACGATATCCCGACGCCGGCGTGGCTGACGCTGACGGCTGATGCGTTCAAAGAGATGGGCGCCGCGACGGCGATCGACCTCATGGGCGATGCCGCAGGCGGCTTCCCGGTCGCGGTGAAGCCGTCGCGGCAAGGCTCTGCGCTCGGCATGCACCGTGTGGAGTGCGCCGGGGACCTGGCCGATGCGCTGTTAGACGCGCTGTCGTACGACTCCTCGGCGATCGTCGAGCGTTGGGTCGAGGGGACCGAGCTCGCGGTGACGGTGCTGGGCGAGGGGAGCGACATCACGGTGCTGCCCGCGGTCGAGATATCCGCGCGCCAGGGGCTCTACGACTTCTCGGCGAGGATGTCGGTGGACGGAGTCGACTTCTTCGCACCGGCCCGCATCTCACCCGAGGCCGCCGCAGAGGCCGCCAGAGTCGCAAGGCGGGTGCACGAGGTGGTGGGTTGCCGCGACGTCAGCAGGGTTGACCTGGTGGTTGGGGCCGACGGTGTGCCGCAGGTGCTCGAGTGCAATACGTCGCCGGGCATGACGGAGACCTCGCTGCTACCCATGGCGGCTACTGCGGCTGGGATGACCTTCCAGGATGTGGTATCAAGGGTGGTACGGGCCGCACTGGCCCGGGGGGATTCGGGTACATAGTCAGAGTAGGCTCGGCGAGGGTGCCGAGTCGTTTTCGCTGACAGTCATATTCAATGGTCGACGACGGAGGTGCTCGTCATGTACGAACGTCGAGGAGGGTCGGTCTTCGGGGCGTTTCTGCTCGGAGGGCTGGTAGGTGCGGTATTGGGTCTCCTGTTCGCACCTCGGTCTGGCAAGGAGACGCGGGACATGATCGCCGAGCGCGCCGAGGACTACTGGGGCCAGGGCGTCGAGCTCTACGAGACCGGCAAGGAGCGCGCAGCCGAGGTCTACGAGACCGGCAAGGAGAGGGTCGCCGAGCAGAGCGATCAGCTGCGCACCAAGATCGATGAGGCCCGCGGACGGCTGCAGGAGCAGGTAGCGAAGTCTGCCGACTCGGCGAAGGTCGCCGTGGACAAGGCCGCACCGGTCGCCAAGGACGCGATCGACAAGACCGCCGAAGCCACCAAGGGCGCGGTCGACGTCGCCGGTAGCAAGGCTGTCGACACGCTGGGTGCCGTCTCGGAGAAGGCTCGTCCGAAGACTGAGACCCCGGTCGTTATGGCCGAGGCCAGCATGCCGGACGTCCCCGAGCTCTAGTCGCCCGTTTCGCGGTAACATCGAGGCCGGTTCCCCACCAGGGGGGCCGGCCTTCGTTTTCGAGAGGATGGACCGTGGCGATATCGTTCGACGACCTGTATCGCTCCCGGGTGTACACGACCAAGGGCAAACCGGTCGGCCGCGTCGTCAACGTGCTGTTCGCCTTCGACGAGCCGAAGGTCGTGGGCTTCGTCGTCGAGCGGCCGCGACTCCTCTTCCTCTACGACCGCAAGGACCGCATGCTCGCGCGCGGACTCACGTCGCTCGACCACGGCGATATCCTCGTGCGGGACGACCGCCAGGCGTGGGACAAGCGCGCCGCACAGCTACTCGATCTCAATTGGGACACAACCGTCATCTGGACGGGGATGCCCGTGCGTACCGAAGCTGGCGCGAAACTCGGCAGCGTGAAGAACGGGCGCTTCGACTACGCGACAGGCGCTCTCCATGCCATCGAGATAACCAGCGGGGCTGTGGCCGACGCAGCGGTCGGCACGCGCTCCATCGAGGCCGCGAACGTGCGCGGTTACCGGGACGGCTGGATCTTCGTCGCCGATGAGGTCGCCGAGCGCGACACGACCGGGGGAGCGGCAGCTGTCGCAGGCAAGGGAGCTGCAGTCGCCAAGAAGCAGGTCGGCGACGCGGCGACGGCCGCCGGCGCAGCCGCGAAGTCGGCCGTTCGCTACGGCAAGGCGGCCGCACAGGTGGCGGCGAGCAGCGAGTCGGGAAAGAAAGCAGTGGGCTGGCTCAAGGCGATGCGCGACGAGATCGTCGACGCCATGGGTGACCCGGATGACGACGACTGAGATGCCCGGGCACACCGCCTCGGGCCTGAGGGCCACACGCCGATGACGCGCAAATTGCGACCGCTCATGCTCTCCGACTTCGCCGAACTCGCCATCGGTTGTCCGAACTGCATCTTCTGGGAAGCCGAGCACGAGCAGGAACGTCGCTGCGGCTCGGTCTGCGACGAAGAGCGACAGGCCGAGTGGTATCACCGCGTGGTGCAGGAGTGGGGCGACTGCGGGCGGGTCGCCTACGAGGACGACCAGATACTCGGCTTCATCAAGTACGCGCCGAGCGGATACTTCCCGCAGGCACAGACGTTCGCATCGCGACCCGAGGATCCCGACGTCCCGCTGCTTGCCTGCATGCACATCTCGGAGGACGCGCGCCATCACGGCCTCGGCACGGTGCTGCTGCGGGCCGCCCTGCGCGATATGGTGCTCCGCGGCGAGCGACGGGTGGAGGCGTTCGCGGCAGCTCAGAAACCTGCCGCGCTCGATGAGTCGCCAGTGATGGGCCTCGAGTTCCTCCTGCGCAACGGGTTCACCGTCGTGCACCCAGACGCGCGCTATCCCTTGCTGCAACTCGAGCTGCGCTCGCTGTCGGTCTGGACCGAAAACCTGGAAGCCGTGCTCGAGTCGCTTAAACTACCGTTGCGCATTCCTGAACGCGCACCTGTTCCCTGGTAGTGACAAGGCGGCATCCGTGTCAGAACAGCCTCGCAAGTCGGGCTCGCGTGAGCGCGTCCGCTTCATCTTGGATTCCCTTGGCCTGAGCGAAGGCCTCTTCGAGTTCGAGCAGTCCACCAAGACCGCGCAGATGGCTGCCGATGCGATGGGCTGCGAGCTCGGGCAGATCGTGAAATCGCTGGTGGTCGTCACCGAGGGCGCCGGTCCGATCATGGCGCTCGTCGCCGGTGACCGCCGAGGCGACCTCGAGGCGATCGCGGCTGAGATGCACGTGTCCTCGGCAAGGATGGCGAACGCCGAGGAGGTCCGCGAGGCGACCGGCTATGCGATCGGCGGCGTATCGCCGTTCGGGCTGCCCGAGGAGCTACCGGTGCTCATCGACGACTCGCTCGAGCGCTTCGCCACGGTCTATCCGGCGGCCGGCACGCCGTCATCGATGGTCCGTATGCCACTCGAGCGGCTGCTCGAAGTGAGCAGCGGGCGCGTGGCACGCATCTCGCACTGAGCAGCTCTACTGGGCACGTCTGGTATCCGAGGGGCACATCGCAGCAATGTCGTACTACGTCGTCGAGCCGCCGCGCAGAGAGCGCATCCAATGGGTGACCGCATTGGTCGCTGCATGTCTGCTGCTCGCTATCGCCATGCTGGCCGGATGGTCGGCCAACAGGCCGCTCGCGATCAAGGTGGATGGTAAGGACAAGCTTGTGGTGGCCGGCACGACGGTCGAGGACCTGGCTCGCGCCGGAGCATTCGCCGCTCCCAGTGGCGATATCCTCGGCATTCATGGCGGGATCGCGGCGCGTGGGCAGGGAGGCTCCCCGGTCGTGAGGCGCAACGGGCGCGCTACGACCGGCTCCCAGCGCCTGTTCGCAGGTGACGTGCTCACGAGCGCCCATGGTGCTGACCGCATGGAGTCGGTGGTCGTGACCGATGTGGCCATCCCGTTCGAGACCCGCGTCGAAGGCTACGGTCCCCTCACAGAGCTCTCTTCGCTGGGCGCGCCCGGCGTGAGGCGTGTCACGCGCGGTGAAGTCTCGGGTTACGAGGTGACGAGCACTGTGCTTCGCACGCCGAGCACCATGGTCGTGATGCGCGTGCGCCCTGCCAACGGCAAGCTCGTAGCGCTGACCTTCGACGACGGCCCTTGGCCGCAGTCGACTGCGCGGATCCTCAACATCCTCAGGCAAGAGGGGGTCCACGCGACGTTCTTCATGCTGGGCAACCAGGCGAAGCGCTACCCCGACCTTGCCAAGCGGGTGGTGGCCGAGGGGCACACGGTGGGCAACCACACGCTCGGACACCGCGAGCTTTCGGCCGTGAGCCAGGCCGAGGTCCGCAGGCAGATCCTCGGCGGAAAGCGGGCTATATGGCACGCGACGGGGGTCGAGACGAATCTGTTGCGACCGCCGTACGGCGCGATGGACTCGGATGCGTGGCGTGTCGTGCGGCGCCTCAACCAGAACGCTGTGCTTTGGGACGTGGACAGCGAGGACTGGACGAAGCCCGGCACCAAGAAGATCGTCAACGGAGTTGTGCGCGCGGTGCGTCCGGGCTCGGTGGTGCTCTTCCACGATGGCGGGGGCGACCGCAGACAGACGGCGGCTGCGCTCAAGTACGTGATCCGCAAGCTGCGCGCGCGCGGCTACACGTTCGTGACGATCGACGAGATGCATGAGGCGCGGACGTGGGCCCGCTCGGGTCGGCGACCGGCACCGGCGGCCGTCAGCCCGAGCGTGCCGTCGACGACTGCAACCGGCTCGGGCGGCTAGCCGGCCCCGAGCTCTTCGAAACGCCCGCCCGGATGGATGACCCGCGTGGGCGTGACCACCACGTGCACGCGCTCGTCGTGGTCCTCGGCAGGGAGCTCCTCGGCGAGTTGCTCATCGTAGGCGATGCCTATGCGCAGGCAGTCGGGGCGCAGCTGCGGCAGGAGCCGGTCGTAGTAGCCGCCGCCATAGCCGACTCGTCGACCGAGCGAGTCGAACGCGACCCCCGGCACGATGACCGCGTCGATCGACTCGAACGGCAGTCGCGGCGCGTGCACGTATGGCTGCCGGATCCCGAACGCTCCGCCCTCGAGCTCGTCGCCATGGGCGAACAGATGCACGCCGAGTACGCCGGGGGACTCCACGCGCGGCAGGGCGACCGCCTTGCCGAGGCCGTGGAGCGCCTCGATGACCGGCGCCGGGTCGAGCTCCTCAGGGCTCGCCGCATACGCCATCACGACGCGTGCGACGCGCAGCTCGGGAAGCGACAGGAGGTCCTCGGCGATGCGCTCGGCGGCGTCAGCGCAGAAACCCGGGTCGAGACAGCGGCGTGCGGAGCGGGCGCGCTCGCGGATGTCGGCCTTCGCGCGGGCGGCGTGTTCGCGGTCCTGTGGCATCAGATGAACCCGAGCGACTGCGCGGCCTGCATGCCCATGAGCGCGACCGTCAGTCCGATCACGACCACGACAGTGGTCCATGCGATGACGTTGCCGGTGCGGCCGTTGGTGTAGCGGCCCATGATGCGGCGATCGTTGATGATCAGGATCATGAAGATGAGCAGGAACGGGAGCAGCACGCCGTTCACCGCCTGCGAGAGCACCATGATGGTGATGAGCGGCGCTTTCGGAACGAGCACGAGCGCTGCGCCGAAGAGGATGACGAACGTGTAGATCGCGTTGAATGCGGGCGCCTCGGCCCAGGTGCGGTCGATCCCGCGCTCCCAGCCGAATGCCTCGGTGATCGCGTAGGCAGCCGTGAGCGGAAGTACGCATGCCGCGAGCAGCGACGCGCCGAAGAGGCCGAACGCGAACAGCGCGCTCGCGTACTGACCCGCGATGGGGGCGAGGGCGGCGGCGGCCTGCTCGGCGCCGGTGATCTTGATGTTCTGCGGGAAGAGCACGGTGCCCGTGGTCACGATGATGAACCACGCCACGATGTTGGCGGCGATAGCGCCGGCGATAACGTCCACACGCTGCAAGAAGAGCTCTTTGACGCCCACGCCCTTGTCCACGATGTTGCTCTGCACGAAGAACTGCATCCACGGGGCGATCGTCGTGCCCACCGTCGCGATGACGAGCAGTACGAATTGCGGTTCCGGGATGAAGGTGGGGACGACCGTGGACTTGAGCACGAAGCCCCAGTCGGGCTTGGCGGCGATGGCCGCGAGCGGGTAGGCCAAGAAGACGAGCGACATCGCCAGCAGCACCTTCTCGACGTGGCGGTAGCTTCCACGCACGACGAGGAACCACACGACGACTGCGACCACCGGCACCGAGATCCAGCGCGGGATCGAGAAGATCTCGAGCGCGGCAGCGATGCCGGCGAACTCGGCGACGCTCGTGGCGGCGTTGCTCGCCAGGAGCATGATCATCGCGAACAGCGTCAGCCGCACGCCGAAGCGCTCACGGATCAGCGCCGCGAAGCCCTTGCCCGTCACCGCGCCCATGCGAGCGGCCATCTCCTGCACGACCACCAGGGCGAACGTCATGACGAAGATCATCCAAAGGGTCGCGTAGCCATAGCTCGCGCCATCGACCGAATACGTGGACACCCCACCGGCGTCGTTGCCCGCGGACGCAGCGATGATGCCCGGGCCGAGGGCGGCCAGGATGGCGAGCGCTCCGTAGCGGCGCTTCTTGTCGGGCGCGACGGTCACGCGATTACGCCCCGAGGACGGCGGCGATCGCCGGGCCGGCCGCGAAGCTGCAGAGCGCGTAGGCGATGGCGCCGAACACCATGGCGATGACCGAGAGCGCGGTCGACGAGATCACGACGTCGCGGTCGCTCATCCGAAGCGCCCGGTCGGCCGCCACGCTGCCGAACACCACGGTCGCTACGGTGGCGATCGCCGTGGCGGCGCCGAACCCCACGATGATCGCCGCTTCGTGGTACGTGACGTAGGCATAGGCAGCCGCGAACAGGCCGGTGCCAAGCCCCACCGCGAGTCCGACCGAACCCTCGGCGAACAGGCGGCGGGTGAGGCTGGGCCGCTCGTCATCGGCACCCTCGATGATCTCGGCGACGGCTCGCGAGGACGACTCCTCGGCGGTCCGGAGCATCAGGGGGAGCAGCAGGACGGCACCACCGACGAGCGTGATGCCAAGCTCCACGCCGGGCTCGACGGCGGCCTGCTGGAGCTGGGGCCAGAAGTAGGCGTACAGGCCGAATGCGGCGGCCCAGATGACAACCCAGATGCTGCGGCGCCAGATGCGGCCCCACAGCGACAACGCGGGACCGCGGTCGCGGGCCGAGCCGGTCGCGATGGCGAGGTCTTCCTCGGCTTCCTCTTCGAGGACGTCGAGCGCATCGTCGACGGTCACGATGCCGAGGAGCTTGCCGGTCTCGTCGACGACAGGGAGCGCGAGCAGGTCGTACTTGCTCATGTCCTCGGCGACGTCTTCCTGGTCGTCGTCCGGGCCCGCGCTGAACAGGTCGCGCTCAGCGAGCTCGCTCACGAGCGTGCCCGGCTGGGCGAGCAGCAGGTCACGCAGCGAGATGACGCCGGTGAGGTGCGCGTCGCCTTCGACGACGTACACGTAGTAGATGGACTCCTGTTCCTCGGCGACGTCGCGGAGGTGCTCGATGACCTGTTGGACGGTCATGTCGTCAGTGACGGTCGTGACCTCCGGCGTCATGATGCCGCCCGCCGTCTTCTCCTTGTAGCCGAGGAGCCCGCGGATCGCCTGAGCGTCCTCGAGGCCCATCAGGCGCAGGAGGCGCTCTGCCTTGTCCCGCGGCAGGTCACCGACGATGTCGGCGGCGTCGTCGGGGTCCATCTCGGCGAGGAGCACGGACGCCCGGCGCTCGGAGAGGTCGTCGATGACGTCGGCCTGGTACTCGTCCTCGAGCTCGGAGATCGCCTCGGCTGCCTGGGTGTTGTCGAGGTGCTCGAACACCTTGGCGCGCTGACTCGCCGAGAGCTGCTCCATGATGTCGGCGACGTCGGCCGGATGCAGCTCGTGGAGACGCTTGTGGGTGACGGACAGCTTCACCTGCGACAGGTCACGGTCGAGCAGGTCCATGTAGTTCCACGCGATGAGGTTCTCGGCGAACTCGCGGCCGAACAGGCCGACGAAGCGCTCGATGCCGTTCTCGAGTGCGGGCGAGATGCCGCGCAGGATGCCGCGAACACCGACCTCGGCGCCGAGAAGGCGCAGCTGGTTGCGCGAGTCGGAGAGCTTGAGGTCGTTGACGCGCACGACCTTCATGCCTTGCGTGTCGACGATCTGCTTGTTGAGCAGGTCGCGGGCAAGAAGCACTTCGTCGGGCTGCAGGTAGCTGAATCGGATGTCGGCGGCGGGGACGTTGAGCGTTATCTGCTCGCCGTCGAACTGTTCGACGAACTTGCGCCAAGACAGCATGAACGGCGTCTTGTCGGGCCCGCGGAACGCGAGCGAAGTGACGCGCGGGAAGACTTCGCCGGTCGCGATGGCGATGTCGTTGATGATTCCGATCTCCTCGCCTGTCGCGTCGATGACAGGCTTGCCGAGCATCTGCGAGAGATAGATCACGGGCAACTCCCTCCCTTCGAGATCCGGCTCGTGCGCGAAGAAGCGCAGCGAGCGGACACGTGGGTGTATCAGGCGGCTTCGGTCCCTCGTGGCCGAGCGCCCGATGTTCGGGGAGCGCGGTCCGAGGGCTACGGACTGTGAGGTTTCACGCAGGTCCTTGTCTCACGGCTACAGATCGGACAGAACGAAAAAGCCCCTGCGTCCGATAGGGACCAGGGGCGGCGGTGTACGTGGCAATCCACGCATATCGGCGCACAGCGCCCTTGTCTGGGCACCATGCACCGTAGGGTCACCGCTCGCATCCCTCGTCATGCGGTTTTGGCACTGTCCGACGTAGGGCGCGCGGCGCGTGGTGTCGCCGACGCGGCGGAGTCTCGCTCCGCCTGCGGGATGCGCCGAAGCGCTTCCCGAGAGCCCAGCCACCTTAGCCTTCGCCTTAAGCCGGCGAGGGCTGTTCTACCCATTGGCGTCTCTCGACATTTCCGGGCAGTGGCCTGTGTTCGAACAGGAGCCGCACCGTAACGGACGGAGCTGACTTCCTCGGCTGTCAATGCTTGGAACAACGAAAGTGCTGGTCGCAAGCATACGGATTGTACGCCGCTAAAGAGGGGAATCGCAAGGAGCGGCGAAGATGCAGCCATCGGCCCGCAACCGATTTTCGGACTCGGGGGGACCAGGGATGGGCGAGTTGATGCGGATCGAATTCGATCTGGATGAAGAGCGTCATTGCGAGTTGTGCCGAGAGGCAGAGCGCTTGGGCGTGACGCCCGCTGAGATCGCGCGCAGGGCAGTGGCGGCTTGGCTGATCGAGACCGAAGACGACTGCCTGTCTCCGGAGCCGCCCGCTGCCACAGGGTTGGCGCAGGCCTAGGCTCGGGCGGACGCCAGCCAGATCCGGGCGAACTCGGCCCAGCCTTCACCACGCCGGGCGCAGGTCCGGTACACGTTGGGCCGCTCATTCTCGGCGAGAGCGGAGCGCACTCCCGCGCTATCGAACGCGTTGTCCACGAGCACCATCACGCTGACGGCGTCCGCCATCTCGATGTCGGTCGCGGAGTCACCGATCGCAGCCGCCTGGCTCGGCGAGAGCCCGCGCATCTCGAGGTCGAGCCGGATCGCCTGTGCCTTGCTGACGCCTTTCGGCACCAGGTGGTAGGCGTGCGGGAACTCGTCAGGACCGCACGCGAGCGCGCCCTTGGTCCGGACCATCCCGTTGTCGAGTAGGCCGATGGGGAGCTCTAGCTCATCGAGAACGCCCTGGGCGGCACGCGCATCGAGGCAGCCGCGCAGCAGGTGCGTCGCCTCTCGGTCCATGTGCCAGGGGGTATGGGTCTCGACGCGGCCGGGGAACGCCTGCACGAGCGCCTCGTAGGCGCCCGATCGGTCGATGAGCTCGAAAGGCGTGACGCCACCCTCGAGCAGCGACGCGGGCCACTCGGCGTTGTTGTAGCGGACTACCGAGCCCGGGCCGACGCCGTGGACGATGATCGCGCCGGCCTCGGCGATGAAGTCACTCCAGCCGAGAAGCCGGACGACCTCGGTGAGCTGGATCCGTCCGCGGCCCGAGATGGGGACGACCCTCAGCTTGGCGCGGTTGAGGTCCACGACCGCCTGCGCGGCCTCAAGGCCCGGCTCGCCGTCCGCGCCCGCGAGCAGGCAGCCGCCGCGCGCCACGAGGGTACCGTCGAGGTCGCTGTAAAGTACCTCGACGTCGGCCAAAGCGGCGGTCGCGCGCGGGTCCTCGGCAAGCAGGGGCGGTATTCGTTCCATGGGGGGATGATACCTAAACCACGCCGCCGACCGACGGGCCAGCTCCTCGCCCTCGCGCGGTGGTGCGAGTAGCGGTATAACCAAGAGGCCGCACGCGCGGCGAACCTCGAGGGGAGCAGCCCGGTTATGAGCGAGTTCGATCTACCATTCCCGCACTACCGCTGCCCGGCATGTGGCAAGGACCTGCCGCTTGGCGAGGCGCGGATGTCGGTCACCTGTGCCGATCACCACGAGCGCCGCGAAGTCGAGTTCACCGTGCGCCGTGCGACCGACGACGACCAGGCCGAGATCGAGACGATCTGCGACCGGGCGCTCGGCGAGACGATCGTGGACGCCTATGGCTCGACCTTCGACGTGATGTCCGCCGTGAATCTCGTCGCCGAGTCGGGCGGCAAGATGTGCGGCATGCTTTCGCTGGTCATCCTCGGCGGGGAAGCGTCGATCATCTTCCTGTCGGTCTATCCCGAGTTCCAGGGGACCGGCGTGGGAGCTGCGCTCGTGGATGCTGCCGGTGATCTGGCTGCCGAACGCGGGCTCAGCTTCCTTCGCGCGATGACAACCAACGACGACATCCCGCTGCTCTACTTCTTCCAGCGCCATGGCTTCGCGATCTCGGAAGTGGCAGTCGGCGAGGTAGCCGACCGCTTCGGTTCCGCGACGCCGGGCTTCTCGGCCATCCCCGTGCGCGACGAGATCCGCTTGCGCCGCGCCGCAGGTACGCCCACCGCATAAGGCGCGCTCGCGCCACACCAACTAGGAGGCATCACGCATGAAGTCACGTTCTCTTGGCGCCCTGCTGCTCGTGGCCGTTGCCGCGGCGCTGTTGGTCGCCGGCTGCGCGCAGAAGACGCAGCCGCCTGCTGACACCGCCGGCTCGACCGAGAGCAAGCCGGTGCCGATCGTGATCGGTACGCTCCCGACCGAGGACTCGCTGCCCCTCTGGGTCGCCGAGGACAAGGGCTACTTCAAGGAGGCCGGGCTCGGCGACGTGAAGATCGAGGTCTTCCAGAGCGCGCAGGAGCGTGACGCCGCGTTCACCGCGGGCGCCATCAACGCGTTCATGGGCGACATCATCGCCGCGACCAACCTCGAGGCCGCCGGCACTGAGGGCACGATCCTCACGGTCATGCTGGGCACCGACCCGACTCAGGGCCGGTTCGGCGTGCTCGCGGCTCCCAAGAGCGACGTCACCACGCTGTCGGCGCTCGCGAACGTTCCTGTGGGCACGTCCTCGGCGACCATCCAGGAGTACGTGCTGGACGGGCTGATGGCCGAGGCGGGCGTGCCCGCCGAGCAGGTGAAGAAGGAAGAGGTCAAGAAGGTGCCGGTGCGTTTCGAGCTGCTCATGGCGGGCAAGCTCAAGGCAGCGGCGCTTCCCGAGCCGTTCGTGACGCTCGCCGAGCAGGGCGGCGCCAAGCTGGTGGGCGACGACACCAAGTCGGCGAAGAACCTCTCCCAGACCATCCTGTTCATCTCCGATGACTACCTGCGCAAGCCCGGCGGCACCGCGAGCGCCGACGCCGTGCTCGTGGCGTGGGACAAGGCCGTCGCTGACATCAACGCGAACCCGGATGCCTACCGCCCGATGCTCGTGGAGAAGGCGCGCCTGCCGAAGCCGCTCGCCACGACGTACAAGGTGAACACGTATCCCAAGGCCGAGCTGCCCGGCAAGCCCGAGGTCGACGCGGTCATCAGCTGGATGAAGGCCAAGGGCTACCTCAAGGCTGACGTCACCTACGAGGACCTCACCCTCGTCACTCCCCAGAAGTAACGCGTGACCACGCTCGTCTTCGATAACGCGAGCGTCACCTACGAGGGCTCGGACCGCTCGGTCCGGGCCCTCGAGCGGTTGACGCTGAGCATCGCCGAGGCCGAGCCGATCGCGGTGATCGGTCCGAGCGGTTGCGGCAAGTCGACCATGTTGCTGCTGGCGGCCGGGCTGCTGGCTCCCACCGAGGGCACGGTGCTCGTGGGTGGGCACGCGGTTACCGGGCCCCGCCGGGAGACCGCATTGATCCTGCAAGAGCATGGCCTGCTGCCGTGGAAGACTGTCGAGCAGAACGCGTCACTCGGGCTGGTCGTACGGGGAGCGTCACGCGCTGAGGCCAAGCGGCTGGGTGCCGAGGCGCTCGAGCGCGTGGGACTCTCGGATTTCGCCCGCGCCTATCCGGGCGAGCTCTCGGGCGGCATGCGCCAGCGCGTGGGGCTCGCGCGCGCGGTCGCCCTCGACGCCGACCTCCTGCTGATGGACGAGCCTCTGTCTGCGCTCGACGCCCTGACCCGCGAGGATCTGCAAGATGTCCTGCTCGCGCTTTGGCGGCGGCGGGGCCACGCCCAGGTGCTGGTCACCCATTCGATCGAGGAAGCGGTCTTTCTCGGCCGACGTGTCGTCGTCATGTCGCCGCGGCCGGGCCGGGTCTCGGCGATCGTCGAGAACCCTGAGATGGGCAGCACCGGATATCGAGAGTCCTCGGCGTTCTACGAGCGCTGCGTCGAGCTCAGGCGCCTGCTGTCCGCGGAGGGCGCCTTGCACGCCGAGCCTGCCGAGAAGGTGCTGTCGTGAGGGCCGGGACTCGACGCCTCCTCGGGTACGTGGGCGCGATCGTCGTGCTGCTCGCGAGCTGGGCTCTGCTTGCGGCCGCTGTGAACTCGCCGGCGTTGCCGAGCCCGGCCACTGCGCTACCCGTCTTCTTCGCACTCATCCCCGAGCTCTGGCCCGAGCTGGTGGTCTCTCTGTGGCGCGTGGTCGCCGCCATGGCTCTCGGGACGCTCGTTGCCGTGCCGCTCGGTCTCTACATAGGCCGCTCGCCACGCGTCGACGCCGTTGTGGCCCCCATCATCTTCCTCACCTATCCGATCCCCAAAGTCGTCTTCCTGCCGGTGTTCCTGGTCCTCCTTGGCCTTCAGGACTCGCCGAAGATCGCCCTCATCGCCCTCATCGTCTTCTATCAGATCCTTGTGACATCGAGAGACGCCGCCAAGGCCGTGCCCGAGGGCGCCGTCCTCTCGGTCCGATCGCTCGGCGCGACAGGCTGGGATATCGCGCGCCACGTGGTCATACCGGCTGCGATGCCGGAGATATTCACCGCGCTTCGGATAGGCACGGGTACGGCGATCGCGGTCTTGTTCCTTGCCGAGTCGATCGCGGGCACCAACGGCCTCGGATGGTTCATCGTCGACGCGTGGGGGCGCATAGATTACCCGGAGATGTTCGCCGGTATCATCGCGATGGCGCTTCTCGGCGTGGCGCTGTACGAGGCGCTCGACCTGGTCGACGGCTGGGCCACGAAGTGGCGGCGCGTGGCGCGCTGAGGCCGCCGAGGACTCGTCTGCATGTCAGACCCCCGTGCTAGCATCGGCGTGACCGCCGAGAACCACCTCGTTGGGGGAGCCCCATGCGCGATAGCGTCACGTTCATACACGCCGCCGACCTGCACCTCGACGCGCCGTTCCAAGGCTTGAGCGCAGCCGACGAGCGCATCGGGCGCGAGCTTGCCGAGGCCACCTATCAGGCATGGGGCCGCATCGTCGACCTCGCAATCGAGCGTGCGGTGGACTTCGTGGTGGTGGCGGGCGATCTGTACAACTCCGCGGACAACAGTCTGCGTGCGCAGGCGTTCCTGCGTGATGAGGCACGCCGCCTCGATGCGGCGGGCATCGGGCTCTTCATCATCCACGGCAACCATGATCCTCTGTCCGGGTGGACCGCGGGACTCGCCATGCCGGGCAACACCCATGTCTTCGGCGGCGCGCAGACCGAGCGGGCAGTAGCACTTTGCGATGGTGATTTCGTCTGTGCGGTCTATGGGCGCAGCTTCCGAGAACGCGCCGAGAGGGAGGACTTCACGCCGGGCTACCGTCGCGAGGAGTCCGACACTGTCGCCATCGGGCTGCTTCACTCCAACGTCGGCAACAAGGAGGGCTACGACCCCTACGCGCCGTGCACGCTCGAGGCGTTGTCCGCGACGGGCATGGACTATTGGGCCCTCGGACATATCCACAAGCACGAGGTGCTGTCCATGGCGCCCTACGCGGTCTACGCGGGCAGTCCGCAGGGCCTGAATCCCAAGGAGACGGGCTCCCATGGATGCTGCGTGGTGACGGTCGCCGCTTCGGGCGTCACATCCTTCGAGCAGTTAGAGCTCGCTTCGGTGTCGTGGGCGCTCGAGGAGATCGACGTGTCCGACGCGTCCGACCTCGACCGTCTTGAAGCACTGCTCAACGATCGCCTTGCGCAGGCGAGCATGCAGGCATCCAAGCCCGTGGTGGCTCGGGTCCGACTCGTCGGCCGCAGTGAGGTACACGGGGACCTCACCCATCCTGCCGTACTGCGCGACCTGACCGACCGGGTGAGGGCTGAGCAGACATCGCGAAGCCCGTGGGTGTGGCTCGATCGGCTCGATGATGCAAGTGGGGCGGTGATCGACCTCGATGCCCTGCAAGACGCGCCTGACTTCGCCGGCGAGGTGGCGCGCATCAGCTCCGAGCTGGTGGGCGACGAGGCCATGCTCGAATCGCTGGTAGCCGAGCTCAGTGGGCCCGTCGCGGACAAGCTCTCCGGATATGCGCCCGGCCTGACCGCCGAGGAGCTGGTCCAACGCGCGCGCGACCGGGCGCTCGATCTCTTGCTAGAGGAATCGGGGGCCGAATAGTGAAGTTGCGTCGCATCGAAGCCGTCTCGTTCGGGGCGCTCAAGGACTGCTCCCTCGGTGACCTCGGCGACGGCCTCAGTGTCGTTCTCGGTCCAAACGAGTCGGGCAAATCCACCTACACCGCGCTGGTGCGGCAAGTTCTCTACGGCTTCCCGGACCGGCGGAGCAAGGACTTCGGCTACGAGCCGGCCGCCGGCACACGCGCGGGGACGCTCGTCTTCGGCAACGACGAAGGCGAGTGGGCGATCACCCGAACCGACGGCACCAAAGGCGGGGCGGTGCGCGTCGATCCGCTGAAGGGTCCTCAGCGCGACGGCCTGCTGCCCGAGATCGTCGGCAGCGTTGCCGAGCAGACATTCCGCGTGGTGTTCGGATTCGGTCTCGATGAGCTCGACGACATCGCCTCCGGAACCGACAAGCAGGTCATGGACCGGCTGTACGCTGGCGCATCGGGCCTCGAGGTCAATCCGATCGACGTACGCCGTGCGCTCGAGCAGAGCAAAGGCGACCTCTTCAAGCCGGGAGGGCGCAACGCCAGGCTGTCGGTTCTCTCGGCAAGGATCAGGGAGCAGAGGGCGGCCCTCCGAGAACTGGAGACTGCCGCTCGCGACTTCGCCGCCGAGCAGCGGCGCCTCAAGGAGCTGGGAGAGCGGCTCGTCCCGGTTCGCGAGGCGAAAGAGGCGTCCGATAAGCGCCTCAGGGCGCTCGAGCGCGACCTCCAGAACGTAGAGAGCATGGCGGCGACCGCCGCAGAGGAGCGTGAGCGGCTGGAGGCAGCCCGGACGGCGCTTGCAGAGCATCGTCGCGACGCTGAGCGAACCGTCGTAGATGACCGGATCCTTGCGCTGTCGGCCGAGATCGAGGCGCTTCTCGCGGACGCGAGTGCAGCGAAGGGCCAGTCTGAGCGAGCCAGGACGCTGGAAATGCGCGCCGCTGAACTCGAGCGCAGTGCCGCAACTCACGATGCACCGCCGATAGCCCGCGACACGCCCCAGGCTCGCGCCGCGCTCGAGGGGTGGAGAGCGACCAAGGCTCGCCTCGAGGCGGACGCCGAGGCGACGCAACGCGCCGCCTCCTCAAGCCGCAGCAAGGCGGAGGCTCTGACACGCGCGGGTCAAGGTGAAGCGTCGTTGAAACGCGAAGGCGGCTCGCCGGTCTTCGCTTGGGTGGTGCTCGCGCTTGGGCTGGCGGGCGTGGCTGCCGGCCTGGCTCTCGGCCAGACGGTCGCGGCGGTCGTCGGCATGGCCGCAATCATCGTCGGAGCCGCGATGCTCCTTCTCGGCCGGCGCCAGAGCGCAGGCGCTCCCGACTCACTTAGTGCGGAGGCGCTCCGCCAGCGTTCGGACGCCGAGGCGGCGGAAGCGGTTGCGGCCGAGTCGGCAACACGGCTGGGCGAGAAGGCAGCCGAGTGGGCCGCGTGGCTCGTGGAGAGCGGGCTGGACGCGCGTGGAGTGGAGACGGCTGCAGTCGCAGCGCTCCTCGACGACGCCCACAAGCGGGATGAGCTACTTGCCCAGGCGGCGAGCCTTCGAGCCGAGGCCGACGCCGAGCGCGAGGCGGCCGTGTCCTGGGCGGAGCGGCTGACCTCGCTCGTCAGAGGGCCTTTGGGCATCTCCGAGACTTCTCCAGAACCGCAAGCGCTTGCGATTCGCGCCGGAGAGGCGCTCTCGGCCGCCAAGGCGGCGCGCGACAAGCGCTCGGCGTCGCTGGCGGCCATCGAGGCCGTGGAGGGCGACATCGAGCGTTCGGAATCCGCGTTGGAGAGACTCACCCAGGGCATGGCCGAGATCGGAGCCGCGTACGGCATCACGGAGCACCTCACGGCAGGGCTCGCGGCGGCGCGCGACGAGGCCGCGGTCGAGCTCACGCGCATAGCCCAGGAGTTCGAGGCGCTGCTGAAAGAGCACACGGCCCTGGAGACCAAACTAGGCAGCCAAGGGCGCGACGCGAGCATGGCACTCGTTCGCCAGGACCTTGAGGGACTCAACGCCGAGGCCGCCGAGGCCGCCGACCGCTATCTCGTAGAAGCCATGGCTGTGAAACTGGTCGACCTCGCACGGGAGCGGTACGAGCGCGACCGGCAGCCCCAGGTCGTGCGGGTTGCGAGCGAGGTATTCTCGGCAATCACGAAGGGCCGGTACACCGACGTCCGCGTGCCGTTCGGCGAGTCGCGTATCACCGTGGTCACCGACAGTGGCAAGGTGCGCGCGATCCCTGAGTTGTCGCGCGGCACCGCCGAGCAGTTGTATCTCGCTCTGCGCGTCGGGCTCATCGAGTCGTTCGGCGAGCAGGGTCCGCACCTTCCCGTGCTCATGGACGACATCGTCGTGAACTACGACTACGAGCGGATACAGGAGGCAGCGACAGCAATCGCCGCACTCTCCGCTTCGCGACAGGTGGTCTTCTTCACCTGTCACGAGGCGACTGCTGATGCGCTGACGAACGGAGTCCCCGGTGCGACGAGGATCGAGCTGAACCGCTGCTCCTTGTGACTGGCGCAGCGGCTCACGGGCATCCTAACGACCTGCTCGACGAATCCTCAGGGAGTTGGCGACCACGGCA
This sequence comes from uncultured Eubacteriales bacterium, assembly GCA_964607705.1. Classification (GTDB taxonomy): domain Bacteria; phylum Actinomycetota; class Coriobacteriia; order Anaerosomatales; family PHET01; genus CAZSLI01. Next base: position 49,605 of record CAZSLI010000005.1, read on the forward strand.
AGCGATGAGAGCGCCATGGCGGCAGCTGCCCACACGGGCGAGAGCCTACCCGTGACCGCCAACGGCAGAGCGATCAGGTTGTAGCTGAACGCCCACCCCAGGTTCTCGCGAATGACCGCACGTGATTTGTCCGCGATGGCGAGCACGCGCGGGACGGCCGACAGCGGCCCTCCGGGTGCCGAGCTCAGCAACACGACGTCTGATGCCAGCACGGCCACGTCCGCGCCGCTCTCGATGCCCATCGAGAGGTCAGCTGCGGCGAGGGCTGCCGCGTCGTTGATGCCATCACCGATGAAGGCGACGCCGCCGTCCTCCGCGAGTCCGCGGACGACCTCCTCCTTCTCGTGCGGCAAGACCTCGGCGCGCACATCTTCGATTCCCACGGCGTTCGCGACCGACGCCGTCGTGGCGCGCGCGTCCCCGCTGAGCACCACCGCGTGAAGCCCTCGTGCCCTCAGCGCCTCGACTGCCCGCCTGGCCGCCGCACGCGGTTCGTCCGCGAACCGGAGCGCGTGTGTCTTGCCGGCACCGTGTAGCCACACGACCAGCTCGCCGCGCGCCCGGGCTCCCAGCGCACCCGCCGCGAGTGCCGCCGGTACTTCGACGCCCGACTCGGCCAGCAGCGCCTCACTGCCGAGGAGCCACCGCTCGCCGCCAACCACGCCCGCTATCCCTCGGCCCGGGAAACGCTCGATCCCCTCCGCGGCAGCCGCTGCGTCACTCCGCGCGGCCGCCTCGCGAACCGCGGCCGCCACGGGGTGCGATTCCCCCGCCTCGAGCGCCAGCGCGACGCCGAGCAGGCGCGTTTCCTCGGCAGCCTCATCGATGCCGAGGAACCCGGTGAGTCTCGGTAGGCCCTCGGTCAGCGTCCCTGTCTTGTCGAAGACGACCGTCCGCAGCCGCTGCGCCCGCTCAAGCGCCGGGCCGCCGCGGAGTAGCGCGCCTGCATGCGACGCAGCGGTCACGGCGTTGGAGACCGCGAGAGGCGTTGCGAGGCCCAGGGCGCACGGGCACGCGACCACGAGCACGGCGACAGACCGAGCAACGGCCTCGCCCCAGCCGAGGCCCGCCGCTACCGTGCCAAGAGCCGTCATGCCCGCGAGCGCGATCACGAACGGCACGAAGACCGCCGAGAGCGCGTCGGCGACCCTCTGTGCGTGCGACTTCGCGAACGCCGCGTCTTCCACGATCCCTGCTAGTCGGCCGGCGAGCGTGTCCGGCCCCGAGCGCGTCACGCGGATGGTAAGCAGGCCGGACAGGTTGATGGTGCCGGCCCACACCTCGTCTCCGACGGACACCGGGCAGGGCATCGGCTCGCCAGTCAGATGCGAGCGGTCGAGCTCCGAGCCGCCGTCCACGACGTCGCCGTCGACCGGCACCCGTTCGCCTGCTCGCACGATCACCAACTCGCCGGGACGAACCTCACTCGCGGGCACCTGCTCCGCACTGGCCGCCGCGCCTCCGGCCTCGCCCGTGTCGTCCACCTTGCGCCAGGCGAGCGTGGATTCAGCGCTCGCCAGTGCGGATAGCGCCGCCGTTGCGTCCCGCGTCCCGAGCGCTTCCAGCCAGCGGCCCAGCAGCACGATCGCCGTGATCATCGCGGCCGAGTCGAAGTAAGTCGGCCCGCCGAGCGACAGTGCCACCATGCTGTAGCCCCACGCGGTCCACGTGCCGAGGACGACGAGCGTGTCCATAGTGGCGCGGCCGACCCGGGCGGCGCGCCACGCCCCGACGATGAAGGGCCAGCCGCAGTAGGCCAGCACGATGAAAGCGAACACGCCGGTGAACGCCTCGAGCGGGCGCTCGGTTCCCCAGCCCACGCGCGATGCCGCTGGCCAGATGACGAGCCATGTGGGCCAGCTCACCCACATCCCCACCGCAGCCGCGACGAAGAAGCGCAAGAAGAGGTCGGATGTGCCGTGGGCCTCCGCCCCGGCCGCTTCACGCGAGGGGACTGCCTTGTAGCCGAGTACTGAGATGCGCTTGAGCACCTCGTGCTCTCCGACGACCTCTGGGTCCCGTGTCACACGCGCCAGAGATGCCGCGTAGCTCACCTCGGCATCGAGCACCCCCGGCAGCGCCATGAGCGCATCTTCGAGCACGAGCGAGCACGACGCGCACCACATGCCCTCGATTCGGAACGTCTCTCGCCGAGCCCCCGCAGCAGAAGCTGCCGCCGCCTTGCGTGCGGCGGCGCTGGATGCGCGCTCGGCTCTTCCGGCCACGCTCGGCAGTGCGATGCCTGCCTCGGAGGCGACGTCGTGGACGCGGTGGCAGCCTTCACAGCAGAAGTCGTGGTCGTCGCTGCGGACCGGGCGGCCGATGATCGGCAGCCCGCACAGGGCGCAGGCGCTCGATTCGGCCATACGTCAGGCCACAAGCGGGGCGAGCCCCTGAACGATCGTGACGGCACCGAGCGAGACGACCGCGAGGCCCATGACCGGGACGAGCCACCCCCGAGCCCGCGTGCCGAGGATCCCGCTCGCGGCCCCGAAGCCCGCAAGCGCGGGCACTGTCCCGAGACCGAACGCGAGCATGATGAATGCGCCCGGACCCGGTCCCCCCGAGGCAAGTGCGGCCAGTTCGACCGGCAGGAGCGGGCCGCACGGCAACAGGCCCATCATCATGCCGAGCGGCAGCCCGTTCCGTCCGCCTCTCGCCACGAGGGCAGCCACCATCCTCGAGAATCGTCCGCGGGTGAGCGCTCCTGTGGCCTCAGGCAGTTGAGCCGCCTTTCCCGCGGCCCATCGCGCCAACAGCCAGATACCAAGAGCGACCGTCGCGAGCCCCGCCGCCAGCTTGAGGTACTGCGTGATCGCCGCCGGCGAGAACGGGCCTTCCAGCGCGGAGAGCGCACCCGCTCCACCAAGCGCGCCGAGCAGTGCGCCGATGAGCGCATACGTGAGCAGCCGGCCGACGTGGTATGTCAGCTGGAAGCGGGCCGCCTCGCTCGCGCTTCTGCCGCCGGCGCCGAGTCCGAGCGACGCGCCTCCCACGAAGGGCCCGCACATCGCGAGGCAGTGGCCGAAACCGCCCGTGAGCCCGAGGGCGAACGCTGCCCAAAGCGACAGCGCGCCCAGCTGCGTGGCGCCGTGTCCGTGCACGCCTAGGCCACCTAGCTGCTTCGCACGATGAATTCGGCGATGTAGCCGATCGTCCAGCCGATGAACACGACGATGAGCGCCTTGAGGAAGATCGTCGGACCACCATGCGCCTCGGCCAGACCTTCGGGATATTCCTCGACGATCCCGATGGGGGTGGGCTTCACATCCGTTTCTGGAATGCGGTTCTCGGTAGCCTTGCGGTACCACGCGTTCGAGACCACGAGCCAGATGGTGATGATGATGATCGCACCGACACCGAGGCCCCACAGTATCGCGCTGACCTGCTGCTCTACAGGCACGATGCCCTCCTAGTCCTCGATCTCGAGTACGAATCCGGCGTGCGCGTCCAAGTCCCGCCACTGGCCCGCAGCGACCGACCAGGCGAGCGCGAACGCGGTCCCGATCCAGAATATGGCGATGGTCGAGACGATCATATACACGGCGAGAGCCATCAGGGGGTCGCCTCCTCTTTTGCGCCTACGAGCTGACGTCCGTAGAACACGACTTCCCACTTCTGCTGCTCGGTGAGGATGTAGCGCCATGCGGGCATCGCCGTAGGGTGGGTGTTGTTGTCGCCGACGACTCCGCGGTCGACACGCCAGTACCACCAGCCGGCGTCAGACGTGAATGCGGGGTCCTCGGTGAGGTTCGCGGGGGTCGGCTTCAGCGGCGCGCCGTACTTGCCGTCGCCCTGGCCCTTGGGCCCGTGGCACTCGAGGCACAGCCGCTCGTACGTCGCCTTGCCTCGAGCGATGGCGTCAGGTGCGGGCTCGAAGGGGGCGGGGTCGAGCGCTTGGTACTCGACCGGCGGCTCGTCGCTGACCTCTTTGGGCTCGCTCGGCTCAAGGAACGTCGCCTTCACGTAGGCGATCGCGTCCCAGCGCTCTTCCTCGGAGAGGAGCAGGCGCCAGATCGGCATGCCGGTGTTCTTCACACCTTCGCTCACGCGCCAGAACCAGTCGGCGTCCGAGAGCTCTTCCTTCATCGCCGGGTCGGTGAAGTTCACGGGAACCGGGCGCAGGAACTCGCCGTCGGGACCCTCGCCTTGGCCAGCGTCGCCGTGGCACATCCAACAGCGCTTGAGGTACACGGTGCGGCCGCGCATGACGCTGGCATCCTCGGGCATCTTGAGGATGGTCTTCATGCGCTCAGGCATGTCGGGATCGACCGGCTCGGCGTTCTCGGCAGGCAGCGAGAGTACGTGCCGCACGTAGTTGGCCACGTACCACAGCTGTGTCTCGTTGAACCAGGTGTGCCACTGCGGCATCGCGCGAAGCGGCAACGACTCGCTCACGCGCCAGAACCAGTCGCCATCCTTCCACGGGCTGTAGAGCTCGGGGTCGTGGAAGTCAGGCGGCGCGGGCATGAGGCCGGCGGCATCGACGCCGTCGCCACGACCCGCGTAACCGTGGCAGAACTGGCAGTTCGCGACGAAGATCGCCTTCCCGATGTCGAGCGTGTCGGGATCGACCTCGACGGGGTTCTGCTTGTCGAACTTGGCCGGGAGGTCGCCCTCATCGGCGAGGTGCGGCGCCATGTCCATGAACGCCTTCTGCACGAACAGCGCGACGTACCAACGCTCGTCCTCCGAGAGGGACTGCTTCCAGCGCGGCATCACGGTGCCGGGAACGCCCTCGGAGATGCGCCAGAAGTCGAACGACGCCGGCAGATTCTTGAAGCGGTCCTGACGCAGATCCGCCGGTCGGGCGTTGTTGATCATCGCGTAGGGGCCGTCGCCCTTGCCGGCGCAGCCGTGGCAGGTCAGGCAGTGGGTGGCGTAGATGTCACGGCCCTTGTCCCAGTTCTCCACGGTGACGGGGTAGGGCTGCTCCTTCGGCGCGTACTTGTCGGGAATCATGAGATTGGTGCTCGCGGTCTGCTTGTTACCGAGCGTGTTCAGGTAGGCGACGATCGATGCGAGCTGGCTGTCGGTCATGTATCTGAACTGCGGCATGATCGAGTCGGGCGTCAGCGAGCGCGGGTCCTTCAGGTGCTCGATCTCCCACGCGTCGCCGCGCTTGAGTCCGATGTTCGCGAGGTCGGGCCCGGTGCGCAGCGTGCCGAGCTGGTGCGGCTTGTCATAGTTGAAGTCGCCCGCCTCACTGGGCTCCGACGGTGTCAGGTCTTCAGGCCGCGTGAACTGGCTGTGGCAGTACATGCAGCCGTTCGCGACGTAGAGGTCTCGGCCTGCCTGCTCTGTCGCGGTGTAAGGGCGCACGTATAGCGTGTCCGCCGGCTTGAAGATGGCATAGGGGAGGAACACGACGAACGCGACGACTGAAAGGACGACGGCCAGGCCGCCGATGATGATGAGGCGCGGAGTCATCTTCATGGCTTCGTCCTCCTAAGCGACCGGCGCAGCGGCGGCTGCGGCGTCGGCCTCGTGGGCGGCTATCTCGTTCTTGGATTGTTCGCCTCTTAGTGTTCGCAGCATGTTGTAGGCGAACAGGTACTGGGCGACGATGATCGCCGCGCCGGACGCAGCGCGACCGATGAGCAGCGGATGGATGCCCGGGAGGATCTGTATCACCGGCAGCCCGCGTGAGAAGCCGGAAGCCTGCGCGAGTCCGGCGGCGGTCAGAACGAGGAAGAACGCCCAGAATCCGATGAACGTCATCCACCAGTGGACCCAGGCGAGCCGCTCACTGTAGAGGTAGCAGCCGCAGATCCTCGGCACGATGTAGTAGAGCAGGCCCATCATCGTGAATGCGACGAACCCGAGCAGGGCGAGGTGCGCGTGCGCGACGGTCCAGTTCGTGAAGTGGATGTAGACGTTGAAGTGGCGCAACGCCTGCATCGATCCCTGGATGCTCACGAGCAGGTAGAACGCTGCGCCTGTCACCACGAAGCGCAGGGGGATCGAGTAGTAGAGCGCTCTCCACGACCCGCGGAGGGTCATGAAGATGTTGATGATGAACGCCGAGACCGGTATCAGCAGGCCAACCGAACAGATGACCGAGGTCGTCTTCAGCCATTCAGGCACAGGAGACTGCAGGATGTGGTGGGTGCCGACGCCGGTATAGAAGAAGGCAAGCATCCAGAAAGCGATGAGTGCCAACGTGTAGCCGTAGAGGGGCTGCTTCACCTCCTTCGGCACGATGTAGTAGATCAGTGCGACGGTGCCGGTGGTGAACCACAGGCCAAGCACGTTGTGGCCGTAGAACCAGCCCCAGATCGCGTCATTGAGCCCGGTCAGGGCACCGGCCGGCGGTGCCCAGATGACGTTGCCGATGGCATACACGATCGGGAACCACAGCAGGGTGCCCATGATGTACCAGAGGCTCACGTAGAGGTGATCGACTGTCCGAGACATGATCGTCCTGAACAGGTTGTATCCGGTGAGGATCAACAGGAGCATGATGCCGATGTCGATGGGCCACGCCAGCTCCGCGTACTCGCGCGCTTGCGTGTAGCCGAGGACCAGCCCGATCAGTCCAGCGCCCAGAGCGATATTCCAGGCCCAGCCGACGATCAGGCCCAGCCGCTCCGAGTGGATCGGCGACTTTGTGAGGCGCGGCACGATGAAGTACCAGCCGGCCATCATCGCCATGGACAGCCACCCGAAGGCGAGTCCATTGACATGAGCTTGGCGGATCCTCGGGAACACCAGCCACGGGATTCCTCCGAGAAAGTCCGGAGCGACGAATTCGAGCGCTTGGATCAGTCCGAGTGTGATTGCGATGAGCAGCCACACGAGTGCCGAGACCGCCATGAGCTTGGCGGTCGAGTCCCTGTTCTCTTGCATGCGTTCCCCCTGCTGACGCGCGACGGCACAGACCCCTGCTGGCAGTATTCCCCATTACACGCCCATGCGCAGTAGAACGGTCAGTACGGAATCGGTGCGGGGTAGTAACGGTGCATGTTCACGGACCGCACACAGGCTGGCGACCGGCTGGCTGACGCACTCGCCCAATACGACGGGGTCGAGCACACGATCGTGCTCGGAATTCCGCGTGGAGGCGTCGTCGTCGCGCACCGTGTGGCCCGCGGGTTGGGGCTGCCGCTTGACGTCGCAGTCGCCGCGAAAGTCGGCGCGCCCGGGAACCCGGAATACGCGATCGGCGCCGTGGCCCAGGACGGCGAAGTGACCGTGAACCCGACCGCCGGTTTCAGCGCCGAGGACGTGAAGCGCTACTCCTCGGCGGCGCGCGCGAAGGTGGAGCGCTACGCCTCTCAGCTTCGGGGCGACCGACCGCCGCTCGACGTACGGGGGATGACGGTCTTGCTGGTCGACGACGGCCTCGCGACGGGACTGACGGCGCGCGCCGCCGTGGCTTGGCTCAAGCGCCAGCGGGCCGCGCGCGTGGTGGTCGCGGTGCCTGTGGCGTCGGCTTCGGCTGTCGAGGACCTCGAGCGAGAAGCAGGCGAGGTTGTCGCCCTGAGCATCCCCACCGGCTTCTATGCCGTGGGGCAGTTCTACGAAAGCTTCGGGCAGACGGAGGACGAAGAGGTCGAGCGGCTCCTTGAAGACTCGCGCACACGGGAGGTTGCCAGATGATGCCGTTAGATGCGAACGCGACTATTGGGGACGTCCTAGAGGACGACCCAGAGCTATCCACCTTCAACAACTTCGTTCGGCGTACCGGGTTCATAGCGCAACTCGACGAGCCGGGCGAGTGGACCGTCTTCGCGCCCACGAACGACGCCTTCGACGCGCTGCCCCCGGGCACCCTCGGCGCACTGAGTCAGGACGGAACGGAGATGCGCCGCGTCGTCTCGTTCCACATCGCCCCCGGGATCTATGCCGCCGAGGGGATCGCGCAGCGGTCGAGCGTGCCCACGCTCTATGGCCGCGACATCCTCGTGGTCGTGGCCGATGAAGGCATGGCCATCGGCGGCTCGAGCCCCGAGGAAGTCGACATCCAGGCAAGCAACGGGTTCATCCACAAGATGGCGCAGGTGATGTTCCCGGACTAGCGGGATCGTCGGCGTAGAATGGGCGACTGCGAGGCGGCCGTCCGCTCCGCGCCACCCTCCGACCGCCGCTGCCGAGGACCCTGCCATGCACCATGACCGATGGGTCGCCATCGACTTCGAGACCGCCACCAATGAGGCGAACAGTGCCTGCGCGCTCGGCGTCGCGGTGATTGAGGGGCTCGAGATCATCGAGACCCGGTCCTGGCTCATTCAGCCGCCCGCCAACGAGTACTTCTGGGCCTGCACCAACGTCCACGGAATAACCGCCGAGGACACGGCGCAGTCGCCGGAGTTCGACGAACTGTGGCCCGAGTTCGAGCCCTATCTCTCTGCCGGTCAACTCTTGGCGCACAACGCACCATTCGACACCCGGGTACTCGGCGCGCTCTTGCACCGGCATGACCTTGAACTGCCGATGACGCGGGTCGCCTGTACGGTCCGACTCGCCCGAAAGGCGTTCCCTGTGCTGCCGAACCACAAGCTCAACACGGTGTGTGATGCCTGCGGCATCAGACTGCAGCACCACGATGCGGGCAGCGACGCGCTCGCATGTGCGCTCGTCGCGATCGCGTGCGCGAACCACGCCGGGACCGGCTCGGTGAGCGAGGCGATCGAAGGGCTCGGGGTTCGCGTGACGGCGTTCGGTGGAGGACAAGGGTAGCGCCACCAGGCATATGGGACAGGTCGGGACTGCCTTCGGAATGCCAATCCGGAGGTCAGCGACTACACCGTCCGCAGAGCCTGGGCGAGCCGCCCGGGAAGTCCCTTCGAGAGCATCGCTTTGACGACGCTGTCTACGTCGTATTCGACGCGATGAACCTGGTATCCAACATCGTGTTTGTTGCCGATGTGGAGTTCGATCCAGCACGCACGTGGGTCGCCGTCCTTCGGCTTGCCGACAGAACCGCTGCTGACGTAGTGCACGCTCCGACCGTCGCCAGTTGTCATCACACGGTGATACGGGATGTGAACATGGCCTACGCAGACGAGGTCGGCCCCCGCTTCATCCGCTAGACGAGCAAGCTGTCTATCGGGACGGTCGGCCAACAGGTACTCGTTGATCTTCCTCGGGCTTCCATGGGCAAGCACTACGCGCAGGCCGTTGATCTCCAGACGAAACTCGTCGGGTAGGGCCGCGAGCCAGTGGTGGTCGGCATCATCCAGCGCTGCATCGGTGAACGCGTAGGAAGCTGCACCGTCTTCTGCTGCCTCCGGGGTTGCGTAGTAGCAGCCGCACTCACCGCGTCGGTTGCCAACACCGTCGTCGTAGTTGCCCCTGATGGTCGGAATGCCGAGCGAGCGAATACGCTCGATCACCCGGGCGGGGTCGGGGCCGTAGCCGACAAGGTCGCCCAGACAGTAGACGGCCTCGATTCCGGAGTTGCTGATGTCATCGAGCACCGCATCGAGTGCAGGCAGGTTGCCGTGCACGTCCGAGAAGATCGCGAGACGCTTGACCATGTCAGTCCTCCGACAGCATCGTCGTAGCGGCGCACCCATCCTCGAGTCTCGAGACCGCTTCGTCCGCCTCGTCCATCAGGTCGGCCTCTATGGGCGCGATCTCGGTCGGGAAGTAGCGTGCCCGGAATGCGAGCGCGACATTCACGAGGCCGATGAGCACGGGTACTTCGACGAGCGGCCCGATGACCGCAGCGAACGCCTGCCCGCTGTTGATGCCGAACACGGCCACGCACACGGCGATGGCGAGCTCGAAGTTGTTCGATGCCGCCGTGAACGACAATGTCGTCGTCTTGGCGTAGTTGAGTCGGATGGCCTTGGCCACGAAGAACGTCAGGAAGAACATGATCGCGAAGTAGGCGAGCATGGGCACGGCGACCTTCAACACGTCGAGCGGTAGCTGCAGGATGAGGTCACCCTTGAGCGAGAACATCACGAAGATCGTGAACAGCAACGCGATCAACGTGACCTTGCTGACGGGAGGCACGAACTTCTCGTCGTACCAACACGCACCCTTCGCGCGCCGGAGGACGAGGCGGGTCACGAGCCCGGCTGCGAACGGCAGTCCCAAGTAGAGGGCGACGGTGCCGGCGATCTCAGTCATCGAGATGTCTACGACCGCGCCTTGTAGCCCGAGTGCGGCCGGCAACACGGTCACGAACACGTACGCGTACACACTGAAGAAGAGCACTTGCATGACGCTGTTGACCGCAACCAGGCCAGCTGCAAACTCGGTGTCGCCTTTCGCAAGGCCGTTCCAGACGATCACCATCGCGATGCATGGTGCGATGCCGATAATGATGAGTCCGATCATGTACTCCTCGAAGTTCGGGAAGACGGCGTTTGCCGCGACCGCGAGGACGAACATGCAGACCGGTGCCACGATCCAGTTCATGACCATCGCGAGCGAGAGCGCCTTCTTGTCGCTCATCGCGTCGGGCAGCTCCTCGAAGCGCACCTTCACGAAGGCCGGATACATCATCAGGATCAAGCCGATGGCGATGGGGATGTTTGTCGTTCCGACCGACAACTTGCCGATGGCATCAGGTATGGCCGGGATGAGCGCACCGGCAGCGACGCCGACTGCCATGGCGAGGAAGATCCAGAGCGTCAGATAGCGGTCGAGGAAGCTCAGACGCTTGGCCACGGACTCGGTCATCGGCAGGTACCTCCGTTGCAGTTGGTGAGGTTGGTCAGGGCGTTCACAAGCCGTCCGATCGCGTCGAGTCGAAGTCGGTAGTAGACCCACTGACCCCGCTTCTCGGAGGAGATGAGGTGAGCCTCGACCAACACCTTCATGTGATGGGAGACGGTAGGGGCGCCGAGGCCGAGTCTTTCAGAGAAGACGCAGGCGCAGACCTCGTCCGGCGAACAGCAGCGGTCGTCGCTTTCGCCCGCTCCGGTAGACAGCAGCGTGAGGATCTCCCGTCTGGGTTTGGCGGCCAGCGCCTTGAACATGAGGTCGGTCAACTCGTCTTCAGTCAGAACACGAGCCGCTTCCTGCGAACTAGTCCGTGCCATGCGGATTCGTCTCCTTGACAGTTCGATGAACGTCGAAATACTATCGCAAGCGGGTACAGTTCGACAAGCATCGAAGTTGTTGCTTCACCGCGAAAGGAACTGCCATGGACGACCTGGATATCAAGGAAGCCGTACGCGACCGCTACGCCGGTCATGCGACCAAAGCGACGAGCTGCTGTTCGCCGTCGGTCACTCGAGCCGGCGCAGCCTCATGTTGCGGTTCGACCGGCGCCAGCGTCAGCGAGCAGCTCGGATATGACGCCGACGACCTTGCCGGCATCCCGGAGGGCGCTGATCTTGGGCTGGGCTGTGGCAACCCGCTCGCAGTGCTCGAACTGCGCGTGGGCGACACCGTCGTAGATCTCGGCAGCGGCGGAGGGATCGACTGTTTCATCGCGGCCAAGCAGGTCGGCGCGACGGGCCGGGTCATCGGAGTAGATATGACTCCTGAGATGATTGCCCGCGCACGACGCAATGCCGAAGGCGTGGGAGCGACCAACGTCGAGTTCCGACTTGGTGAGATCGAGCACCTTCCAGTGGAGGACGGCATCGTTGATGCCATCATCAGCAACTGCGTCGTGAACCTCGTGCCCGACAAGGAGCAAGTGTTCCGCGACGCCTTCCGCGTTCTCAAGCCGGGTGGTCGCTTGTCCGTGTCCGACATCGTGGTCTTGGGAGAGATGCCGCTACAGATTCGGGATTCAGCCGAGGCGTACGTATCGTGCCTGTCTGGCGCCATTCTTCGTGATGAATACCTGCGTTTGATCGAGGCGGCGGGTTTCACCGACGTGACCGTAACGGACGAGAAGTCGTTCGCTCTCGACGACGTCGTCGCCGACGACATTGTTGAGGAGTTCGCCCGTCAGTCGAACGCTTCTCGTGAGGAGCTTGAGGCTGCAGCTGCCCTGTTCCAGAGCATCCGGGTCAGCGCCAAGAAGCCGGTCTAGACGACGGAGACGCTGGAGACCACCCGAACACGGTGCAGTGCCCGGAGGTTCTCTGACGAGCAGATCACCCACGCAGAGATGGTGGGAGAGGGCTTACACCCTCTCCCACCTGCGCTTTTGATGGTGCCCCCGGGAGGATTCGAACCTCCGACACCAGGTTTAGGAAACCTGTGCTCTATCCCCTGAGCTACGAGGGCGCTCGGTGCATCGTCGCGGCCGGCTGCAGAGCCCGTCGCGGAACGCACCACATCCTATCGGACTCGGCGCGCACTCTCCACTGGAGAAGCGCGCCGGCTCTGCCGGTGAGCACGAGAGGCGGACCCCCCATGCTGGCGGGTCCGCCCCTCTGCGCGTGGAATGACGACTGGGGGAGTCGCCCGTCCTACAATGCCTCCGCGCCCGATTCGCCGGTGCGAATGCGAATCACGTCTTCCACGGGGCTGATGAAGATCTTGCCGTCGCCGATGCGGTCGGTTCTGGCGGCCATCACGATCGCTTTGGTGCAGTCCTCGACCTCGTGATCGTGGACCACCGCGATGACTGCGACCTTGGGCAGCAGGTCGATGACGTACTCCTCGCCACGCCACTGCTGGGTGATGCCCTTCTGGATGCCGTGGCCCTTCACTTCGGCGACTGTCAGTCCGTTGTGGCCGAGGTCCACCAGTGCGTCCTTGACGGCCTGGACTCGCTCGGGTCGAAGGATCGCTTCGATGCGCTTCATCTAGACCTCACTCCCTGCCTGCTTGAGGGTCGGATGCGAGACGCCGGTGGGGGTGCTTCCCAGCCCGCCCTCACCGAGCGGTCCCGAGGAGATGATGTCCGGGTAGGCCAGAACGCCCATCTCCGTGGGGTCGAGACCCGCCATCTCGTCGGCGACGCTGGAGCGGATGCCCTGGACTGCGTCCTGGACCCTGAAGAAGACGTAGTGCATTCCGAAGGACCACGCGAAGACCACTGCCACCGCGATGAGCTGCGCGTAGAGCTGCGTGGCATCGCCGTAGAAGAGTCCGCGCACGCCGCCCTCGACGCCGTTCCAGCCGGCTCCGTACGTACCGTCTGCGAACAGGCCGAGAGCGATCATGCCGAAGGCGCCGTTGACGCCGTGGACCGAGACCGCGCCCACCGGGTCGTCCACCTTGAGCACGCGCTCGACGAAGACGACCGAGCCCACGACGAGGAAGCCGGCGAGCACGCCGATGATGACCGCTGCCCACGGAGTGACGAAGGCGCAGGGGGCCGTGATGGCTACGAGGCCCGCCAGCATGCCGTTGACGGCCATCGAGGGGTCAGGCTTGCCCCACAACTTCCAGACCAAGAACATCGCGGCCATGCAGCCCGCGGAACCAGCCAGGAAGGTGTTCGCAACGATGATGCTGATGCGCAAGTCGGAGACGACCAGCGTCGACATTCCGTTGAAGCCTATCCATCCGAACACAAGGATGATGGTGCCGAGGATCGCCATGGGGATGTTGTGGCCGGGCATGGCGACCGGCGTCCCGTCCTCCTTGAACTTGCCGATGCGAGGGCCGATCACCATCGCACCCGCGAGGGCCGCGAACCCGCCGACCGCATGTACGACGGAGGATCCGGCGAAGTCGACGACGCCGTGTCCCAGGCCGTAATTGGCGCCCAAGGTGGCGAGCCAGCCGCCGCCCCAGACCCACATGCCGTAGATCGGGTAGACGATCGCAGCCATGAAGACGCCGAACGGGATGAACGCCGAGAACTTCCAGCGCTCGGCCATGCCGCCCGTGACGATCGTCGCGGCCGTGTCCATGAAGACCATCTGGAAGAGGAAGAACGCGAAGACGGCCGGGTCGTACGTGCCGTCACCGAAGGTCCCCGTGAAGAAGCCCTTGGTGCCTGCGAGCGCATTCGCGCCCACCTTGATCGCTTCTCCGTCGAGGATCGCCTTGGCGCCCGGTGCCCAGTAGAAGGCCCCGAGCGACCCGAATTCGAGGCCGAACCCGACCGCCCAGTAGGCGAGCGCTCCGATCGCGAAGATCACGAAGTTGGTCATCGCGACGTGCGCCGCATGCTTTCCTCGGCAGAAGCCGGTCTCTACCAGCATGAAGCCGGCCTGCATGAAGAAGATCAGTGATACGCCGACGATGATGAAGAAGATGTTCATGCCGGTCTTGAGTGTGCCGACTTCCGCGGCCACCTCGGCGGCGGTGGGCGACCCAGCCTTCTCGGCCGTGACCGCTGCGATTCCGCCGTAGTTGCTGCCATCGGGTGCTGCGGCAGCGAAGGCCGCCATCACGAAGAACGCCACAAGCGTGAGGATGACGGTTCTCACTGCTGCGCGCCTGAAGATGTCAGGGCCCTTGCCTCTGACGGCTGCACGATCGAATCTCGAAAGGTATCGAGTGAACAACGCCTCCACCTCCTTGTTGATTCGTTGGCCTATGCGGTCGCATGGGCCGATTACAGGGATACGAGGCGCCGTACTCCATTGGACGGCGACACCGGGAGTGCGCTGATCCCGGCAGAAGTCGATGCGGCGACCGACTCTCTCACGAGGCTAGAGGCGCGATGTTTCCATGCGATTGCGTCGGGAGCACCGATCAGTGAAATCTGCATGTCGCCGACGTGGGCGCCGCGGCAAGATTCGGTTACTCGGCTCGAAACGACCCGGTAACACAAGGCGTTCAGACTGACCTCAGCCGCACTGAGAGGCGCCGCCATGGAGAACGAAACCGCACGTGTTCTGTTGTCGCTGTTCATCCTCTTCGCCGCAGGCAAGCTGGCCGGCGAGGTCTTCGAGCGCATCCATCAACCGGCCGTGATCGGCGAACTGCTGGCGGGCGTGATCATCGGACCGAGCCTTCTCGGATGGGTGCAGCCATCGGGCGCGCTCCAGACCGTTGCGACCATGGGCGTGATCGTGCTCATGTTCGCCGTGGGACTGGAAACCAAGCCGAGCGAGGTCTTCCGGGTGGGGCGAACAGCGTTCGCGGTTGGCACGCTGGGAGTGATCCTGCCGTTCATCCTGGGCGTGGCTTTCGGCCTGACGCTGGGCGTGGGCAGGCCGGAGGCGCTGTTCATCGGCACAGCGCTCGTGGCGACCTCGGTGGGCATCACGGCGCGCGTGCTTGCCGATCGCGGGCTCATCACGACCAAGGAAGCGCGCATCGTGCTCGCGGCCGCGGTGATTGACGACATCCTCGGCATGTTGGTGCTGTCGCTGGTCACCGGCGCGACGCAGGGAGGCGTCGACGTGCGGCACCTTCTCGTGGTGCTAGGACAGATCGCGGTCTTCATCGGGTTCGAGGTCTGGATCGCCCCGAGGGTCGTCGCGCGCCACGCGCACCTGCTCGACCGCCTGCACATCAAGAACGCGGGATTCGTGGTGGCGCTGATCGTGATGCTTGCCATGGCCGCGTTGTCGGAGGCGTTGGGGCTCGCGGGCATCGTGGGCGCGTTCTTCGCGGGAATGATGTTCGCCGAGACTGAGGACCGCTTCGACCTCATCCAGCAGTCCCGCCCGCTCTACGAGTGGCTCGTGCCCTACTTCTTCGTCGCTACCGGCATGCAGGTCGACGTGCGCAGTCTCGTCGACCCAAAGGTGCTCGGACCGGGACTCGTTCTCGTCGCGCTCGCGTTCATCGGCAAGGTGGTGGGGTGCTCGCTCGCCTCGGTCGGGCTTGGCTGGAAGCGCTCACTCGCTGTGGGCGTCGGGATGGTGCCGCGCGGCGAGGTCGGACTGATTGTCGCGGCCGCCGGCCTCACATCCGGCCTGGTCAGCCAGCCGGTGTACGCGATGGTGGTACTGGTCGTCGTTGCCACCACGGTCGTGTCGCCGCCGCTGCTCGCGGTGGTCTTCCCGTGGGCGACGAGGGACGCGGCCGCTGCTGAAGACCCGCTGCCGTTGGGACTCGCCGAGGACTAGGCGGACGACCGCGCCACATCCCGGAGACCGTCGCGGGGCTCTAGGCGCAGCGCTCGAGCGGGTTACTCGGCAGGCGCGTCAATCGAGGGTACGAGTGCGGACCCTGCCTTTTGGGGCCAGATCATCCGCAGGATCAGCACCAGCGTCACGGCTTCGATGGCAAACGCGAAGAAGCCGATATTGGTGCGCACCGCGGGCGCGATCAGCTCATAGCCGTCGGTGAGCACTTCATAGCCGAACTGAAACGCCGACAAGAACAGCGCCATCGGAACGCAGGCGTACGCATGCCGAGTGGCCCGCGACGTTCCCGCGATCAACAGCCCCACAAGCAGCATCAGCCATGGTAGGTAGTACTGCGGATGCCCCACTTTGTAGACAGTGAGATAGGCCAGACTCGCGAGGGCCGCACCTTCTATCCACGAGATCCGCGACTTTCTCGCGAGCACGAAGATCGATGCGCAGGCGAGAATAACCAGTCCGGCATTGGCGCGAATGAGGGCGTTGATGGCGAACGACTCGCCACCCAATTCGGGATGCAGTTGTAGCGACGCGAGGATGGACAGCAACTTGGGCTGAAATCCGACACCCGCGCTGAGCGAGGTCACAAGCGCCGGCCCCCAGATGCCGAATGCCACCAACAGGCCTGCGGCGGTGGTGGCTGCCGATGAAAGCAGTATCTTCCAGTCGAACCGCCCTTCGTCCAAGCAGAAGAACGGCACCATCAGCGCGGGGTACCACTTCAGCAGGATGCCGAGGCCCAAGAAGACGCCCGCGAAGGTTGAGCGTCCGCTGAATCTCGCCAGCACCGCACCTCCAACCAGAGCCGCGGCCAACGTGTCGTTCAATCCGAACGACGCCGCGACGCTCACGACGACGAAGTTCAGAGGGACGATCGCCGCATAGGCAGCCAAGGTAGCGATCGTCGGCCTGGTCCGCATGAGCGATCGGACCATGAGCAGGTTCACGGTGAGGAAGATGGCGAGCATGACCAACTTCGGTCCCAGCGCGCCGAAATGAGTGAAATAGGCGAGCGCGCTATGGAGCGGGCCGTAGGTGTTGTCGCCGGACCAGGGGTTGTCTCCATGGATGACGAGCGCCCACTGATTCAGGTAGGCCAGGTAGTCGTGACGTGTCCCCCTGAGAACCGCCAGACCGATCATGGCGAATGACCATGCCCAGATGGCCGGTAGCACGAGCGGGTAGATGGAATCGGCAGACCGCGTCCCACGGGAAGTCAGCATCAAGGTCTCCGGGTTGGTCCCAAATGAACTTGGCTTGTGTGAACTTCTCTTTGAGGGCAGTGCCTAGTAGCGCCCGAGGCGCGTTGGATTCGTGGTGGTCTGCCGGCGAGAGGCAGTCCGTCGTCGGTGCCTACGGTGCTGCGGCGTCCACCAGGATCTTCACCGTGCTGCCGCGCTTGGCCATGGTGCCCGCACGCGGGTCCTGGTCGATGATCGCGCCGTTCTCGGCGTGGGGCTCATAGAGGACCTGTACCTTGAAGCCCTCGGCCTCGAGTGCGGCCTTGCCCTCGGCCATCGTGGAGCCGATGGTGTCCGGCACTGCAACCCGCTCCGGACCCTTCGACACGACGATCGTGACCGGTGAACCTTCGACGACGTTCAGCCCCGCGCCGGGGTTCTGGCTCATTACGATGCCGGCGGCGACCGACTCGCTCCAGTCCTGGCTGACGGCGACCTTGAAGCCGGCGTTGCGCAGCGTCGCCTCAGCATCCGCGCGCGACTTGCCGCGGACGTCGGGTACCTCGGCGGTCTTCTTGCCGAGTGAGATCACGTACTGCACCGGGCTACCCTCGGCGAGCTTCTCGCCCGGCTGCGGCTCCTGCTTGAACACCACGCCAGGATCGATCTCGGCGTTGTACTGGTCGGGCAGCGGTGAGGCCGTGAAACCCAGGTCCTTGAGTTTGGCTTGGGCGTCGGCTTCAGAGAGGCCGATGAGCGTGGGCACTTCGACGAGCTTGGGGCCCTTGCTCGTGGTGACGTTCACGGCCGAGCCCTTCTCGGCAGTGGCCATCGCGACGGGCGACTGGTCGATGACCTGCCCCGTGGGGACGTCGGCGTTGAAGACGGCGTTGACGTCGCCGAGCACGAAGCCGGCCTCGGTGAGCGTCGCTTCGGCCTCGGTCACGCTCATGCCGACGACGTTGGGGACCTGCTTGCCCTGCGGCCCGAGCAGGCCGAGGAAGTACGCGAGCCCGAGCCCGACCGCGATCAGTGCGACCGCGAGCAGCACCCACAGCCACGTCCGGTTGCGCCGCTCCGGCACCGGTCGGATCTGCGGTGCCGAGGACCCGCCTACGGCGGGCATGACGGCCGTCTCGGAGGCCATCGCGGCACCTGCGGCAGCACCGGCGACCGGGATCGCCGCGGTGACGTCGCGGCCCTGAGCCACGGCGTTGAGGTCGCGACGCATCTCATCGGCGGTGGCGTAGCGCTCGGATGTCTGCTTGGCGAGCGCTTTGAGGATCACCCGCTCGAGGTTGCGATCGATGGCCGGGTTGATGCGGCTCGGCGGGACCGGCTGCTCGTTGACCTGCTTGAGCGCCACGGCCACCGGGGTCTCGGCGTCGAACGGCAGGCGGCCGGTCGCGGCCTCGTAGAGCACGACGCCGAGGGAGTACAGGTCGCTCGCCGCCGTGAGCGGGCGACCCTGCGCCTGCTCGGGAGACACATAGTGCGCGGTGCCGAGCACCGACCCGGTCTGGGTCATCGTGGTGTTGCCGGCGCGCGCGATGCCGAAGTCCATGACCTTCACGGAGCCTTCGGGGGTGACCATGATGTTGTGCGGCTTGATGTCGCGGTGGATGACGTCGTAGCCGTGCGCGACGGACAGCGCCGAGCACACCTGCGAACCGATCTCGGCCACGCGGCGAGAGTCGAGATTCCCGCGCTGCTGGATGAGCGTCTTGAGGTCCGTGCCGCGGACGTACTCCATGACGATGTAGTAGGTCTCACCGTCCTGGCCCCAGTCGTAGATGTTCACGATGTAGGGGTTCTGGAGGTTGGCGGCCGCTTGGGCCTCCTGACGGAAGCGCGCGGCGAAGGTGGGGTCGGCGGCATAGCGCGGGTGCATGACCTTCACGGCCACGGTCCGCCCCAGCACCTCGTCGACCGCTTTGAACACGTCGGCCATGCCCCCGGCACCGATCTTCTCGGTCACCCGGTACCTGCGGCCGAACACCATCTCTTCCACGTCGTACTCCCGCTTTTCGTCGGCGAAGGCGTGCCGCCCCCGTCTGCTTCACATTCTAGCCGATGAACCGCCGTGTCATCGGCTGCCTTGCGCCTTGAGTGCTGCTTCCAGAACCGGCTGCGCGGTCGGTGCCGCGACGCGTCCGCCGATGCCGCCGCCCTCGATCATCACCGCGAGCGCGACGGTCGGGTTCTCGGCGGGGGCGAAGGCGATGAACCATGCATCCGTCGACTGCTTCTCCGCGGTCTCGGCGGTGCCGGTCTTGCCCGCGACTTTGATGCCGGGCACCTGCGCTCGCACGCCGCTGCCCGCCTCGACCGTCGCTACCATCAGCGCGGTCACTTGGTTCGCGGTAGCGGGATCCGTCGCCCTGCCGAACGCCGCCGGGCGACGCTGTTGGGCGAGTCCGCCCGTGTCATCGCGGATGCCTTGGATCACGTACGGCCGCATGACGACGCCGTCGTTGGCGATCCCGGCCGCCACGAGCGCCATCTGCATGACGGTCGCCTGCGGGCCTGGCGGGCTGTCGTGTTCGCCCACGGGTTGGCCCACGCCCGCCCACGCGGTCTCCCACGTGGTCATCTCCTTGGAGTCCGGCATGAGCGACTGCTTGAGCGGAAGCTCGTATCCGACGTCCTGGTCGAAGCCGAAGCGACGGGCCTGCGCGACGAGGTCCTCGGCACCCAGATCCACGGCGATCTGCGCGAAGACGGTGTTGATCGAGCGCATCGTGGCGGTCTTCACGTCGACCTGCCCGTAGCTGCCGCCCTCGAAGTTCGTGACGGGTGCGTTGCCGATCTCGAGCGGGCTCTTGCCCGAGTAGCGCGTGGTGGGCTCGACGACGTCGGCGGCGAGTGCGCCGGTCAGGGTCACGACCTTGAAGGTGGAGCCGGGCGCGCGCAGCGACTGGCGTCCTCGGTCGATCAGCGGCGCGGCGGGCGAGTTGGTGAGCCGCTTCCACTGCTTGTCGATAGCGTCAGGGTCGTAGCCCGGGTACGAAGCCGAGGCGAGCACCGCGCCGTCGCGCGGGTCGAGCACGAGCACGGCCCCGCGACGCCTGGCGAGCGCCTTCTCGGCGGCACGCTGCACGTCGGCGTCGATCGTGAGCACGACGTCGCTGCCCTTGACCGGCTGCCCGGTCGCCGCGGCTATGACGTCGCCCCAGTCGCGGTAGAGCCGCTTGCCTGCGAGCGCGTCGTTGGCGGCCGCCTCGACGCCCGCGCGCCCATACGTCGCCGAGTAGTAGCCCACCGTGTGCGCGGCCAGGGCGCCCTGCGGGTACTCGCGGGCGAACACGCGGCCGACGGGCACGCTCTCGGCGAGCACCACGTCGTCGCGGGTGAGGATCGAGCCGCGGTCCTGGCGCGCCTGCTCGGCGAGGTTTCGCGTGTTGGCCGGGTTGTTGGCGAGCGCGCCCGCCTGCACGACCTGGATCGAAGTGAGGTTGGCCACGAGCGCGACCAGCAGGATCGCCAGCACCACCGCCACGCGGGACAGCCGCTTCCCCAGAGCGAACCTGCCGAGGATGCCGAGGTCGGTCGTCGTGGACTGCATCTCGGTGCCCAGCCCCGTGCCCTCGTCACCGGCGCGCAACAGCAGCCCGAGCATGATGAAGGTCGAGAGCAGCGACGAGCCGCCGTAGCTGACGAAGGGGAGCGTGACACCGGTCAGTGGGATCAGCCGCGTGACGCCGCCGACGATGACGAACGCCTGCAGCACGACGGCCGCGACGATACCCGCGGCCGTGAACGCCGCCATGTCGCTCTTCGCGCGCGCCGCCGTGGCCAGTCCCCGCATCGCGAACACGAGGAAGCACAGGATGACGGCAGTGGCGCCGAGAAGCCCCAGCTCCTCGCCGATGGCCGAGAAGATGAAGTCGGTCTCGACGAACGGTATCCGAGTGGGCAACCCCTGCCCGGGGCCGGTGCCGATGATGCCGCCCGCGGCGAACGCGAACAGCGACTGCACGAGTTGGTAGCCTCGGCCGGTGGCGTCCGCAAACGGGTCAAGCCAGATGTCCACGCGGGTCTGCACGTGCGTGAACAGGCGCCACGCCAGCACGGCGCCGCCGGCGAACAGCGTGAGCCCGACCGCCACGTACGCGCCGCGGCCGGTGGCCACGTACAGCATCACCAGAAACGTCCCGAACAGCAGCAGCGATGAGCCGAGGTCGCGCTCGAATACGAGCACGAACAGCGAGGCTGCCCACATGAGCAGCAGCGGCCCGAGCGTCCTCGGCTCCGGAAGTTTCATGCCGAGGATCCGCCGTGTGGACACCGAAAGCATCTCGCGGTTCTCGGCAAGGTATGCGGCGAGGAAGATGATGATGCAGATCTTGGCGATCTCGCCCGGCTGGAAGCCAAAGCCGCCGAAGCGTATCCACAGCTTGGCGCCGTTGATCTCGCGACCGATGATCGCTGGGAGCACCAGCAGCACGATGCCCACGATCATGATGGTGTACTTGTAGCGCGCGAGCGCCTCAAGTGACGGCACTGCGATCATCGTGAGGATGAGCGCTGCCACGCCGATGAACAGCCACATCACCTGGCTCGCCGCAAGCTCCGGGTCGAGGCGCGTCACGAACGCGAGGCCGATGCCGGCCAGAACGAACGAGGCAGGCAGCAGACCGGGGTCGGCCGCGGGAGCAAAGCGTCTCACGGCGAGGTGAGCGACCACGAACGCGCCGAGCAGAGCGCCCGGCACGGTGAGGTAGCTCCAGGCGAACGCCTTGGCCTCGGCGGTGTCGACCAGCGCGAAGACCAGCAGCACCGGGAGGGCCGCCGCGAGCAGCAGAAGGAGCTCGGTGTTGCGGCGAGAGCTCATCGCTAGGGCGCCGCCGTCGGTTCGTCGGAAGCCGGCACCAGTCGCTGGTACTGGGCGAGGATCGCCTCGAGCTGTTGCGGGCCGTCGACCGGCTGGCCCTCGGCGAGCCGCTTCTGGGCGGAGAGGGGCAGCGCGTCCACAGGCACGTCGGTCTCCCTGACGAGCCAGCGCAGCGTGTAGCCGGCGACGTCGCCGGGGACTCCTCGGTAGGCGACGACCATGCCGTTTTCGGCGATCACGAAGTAGCGCGTCTGGGCGTAGCGGTAGGTGCCGTACGCGACGCCGGCGATGAGCAGTGCCGCGGCGAGCACCCAGCCGAGCGTGAGCAGCAGGAGCCGGCCGATGCCGCCACCGCCATCAGAACCGCCCTCTCGCAGCGGTTTCGCGCCTTCGGTGATGTCGACCACGACCACGGATATGTTGTCGTGCCCGCCGGCTTCGTTGGCGGCATCGATGAGCGCCGCGGCTGCGATATCCGGCTCACGGTACCCGCCGAGGAGTTCGGCGATCTTGGGGTCCTCGAGCATGCTGGTGAGGCCGTCGGAGCAGAGCATGAGGCGGTCGCCCGCGCTGGCCTGCACCTCGTAGGTGTCGGCCTCCATGTTGGCGTCGGTTCCAAGCGCCCGGGTGATGACGCTGCGGTTCGGGTGGACCCGCGACTCTTCCTCTGTGATCTGGCCGCGCCGGATGAGATCTGCGACCATCGAGTGGTCCTCGGTCACGCGCTCCAGGTGGCCGTCTCGGAGCAGGTACGCGCGCGAGTCGCCCACGTGCGCGAGCGCGATGCGGCCGTTCTCGACGAGCGCGGCCGTGATAGTCGTGCCCATGCCGGCGCGCCCGATGCCTTCCTTGGCGGCTCGAAGCACCTCACGGTTGGCGGCCTTGACCGCTCGTGCGAGCGCCTTCACATCCGCACGCCGAGGAGCGTGGTCGCGGACCGTCTCGACCGCGATCGAGCTGGCGACCTCGCCGGCCTCGTGCCCGCCCAGCCCGTCGGCGACCACGAAGAGCGGCGGCTGCGCGAGTACCGAGTCCTCGTTATGCGTGCGCACGCGACCGATGTCTGTGCGAGCGGCCCATGTCTGCCGGTTGCGCGCCGTCATGAGCGGTCCACCGACAAGCGGACGTCACCGATGTCGATGCGGTCGCCGGGGCGCAGGGACTGCGGCCGGGTGACGCGCGTGCCGTTGAGCAGCGTGCCGTTCGTGGATCCGAGGTCCTCGAGCACGACCTGGTCTCCGGCGAGCGAAAGTCGCGCATGCCGGCCGGAGACGAACTCGTCTCCGATGACGATGTCGGCTCCGGGCGAGCGCCCGATGACAACCGGCCCGGTGATCGGCACGGCGACGCCCTTGAGCTCGGCCGGCCCGTTCACCACGCGGACGGTGAAGACGGCCCCATGCTTGGTGCGCGAGCCGGATACGAGCCCGATCCCGGCGCGTACGGCGGCGAACAGGAACAGGTACAAGAGCGCGAGCAGCAGGATCCGGCCTGCGAACAGGGCGAGATCGACCACGCGCTCAGCCCCTCGGCTCGTTGTAGATGAGCTCAGAGACGCCGATGACGATCGCGTCACCGTCACGAAGTCGTACACGGCTGGTGAGGCGTTCGCCGTTGAGGAGCGTCCCGTTGGTCGAGCCGAGGTCCTCGATCACCCAACCCGCACCTTCGCGCTCGATCGCGGCGTGCTCCCGCGAGGCGTTCGCATCCGGCAGGCAGATGTCGCAGCGCTTGAGCCGACCTATCACCATGCGGTCGCCGGTGAGCGCGACGTCATGCTCGATGCCGCGGATGGTGACAGTCGCGATGCCTGGCGCGGCGCCGGGGCGCGAGGCGAGCGGGGGCGCGTCCTCGGCGGACTCGGCGTCGAAGAAGGCTGGGGCAGGGGCGGCGGCCACTCCGGCTGCCGCCATGGGAGCGGCTCCGGCAAAGGGCTCATCGGCGTACGGAGCGTCGGTCCCCGCAGAGGGGCCACGCGGCGCCTCGTCGTCGGCGCCACCTAGCTCGGCTGCGATCTCGTCGGGCGAAAGGAACTCGCCGATGACCTCGAAGCGGCCGAGCTTGAGCTCGTCATCGACGAGGAAGCGCACGCGCGGCCGGGCGGTGAACTGGTAGCTCTTCTCGCGCGCATATCCCACGAGGTAGGTCTCAAGCTCGCCGGCGAGCGTGTCAGAGAAGCCGCCCAACTGCTCGCCGTCAGCAGGGGAGAGCAGGATCGAATACACGGTAGGGGCGTAGACCTTACCCACGCCGAGCTTGCGCCGACGGTCCATCTCCTTCGCGCAGGCACGCGCGAGTTCCGCGGGCTGCACGGGAGAGCGGAAGACGCCGGCGAACACGCCCTCCACCGCGCGGCCCACCCGGTCTTCGAAGTCGGAAAGCAAACTCATGCTAGTCGTCCTCGTAGTCGCTTGGCTGTAGTGCGAGCGGCTCTTCTTCCTCGGCACGCAAAGGCGCACCGAGCGCCGCGACGAGCAGCACAAGTATAAGTGAGGCGCCGAGCGTCACGGCGAGTTCGGGACTTTCGTACCCACCCGCCGTCCCCGTGGCTTGGGCGACCCGGTCCGCCAGCAGGTAAGCCCCGCCGAGGATCGCGCTCCCAGCCAGCGCGCCGACTGTCGCGCCCAGCCGTGTCGCGCGCGAGCAGGCGAGTGACATCGCGATCGCCGCCAGCGGCCAGCCGGCCAAAGCGACCCACGCGCCGGGCGACGTGACGAGCGCCGCGACTGCAGCCGCAGACAGGTTCGCGTGCCAGATGTCGAAGGCGTAGCTCGGGACCACCGAGAGGTAGGGCTCGGGGTTGAGTGACGCCGCCGAGGCGACCATCGTGAGCGCGCCGCCGAGGACCGCCGTCACGCCCGCACGAAGAGGCGGGAGCGAGAACCCGGCGAGCAGCGGCTGGGCGAACGCCATGCGTGCGAGCGCGAGGATGGGGCCGGAGAGCGGCAGCACTGCCGCCCCGGCGCTTCTGCGAGCGAACAGCCACCACCACGCCCCGCCGAGCAGCAGCACCGCGATGCCGACGACCCACGCGCCGCCGGCTATCAGGCCGACCACGAAGCAGGCGAGGCCCAGTCCGATCCCGAGCCCCGGCGCGAGCGCTGCCGCCAGCGCGACCAGCGCCACGGCGCCGAATAACGCGAGCGACTCGAGGCCGAGCGGCGTAAGCCCGGCCCACGCGAGCCAGGCGGCTTCCACTGCGGCGAGCGCGCGAGCCACGGCCATGCCCGCGCGGCCGTTGAGCCGGTCCCAAAGCCCGATACCGGCAGGCGCCGAGTCCTCGGCGTCGTCTTCCTCGGAGTAGGCCTCCACGAGCGACGCTATCGAAGCACGGCCCTCTTCGGCATCGCCGAGGAGTGGCAGCAGCGCGTCGGCGAACGCGCCAACGTGGGGATAGCGGTCGGCAGGGCGAGGGCCGAGAGCTGCAAGCAGCACATCATCGACCGCCGCCGGGATGTGCGGGTCGTACGTCGAGGGGAGTGGTGGCTCGTAGACCTCGAGGCGCACGATCGCACCCTCGGTCGTGGCGTCCGCGAAGGGGTTGTCCCCTGTGACGATCTCGTACGTGAGCGCGGCGAGCGCCCACTCGTCGGTCCGCTCGGAGACCGGAGAGCCCTCGAGCTGCTCGATCGGCATATATCCGGGCGTGCCGCCGAACGCGGAACCGTGCCCCGCAAGCGTGGACAGCTCGGCGATCCCGAAGTCGGCGACCTTCGCGCGACCGCTCCGGGTGAACAGCACGTTCTCGGGCTTGATGTCGAGGTGCAGCACGCCGTTCTCGTGTGCGAACACGATCGCCGAGGAAACGTCGGCGAAGATGGCCGCGGCCTCGTCGAGCGTGAGCGAGCCGCCCACGTCGTCGAGCAGGTCGGCGAGCGAACGTCCGTCCACGTACTCCATGACGAGGAACGCCTCGTCGGAGTCCATGTCGAAGTCGAAGACGGTGACGATGTTGGGGTGGTTGAGCATGGCGGCGGTCCGAGCCTCCGCGAGTCCGTGTGGGCGCTCGGGCGCTCCGTAGGCATCGCGGGGAAGAGGAAGCCGCTTGATGGCGACGCGGCGCTGCATCCGGGTGTCCCATGCCAGCGTCACCAGACCGAAGGCGCCTTCGGCGAGGTCCTCGAGAGGACGGTAGCGATCGAGGATGAGCTGGCCGTCCACGCGGCTCCGTTCGGGTCGGACGAGGCGGCCTTCTCAGGCAGCGCCGGCGGCCCCTCAGTTCTTCACCGCCGCGCCCATTCTATCGGTTTGACGGACACGGGCGGGCGCGCCGGTTGACGGACGGTGAAAGACTGCATAAACTTCGACGCCTGAACTGTTCGACGTACGAAGCAGTAGGGGAATCATCTGTGACTTCACCACAACGCGAGCGCAGTGCCGACTACGACGCCCTTGTCGACGAGCTCGACGCCACCGTCACCATGCTGGGGCGCCTGTTCTCGGCGCGTCACGCGCACCCGTGCGAGGCGGGCTCCCTCAGCGCTCCTCAGGTCCTGACGCTCCGCGTGCTCGCGGAGGCGGGGCCCACCAAGAGCGGGGACGTCGCAGGCTTCCTCGGCATCAAGGCGCCTGCTACGACGGCGCTCGTGGACGGGCTTGTCCGTGACGGCCTCGTGGAGCGCGAGCCCGACGCCGACGATCGTCGCATCACGCGCGTCTGCATCACCGACCCCGGCCGAGAGGCCCTCCAGATCGCCGAGGAGATGCGCCGCGAGCACATGCGCCGCTACATGTCGGTGCTCTCCGACGATGACATCCGCACCCTGATCCGCATCCAGCGCACGCTGATCGACGCCATGGTCAGCAACCGCGTCTAGCAGGCAAGAAGACCCCGAAGGGACGCTTTCGAATGGACCGCATCACACGCTTCTCACTCAAGAATGGTGCCGCGATCGTCATCATCGCCCTCCTGGTGATGGTGGGCGGCATCTGGTCGGCGATGAGTCTCCGCAAGGAGTCGATGCCCGACGTAAACATCCCCATCGTCGCCGTCGTGACGCCGTACCCGGGCGCCGCGCCTCAAGACGTCTACGACAACATCACCGACCCGATGGAGAAGGCGATGCGGGGGGTCGCCGGGGTCAAGACGGTGAGCGGCCAGTCGAACGACTCGGTCTCGGTGGTCATCGCCGAGTTCAGCTACTCCCAGGACATGGAGAAGGCCGAGGCCGACGTCAACAAGGCGCTCGCCGGCGTGAAGATCCCCGAGAACGCCATCAAGCCGACGGTCTCGCGCATCAGCTTCGGCTCGGCGCCCGTCCTGCGGATCGCCGTCCTCGGCGACCCTGCGCAGGCCGAGGCGCTCCGCTCAGAGGTCCGCGATAGCGTGATCCCGGGCCTGAAGGGCGTCGAAGGCGTGGGCGACGCGAAGCTCGCGGCCGATTCGCCCTACGCGATCCGGATCAAGCTCGATCCCGCCAAGCTCAAGAAGAAAGGGCTGACCGCGGAGTCGGTCATCCAGCAGCTGCAGGCAGCCAACCTGTCGTTCCCGGTGGGCGCCGTCGATCTCGGTCAGACGCAGGAGCCGATCCGTGTGGGCGGCAGCATCGAGAGCGTTCAGGCCATCAAGGACTTCAAGGTCGCCGTCTACCCCAACCAGAACGAGATCATGGGCAAGGCGTTCGCCCAG
The DNA here is from genome assembly GCA_964607705.1 of uncultured Eubacteriales bacterium. Taxonomy (GTDB): domain Bacteria; phylum Actinomycetota; class Coriobacteriia; order Anaerosomatales; family PHET01; genus CAZSLI01. Next base: position 77,106 of record CAZSLI010000005.1, read on the forward strand.
ATCGGCAGCGGCATGGGGGCGCTCGGCAAGGGGATGGGCGCGCTCGCGCAGGGCATGGGCCAGGGCTTCTCGGCGCTGGGAAGCGGCATGGGGCAGCTCGGCTCCGCCACCGGCGAGGTTGGCATGCAGGCGGGACTCATCAACGGCATCCAGCAGACGCAAGCGCAGATGTACTCGATCAAGTACGACGCGCTGCCCGCTCTCAGGGCAGCCGCGTCACACATGGACTCCACCACCGCCGAGTACGCCCAGATCCAGGGGCAGATCGCGGGCATGGAGGCCGCTCTGCCGATGATGCAGAACGCGATCAACGGCATGCAGGGACAGATCACCAGCTCGCAGCAGAAGCTCATGGCGCAGTCCAAGTCGATGGGGTCCTCGGCGGGCGGGATGTCGGCGCCCAGCGGCGGCTCTGGCTCCATGGCAGCTCCTTCCGGCGGCAGCGCGATCAAGATGGCGATCGGCACCGTGAAGCTCTCGCAGGTCGCAGACGTCAGCTACGGCCCTGCCGAGGGCACGGTGGGCAGCCGCGCCAACGGGCAGCCGGCCGCGCTCATCGACGTGGTCCGCACGCAGGACGGAAACACCGTCGAGGTCACCACGAACGTCCGCAAGGAGATGAACCGGCTCGCCAAGACCCTGCCGGCCGGCACTAAGGTCGAGTACGTCTACGACTCCGCGACCGGCATCAACGCCTCAATCGAGGGCATGCTGCGTGAGGGCGTGCTCGGCGCCATCTTCGCGGTCATCATCATCTTGCTGTTCCTCAGGAACTGGCGCGCCACCGTCATCGCGGCGGTCTCCATTCCGCTCTCGATCCTCATCGCGATGGCGGCGCTCGGCTGGACCGGCATCACGCTCAACGTCATGACGCTCGGCGGCCTCACGGTCGCGATCGGGCGCGTGGTCGACGACGCGATCGTCGTCATCGAGAACATCTTCCGGCACCTGCAGAAGGGCGAGGCGCGCGACGCCGAGACCATCCGCAAGGCCACTGCCGAGGTTTCCTCGGCGATCACGAGCTCCACGCTCACCACGGTCGCGGTCTTCGTGCCGTTGGGTCTCGTGAGCGGCATCATCGGCAAGATCTTCCAGCCGTTCGCGCTCACGGTGGGCATCTCGCTGCTCGCATCGCTGCTCGTCGCGATCACCGTCGTGCCGCTGATGGCCAAGTGGATGCTGCTGCGCGGCAAGCTGCCGAAGCACCGCGACGAGGCGGTCGACCCGAGCAAGAGCACCCTGATGTATCGCGGCTTGCTCGGCTGGGCGCTCGATCACCGGGCGGTCGTCTCGCTCATCGCCGTGGCCATGCTGGTGGGCTCCATCGCGCTCGTGCCGCTCATCGGCACCGGGTTCGTGCCTGAGACCAAGGAGAAGTACCTCTCGGTCGCCGTCGAGTATCCCGAGGGCACCAAGGCGTCTGCCGTGGATGGCACCGTCCGTCAGATCGAGTCGATGCTCGATGCCGAGAAGTCGGTCAACTTCCACCAGGCCACCGTGGGCGCGAGCTCGAGCTCGGTAAGCATGAGCGAGGGCATGGGCGGCACCAACAAGGCCGCGATGTTCGTGCGCCTCGATGAGAACGCCGACACCGACGCCGTGCTGAAGCGCCTGCGCGCCAAGGCGGAGCCACTCTTGGTGGACGGCACCAAGGTGATCTTCTCGGCGGTCAGCACGGCTGGCGGCTCGGGCGACCTCGAGGTGCTGGTGACCGGCGACAGCCTGCCGGCCATTCGCGAGGCGAGCGATCGGGTCACGGCCGCGCTCAAGACGGTCCCGAACCTCGAGAACGTCTCGAGCAACCTGGGCACGAGCCGGCCGCAGATCGTGGTGGACGTCGACGAGACGAAGGCCGCGAAGTACGGCCTCAACGCCGCCATGGTCGCCGGCACGGTGCGCGGTCTGGTCGCCGAGCAGAAGGCCGGCACCATCAAGCTCGATGGCCAGCCCACCGACGTCATGTACACGCTCGCCCTGAGCGACAAGAACCGCGCGGCGAAGATGCGCAAGCTCGAGCTCAGCACGCCGCTCGGAAAGACCATCAAGATCACGCAGGTCGCATCGGTCGTCGAGACCGGCTCACCGGTCGCCGTGCTCACGCGTAACGGCGAGCAGTACGCGACGGTCGCCGGGCACGTCTCGGCACGCGACTCGGGCTCGGTCATCTCGGCGGTGAAGGCGAAGCTCGCGACCGTCGACCTGCCCAAGGGCGTGAAGGTCGAAGTGTCCGGGCAGGCGGAGATGATGAGCGAGTCGTTCTCGCAGCTGGGCCTCGCGATGCTCTTCGCGATCGGCGCCGTCTATCTGGTCATGGTGATCGCGTTCGGCGAGGCCGCGGCTCCGCTGGCGATCATGATGTCGCTGCCGCTGGCAGTGGTCGGTGGGCTCATCGGCCTGTTCGTGGCGGGTGTTCCGCTCGACATGCCTGCCATGGTCGGCGCGCTCATGCTCATCGGCATCGTCGTCACGAACGCGATCGTCCTGGTGGACCGGGTCCGCAGCAACATCGTGAAGGGCCTCGATCGCCGAGAGGCCCTGCTCGAAGCGGGCCAGACTCGCATGCGTCCTATCCTGATGACCGCCGTCGCGACTATCATGGCGCTGGTACCGCTGGCGTCGGGCGCCGCCGAGGGCGCTCTCATCAGCCAGTCCCTCGCGGTCATCGTCATCGGTGGTCTGACGACATCCACGCTGCTCACGCTCGTGGTCGTCCCGGTCGCCTATGACGTGCTCGAAGGTGCGAAGGACCGGATGTTCGGCAAGGGCCGCGATGCGAATGCGGCTCCGCTGACTCCGGAGCCCGAGGCGGTGTAAACGGCGTCCAGCACGTGGCGCCCTAAGGTTCGATAGCGAACGAGAGGCGGCTCCGGTGACCCAGTCAGCGCGCTCACTGCGCATCCTGACCGTCGCCGGGGTCGCCGTCATTCTGGTGCTCATGTGGGCGGGCGCGATCGGACGCGCGAGCCTCGATCGGTCGCGCGGAGAGACCGTGGTGAGCTGGCTGCAGAAGCCCGTCGGAGAGCGCTCGGTCGACGACCCCACGCTCTACCTGCACGTCAGGCAGCTCATGCTCGAAGGCCGTGGCTACTACGACGCCGTGCGCGTGGCGCTCGCCGAGGACGGCCCGGTGAGCACCGGGCCCATGGGAGCGGTCCGCATCCGGCTCCCTACCCTGTACTGGCTCTGGTCGGTCCCCCTGAGCGCGCCGGTGGTCTTCATCGGCGGGCTCCTCGCGCTGTGCTCCCTGGCCGTGGTCGGGGCGCACGTCCTCGGCATACTGACGGTGGGGCCGCGGCTGGCTTTTGCCGGCACGGTGCCTGTCGCGGCCTACTTCGGGTGGGCGGCATCGAGCTACCGGATCACCTACGCCGAGCCTTGGGCGGCGGCGCTTCTGTTGGTCTCCGCCGCTTGCTGGGCGCTGCTCGTCGCGCGCGGAGAGCGGTCCCGGAAGAGCGAGTGGGGCTGGCTCGTCGCTTCGGCGGCGTGTGCGCTGGCCGCTGCGGTAAGCCGCGAGATAGCGGTCTTCGGCCTCGCCGCAGGCCTTGCGGCGGCCGTCGCCTCGCCTCGCCACGTCCGCGCGCATCGGGTGACCGTCTGGGCGCTCGCGCTGATAGCCTTCGGCGCCGCGTACGTCTCTCACATCGCTGCAACCGGTGGCACGCTGTTCGACGCGCAGAAGGGCGTAGGCCTCTGGGCCTCGCCCGGACTCGAACGGTTGGTGGCCGTGGCGACCGAGGGCGACGAGCTGCTTCCGCTGTGGGGCATCTTGTCGCTTGCGGCGGTACTGGTCAGTGGCGCCGGCATCGTCGCCCTGCGCGACCGTTCGCTGAGGGTCTTCGGCATCGTCGCGGCGCTTGTGCCGCTTGCGGGAATGGCGGTGCTCGGCCCGGTCGACCCGGGCGGGCACGTGTACGGGTACTGGGGCATCCTCATCAAGCCCATGCTGTGGGCGTTCTTCCCGGCGGGACTCGCGCTTTTGGGCCGAATCGCGCGGTCGCGTGGAGATGCGACATCGGCGGCGTGAGATCGGTTCGCGCTACACTCGCGCCGCTACGGTAGGCCGGGCGAAGGGGGACCCAGTGAGCAAGATCGTGGTACTGGCGTTTGAGGACGAAACCGCTGCCGACGCGTTCAGAGGAACCCTCCAAGGCCTCGTGGACGATGGGGCTCTCGAGGTCGAAGATGCCGTGAAGGTCGTGGTTCAGGAGGACGGCACCGCCGTCTACGACCACTACCACTCCGTGATCCGAGGTGGCGCGGTCGTTGGAGGCATCCTCGGCGGACTCGTCGGCCTGATGGTGCTCAACCCGGTGGCGGGGGCGGCGGTCGGTGCTGCCGGCGGGGCGGCGATCGGCAAGCTGACCGGCGACTATGGTCTCGAAGAGGCGTTCATCGCCGAGACGACCGCCGCGCTGCAGCCCGGAACGGTCGCGCTGTTCCTGCAGGCCAAGCGCGTGGACGACCGCGAGGCGGTCGTGGCTGCGGTCGAAGCCGCCGGAGCCACCGTCATCACCACCCGGGTGAACCGGGAAGCCGAGGAATTCCACGCAGCCTTGGAGCAGCCCGACCCGGAATGACCCCGCGAGCCGCGCACGACGCCCGTCGATGGCCCATGAACGCCTCCCGCAAGCTCGTGAGCGTTCCCCCAAACGCAAGCGAGGACCCGCTCCCGATGGGGGCGGGTCCTCGCGATGTGCGCAGGGTTCTCGGTTAGAGCGTGCTGCGTGCGGCGAACATGAGCGCGAGCTCCGGGCGGACCGAGGTGAGGCGCTCGTACGCTTCCTGGTCCCTGCGAGCGAGCCAGAAGAGCACCGAAGCGGTGAGCATCGGACCGATCAGCGTGATCGTCATGAGCACCCAGACGCCCATCTCGAACTGGTAGATGACGCCCCATGCGACCACAGCGAGGGTGGCGGCGGCGAGCAGGAGTGCGGTGAAGCGCTCGTAGTACCAGCCCACGATGAGCGTCGCGGCGCAGGCGACAAGCGGGATGAACGCGCCGAGGAGTGCTGCGGCGAGGCCGGTCTGGCGGAAGGAGTACAGCGCCGCGAAGAAGGCGACCGACCAGAAGCCACCGCCGAGGATGACGAACGCCCGGGCAACGCCTCGTTCGGCGGCGATGCGGGTCGTCGACTCGTCCTTGGCGACCACGACCTTGGTCTCACGACGTCCGGCCATGTCCCAGACCATGAGACCGAACAGCAGTGGCACCGCTACGACGACGGCCACCGCGGCCAGTAGTCCGACAACCAGGAGGACTGCCCCGAAGGCGAATGTCATTGTCCTCAACCTCCAACCTGCTCGAGCCTGCCGGCTCTCCAATGCTTTCGAATTGGAGTATTCGCCCAACTCCCTGCCAGCGGGTGAGGAGGCGGTTGCGGTCTTGTTAGGGTTTTGTGAGCGTGAGGAAGAGGGCTGGCAGCGCCGTTCGGCGCCACGCCGGCCGAGTTGCCGCGGCTACGCCGCCGGCATCGTGAAGCAAAACGCCGTGCCCACTCCCGGCGTAGACTCGACCTCGATCGCCGAGCCGTGGGCCTCCACGATCTCCTTCGCGATCGCGAGCCCAAGGCCGGTCCCGGTCCCGCCGCCGCGTGCCGCATCAGCGCGGTAGAAGCGCTCGAACACGCGCGCGACCTCGTCGGGTGCGATACCGGGGCCCTCATCGGCGACCTCGAAGCGGACGCCCTCGGGCACGCCATGCGCCCGTAGGTGCACGGAGCGGCCCTCGTCGGAGTGCTTGATCGCGTTGTCGGTGAAGCTCAGGAGCACCTGGACGAGCTTGTCGCGGTCGGCGAGGACCCGCAGCTCCTCATCGGCGACCTCGGTTGAGAGCGTCACGCCGGCCTGCTCGGCCAGAGTCTGCATAACCCGGGAGACGTCGGCGAGGAGGTCGGCGGCGTACTGCGGCCCGATCTGCAGCTGCAGGCTGCCGGCCTCGAGGCGTGCGAGCGTCAGCATGTCGGCGACCAGTCGTCCGAGCCGCTCCACCTCGACCTGCATCGTCGAGAGGAAGTCGTCGCGGACGGCCGGCACCTCCTTGGCGCCGTCGATCAGAAGCTCGAGCATGCCCTGCAGCGCCGCGATCGGCGTGCGCATCTCGTGGCTCGCATCGGCGACGAAGCGGCGCTGGGCCTCCTCGATGCGCTGCGCCTCCGTGACGTCGGCGAGCAGCATGACGGCGCCATCCGGCGTGCCGTCGGACCCGAGCAAGGGCGTAGCGTGCAGCAGGACGATGTGGCTGTCGAGCGGCGCTGTCCGCGTGTCGCTCACGCCCTGCAGCGCTGCGCCCGCGACTTCGACCACCTCAGCGAACGATGTGACTTCGGCCAGTGGTCTGCCCTGGTACTCGCCGTCCGCCAAGCCGAGGAGACGCGCCGCCTCGGGGTTGATGACACGGACGAGTCCTTCAGAGTCGACCGCGATGACGCCCTCCGCCATCGACTCGACGACCGCCGAGATCTCGCGCTGGCTCTCTTGAATGGCGCCGAACGCCTCACCGAGCCGGGTCGCCATGGTGTTGTAGGACTCGGCAAGGTCGCGAAGCTCCGAGGGCAGGTAGCGGGTCGCGAGATGCTGCTGGAAGTCGCCTGCCGCCATCGCGGCCGCGGCCGCGTTCATCGTCCTCGTCCGCCGCGCGATGAACTCCGCAAAACCGAATCCCAGCAGGCCCGCGACGATAAGCGAGACCCAGAACGCAGACCAGATCCGTCCGCGCACCGCCCTCAGGATCGCGACTGACTGGTTCGACGAGCTGGCCGTGAGCACCACGCCTTGGACCTGGTCCTCGGTGTCGCGTAGGGCCTTCGCCGCGACCACCCACCCATTCGGCGTGAGGTCGCTTCTCACGTACGCGTTCCCTGTCAGGCCGCCCACCCGAGCTGCCTCCAGCGCGGCCGCCAAGGGGGCAGCATCGTACGCCGATTCGATCAGCTGGCCCTCGGCGTCGTAGACCCAGATACCCCCACCGTAGATGTCACGGTAGTCGGTGACGGCCTCCTTGACTCCCTGGTTGCCGGTCTGGGTGAGAGGGAACTCGCTCTCGAGTCGCTGGGCAAGGGCGGAGGCGTTGCGAAGCTCGCTCGTCTCGGCCATGCGTGCGAGTGTCGCGCGAAGGCCGGCGGAGACCGAACCCGACAGGATGAGGATCGCGGTCACGATGACGGCGATGAACAGCGACGTCTGGAGAACTCGGATGGACGTGCCGAAACGGCGCGGCATGCCTCTTACGGCTCCCTCAGACGGTATCCGTAACCGCGGACGGTGAGCAGATAGTCGGGCGCCTTTTGGTCAGCCTCGATCTTCTCGCGTATGTTGTGTATGTGGACATCCACGGCGCGCTCATCGCCCACCGGATAGGTGTCCCACAGTGCCGACAATATCTCCTGCCGCGAGAACGCCTGGCCCGGATGCTTCGCAAGATGAAGCAGGATGCCGTACTCGGAGGTGGTGAGATGGACCGCCTGGCCCGCGAGCTTCACCTGCCGAGACCGTGTGTCGATCTCGAGGTCGGCTATCTGGATGCACGCGTTCTCGTCGGGCACGTACTCCATCCGGCGCAGGATCGCCTTCGTACGGCTCACGAGCTCCCTCGGCGAGAACGGCTTGGTCACGTAGTCGTCGGCGCCGAATTCCAGTCCGAGGATGCGGTCGACCTCGTCGCCCCGCGCGGACAGCATGATGATCGGGACGTTGGACTCGGCGCGAAGGTCGCGCGCGATCTCGAGGCCCGATTTGCCGGGGAGCATCACGTCGAGGATCACCAGGTCCGGCTTCACCTGATCGAAGACGAACTCTGCGCCCTGTCCGTCCCGAGCGGTGTGGACCTCGTAGCCGGCCTCGGAGAGCGCGTATTCCACGACCTTGATGATCGCTTCTTCGTCATCGACGATCAGGACCTTCTTCACGACATCCGCTCCCTGGAATTGCCGTCGCCGTGCCACTTCAAGAGTACCCCAGGCGCTTCACATGCCCATTAACACAACCCTAACAAGACGGTAATCCGGCACGAATCGGCGCCGCGTCCAGCGCTGATAGTGTCGGTTCGACCGCAACGGTCCGGCAACCGAGGTGGTGAGAGCACCATAAACGCTTCACAACAGGGCCCCGTGCCCACGACTCGAGCGACAGGCTCCCCGACTGCAGTGCGGGGGCCCGCAGCTCGACACGTCGCTCTGCTCGGCGCCTACCTGTTGGTAGTCGTCTTCGTCCTGCTCGGAACAGCCATGAGCGCCTACGCGGGCCTCTCGGCATCCGGCGAGGCGGCCTTCTATCCCTGCACCGACTGTCACCCCGTGCGCGTCGACGCCAAGGGCAACCCGACGAAACCACTGCCCAATGGCATGAAGAAGCACGAGATCACGCTCGAGGTGCACGACATCCTCGGCGAGGGCGACAAGGCGTGCCTGGCCTGCCATGACGATCCCACGCGCAATCCCGGCATGCTGTTGCTCCCCGACGGTAGCCTCGTCGACATCACCGGCGACGTCTCGCGGGTCTGCCAGCGCTGCCACTTCGAGAAGTACCGCGAGTTCACCGCGGGCATCCACGGCAAGCACGCCGATAAGTGCTCGGCCGCCGGCTGTCACAACCCGCACTCGCCCTCGTGGATCTACGTGAAGCCGCTGCCGCCCTTCCAGGGCACCGGCATGGAAGTGAACGCGGTCGGCCCCGATCGCGAGGCGTTCAAGCCCTTCGCGTCACCCCCTGTACCACCCGCGGTGTACACGCCCACGTGGCTCGCCGCGCTCGCGCTGCTCGGCTCGGTCGTTTCGCTCGGCCTGGTGGCGTACGTGTCCCGAGGAAGGTTCAAGCGATGAGTGACGACAGCAAGCCGGTCCGCACCGGCCTCGAGGCGGGCATGGAGAGCAAGCCGGAGACGGCGAGCGCTCCCGATGGACTGACGGTCTCGCGCCGCAGCTTCCTCACCGGCCTCACCGCGGCCGCGGGTGTGGTTGCAGCCGGCGTGGTTCCTGCGGTGATATCCGCCGCGCCGGCCACCGCCGCTGCCGAGGAGTCCGCCGAGTCGACCGCGACCCCCGAGGGCGTCGCCGCGATCGCCGAGGAGGACCAGGCCATCAACTATCCCGGGAAGCCGGTCTCCTACGCCGACCCGGCCGGGGACCAGAAGTGGGCGATGGTCATCGACACCAAGGCCTGCATCGGCTGCCGCCGCTGCGTCTACGCCTGTGTCGAAGAGAACAACATCGGCCGCAACTCGGGTTTCACCTACATCCAGGTGCTCGAGATGGAGCCCGGCAAGGTGGAGCTCGAGACGAGCAAGCTCGACTACGAAGAGGGCGGGCGGCCCGACAAGTGGTACCTGCCCGTGCAGTGCATGCAGTGCGCGAAGCCCACGTGCGTCTACGGCTGCCCCGTCAAGGCGACGTGGAAGGAGCCGGACGGCATCGTGGTCATCGACTACGACAAGTGCATCGCCTGCCGCAACTGCATGGTCACGTGTCCCTACTTCGCGCGCCACTTCAACTGGGAAGAGCCCGAGGTTCCCGAGGCCGAGCGCAACCCCGAGGTTCCCCTCGAGGAGAAGGCCGGCGTCGTGGAGAAGTGCACCTTCTGCATCCAGCGGACGCGCAACGGCAAGACGACGGCCTGTACCGAGGCCTGCCCCGTTGGCGCTCGCAAGTTCGGCGATCTCAACGACCCGGAAAGCGAGGTCTCGGTGCTACTCAGGACGCGGCGCGTATGGCGTCTCAAAGAGGAGTACGGGACCGAGCCGATGATCTGGTATGTGGGGTGATCTGACGTGGCCCTGGTCTCAACTCCCCGCCCCGGCGTGAAGCGCGTCATCGGCGTCGATCTCGACTTCGGTTCGCTGTTCAAGGCGGGCCCGCGCTACTGGGCGTTCATCTCGCTGCTGCTCACCGGCGTCGTGCTCGGCATGCTCGCATGGGGGACCGCGCTGTCCAACGGTGGCGCCGTCATGGCGATGCGCGACAACTACCCGTGGGGCCTGTGGTTCACCAACTACATGTACTACGTCGGCCTATCGGCAGGCGGGCTCGTGGTCTACGCCAGCGTGCATCTCTTCGGCGCCGAGCAGTTCCGTCCGCTCTCGCGCCTCGCGGTATTCCAGGCCGGCATCCTCGTGATGATGGCGCTTCTCGGCATCGTGACCGACATGGAGCGGCCGTGGCGGGCGATCTGGATGCTGCTCACGCCCAACCCCACATCGCCGTTCGTCTACACCGGTAGCGCCGCCAACATCTACATGATCATCTGCTTCGTAGACCTGTGGATCCTGATCACGGGCAAGGGCGGGGAGAAGCTTGCGCACCGGATGACGCTGATCGCGCTCCCGTTCGCGGTGTACCTCCACACGACGACAGCGTTCGTGCTGGCGCTCAACAAGTCGCGCGAGCTGTGGAACTCGGCCGTCATGGTGCCGATCTTCCTGACGTCGGCGACCGCCTCGGGCGTCGCGCTCCTCCTCATCGCCGCCTACATCCTGCAGACCACCGGCGTCCTCAAGTTCGCGGCGAGCATGTTCCGCAGTCTCGCCACGCTCTTGGCGACCGTCATCATCATCGACCTGTTCCTGCTGATCGTGGAGATCCTGGTCATCTACTGGCCCACCTCGGCGAAGCCCGGCCACACCATCCGCTTCTCACACTTCATCACTGGCGAGTATGCGGTCGTGTTCCTGCCGGTGCTCATCCTCGGCATCACGGCGTTCGCGCTGTTGGCGCCGCGCGGCACCCGTCACCTGCCCAAGGTCCAGATCACCGCGTCGATCCTCTACGTGATCGCGGTCTTCCTCAAGCGCTACTCGCTCATGGCGATGGGCTTCGCGGTGAACCCCCTGGGCCAGTACTCGTCGCCGTACCTGCCGAGTCTGGTCGAGGTGCTCATCGCAGTCGGTCTGCTCTCCGTCGGCTTGCTGGTCATGACCCTCGGCGCGCGCGTCCTGCCTCTGGCCGTGCCCGAGCATGAAGGCGAGCATGCCGAGGAACCCAGCACCGCGCCCAGCACCGAGCGCGTCCTTGAGGCCGGGTGAGCGCTCCTTGGGAGCGAAGACACCCACACCTAGACAGGGCTCGGCGAAGACGCGGCTGATCGTCATCGTCGCGGTGGCGCTCATCTTGGTCGCCGTCGCGGCAGTCGCAGCACCGCTGTTCGCGACCTCCTCGGCAGACTTCTTCTCGCGCTACCACCTGCTCAACCGCCGCTACGTGAATCTCGAGCATTCGGCGCACGAGGGGATCGGCTGTCGCGATTGCCACGAGACGGACGCGCTTCGCAACGGCGTCGAACTCACGGCCGAGTTCTATGCCGGCCTCGTCAATCGTGGCGAGCTGCCCACGTACTTCAAGTTCCAGCCGCCGCGCAACGAGGCATGCCTCAAGTGCCACGCCACCGACTGGAGCTCGGATGCGGAGCGCACGTCGCTCATACCGCATCCCGCGCACACCCGGGTCGCCGACGAGACGCGCCCGTGCGTGAAGTGCCACAAATGGACCGCTCACCTTGAGACCTACATGGCCAAGCACAAGAAGATGCCGTTCAGCGGCGTCTGCGTGGCGTATGGCTGCCACGTCGGCACCAAGCAGAGCGACCAGTGCTTCGACTGCCACCACGTGCTGCGTCAGACCGCTGTCGTCTGGAAGCAGCGCCACCAGGAGGTCGTGCGCACCGTCGGCCAGAACGGCTGCCTCGAGGTCTGCCACAAGGTCGACCAGTGCCAGACCTGCCACACCACCGGCCGCCTGCCCAAGATCGACCAGATGACGATCCGGGTCGGCCTCGAGGAGATCGAGCGCCTCCACGTGCGTGATGGGTGGACCCAGAAGAACCACGGCCCGCTCGCGCTCAAGAGCCGCAAGGACTGTCTGCTCTGCCATCAGTCGCAGGGGGAGTGCCAAGAGTGCCATCGCGACCGACCGGCGTTCCACGGTCAAGACGTCACCGTCTGGATCGGCACTCACAACCGCACCACGAAGGACCTCAACGACCCGCGGTGTCTCGAGTGTCATAAGAAGCCGTTCTGCGACGAGTGCCACAAGAAGTTCAAGGAGATGGAGTAGCCGTGAAGGGAAGGGCGGTCCTGTGGCTGCTCATCGCCGTCGTGGTGCTCATGATCGGCGTCATCGCGCTACCCGTCTTCTCTACGCTCCAGCCGGCGTACTACGAGCGCTACCCGGTGCTGGCCCCCCGCATGGCGCAGTGGGAGCACTCCACCCACTCACGGATCTCGTGCGCCGGCTGCCACATGGACCCGGGTGTGGGAGGCGCGGCCAGGTTCGCCGCGCGCGCGGTCCCTGCCTTCTACTCGCAACTGTTCCAGGGGCCGAGCCAGACCAACCTGCTCCAGGCACCTTCCCGTGCCGCGTGCCAGAAGTGCCACACGGCATACCGAAAAGTATCGCCCGGTGGCGACCTGCGCATCCCTCACCGCGCCCACGTCGAGGTGCTCAAGATGGAATGCGTGACCTGCCACAAGGACCTCGTGCACTCACTGAGTCGGCGCGGCTACAACCGGCCCGAGATGGAGACCTGCATCGAATGCCACGACGGCGAGACCGCCTCGAACCGCTGCACCGAATGCCACACCCGCAAGCAGGTTCCGGCCGGCCACAAGAAACCTGACTGGCTGAAGGTGCACGGCTCCAAGGCCAAGACCGAGGACTGCGGCGCCTGCCACGATTGGACGCCCGACTACTGCGCCGACTGCCACCAGCGCCGCCCGGCCTCTCACGTGGGCAACTGGAAGACCGGCCACGGTCCGGAGGCCAAGGCCCGCGGCGAAGGATGCCTCGTGTGCCACGGCGGCGAGAAGTTCTGCAAGAAGTGCCACTGATCCGATGACGGCCGACCGAGGAACACACCGTGTCTGAAGCGCCCCTCATAGAGCCCGAAGAGCCGACGCCGGCCGAACTGGCTGCCGAGGCAGAGGCGACCGCTCGGCCGCGTTCCCGCCGCCGACGCCTCGCGTGGGTGGCCGGGGTTCTCGGCGGGCTGCTGGTATTCGTGGTGCTGCCCGGTTACCTGGGTACGCGCCCGGCGTTCTTCGGCAGGCTGTCCGCTTTCGAGGCCCCGCAGCGCGCCTGGGCCACATCGACGCACGCCGAGGTCTCGTGCGAGGAGTGCCATGTCCCGCCGACGGCCATGGCGCGCACGAGCTACCGGGCGCGCATGGTGGGCGAGTTCTACCTGTCGTTCGTCGCACGTTCGCGGAAGTCGGACGTGCTCAGTGAGCCGACCAACGAAGCATGCTTGCAGTGCCACAGCGACCTGCGCACGGTCTCGCCCAAGGGCGACCTGCAGATCCCTCACCGAGCGCACGTCGAGGTCCTCAAGATGCGCTGCGTGCAGTGCCACTCGTACGTCGTTCACGAGAGTGGCCCCGGTGGCCGTCAGGTACCGCCGATGAGCGGCTGCCTGAAGTGCCACGACGGCGAGACGGCGAAAGATGACTGCACCGCCTGCCACACCGAGAAGGCTGCGCCGCAGAGCCACCGTGGTACCGACTGGCTGGTCGTCCACGCCAGCAAGGGAAACGACAAGCAGTGTCCGACCTGTCACAAGTGGGCCGAGAACTGGTGCGCCGACTGCCACAGCCATCGCCCGCGTTCGCACGGCCGTGACTGGCGCAAGACACACGGCGACCAGGTTGCCAAGCACCGCAACTGCGAGGCGTGTCACCAGCCGGCGTTCTGCGTCGAGTGCCACGGCGAGCAGCCCAAGCAGAATCTCGATCCGGCTCTCAAGCTGGTCAGGTAGGTGAACCATGAAGCAGCCCGCCGAGAACGCCCCTGAGCCCGTCGCCGAGAAGGCGCCGAGAAACTGGCGGCGCTTCCTCCCTGGCAAGCGCACGGCCGTCGTGATCGTCGCCGTACTCGGCGCGTTCGTGATGCTGCTGCTCGCCGACTATGGGACTTCGGCGCCGGCCATGTGCGCCTCGTGTCATGAGATCGCCCCGCGCGCTGAGAGCTGGGCGCAGTCGCCGCACGCCGAAGTGAGCTGCGTCTCCTGCCACCAGCCGGTCACCAAGTGGTACCACCTGCCCGCGCGCCTAGCGGACCGCAGCCGCCTGCTCAACCGCGACGTGAGCGCTCACCTGGCGGGATCCTTCCGGAGTCCGATAGACAGCAGCACCGCCGCGGTGAGCCCGGTGACCGACGCCAATTGCCTGCAGTGTCACGACCCGAACCGCGAGACGACGAGCGGCCTGCGCATCAGCATCAACCATGCGGAACATGCGAAGCGCAACGGCTCGTGCATCTCGTGTCACGTGCGCGTGGCGCACCCCGTGGAGGGCCGAGGCAACGCCCTGTCGTTCATGGGCCAGTGCTTCACCTGCCACGGCACCGGCAAGGACGCGAAGGCGCCGGGCGAGTGTCGCCTGTGCCACCCCAACGGTTACTCGTTGAAGCCGGCATCTCACGCCGAGAAGGGCTGGAAGTCAGCCCATGGCGCGCAGTCCCAGTCGGACCCCCAGCTGTGCGCGATGTGCCACACGCGTGCCTCGTGCGACGGCTGCCACGGCGTGCAGATGCCTCATCCCGCCGGTTGGGCGAAGAGCACCGGACACGCGAAGGTCGCCCAGGTCAACCGGGCGACCTGTGATCGCTGCCACGGCGGTGGCGTCGCGATGTGCACGATGTGCCATCACCAGGGCTATGAGCCGTCCCAGGGACCGTGGGTGCGCCAGCACTTCAAGAGCGTTCGCGAGCACGGTACGGCCTACTGCTTCGACTGCCACGCGGCGACCTTCTGCGTGAGCTGCCATGCGAGCCAGCCGGGCGGCTCCTAGCGGAAAGCCCTACGCGCAGTAGACGCGCACCTTGTCGCCGTTCTTGGAGTCGACACTGATCTCCATCTCGCGCAGTGCCTGGACGAGCTCGTCGATGTCCTCGGGCTTCAGGTTCGAGAAGTCGATGGTCACGCCCTTGTCGGCCATCTGCTGGTTGATCTCATCCATCGCCTGCGGCGGGATCAGCGAGGTCAGCTTGAGGCCGGAGCGCACGAGCGCCAGCGGCACCTTCACGTCGACGGTATCCCCGTCTTCGCTGTTCACCTTCACGTAGAGGAACTTGGGCAGCGCGTCGAGCAGGGGAGCGGGGTCGCCCTTGAACATAGGCTCGGCGGTCGCGGTCGACGTCGTCGGCGTGCCGGCGCGGGCGTCAAGCGCGTCGAGCAGGCGCTCGGCTTCGTCGGCGTTGATCTTGCCCTCGGCCAGCATGGTCAGGATGCGGGTTCTGTCTTCACTCATGATCTGTCTCCTTCACTAGGTGACCGTCACGTCGACGGTCGTCTTGTCGCCGTTCACGCGTACTGTCAGGCCGCGAGTGTCCGCGACCATTTCCATCACGCCGAAGATCAGCAGGGTGTAGCGGTGGTACTCCTGTCCGGCGAGGAAGAGCACGACGTCGGCGACCATGGTCGCCGCGAGGACGAGCAGCAGCACAGGCAGGAACAGCAGCCACACGAGGAACAGCGGAAGCCACAGGCGGATGGTCTTGCGGTCCGGCGCCGCCACGTACAGCCACATGGAGAGGGGCGGGAGCATCATGACCGCAGCCTCTCAGCCGCCTCCGCAGCCGATATCTCACCGCGTTCGAGCATGCCGAGGACATCGTCGCCGGATGCCGGCGTGGGTGCCGGCGGCTCGATCTCGACGTGGACGAGTTGTAGCTGGGCGGCGATGCGGTTCAGCCGGTTCTTCACCGTGGGGTAGCTGATGCCGAACGCCTTCTCCATATCCTTGATCGAGCCGTGGCTGCGGACGAACTCGCTTATGAACACCTGGTCCTCGTAACGGAGACGAGCCAGAGGTGGAAGCTCGAACTTGCCTTCCACCCGGACCCCGCTGCCCTCGAGCATGACTCCCGTCACGACGAACGAGCGGTCGCCGATGAGGTCGGTCAGTTGGTGCCATTCGTTAGTCATAGTCTATCTCCTCGTAATCCTGCGTCGTGAGGAAGAGTATGCCCACAAGTAAAGAAAGTCAATCAACTACTTAAGATAATCAAACTCTCGCTCTTGGGACGTGAGGATCGTCGAATCCGTCGTCGCAAGGAGCGCTCTGCGAGACACCCCGCTGTCGAAGCCGCCTCCGGGACCGGATGGGTACACCCACCAGTACGTCAGTACGACGAGGGGGGAATCATGCGTGCCCACAACCGTCCGCCACTGGCGGCAGTGATGTCGGCTGCTCTTGTCTTGGGGATGGTGGCGATGGCCGTCGTTGCCGTGGGCTGTTCGACAGCGCAGGCACCGGAGCCGAAACCACTGATAGCGGCCGGCGAGCACGATCCCGCGGTATGGGGTGAAACGTACCCCGAAGAGTACGAGCAGTGGCTCGCCACGCGCGACGAACGACCCGCTGGCAAGAGCGCCTACAAGCGGGGATTCGATGACGGGGTCATGTTCGACAAGCTCTCCGAGTACCCGTTCATGGCGCTGCTGTTCAAGGGCTGGGGGTTCGGTATCGACTACAAGGAACCTCGCGGGCACTACTACATGCTGATCGACCAAGCGGAGGCCGACCCGTCACGAGTCAAGGCCGGCGGGGCGTGCATCACCTGCAAGTCTCCCTACGCCGAGGACCTGTATGAAGAGGACAAGGCGAAGTTGTTCAGCTCGACCTACGGTGACGCAGTGGCGATGATCCCGGCGGAGCACCGGCAACTCGGAGCGACCTGCATCGACTGCCATGACACGGCGACCTTGGGTCTCGCCACGCGACGCTGGACCGTCGACGCCGCGCTTGACGAGATCGGCCTGAAGAACGGGAAGCTCACGGGGGTCCAGCAGGAGCTCATGGTGTGCGGCCAGTGCCACTGCACGTACTCGGTCATGAAGGACAACGGCAAGTCCGTTGAGGTCGACTTTCCTTGGGAGGGGGGTGAGTGGGGAGCGATCACCGCCGAGGACATCATCAAGAACCTCGAGGAACAGCAGCCCCGCCACGAGTGGACGCAGGAAGTCACCGGCTTCAAGCTCGGCTTCATCCGGCATCCTGACATCGAGTTCTACACCGCGGGCTCCGTCCACGCGAACGCTGGCGTGACCTGTGCTGACTGCCACATGGAGCCCACGGGTGCCGACGGCGGCGCGAATCACAACATCATCAGCCCGCTGAAGCGAGACATGATCGCGTGCGCTCAGTGCCACACATCTTCGGCTGAGGAGATGCGAGCCAAGGTAATCGCGATCCAGGAGACATCGCTGTCCGATTTGCTCGACACGGGCTATCGGGTCGCCAACGTGGCTAAGTTGTTCGAGTTCGCGAATCGTTCCCTGGAAACGACGACAGGGGATGCCGCCTATGATGAGGCGGCCAGTCACTACCGGCAGGCGTTCTATCGGCTGGTGTACATGGGGGCGGAGAACTCGGTTGGCTTCCACAATCCTAGGGAGTCCGCGCGCATTCTCGCTGACGCTCGGACCGAAGCGGCCGCTTCGGAGGCGGGGCTGAGGAAGCTGCTTGCCGAGAAGAAGATCCAGGTTCCCGCGAGACTGCCGCTCGAACTACCCAAATACCTGAATGACCGTGGCGTGAAGAAGCTGGATTTCGAGCCGGAACAGTACATCCCGGACCCCGCCGGCGGGGCCGAGAAGCTCGCCGACGTCAAGGCGCTGCTGCGCTAGCTCGTCACCGGTTCCACAGCGCTCGCGGAAGTAGGGACTTCTAGCAGCAGCTTCAGCCGAACAGGTTGAGGCTCCTGCTGTGTTGTCCGAGGGACCGTCCAACGTCCCTCTAACGCCACGCGTCGCCCGGGAGCGTCGCGTGGTCGCGCCGCTGGTCGCCGTGGTCGTCTATGCCCCGCGCCGCCGCTCACTGGGCCACTTGATACATAACCGCATGCAGAATATGCGGTTATGCTACTTGGTGTTCGCTTCGCGATGGTCTAGAGTGCCGAGACCATGAGCGCCTTCGAGACTCCAATGACGATGTGCATGTCGATGCCCGAGCCCGGGCTTATCGGCGTTTGTACCGAGCCCGGGCTGAACTTCTAGCGTCCCGTTGCCTGCGGCGCATCACTGAGCCGCACTCGGTATCCATCGTCTCTCGAAACCGGAGCTCGTCCCATGTTGAATCCTTTGCGTTCTATTCGCGTGCTCATTCGCGCTCCCAGTGACCCTGGTCGGAGTCCGCCGGCCACCCGGCCCCAAGCTCGATTCGAAAAGTCCCCGCCACGACTTCCAACCAAGGAAACTCCGCAGTGATAGAACTCAAGCAACTTACGAAGACCTACCGCTCCAAGGGCAGCGAGCACGTCGCCCTCGATGCCGTCGACCTCTCCATCGAGAAGGGCGACATCTTCGGCATCATCGGCATGAGCGGAGCCGGAAAGAGCACGCTGGTGCGCTGCATCAACCTGCTCGAACGGCCCACGGCCGGCTCGGTGATCATCGACGGGGTCGATGTCACCGGGTTCCGCCGCAAGGAGCTGCTCCACCTGCGCTCGCGCATCGGCATGGTCTTTCAGAATTTCAGCCTGTTCTCGCAGCGGACGGTCCTCGAGAACGTAACCTTCCCGCTTGAGGTTCGTGGCGACGCGCGCGGCGCCCGAGAGGAGCGCGGACGCGAGCTACTCGAGCTGGTGGGTCTCGCCGACCACGCCGCCCGCTACCCGTCACAGCTCTCCGGTGGGCAACAACAGCGCGTCGCCATCGCCCGATCACTTGCGAATCACCCAGAGGTGATCCTATGCGACGAGGCGACCTCTGCGCTCGACAGCCTCACGACCCGATCGATCTTGGAGCTCCTGGAGCGCATCAACCGGGAGCTGGGCGTCACGATCGTCATCGTCACTCATGAGATCGGTGTCGTGAAGCGCGTTTGCAACCGAGTGGCCGTGATCGACGGTTCCCGCATCGTCGAGCAGGGTCCGACGCTTGAGGTGCTAGGTGCCCCTCGTGAGCCGATCACCCGCCAGCTACTCGGGGAGGTCGCCTGATGAGCGAGTTCTTCTCGGAATACGGGCAGCTGCTCCTGGCGGGCACCCTCGCAACGATCGTGATGACGAGCGTCTCCGCGGCCATCGCCACCGTGGTCGGCGTACCGCTCGGGGTTCTAGTGACGATCACGGGCCCCCAGTCGCTCAAGCCGCATCGGCTGTTCTACTCGATCGCGGGCTGGATCGTGAACATCGGGCGTTCGATCCCGTTCATCATCCTGCTCGTGGCGCTGATCCCGGTGACACGGCTCATCGTGGGCACGTCGCTTGGGACCATCGGCGTCATCGTTCCGCTGGTCGTGGCGGCGACGCCGTTCGTGGCCCGGCTCACGGAGTCATCGCTCCAAGAGGTCGACGCCGGCGTGATCGAGGCGGCCGAGTCGTTCGGGGCCAGTACGTGGCAGGTCATCACCAAGGTGCTGCTGCGCGAGTCGCTTCCGGGCATCGTCCGCGGGTTCTCCATCACCTTCATCGCGCTGTTCGGCTACTCGGCGATGGCCGGGGCGATCGGCGGCGGCGGGCTCGGTGATATCGCTATCCGCTATGGCTACTACCGCTATCAGGACGACGTCATGATCGCCACGGTCGTGATCCTCATCGTGCTCGTTCAGCTCGTACAGACGGGCGGCGACCTCGCCGCACGGTTCATCGACAAGCGCAATCGTTAAAGACAACCAACGAGTCCGGCGCAAAGCCGCGACCACGAAAGGAACTATCCGCATGAAGCGAATCGCATATGTACTCATTGCAGCACTCACGATCGCAGTCCTGGCGCTCACCGGCTGCGGTACCAAGAAAACAGCCTCCGATGCAAGCGCCGCCGAGCCCGCCAAGAAGACCGTCCTCAAGGTGGGCGCGTCGCCGACGCCGCACGCTCAGATTCTCGAGCAGGTGAAGGACGACCTTGCCGCCGAGGGCATCGACCTACAGATCGTCGAGTTCACCGACTACGTGTTGCCCAACAGCAACCTCGACAGCGGCGAGCTGGACGCAAACTACTTCCAGCACCAGCCCTACTTGGACGACTTCAACAAGCAGAACGGCACCAAGATCGTCGCCGTCGCGCCTATTCACTTCGAGCCGCTCGGCGTGTATGCCGGCAAGACCACCTCGCTCGACGCGCTTGCCAGCGGGGCGAAGGTCGCCGTCCCCAACGACGCCACCAATGAGGCCCGCTCGCTGCTCTTGCTGGAATCCAAAGGCCTGCTGAAGCTCAAGGAAGGCGCCGGTCTCGCGGCTACCGTCAAGGACATCGCCGAGAACCCCAAGGGCCTTGACTTCGTCGAGCTCGAAGCTGCGTCGATCCCCGCAACCCTGAAGGATGTCGACGTCGCCGTCATCAATGGCAACTACGCGATCTCGGCGGGTCTCTCGGTAGCTGACGCGCTTGCCACTGAGGCTCCTGACTCGCTCGCAGCGACCACGTTCGCGAACCTCATCGCCGTCAAGGAGGGCAACGAGAAGAACGAGGCGGTCGCCGCGCTCGTTAAGGCCCTGCAGTCCGAGAAGGTCAAGCAGTTCATCGAAAGCGAGTACGAGGGCGCCGTCGTCCCCGTCTTCTAGGACGTTGCCCCCTGTATGCCGTCTTTCGGTGATCGACAGCGCAGGCCGGAACTCTTAGGGTCGCGACACCGAGACCCGAGAGCGGTCCAAGAGAATCCCAGGGTTGTTCCACAGGCGGTCGAACGAATTGGTGTAGGTGCGTTTGCGTAGTTCGCCAGTTTCGCCCTTCTCTGTCGCTGTGCTACCATTCGTTTTCGCTACGCGGGTGTGGCGGAATGGCAGACGCGCATGGTTCAGGTCCATGTGGGGGCAACCCCGTGGAGGTTCAACTCCTCTCACCCGCACCACGAGAACACGAAAGCGGCCCCGTCCATCCGGACGGGGCCGCTTCTTCATTCGATCCAGCGGCAGGGCTCTAGCTAGGCCAGCGTGCCTACTCGGCGGCGTCCTCGGTGGCTTCAGGCTCGACGGACACGAGCTCGATGTCGAACGTGAGGTCCTGCCCCGCAAGCGGGTGGTTGAAGTCGAGCTTGGCCTCCTCGGCGCCGACCTCGACCACGGTCGCGGCGATCGAGCGGCCGTCGGGACCCTGGAGCTCCACGACCCAACCTTCCTCGGGCGGGCTCGGGAAGGCATCGAGCGGGAACGCCTGGACGCCCTCGTCCTCGTAGTCGCCGTACGCCTCGGCGCTCGGGATGGTCACCGTGACCGACTCGCCGACCTCGAGCGGGCGAACTGCGTCGTCGAAGCCGGGAATGACCTCGCCGGCGCCGAGCGTGAACTGGAGCGGTGCGCGGTCGCGGCTCGAGTCGAAAGTGCTGCCGTCTGACAGCGTGCCCGTGTAGTGGACAAGGACGGTCTGGCCGTCATGGGGTGCCATAGAAGTTCTCATCTCTCGTCGGGGTTGATGGAGACACTGTACCCCAGCATGCGGTGCCGACCACGCAAAAAGGACCCGGCGCCTGCGGCAACCGGGTCCTTGGCTTGCGCTATCAGCGCGTGATGCTTACTTCATCATCGACTTCAGGGTATTGGACACCAGGTCCATGAACCGAGCGAAGAATTCCTCGAAGCGGCCTATCTCGTCGGTCGTCCCGTCGGGGGTGAAGTGGGCGTCGAAGTCGCCACCGGCAACGCGCACCGACAGGTCTTCGATGCTGGTGATCATCCTCTGCAGGCGGCGGAAGACGAGTGCATCGAGGAGCCAGCCGATGAGCAGCGTGGAGATCAGCAGGCCGGTGACGATGACGGCGGTCGTGCGGACCAGCGACTGGCGGGCCGCGTCGGCCTGCGCCGAGATGTCCTCGAGAGAGTAGACCACGCCGATCGGTCGGCCGTTCTTGTCGGCGACCGGGAAGACGGTGTGCGCACGGCTCTTGGAGTCAGTGCTCCACTTCACCGTCCAGAAGTCGCCGCTGCCGGTGACCGCGCCATGACACGTCTTGGAGCAGGCGCCGTTCTCGACACCCACGAGCTTGCCGATCTCAGGGATGGTGTCGGGCGCGGCGGACAGTTGCATGTTGTCGGCCGCGGCATCGTCGGTGGCAGCGATGAGCACGTACGTATCGCGCTCGTTCCAGTTGTTGGGGAGGTTGGCCTTCTCGCGGTTGCTCGCGTACTCGGCCTCGTTGAGCACGGCCTTGTCGACCATCACGCCGTACTCGGCGCCGGTGATGTTCTTCATCGACTCGACGTACTTGGCAGCCGCGGCCGGGTCGGAGGGGGAGCCGAACTCGTTGGCACCGAGCATCGTCAGCTCGCTCCAGGCAGCCACGCCCTGGGTGACCGACTTCTGCGCGGTGACGTCCAACCCGCCCGAGTAGGACTGATGCAGGTAGATCATGACCACGATCATGCCGATGAGGTTCACCAGCACGATGCCGGCGAGGATCCTAGCTCGGATAGACAGGTTCTTCATCACTTCCCTCTCTTCGACGCGCGGGCCCGTTTGGGTTATCGGCCCGTCCGCTACCTTACCTTATGAAAACTGTACGTGCGCATCTCAGTACACTTTCACCGCACGCACGGCCGACACAGAGCCGGTGTGGCTTGCGTCGCCGCTGAACACGGTCCTGACGGAATAGCTGCCGCGCGACGTGGGCTTCCAAGTCCACGAGTACGCGCTCGCGCTTGTGAGCGTGCGCGTCCCCAGCTTGCGCCAGGCGCCGGAGCCCACTCTGTACTGCACGGTCACGCTGCACCCCACATGGTTGGGGGAGACGGCCCCGCGAATGGTCGTGGTGCGGCCGAGCGGGATCCTCGCCGAGGAGACCGCCGCTGAGGTGCTCGACCCCACGTTCACGGTCGCAGTTCCGGAGGCGACCCAGATGCCGCTCTTCGGCGACCACATGGCGCGGTATGCAGTTATGCCCGTCGGTCCGACCGCGAAGCCGAAGTCGCCGTCCTCGCCGACCGTGGCCTTGCCGAGGTCGACCCAGCTCGAGGTGCCGGCGGGCTTCGCCTGTATGGTGAGCTTCTCGCCGGCCCCAGGAGCGCCATCGCCGAAGGCGAGCGTCCCGTAGAGCATCGACATGCGGGTGGCCGCGTCGTAGGGGGTGGCGCCGAAGCGCGGGAACCCGGCCCCGACGGACCGCGCGAAGTAGGTCGCCTTCTCGAGACCCGCTTTGGCGTAGGGGAAGTTGTGCGCTCCCTTGCTGCCGTCAGCTGCGACGTAGGAGACGTTCGTCGATGCCGAGCCGATCAGGTCCTTGCCCTCCGGGGTGGTGCTGGCCGGACGGCTCTTCGCCGCCGCGATCGCGGCGTTGGCCTCGGCCGTGAGCGCCGCCAGTTCGTCGTCCCACTCGTCCAGCGAGGACTGCAGCTCGCCACGCGACAGCGAACTGTGGCACGGCGTGCAGGAGTCGCCGCCCGCCTGGACCTTCCACGTGGCGGCGTCCCCCGGCGTCATGACCTTGAAGCTGTGGCTGACGCGGTTCTCGTAGGTTGTAGGCATGTGGCAACTCGGGCAGCCCGTCTCGGCCATGAAGCGCGTGGCCGGCCGAGGAACGCCGATGAGCCCGAAGCCCTGGCGCATCTCGGCCTGCGTGTGGTGCAGCTTCGCGCCCGGCTTAGCCTCGGTGCCTTCCTCGAGCTCGCCGTTATGGCAGCGGGAGCACAGCTCCTCGGCCTCCATGCGCAGACCAAGCGACTCGCCGCCGGTCTGATGGACGGTGTGGCAGACCGCGCACTCGATGTTGAGCGTGTCACTTGCGAGACTGGACCCGCCGAAGGCCAGGTCGTTCCACTTCTGCCCGGCCTGGTTCGCGCCGTATGCGATGTTCTCCAGGAAGCCCTCGCCGGAGTGACACCGGAGGCACGACTCCTGCGCGCGGGCGGTCCACAGGTCGCCGTTCTTGTACTTGAACGAGCGGCCGTGTGCGGAGAGCACCCACTCGTTGTAGTACGAGTGGTGCATCGCCTTGTTGGAGCCGTTGGGGTAGACCTTCGTGTCGTTGACCGGGATGACCGGCTGCGACGCATCGCGGGAGTTCTTCCGGTACTGGATGGCGGCGACGTTGTAGAAGTCCTCGAGCTTGCGGTCGGGGGTGTAGCCGTTGGGTCCGCTGAACGTCTTGCCGAGGTAGTTCGGCTCCTTGGCGGTACCGTTCACGTGGCACTGGCCGCAGATCTCGGAGCGCATCGCGCCCTTCGTGCGGACGACGCTCACGCCGGATGTGTGATGCTCGCCCGACGCGCCCGTGCCGTGACAGTGCTCGCACTGGATGCCCTGCCCCGTGTACGAAGTGGGGGTGGACGGCGACATCGTGGCGCCGCTCGCAAGCGTCGTCGTGACTTTTGACGGCCTCGTCACGCCGAGGAAGTGGCAGCCTCCACATCCCTGGAAGTAGGGCCTCACGGTGGCGGCGGTCGGCGTCTCCCACATCTTGAGAGCAGGCGACCACTCCGAGCCGTTGATCATCAGGTAATCGTCCGCCGGGCCGGCGATGGTAGGCACTACCGACTGGCCGCTGTCTATGACACGCGTCGCGTCGTTGCGGAACACGGTGACGTATTCCTTGAGGACCCCCGGCGCACCGAGCATCCACTTGATCTCGCGTGCCGAGAACCGCAGACCGGTCCCGAACGTGGGTGAGGGCCACCACGCGGATGCTGGGACCAGTGCAGACGGGTTAGCCTCCACGTCGGTCACGAACTGGCCGTGGGCGGTCACCGTGTAGCTCGGGACCTGACCCCGACCGATGACGTCGGAGTGGCATTCCAGGCACTTGGACTGACCCGCGAAGGTCTGCCCGTAGGCGTTTGCGGCGATGGCGACCTGAGGTACAGCCATCACCAGGCATGCCATCAGGATGCCGAGTAGCACGGTCCGTCTGCGGTCCATCGTGACTCCTTTTGAACGCTTTGTTCGTACGCGGCAATCCAGCGGCTGGGACACTCCGCTCCTTACAGTGTCGTCATCCCTACGGCCACCACTTAACAGTTGGTAGGTCGGACGGCAGTGGATGGCTGTCGGGATCGCTCGATCCGTGGCAGCCGAGGGTCGCGCAGTCGCCCGCTGTGAGCGGGTGTTCCTCGTCGATCGTCCTGAGGCGCACGCCGGCGAGGCCGTCGTGGCCGTTGAGGATATAGGGGAAGGTGTCGGCCGGCCGTCCCGCTTCGGGGATGGTCCTCACGAGTAGGCGCGCGCCTCGCCAGGCGTGCGGGATGCGCACGTGGCACTCGACGCACTTCTGGCCGTAGTGCTGCGGATTCGTCGGAGGCACCTCGGCATGAACGGCGTGCTTACCGTGCACCCACGATCCGCCCGGAGCAGTGGTCCCCTCGACCGACCCGAAACTCAGCGAGTGGCACTTCATGCACACCACGCGGTCCGTCCCCGTCGCCGAGAACTGTGAGCTGAGGTCCCACTTGGGGTTCGCGTAGGCGGTCTGGCTGTACGCCGGATCGATGGCGATGCGCACGGCGCTTCCTTGCGGACCGGACATGGCGGTCACGCCGGTGTGGCAGTCATCGCAGCCGAGGGTGACATGCTCGATGTCGGCGGTGGTGTCTACCGATGCTCCGACCGCGGTGGCGTCGAGCCACGCGGTCTCGCCGGCGTTTCTCGGCAGGGCCCAGACGTAGGTGTCGGCGCCGGCGGCGTAGATGGTGGTGGGGAAGCGCTTGGTCGAGTCCAGCGCCGACCAAGCGATATTGTGTCCGCCGCCCACGGGCGAGTCGAGCGCGGTCCTCCACTGCTCGAGCGGATCCGACCACACGTACCCCGCGGGGAGCGTCTTCTCGGTGGAGATGCGCTTGTGCGCCGAGGCTGCAGCGGTCGCGTTCGGCTGGTCGCCTCCGCTGGCGTGGCATGCGACGCAGCGCAGGTCGTGGGAACCGACGGCTCCGGCCACTGCAGGCAGGTCCGCAAAGGCGCCGTTGCCCGGGTCCTCGGCATCGTCGTGGCAGACGCGGCAGTTCGAGCCGCCACCCGTGATGGGCGCGTCGGAGACCGGCTCGTGGATGAGCGTGAGATCGTCGCCATGGCAGCCCAGGCAGCCGATGTTCTCGCCCGCCGAGTAGGTGATCCCGTTGACGGTCCCCGTGAGGTCGGCGGAGTGGTCCACGAAGTGCTCGGTCGCTGTGAATCCGGTGTGACAAGCGGCGGCTTGGTCGGTACCGCCGCAGCTCTTGAGCCGAGGCTTGAGACCTGGCTCGTGGCAGCCCGCGAGCGCGCATGAGGTGCCATGCAATGCCTTGAGATTGGGGCTCGTGTGACATCCCGAACGGGCGCAGTAACCGGGAGACGGCTCGCCGCTGATGTCGAGCTCGATGCCTGCGTGCGCCTCGGCGACGTTCGCATGGCCACCCGATGCCGAGTATCCGACGTGGCACGAAGTCTCCGGGTCACTGCCACCGCAACTCAGCGTGTCGAGCCCGACGATGTTTCCTTCGTCGGAGTGACAGCCCTTGACCGTGCACCCGAGCCTGCGGTGCAGCAGTCGAACGTCGGTGGTGAGGTGGCACCCGGTCGTGACGCAGGCCCCGGAGTCGGGGGCGCCGCCGTCAGCCAACTCTCGTCCACCGTGCGACTCGCCGATCAGCGCATGCGGGGCTTGAGTGCCGGTGCCGTCGTGACACGAGGAGCAGGCGTTGGCTTTGGTACGCGCCGGCCAGCTGGCCTTGACGACCTTGGAGGTCTCGCTCTGCGCATTGTGGCAGCGGGTGCATGACGTGCCGGCGCCTGTCGCCAGTGCATTCCCTGCGCGCGTGTGCTCGGTGCCGAGCGCTGGCTGGTGGCACGCGGGGCAGGCGATGGTTATCGAAGTCGCCGTGTCGGTGATGCTGGCGTCGCCAAGGGCAGTCGCGCGATGGCGTGCATCCGTGCCGTCGGTGCGCGTCGCGCCGTCGTGGACGCCGCTCGCGGGATCGTACGCGCCCGTTGCGCTGTGGCACGCTCGAGCCGAACCGCAACTCTTGGCGGTGGGGTCGTAGGCGATGTTGCCGTCGCTTGCGGTCTTCGCGTGGCACCGCACGCAGTCGCGGTGGAGCCCGCCCGTGTCGGGTGCGCCAACAGCCGAGAGGTCGGAGGTCGGATGGCAGCCTGCCCCGCTCAAGGCGCAGCCCTCGCTGCCGGTCGCCTGATGCGACGAGCTGTCCGGGTCTCCGTGGGTGGCATCGAGGCCCGCGTGGCCATGGCAGACGTCACACGCGCCGGGCCCGTCACTCCCCGGCCAGTCCTTCGCGATGGCTATCGCTGACGCCGGGTCGTTGTGGCAGCCGCGGCATGTCCCTTGGGCCGAACGCGTCGAGGTCGAACGGTCGTGCTCTTGCGCGAGGCTCATACCGTCGGGCGCCATGAAGTGGCAGTCGCCGCAGGCTGTCTCGCTTACCGAGGTGTCCTCGGCGGCGGCCGTGCCATCGGGCGCGTGGACGTCCTGGTCGTTCTTGTGGCTCAGAGCATCGTTGTCGTAGGTGGAGTGGCACGACTTCTTGCCGATGCCGCAGGACTTCGCCTGCGGGACGTGCGCCTGGATGTCGAGGTTGTGGCAACCCGGCTCGCCCTTGACCGCGGAGCCCGAGCAGTCGACTGGGCGATCGGGGTGCAGCGCGTGCAGGTCGCTGCTCGAATGGCATCCGGTGCCGGTGTCGTCGCACCCCTCGGGACTCTTGGCCGCGACCTTGTCGGCCACGGCGGTGCCATGCATGGGCGACGAGGTGCCGAGGCGGTGGCAATCCTCACAACGTCGCTTCTTCCAGTCGCTCAGGACCTCCGCCTGCCCGGCGGAGCGCACGTCGTTGTGGCACTCCCCGCAGCCGAGATCCGTCCCGTAGGGACTGCCGGCGGCGGGTGTGACCTTGGCGTGGGCATTCATGAGGTCGCGCGCGTGACAGCTCTTGCAGGTGGCTCGCGCCTTGCCCTTCGGCGCGGTCTTCACGTTCGCGTCGTAGGGCGTCCCCATCGCGGTGTGGGTGGTCTCGCGGTAGTGGCCGCGCGGATATGGGTCGGTCAGCCTGACGCGGTCGGGCGACTGCGGCATGGTGCCGTCATGGCACACCTGGCACTCGTGGTTAGCGGGAGAGTGGCACGGGATGCATCCGACACCCTGGTAGTCGTGGCAGTCGGTGCATTTGGCAGCGGGATGGTAGTCGTTGAAGCTCGTGTATGACGTCTCGCTCCCGTGGCACCCCTTGCCGGAGTTGACGCACCCGCCCTCGCGGTCCGGCCGGTAGTCACTCGCCTTGGTGAACGAGTGGACCGTCCCGGTTGGAGGATTCCAAGTTGCCGAGAAGACGAGCGCCAGCACGGCGCCCAAAGCGAAGAAGCCGGAACGGTACCGGCGGAAGAACGACTGAGGAGGTGCTTGCGGACTGCGGCCGCCCAGGCCCGAGGAAGAGTACAGGGGAGCAGGGCGCTCGACTTTCTTAGGCACGGCGCGGCCCCCGCTGCTGGCTAGCGCAGAGACAACCCGAAGACCTCACGTGCCGCTGTTCTGAGCGACTCGATCTTCTCGGGGTCATCTGGGTCGGTCGGACCTACCAGCGAAATGAGGAAGCCACAGCGAAGCGCGATCTCCCCGCGCGCTTTGAACACATCGAGGTTGTTGCTCTCGATGTGCTGCTGGATCTCCTGACAATAGTCGTACAGCTTTCCCATTTCGACGACTCCCCCGCATGGTTCACCGGGCAGACGCCCGGGTAGGACTATGAACGAGCACCCCGAGACTACATCGGGCTTCTATTAACAGACCTTGAGTGCGTGCCGATAATCTCACAATCTGCCCTGATTGTCGCGGTGCTTTATCCGATGGAAAGGAAACGGGCCTCCCTTGTCCGACGCGTACACCCCCATACGAGGCAAGTGCACGTGGTGGCGAGAGCAACCATCGGAAGACGATCGATGGGACATGCGCATCAAGGACGACATGAAGCGCGTGCACTGTACGTGCTTCGTGGAGGGCAAGGGATGGACCTTCGTGAAGTGCGAGGTTCCGTCCGATTGCCCGGACGGCCGCCACTGCAGGTATTACATCCGGCACTCCTGAGCGGTCGCTGGGCTGGGCAAACGCCGGTCCGTGAGCGCAAGCATCAAGCTGCTCACTCAGTCCGACCAGCCGAGAGACGACTCGGCATGGCCGTTGCTATATAGTCAACGTCATGAAATATCCTCTGCATGAAGAATTCGTAGGCGAAGGCGCTGCAGATCTCTCGGAGATCGCCAGCGCCATGCACGCGTTGCGCTATGTCATGGCCCGCGGTGTAGACCAGCCTGCCGAGATACAAGGGCTTCAGAAGCAGCAGTACTGGGTTCTCCAGGCCCTCGGCTGCGGCCCTCGGCGGATGAGCGACTTGGCCGACGTGTCCCAGACCTCCCAGGCGTCACTCACGGGGATCGTCGACAGGCTCGAAGAACATGGTCTCGTGAGCCGTGACCGCTCCAGCGGCGACCGGCGTGTTGTGGTCGTTGCCGCGACCGATGAGGGTCTGCGGGTGCTAGCAGAGGCCAAAGAGGCGTTCATGCGTCGCCTCGAGGTCGTGGTCGCGCCCCTCGACGAAGTCGAGCGCAAGGAGCTGCTGCGCCTGCTGCGGAAACTGGTTCCTTCGCGCAACGAACCGACCACCTGACCGAGTCGTTTCTCCACCCTCTCCAACCAACGATCGAGGAGTCACCTTTGCAGTTGCGTCAGCTTTCCCATCGCCGAAAGATGCAGGTCCTTTCCGGGGTCCTGCTTGCCATGCTTCTCGGCGCTCTCGACGGGACCATCGTCGGCCCCGCCATGCCGCAGATCGTCCAAGAGCTCGGCGGCATGTCCATGCTCGCCTGGGTCTTCACGATCTACTCGCTCACCTCGACGATAACCATCCCCATCGTGGGCAAGTTGTCGGACCTTTATGGACGCAAGTGGTTCTACCTGAGCGGAATCTCGATCTTCCTGCTTGGGTCGGCGTTGTCAGGTGCCTCGGGTGAACAGTGGCTGAACCAGCTATTCATCTCGCTCACCGGCCAGCCGAACGCCATGTTGCAGCTCATCATCTTCCGCGGCATCCAAGGCGTCGGCGGCGGCATGATGATGGCCAACGGCATGGCGGTCATCGGCGACCTCTTCGAGGCCCGCGAGCGTGCGCGCTATCAGGGGCTCATGGGCGCCGTGTTCGGCTTGGCTTCGGTGTTCGGCCCCGCGCTGGGTGGCTGGCTCACCGACTCGGTCTCGTGGCGTTGGATCTTCTACATCAACATCCCATTCGGCATCCTTGCCCTGACCGTCCTCGCCAGGACGATGCCGCGTCCCGAAGGCGGACAGCAGCACCGCGTGGACTGGTGGGGCGCCACGGCGCTCACCGCTGGGCTCGTGCCGCTGTTGCTCGCGCTCAACTGGGGCGGCTCCGCGTACGAGTGGAACTCGCCCACGATCCTCGCTCTGCTGGGCGCTGCGGCCGTCATGCTGGTCATCTTCGTCCTCCGAGAGCTCAAGGCATCAGAGCCGATCCTCGACATCCGCCTGTTCAAGGACCGCAGCTTCTCGGCGAGCATGGGCGTGCTGTTCCTGTCGGGCGTCGGCATGTTCGGCTCGATCATGTTCCTGCCGACGTTCATGCAGATCGTCCAGGGACGCAGCGCATCGAGTTCAGGTGCGCTCCTCATGCCGATGATGCTTGGCTTGGTGGGGGCGTCCATCATCACCGGCCAGCTGATCGCTCGCACCGGCAAGTACAAGGTCTATGGCCTGTTCGGTCTGGCAGCCGCGGCGCTGGGCCTGTACCTCCTGTCGCAGCTCACTGTCTCCACAGGCCAGCTGTTCGTGATCGTCAGCATGATCCTCGTGGGCGGTGGCATCGGCGTGACGATGCCGCTATTCACCATCTCGCTGCAGTCGCAGTTCCGCGATCGCATCGGTGAGGTCACGGGCGCCCTGCAGTTCTTCCGGTCCATCGGAGGCACGGTCGGCGTCGCGCTCCTCGGCGGCGTGATGAATGCGGCAATGCGCTCGACCCTAGCTGAGCGCATCGGCTCGCGCGGTTTGCCGTCGTTGGAGTTGCTCTGGGCGACCCAGCCCCAGCCCGGCCCGTTCTCGGCGGCGGGGATGAAGGCGCTGCTCGTGCGCTTCGCCGACAAGCTACCGGAGGGTGGCGAGAGGCTGTTCGGCGACTTCGTCAGCAACCTCAAGGTCATCGTGGACGGCAAGATCCCACAGAGCTTCGACCCGAGCGACGTGCTCAACACCCAGATGCTGCGGTCGGTCGGCAAGCTCGTGGCCGGCGTCCAGGCGCAGCTGCCGCCCCAGATGGCCGAGCAACTGCAGCTCAAGGAGGCCTGGGCCACGCTCGTCTTCGACCTGAAGTACGCCCTGACCGCCGGTGTGACCACGGCGTTCCTCTACGCGTCTGTGCTCCTCGTGGTCGCGTTCTTCGTGATGTTCCTGGTGCGCGAGGTTCCGCTGAGCGGCCGTGCGCACCTCGATACGGCCGCCGAGATCGGCACCGAGATCCTCATCGAGGAGTCGGTCCAGCCCTCGGATCACGAGCCGTCCGTGGTGGGCGAGGACGAGCCCGAAGCGTAGACTGCCGCGCATGACACGCACGACCGACACCCACGAGGCCCCCGATCTCGACGCCTTCATCGCGAAGGTCGCCGAGGAGGGGGCCTCGCTTTACCGCGACTTCCCGTGGCGGCACACACGCGACCCGTATGCCGTGCTGGTGAGCGAGGTCATGCTCCAGCAGACGCAGGTGCAGAGGGTCGTCGGCTACTACGAGCAGTGGCTTGCGGACTTCCCGACCCTCGAGGCGCTCGCAGCCGCCCCGGTCGAGGCGGTGCTGCGCGCGTGGCAGGGGCTCGGCTACAACCGTCGGGCCATGGCGCTGAAGCGACTCGCCGAGCACATCATTGCCGTGCACGTTGACTCGGGAGCAGTGGGCCCCGCACAGCTGCCGCGCACGGAGGCCGGCCTGCGTGCTCTGCCGGGCGTCGGCCCGGCCACTGCGGCGGGCGTGCTCGCGTTCGCCTTCGATGAACCGTCCGCGTATCTGGAGACGAACGTGCGCACCGTCTTCTTGCACGAGCTCTTCGCCGACCGCGACGGCGTCAAGGACTCGGAGATCGCGCCGCTCGTCGCGCTGGCGTCGGAGCGTGCGCATGCCGCGGGGCTCGATCCCCGCGCGTGGAACTACGCGCTTCTCGACTACGGCGCCCACCTGAAGCGACTCGTGCCCAATCCCTCGCGGCGGAGCGCCCATCACACGCGCCAGTCCACCTTCGAAGGCTCACGGCGGCAGAAGAGGGCGTGGCTCCTGCGGGTGGTCCTCGACGACCCCGGCCACACCGCGCACCACTATGCCCGTGACCTCGCAACTGCGGAGACTCGCGCGGGCCGTGAGGCACCCTCCGTGGCGGAAACGGCGGCGTTGCTCCAAGACCTCGTCGCCGACGGGATGCTCGCCACGTCCGACGGGCGCTTCCGCACCGCGTGATTCACCCCGAGAGGTGCGACGCCGCGCCACCACTTGGGGGGATGGCGCGGCGTCTCAACTGCGCGGGGGCCTGGTCCCGCGCGGCTGTACTCAGGAGGGCCCTAGTACGGAACCTTGGGCTGGCCGGACACGTGACAGGTCTCGCAGTACATCGTCGTGTGGCACTTGAGGCACGCCTTCACGTCCTTCTTGGCGTACGTGGGGTGCTGCGGGAACCAGTCCTTGGCGGTGTTGCCCACCTTGTGGTGACAGTCGGAGCAGAACTCGGTCGTGGCGGCTTCCTTCTTGGAGTTGGCGTGGCACCGGCCACACTCCTCGGGATGCTTGAGCGCTGCGTTCTTGTGGTCTTCCTTGAACTTCGCGGGGTGAGGTATCTCGGTCCCGTGGCAGTCGTCGCAGAACTTCTGCGCGTGGCACTGCCCGCAGTAAGAGACCTCCTCTATCGGCTTGAGCTCCTCCTCGGCCTTCTCGGCGCTGGGTTCCTCGGCGGTCGATGAGGCGGCCTCTTCGGCCTCGACTTCGGCGAGACGCGCCTGGTCCTCACGCGCCATCTCGGCGTGTCCGGTGGAGTCGCCGTACGGCGTGTAGAACGCGGGATCGGCGTGCGATGACGGGACCAGGTTGAAGTCCTCGGTGTGGCACGCCGAGCAGGTCCCCGGCGCCTTGGCGCCCGGCTCCTGGCTGTGGCAGCGGAAGCAGCCCTCCATCTGCATGAAGTCGACGTGCTTCTTGCTGCTCGCCAGGATGAGTTCGCCGGTCTCCTTGTGGGCGACCCGGTTGTGGCAGATGGTGCAGGCGATGCCCTCCGCCTTGTGCGCCTCGTGATCGATCTTCATGCCGGCGCTCGGGTTGATCTCCTTGAAACCCGCATGGCACTGAGTGCACTGCGTCATGGGGGTCTCGAGCGCCACTTCCGACTCCGGGTTGGGCGGTATCGGCTGGGTGCCCGTCGCGACCTTGTAGACGCCGTCGATGCCGAACTCCGCCTTGTGGATGAGGAAGGGCACCGGGTTTGCGGCGACCTTCGCATGGCACGCGACGCAGTTGATGTTGGCGTGAGCCGAGTGATCGTACGCGGCCACCGCATCGTCCATGACCGAGTGACAGACCTCGGTGCAGAACCAGTGGCTGGACGTGATGCTCACCGCAAGGATAAGCACGGCTGCAATGCCGAAGAGTCCGACGCCCGTCCAGATGATGTAGCGCGGACGTCTGACAGGGTCTTTCCACCCGGCGAGCGATAGTCGTTTCATCGAGCCCTCCCCATTGGACGCGGGGCGCGCCGCCCGGCAGCTGCGCGCGTCCCCCTTTGTCTCCTACGAGGGGCCGAGCGTTTCTCCTGCCGCATTCATCCCTGCGTGGCATCGCGCGGCAAGGCCGTCGTGACTCTGTGACGTGCGTCACGGGCGACATGGCGAATAGGACAAAAGTCCCATCAACAACCTTCGTCGAGAGGCCGAACTACTCAGTGGGACCCGGTGAAACGCCACGTGGAGGGGGTCCCGGCGCCGGATTCCTCTACGGCTGCGGGCGCCGGATACAAATGCAGAGAGCCGTAGGGCCCGCGGGTGCCCCCTTGCGGGCCTTTTCCTTTTCCCGGGGCGAAAGGGACGAGCCCTCGTGAGGGCCCGTCCCGTAGCCACCTATTCAGTCGAACCGGCTACTTCCCTGCTGCTCGCTGCTTCGCGGCGAACTCGGCGGCCGACTGAGGCCCTTCGACGTGGCACACCGAGCAGTAGCGTGGATCGTGGCACTTGAAGCACTCGCGAGTGCCTTGTGCTCGGACGACCGCCGGATGGCTCGAGACCCATGGCTTGTCGGGCGTGCTCGCCGGGTGGTGGCAGGCGTTGCACGAACCCGTACCCTTGGCCTCCGATGCGTTGCGAGCGTGACATTGCGCGCAGACCGAGGTGTCCGCGTACGCCGCCTGGCTGTGGTTCTTCTTGAAGGACGCCGGGTGCGGGATCTGCGTCTTGTGGCAGTCGTCGCAGAACGATCCGACGTGGCAGGTGTAGCAGGAGTTGATCTGAGCCGAGGGCTTCAGCTCTCCGCGCGGCTCCTTGCCCTCGATCTCGCCGTGGCTCGGCTCCTCGGGCGGGCGCTTCTTGAAGAAGGCGATGTTGGCGGCGATCGTCGCGCTCTCGGCCTTGGCGGCCTTCGCATGTCCGCCGGTGAGGCTGTACTGGTTCACCCATCCGCTGGCGTCGTGGCTACGCGGCTTCAGGTCGAAGTTCGCCGGGTGGCAGGTCCCGCACGCTCCCGGTGCCTTGGCTTCGGCGGTCTGGCCGTGGCAACGGAAACACGCATCCATGGTGAGCCAGTTGTCGTGCTTGCGGTCGCCCTCAAGTACGAGCTTGATGTTCTCCTCGGGATGCGCGACGCGGTTGTGGCACAGCGTGCACTGGATGCCCTTCTGGGCGTGCGCCTCGTGATCGATGATGATGCCCGCGCTCGTGTTGATCTTCCGCGTGCCGAGGTCGTGGCACTGCACGCACTGGGCCGCCGGCATCTCCTGGGCCACGTGGTTGTCGTGGTTCATCGGCAACTCGAACGTGCGGAACGCGGTGGTGATCGCGTCGGGGGCCACTTCGATCTTCTTCATCGTCATGGTGAGGCCGCTCGCGTTGACGGGCTCGTGGCAGGCCACGCATGCGACGTTCGTGTGACTGCTCTCGTTGTACGCGAGCGTGTTGTCGTCGTGCACGATGTGGCACGGCGTCGTGCAGAACCAGTAGGTGGACGTCCCGTCGATAGCCACCGCCCACACGACTACGAACAGGATGGAGAGCACCCCGAGCCACATGATCATGCGCGGCCGCTTACGGCTATCGCGAAAAGCAGGCAAGGGATTCAATCGGCGCATCAAGCATCCTTCGTCACTGAGAGTGTTGCGGCGGTTGCTACAGCAACGCTTGTTCCATTCGCAGCCAGTTGTGGCGGCCTTGTTCTTCTAGTTCTCGTCGAACAGTTCGACCAGCTCGCGTGCAACGTCGGCGAACGGCCGCCCATGCTCGCGTGCGATACGGGCCACGTCATCGGCTTCCGGCCGAGCACCCGCAGGTCCGATCTTGAAGCGGACAGGCCCATAGGGCGTGATCAGCTCGCATGCCTCGCGCTGGGCGATGAGTCGGTCGACCTCGGTACGGCGCACTCCCAGTGTACCCGTGAGCGCGACCAGCCGACTCGCCAGGCGCTCGGCGTCCTCGGCGGCCGTCAACATCGAGAGGGTGATCGCGGGCCGGCCCTTCTTCATCACGATCGGGGACGTCCACACGTCGAGCGCGCCCTCACCGAGGAGCTGCTCCACGGCGACCGACACAGCCTCGGGCGAGAGGTGATCGACGTTCGACTCGAGCAGGGTCACCACGTCATGGCTCAAGGTGGCGGGCTCCGGAGTCGGGTCACCCAGAACGAGCCGGCAGACATTCGGCGAGCCGATGTCGCGGGTGCCCGCGCCGTAGCCGATGACTCTCGGCTGCATCGCGGGCCACGAGCCGAAGCGATCCACGCACGTACGCAACAAAGCCGCTCCCGTGGGCGTCGTGAGCTCGCCGACGGGCGACCCATCCTCCCTCGCCGGTCCGGCGAATGTGGGCATGCCGACGATCAGCGTTGCGGTGGCTGGGGCGGGGACCGGCAGAACGCCGTGCGCCGCACGCACCGTCCCTGCACCGACCGCCACAGTCGAGGCGACCAGTTCATGCACGCCAAGCGCTTCGAGCCCCGCGCAGACGCCGATGATGTCGGCGATGGAGTCGAGCGCGCCGACCTCGTGGAAGTGGACCTCGTCCGGTGCGCAGCCGTGCGCCAGCGCCTCCGCCTCCGCGATGTGGGCGAACGTCGCCAGGGCGCGCTCCTTCACGCGAGCGGGCAGTGATGCGGTTTTGAGGAGGGCCCGCACATCGCTCCAGTGGCGGTGGACGGGATCCTCGGAAGCTTCGATCCGGACTCCCAGGGCGGCGATGCCTCGGGAGCGGACACGCTCGACGATCACGGTGGCTTCGGGCGCCAGCGAGCCGACGAGCGCCTTGAGGTCCTCGGCAGTGAAGGTGCCCGATGAGGTTCCCGCGTCGAGCAGAGCGCCGAGGAACTTGTCACCGGACACGCCGGTGGAGCAGTCGAGATAGCCGATCACGCCTGGTTCTCGGCCTTCTGGGAGTCGTCTTCAGCGCCCGTGGAGGACGCGGACGACAGGTCGGCCGCCCAGCCCGGGCGGTTGATGCGTGTTGCGAGAACGGCGGCGCCGAAACCGTTATCGATGTTCACTACGCCGATACCGCCTGCGCACGAGTTGAGCATGGTGAGCAGCGCCGAGACGCCGCCGAAGTTCGCGCCGTAGCCGACACTCGTGGGCACCGCCACGACCGGCACGTCGACGAGTCCGGCGACCAGCGAAGGCAGGGCGCCTTCCATGCCGGCGACCGCGATGAGCACGCGAGCCGAGCGGAGGACGTCGGTGTGCGCGAGCACGCGGTGGACACCCGCGATGCCCACGTCGAAGAGACGGGTGACGCGGCAGCCCATCACCTCGGCGCACGCGGCTGCCTCCTCGGCAACGGGGATGTCGGCGGTGCCGGCGCTGGCTACCACGACGTGGCCCTCGGAAGGGCGCTCGGCGCGCCGGTCGACCACGATGAGCCGCGGCATCTCGAGCCAGCGAGCGTCGTCGATCCGCCGGGCGACCGCCTGGTAGTGCTCGGGCGTGGCGCGCGTCGCGAGCACGACATCGCCGCGCTCGAGCAGCTCCTTGGCCACCGAGGCGACCTGCTCGGGTGACTTCCCTTGGCAGAAGATGACCTCGGGAAAGCCGCAGCGCAGAGCGCGGTGATGGTCGACACGCGCCTCCGTGGCGCCTGACTCTCCGGTGACCTCGGCGAAGGGCAGCCCAGAGAGTTCAGCTGCCGCGGATGCCGGATCTACGGCGCCCGTGGCGACGTCGGCCAACAGGTTACGGAGTCTCTCGGGGTCCATGGCTCCTCGGCGGTGAATCGGCAGGTGGGGGCGGTACCGTATACTTGTACCACGTCGCCGGGCGCACCGAAGCCGGGCGCTTCGCATCCATGGGTGGGGGCTCTTGGCGCTGAGCTACAAAGACTGGCCGGTGAGCGACGACGAGCGCCGCTATGTGCGTGCGCGCCTGATCGTCAACATCACCCTGCTGGCGTTCATCGTGCTGCAAGTGCAGTCGCAGTCGGACGCGCTGTGGATGGCCGTCGCGCTGGGCGCGGTGATCAGCGTCGGTACGGCCGCCGTGCTCATCGCCGCACGGCGCGGGTACGTGAGCCGGGCCATGAACCTGGTGCTCATACCCGACCTCGTCGTCATCGCGGGCTACACCTACCTGCTCAAGCCCTACGCCGACGGCTTCTATCCCGTCGTCATGCTGCTCGCCATCATGTATGCGCTCATCGACACCAAGCGTGAAGTGCAGATGGTAAGTGCGGGGGCGGTTCTCGCGTACACCATCGGCAGCCTCCCCAATGCGTCGTTCAGCGCCGCCGCAGCGATCCTGTTCATCCTCAAGGCCGCTTCCGTGCCTGTCGGTGCGTCGATGGTAGCCACGTCGGTGGAGCGCCAGCGGACTCGCGAGAAGGAGACCGCCGAGGCGGTGGCATGGAGCCACCGGCTGAATGAGGAGATGCGCCGCCGCATGTCCGAGCTCCAGGCCGTCTCGCAGATCACTGAAGTGGTGCACTCGTCTCTCGATTTCGAGCGGGTCGGACCCGTGGTGCTCGAGATCCTCGCCAAGGTCCTCAGCATGAGCACGTGCTGCCTGTTCGTCATCGACAAAGACAAGTCGGAGACCCTCTTCTCGGCGAGCATCGGAGTGCCGGCGCTCAAGCATCGGGAAGGGGAGGTGGTCGACATCCAGGCGGTCGAGGACCACTTCTCGTGCATCGCCGTCTTCGATCACCTCGAGATGATGGTGCTGTTCTGCGCCGCCGCCGAGGACATCGAGCGCTTGGGTGACGAGGACCGTCTCGTCCTTGGCGCGGTCGCCAGCGAACTCGTGGTCGCGGTCGAGAACTCGCGGCTCTACAAGCTCACCAAGACCCTCGCGGTCACCGACGAGCTGACGGGCCTGAACAACTACCGCTTCCTCCAGCAGAAGCTGGACGAAGAGATCGAGCGCGCCCGGCGCTACGGCAAGAAGCTGTCGATGCTCATGATCGACGTGGACGACTTCAAGAAGTTCAACGACAGCTTCGGCCACATCGCCGGGGATAAGGCACTGTTCGAGCTCGCCGAGGTACTGCGCTCGGCCGTCCGCGAGGTCGACGTGGTCGCCCGTTACGGCGGCGAGGAGTTCTCGGTGGTGCTGCCCGAGACCGACGCCGCCGGAGCCTTCGTAACTGCCGAGAAGTTGCGTGAAGCCGTCGCCGGCCATCCATTCAAGGACGCCGACGGCCAGCCGACTTGCGCCATGACCGTCAGCGTGGGACTCGCCACCTTTCCGACGCATGCGTGGGACAAGGAGTCGTTGCTGCGCGAGGCCGATGACGCGCTCTACAAAGCCAAGAACGGCGGCAAGAACCGCGTCCGGGCCCCCATGCAGCGGCGCGCCGAAGAAGCCGAGTCAGCAGTCGAAACCCCGTCAGAGTCGACCGGCTCTGACGAATGGATGGGAGATCCCGAGTGACCCGCTACGCTTTCCTCGGACCTGAGGGCACCTTCTCGGAAGCTGCCCTGCTGTCGCTCGGGATCGACGATCTGGAGCCGTACGCGTGCTCGAGCATCGACGAGGTGTTCGAGGCGGTCGAACGCGGGCAGGCCGACGGCGGTGTGGTGCCGATCGAGAACTCGGTCGAAGGCAGCGTGCCCGCGACGCTTGACGCGCTGGCGTTCGACACGCAGCTGGAGATCCAGGGCGAGCTCGTGCTCGACATCCATCACGCGTTCCTCACGGCGCCGGGTGTCGACGTGGCCTCGGTCAAGACCATCTACGCACACCCCCAGGCCAGCGGGCAGTGCCGCCGGTGGATCGCGCGCAACATGCCGGGCCGCACGGTCATCGCCGCCAACTCGAACTCCGAGTCGGTCCGGCTCGCCATGCACGACCCTGAGTCTGCAGCCATCGGGACGCTGCTTGCCGCGGAGCTCAATGGCGCCGAGGTGCGGGAGCCGGCCATCGAGGACTACGCGGGAAACCAGACGAGGTTCGTGGTGATAGGCCGAGGACTGAGAGAGCGGACGGGGCGCGACAAGACCTCGCTCGCGCTATTCCTGAAAGCCGACAAGCCCGGAGCCCTGCTCATGATCCTCTCGGAGTTCGCGTACGGAGAGATCAACCTGACCAAGATCCAGTCTCGCCCCACCAAGCGCCAGCTGGGCGACTACATGTTCTTCGTCGACTTCGAGGGCCACGTGGAAGATCAGAACGTCCGCACGGCGCTCGACTGCCTGCGCCTGAAGCTGCGCGACGTGAAGGTCCTCGGCAGCTACCCTAAGGCCTAGTCCCGAGCCGGTCTGTCGTCCACGCCTGAGGAGATGGGCCTCTGGTACACGAGGCCGGCGTCGTAGACGTCCTCGGAGAGCGCGGCCAGTGCCTTGACCGCGTCCTCTTCGGTCCCGCGGCGCACGAGCAGGACGTACCGACCGCCGTTCATGTCGATCTGGTCGATCGTCCGGACGCCTGCGTTCTCAACGACCTGCGCGACTTCGCGGCCGGGCTTGATCCACAGAGAGACGGCACCGTCGACCGGCTGCAGTCCCTCGACCGAGACGATGTGCTTGCCCTTCTTCGCCGCGTCGTCGTTACCGCTCTGTCGGGCGCAGTCCCGAAGCAGCAGTAAGACGAGGATCACCAGCGCGATCAGGGCGAGGATGCCGATGAGCCCCCAGAGGCTGCGTCTCGGCTTCACGCGCTCAGGAACGGGCTGCAGAGGCTGTTGCGATGCGGCGGGCGGCTCGGCGACGGGCGCCGGTTCCGTTGCCGGCGGCTGGTCGTCCGGTCCGGGCGTGATCTGGTCTTCGGCCATCTGGAGTCCCTTGCGACGGTGTAACCGCTGAATGCCCCTGCCGAGGAGTATAGCGAACGGCGTCCGTTCTACTCGGCGAGGCCGTGCGCGATGCCGTAGCGGTCGAGGACGGCGCACAACTCGCCGGTTCCCGCGCACAGCGACTCGCCCACTGGTTCGCCCTGGGGATCGCCTCCGCGGATGACCAGTCGTCGCTCGCCGGTAACGGGGTGGCACTCGATGCAGCGATCGCGTGCCCAAGCGTAGGCGCGGTCGTGACGTGCGGCAAAGAGGAGCAGGGCGTCGGCTCCGTCGATGTGCGCTATGGCGCGGAGGTCGTGCGTGACCTTGAAGGAGCGGATCTTGCGGTCGGCTGCGTCGTGGACTATCTCGGGGCGCAGACTCGCGGCCTGCGGCGCAGCGATGAGCTTGCCGACGAACGCGGCCACGCGCCGCGCATCGGCAGGGTCGAGGTCGACGAGGGACCGCGCGAAACTATCCGAGAGGTAGAGGCCCATGCGCTCAGTCTAGCCATACCTGACTGGCAGGGCACCCGAAACGCCGTCAGGCAGCGAACATGTCCCAGCCGCGGACGCCGGCCTCGCGCGCCTCGTACATCGAGAGGTCGGCTCGGGTGAGCAGCGAATCCGCGTCCTCTCCCGTCCGGTACGCCGCGAGGCCCATCGTTGCCTGGACGCAGACCTCGATCGAGTTGATCGTCACTTTCCGCTCGATCTCCTCGGTCACCTTCTGCGCGACGCCGACGAGCGCCGCCGCCGTGGCGAGGCGCGGCAGCAGGACGACGAATTCGTCGCCACCCAGTCGAGCGACCGTGTCCGTCTCGCGCACGCAACCGGCGATGCGGTCGGCGATCTCGCGCAGGACGTGGTCCCCGACCGCATGCCCGTAGGAGTCGTTGATGGGCTTGAAGCGGTCGAGGTCGATGAAGAGCACGCCGATGACGTCTCCGTGGCGCTCGGCCTCTGCGATCGCGTGCGCGATGTCCTGGCCAAGAAGCACCCGGTTGGCGAGGCCGGTGAGCATGTCGTGATATGCGAGGTAGCGGACCATCTCCTCGGCCTCGCGGCGCTCGGAGATGTCACGCGCCGTCGACAGGATGACCGGGCCGTCCGGCGTTTCGATGCAACGTGCCTGCACTTCGACTCGGCAGAAGGAGCCGTCGGGCCTGCGGCCGGTCGTCTCGAAGCGTGCCGCGGCGCCGCTCATGAGCGTGGCGGTGCGGTCCGCGATCGAGGGACGCTGCTCCTCGGCGACCCAGCCGAAGGGGCCGCGACGCCGTGCTTCCTCGGCGGACATCTGCCACTGCTGCATCGCTGCTTCATTGGCGTACAGCAGTTCGCCGTCGGGCGTGTGCGCGACGATGCCGTCGAGCGAGTTGTCGAGCATGATCTGCTGCAGCGCAAGGCGCCGAGACTCGCCGTCGGCGCCGAGGACGGGCGGGGGTGTCGGCTGTTCGTCGAGGCGACGCCGTCCCTCGGTGGTATTCACGGCGCCTCCCTTCAGCAGCCGATGGACACTTGCTACGTGTCGTATCGGCAGAGCGGAGGGCGTTCGGGAGCGTCATCACCGCATTTCCACATGAGTGAGCCCTGCAACGCGGTCAAGCGGTCGAAAATGAGGGTCGAGTGGCGTGACCGCCGATGAGTGGTACGCCGAACGCGTCGAGCGCGGCCGGGGCTAGGCGCGCTGCTGAAGGACGCGCGAGTACGCCGCGTGGGTATCGGCGTCGAAGAGGACGAAGACGATCTCGCGCACGTTACCCGCGTGCTCGAGTGCTTGGGACACCGCATCGATCGCGACGGAGGCCGCCTGCGCGACGGGATAGCCGAAGATGCCGGTGGAGATGCTCGGGAACGCGACCGACCGAGCGCGTTGCTGGTCGGCAAGCTCGATGGCGGCCCGATAGGTCGCCGCCAGGGTCGCCGGCTCGCCGGCGCTCCCGCCCTGCCACTGAGGACCGAGCGCGTGGACGATCCACTTGGCGTCGAGGTCGTGCCCGCCTGTGACGAGGGCCTGGCCGGGCTTGAGCATTCCGCGCTTCAAGGCGATGTCGTCGCACTCGTCCTTGAGCCCGGGCCCTGCGGCCCTGTGGATCGCTCCGGATACTCCGCCGCCGGCCGCCAGATAGGCGTTTGCCGCATTTACCACGACGTCCACCGACTGCACGGTGATGTCCCCGCGCTTCAGCGTGATGGTCGAGCCATTTGTGAGCTTGATTCGTTCCACGACGACGAACCTATCAGTAGTGGGGCACTACGCTCAAGACCCAGGGCCAACTAACCAGCAGGTAGCCTAGGGA
Source organism: uncultured Eubacteriales bacterium (assembly GCA_964607705.1). Taxonomy (GTDB): domain Bacteria; phylum Actinomycetota; class Coriobacteriia; order Anaerosomatales; family PHET01; genus CAZSLI01. The sequence goes on from CAZSLI010000005.1 coordinate 119,717, forward strand.
ATCGCTGCCGGTACGCGTCCCTCGGGCATACACCTGACAAGAGCCTGTGCGGCGTGGACGCCGGTCCCACGCAGCAATCGCACGCGGGTACTCGGCTATACTCGCTAGCACGACCCACAGCGCTCCCGGCGTGATCCGAAAGGACCCGCATCATGCTCGACGCCCGCTTCGTCCGCGATAATCCCGACGCCGTCCGCGCCGCGATGGCGGCACGCAAGTCGAGTTGGGACATCGACGCGTTCCTGACGCTCGATGAGGAGCGGCGCCGCCTCATCGGCGAGACTGAAGCGCTGCAGGCGGAGCGCAACGAGGCCTCCAAACTCATCGGCCAGATGATGCAGGCGGGGGAGCGCGAGAACGCCGAGAAGGCCAAGGGCGCCGTCCGCCAGATCAACGACCGCATCAGCGCTCTCGAGGCGCAGCTCGAGGCGGTAGGCAACGACACGCGAGACCTCTTGCTCACGGGGCCTAATCTGCCCGATGAGAGCGTGCCTGTGGGCGCGGACGAAACCGAGAACGTCGAGGTTCGCCGCTGGGGAACGCCGCCGGCCTTCGATTTCGAGCCGAAGGCGCACTGGGACTTGGGCCCGGAGCTCGGGATCATCGACTTCGAGCGCGCGGTCAAGCTCGCCGAGTCGCGGTTCGTTCTCCTCGGCGGCATGGGTGCTCGGCTCAACCGGGCGCTCATCAACTTCATGCTCGATACGCACGCCGAGGCGGGGTATCGCGAGTGGGCGCCGCCCGTGCTTGCGAACGCCGAGACGCTCACCGGCACGGGGCAACTGCCCAAGTTCGAGGACGACCTGTACCAGACGACCGACGGGCTCTACCTCATCCCGACCGCCGAGGTGCAGCTGACGAACATCCACCGCGACGAGGTGCTCGAGGGCGATTCGCTGCCGCGTCACTACTGCGCACACACGCCGTGCTTCCGGGAAGAAGCGGGCAGCGCCGGACGCGACACCCGCGGCATGATCCGGGTCCACCAGTTCGACAAGGTCGAGCTCGTGAAGTTCGCTCGTCCCGAAGAGTCCATGGATGCACTCGAGGGGATGGTCGCCGACGCCGAGCGCATCCTGCAGAAGCTCGGACTCGCGTACCGCACGATCGTCCTGTGCACGGGAGACATGGGCTTCGGCGCGGCCAAGACCTACGACATCGAGGTCTGGTTGCCCAGCTACAACGACTTCAAGGAGATCTCGAGCTGCAGCAACTGCGGCGACTTCCAGGCGCGGCGAGCGAACATCAAGTACCGCTCACCCAGCGAGTTCAAGGGCTCGCGCCTACTCCACACGCTCAACGGCAGTGGACTCGCCGTGGGCCGGTGCCTCGCGGCGGTCATCGAGAACTACCAGAACGCGGATGGCTCGCTTACGGTGCCGGAGGCCCTGCGGCCCTACCTTGGCGGAACCGAGCGGATCACGGCCGAAGACTGACCCACGACCGACGGCCCCGCGACCTCAGCCGCGGGCGGCTCGCATCGTGAGCACGAGCAGCATCGTGCCGGCCCGTTGCACCGGAACGCAGTCCAGGTGCACGTGCACGACGCGGCCATGGAGACCCTGCAGCTTCACGTCGAGCCCGCGCAGCGTCTGCCCGTGCTGGAGTGCCAGCCGGCGACGAGCACGACCTGCCTCAGAGGAGTCCTCGTGGGTGACGGCCCACGGCTCCTTGCCGGTTGGGTCGCCGCCGGCGGTGAGGCGCGACTGCGCGTTGGCGGCGAGGAATCGCTTGGCGTCGTGTACGGCGACAGGGAGCGGCAGGGCCTCGAACGCTGCCTCGTGCAGACAGGAACAGTCGGCGCGCTCTGCGGGCGGCGCGATCGGACAAGGCCCGTAACCGTAGAGCGCTTCTCCGTTGAGCTCACGCAACGTGTGGACGAGCGCTTTGCGGCCGCGCACGTCCACGATCACCTCGCCGTCAGCTCTGACCCGGTGAACCGACCCGTCCGCGGCACGCCCCTTGATTGCGACGCTTCGGAAGGAGGTGCCGCCGTTAAGAGCCATGTGTCGGCGCTCGCGAGATGGCTGGACACAGTCGTCGTGAATGAAGAGGTCCTGGCTCCGCCCCTCGACGACCTCGTCGGCGGGCATGTGCATCGCAGCTCGTGCCGCCGCGTTCACGTAGTGGATGCCGGACTCGCCATGGATGAAGACAGGAACTGTCACGGCGTCAAGGACGGCGCGATGGAAGCAGGTGTCAACGTCGCAGGCGAAGGTTGTTGGGCTGTCGACCATTCGGATCCATTCGAATCGGATGGCCGAATGGTATCAGGCGTGCAGCGCCTTCAGAAAGTCACGCGTTCAACGCTTCCCCGCCATACGGGTGCAGCATCTGCCCCCGTATGAAGTGGCAAACCTTGCCAGCGCATGCGAATGCGCCGCGCTGAGGACGGGCATCTACCTATCGGTGGGACGACCCGAAGCGAACAGTGAAAGGTCCAGCCATGTCTCAGGACCGACTAGACCCGACCGTTCTCGTCATATTCGGCACGACCGGCGACCTGATGTCGCGCAAGATCGTGCCGTCGCTCTACTACCTGCGCGCCCAAGGCCTGTTGCCCCAGCAGTTGTGTGTGCTCGGGTTCGGTCGCCGCGACTGGGACGACGCGCGCTTGCAGCAGCACGTATGCGAGATCCTCTCCGAGCGGGTACCCGAGGCCTCTGCCGAGGAGGCCGAGGAGTTCACCCGGCTCTTCCGGTACCAGAAGGGCGAGTTCCACGACGAGGCGTCCTACTCGGCGACCAACGCGCACGTGGAGCGCATCCAGGCCGAATGGGGTGTGTGTGCGAACCGGCTCTTCTACCTGGCGGTGCCGCCCGAGCACTATGCGAACATCTTCAGGCACCTTGCGGCAAGCGGGCTCACCGACGGCTGCAGCGACCTCGAGGGCTGGACGCGCGTGCTGGTCGAGAAGCCGTTCGGCGATGACCTCGAGACCGCGCGCGATCTCGACGCGCTGCTCGGCTCGCTCTTCCGCGAGGAGCAGATCTACCGCATCGACCACTACCTCGCCAAGGAGATGCTGCAGGGCATCCTGAACTTCCGCTTCACGAACAACCTGTTCGAGACGGAGTGGAGCCGACAGGCGATCGCGAGCATCGACATCTCGCTCCTCGAAGAGATCGGTGCCGAGAAGCGCGGCGCGTTCTACGACGCTGTGGGCGCCCTGCGCGATGTGGGTCAGAACCACCTCTTGCAGATGCTCGCGCTGGTCACGATGGACCAGCCCGCGACGTCGTCGCCGCACGACGTGCGCGAGGCGCGCGCCGCCCTGATCGAGTCGCTGCGGCCGATGGCGGCAGGCGAGGTGGCCGACCAGACGTTCCGTGCGCAGCACGCGGGGTTCCGCGAGATCGCCGGAGTCGATCCCGAAAGCGACACCGAGACCTACTTCAAGATCCGAACGACGATGAGTGGCCAGAGGTGGGCGGGCGTGCCCGTCACGATGGAGTCGGGCAAGCGTATGGGCGAGGCCTGCAAGCGCATCATCGTGACCTTCCGCCATCCGCACCCGTGCCTGTGTGCTGCCGACCAGCACCACACCAACCAGGTCGTCTTCACGCTCGAGCCCAACGAGCGCATCGAGATCCTGTTCTACGCGAAGAAGCCGGGGATCGACGGCGGCGTCGAGGAGCGGCGCTTCTCGTTCTTCCTCTACGAGAAGCAGGCGAAGGCACAGTACGTCGAGGAGTACGCGAAGCTGCTCTACGACGCGTTCCGAGGCGACCAGACGCTGTTCGTCTCGACGCGCGAGGTCGACGCAGGCTGGCGCTTCATCGACCCCATCGTCGACGGCTGGGCGCAGGGCCTCGTGCCGCTGGATCACTACGAGCCGGACTCCTCGGCGATCGTGGAGCGGGCGGACGTGACGCTCGCTGAGCGCGAGCACGGGGCGGCGGTGGCCGTATGCGGGCTGGGCAAGATGGGCGCCGGACTCGCGCGTAACCTGCTCGACCACGGCTACCACGTGGTGGGCTGGAACCGCACGCACTCTATCGCCGAGGCCATGACCGCTGAGGGTCTCGATGCCGCCTCCACGCTGCGCGAAGTCGCCGAGAAGCTGCGGCCCCCTCGGGTCATCTGGCTCATGGTTCCCGCAGGGGCGCCGGTCGACCAGCTACTCTTCGGCGCCGAGGACGCGCCGGGGCTCGCAGAGTCGCTCACGCCGGGTGATGTGGTCATCGACGGCGGTAACTCGCACTACACCGATGCGCCACCGCGGGCCGAGCGTCTGGCGGCGCTCGGCGTGCACTACGTGGATTGCGGGACGAGCGGTGGTCCCGACGGCGCGCGCAACGGAGCCTGCCTGATGATCGGCGGGCAGCGAATGGTGTTCGACCAGCTCGAGCCGATGTTCGCCGATGCCGCCGCGCCGAACGCCTACCGATTCTTCGAGGGGCACGGCGCGGGCCACTTCGTGAAGATGGTCCACAACGGGATCGAGTACGGCATGATGCAGGCGATCGCCGAGGGCTTCGAGGTGCTCCACGCGTCGCCGTTCGGCCTCGACCTCGAGCAGGTCGCCGACCTGTACCAGAACCGCAGTGTCGTGGAGTCCAGGCTCGTGGGCTGGCTGCGCGATCAGTACGCCGAGTACGGCGACGACCTCGAGGGAGTGAGCGGCGTCGTAGGCTACTCGGGCGAAGGCGAGTGGACGATCCACGCGGCCCACGACCTCGGTGTGGACGTGCCCGTGATCGAGAAGTCGTTGGAAGAGCGCGTGGCTTCGAAGGAGGCGCCCCGGTATGCCGGCAAGGCGCTCACGGCGATGCGCGATGCCTTCGGCGGGCACGGCCTGGGGCCGGGCGGGGGGCCACGATACTAGCCGGCGTCAGTCCTTCGCCATCTTGCCCGACATGCCGTACCACGCCATGAGCGCGCTTCCCCGAGCGACGCGCCCGAACGTGAGCAGCGAGTAGATGTGCCCGGTGCGCCGCCCCGGTTCCTCGCCGAGGATCCGCGTCGCCTCGCGCGCCACCGTGTCCATCGGCACGCCGAACGCGTTCATCGCGTACCGCCAGTTTCCGGCGCTGCTCCTGAGCCGCGGTGATATCTCCATGTCGACGTAGAAGTCGGTCTCGACCATGCCGGGCACGAAGCCGTTGATGCTGAGCCGCTCGACGTCCGTGCTCTCCGCCGCGAGTGACTTCGTGAGCGAGGAGATGGCGGCCTTCGTCGCCGCGTACGCAGCGGTGTGCGGCGTCGCCTCGCCGCGGTAGCCGCGACCGCACATGTTCATGAGGTAGCCGCCGTGCTCGCGGAAGTGGGGCAGGACCGCGCGGGCGCCGTACAGATGCCCGGTGAGGTTGATCTCGACGATCCGCGCGAGCTCGTCGGCGGGTGTCTCGTCCACGGGGCGGTAGCCCAGGGAGATGCCGGCGTTGTTGAACCACACGTCGATGCGACCGTGGCGCTCGAGCGCGAAGTCGCGAAGCCCCTCAACCGCCGAGTAATCCGCTACGTCGGCCGGAGTCCCACACGCGTCTGCGCCCGGCGCTACCGACGCGAGCGCCGCCGTCGCCTCGGCGACCCTCGCCTCGTCGCGTCCGCAGATGACGACCTTGGCGCCTTGCCGCGTGCATTCCTCGGCGATCGCGCGGCCGATACCGCGCGTACCGCCCGTGATGACGACGACCTTGTCGCGAACGCTCACCGGTGCTCCTTGAGCATGCGGTCGATGACCTCGAGGGCCTCCTCGGCGGTGCCGACGTCGAAGAGTTGGCCGCGGTCGTAGTAGGACGTGAAGGGGACACCGAGCGGGAAGCCAAGGCAGATCACGGGTTTGCCGACCTTAAGTGCCAACGCGATCTCCGACACCGTCCCGGCTCCGCCGGGGAGCGCGACGACGACCCGGCTCGAGAGCACGTTGATCATGTTGCGGGCGTCGCCCATGCCGGTGGGGATGGCGATGTCGACGGGTCCGGCGCCAACGACCGTATCGGTGGGCAGGATGCCCACGACGAGACCGCCTGCGTCATGTGCACCGTGCGCTGAAGCCGCCATCACGCCGGCGTCGCGGCCGCCGTTGAGGAGCACCCAGTCGCGCTCGGCGATCAGCCGTCCGAGCTGGTACGCGGATTCCTCGGTGTCGTCGCTTGCGATAGCGCCACCCATGACTCCGATGATCGTGCGCACGTGGCCACCTCCCAGTTGATGGTAGTGTACCCGCGCAGTGAGCGGGCAAGGGGGCAGCAAAGCAAGACGACCCCGCCGGATCGGCGAGGTCGTCTCTGGTCTCAAGTGGTGCGCCCTGCAGGATTCGAACCTGCGACGTTCTGATTCGTAGTCAGACCC
>CAZSLI010000006.1:0-113312 GCA_964607705.1 uncultured Eubacteriales bacterium
GCATGCCCATCACGATGCCTTCGACGCCATGGCCGGGAACCGCGGTGAAGCCTTCCACCTCGGGCAGCTCGATGCCGTCCTCCTTGGCGCGCGCCACGACGGCTTCGGCCAGCGGGTGCTCGGAGTTGCGCTCGAGTGCCGAGGCGAGCGTGAACATGCGGCGCTCGTCGTGACCCTCGGCCAGGATGATATCGGTCACCACGGGCTTGCCGTGGGTGAGCGTGCCGGTCTTGTCGAACACGATCGCCTGCAGCTTGTAGGCGGTTTCGAGAGCGTCACCGCTCTTGATGAGGATGCCGTTCTCGGCGCCCTTTCCGGTTCCGACCATGATCGCGGTCGGGGTTGCGAGGCCGAGGGCGCAGGGGCACGCGATGACGACCACTGAGGTAGCTGCGAGCAGTGCCTTCACGAACGGCGTCATGGTCATGTAGAAGTCCGGCGTGACGAACAGCGGCACGACGAACAGCCAGATGCCGAAGGTCAGCAGCGCGATGCCGAGGACCACCGGCACGAACACGCCGCTGATGCGATCGGCGAATCGCTGGACCGGCGCCTTCGAGCCCTGCGCGTCCTCCACGAGGCGCACGATCTGCGCGAGCGCGGTGTCGGCGCCGACCTTGGTGGCGCGGAAGCGGAACGAGCCGAGCTTGTTCATGGTGGCGCCGATGACCTGGTCGCCGACGTTCTTCTCGACCGGGATGGACTCCCCGGTGAGCATCGACTCGTCGACCGCCGAGGAGCCCTCGATGATCACGCCATCGACCGGAACCTTCTCGCCCGGCCGAACGACCACGAGATCGCCAACGACGACCTGCTCCACGGGGATGTCGATCTCCTCGCCGCCGCGCACGACGCGCGCCGTCTTGGCCGCGAGCCCCATGAGGGTCTTGATGGCGTCGCTCGTCTTGCCCTTCGCCCGCTGCTCGAGCAACTTGCCGAGGAGCACGAACGTGATCAGCAGCCCGGCGGTCTCGTAGAACACCGGCTCCATCGATAGCGACGGCACGAACGTGGCCGCCACGCTGTAGAAGTACGCAGCGGAGGTACCCACCGCGATGAGCGTGTCCATGTTGCCCGAGCGCTGCTTCAGCGCGCCCCAGGCACCCTTGTAGAAGCGGCCGCCGGCGATGAACTGGATCGGCGTCGCGAGCAGGAACATGAGGTACTTGCCGACCTGCATGGGGTCCCAGGCGCCGCCCACGGTGGCAGCAAGCCACTCGGACACGCGCAGCGGGACCATCTCCATGAACGGCGGCACCATGGCGATGAGGAAGAGCGGGATCGAGAGCGCCAGCGAGAAGGCGAACATCCGCTTGTCGGCGGCGTAGGCTTTCGCCTGGGCCTCGGCCTGCACGTCGACGCCACGCTCGGCGCCTGGAACAGCCTCGACCTTCACCGCCGCGTCATAGCCGGCGTCACGCACCGCCGAGATGAGCTCGTCGACGCCGACGACGCTCGGATCGAAATCCACGGTGCCGGTCTCGGCAGCGAGATTCACCCGCGCGTCCTTGACGCCTTCGACCTTGAGCAGCGACTTCTCGATGAGCGTCGCGCAACTCGCGCAGTGCATGCCGAGGAGCGCGAGCGTCACTCGGCCGGGCACAGCGGCCGCCACGGCCGGCGCATCAAGAGAGCTCGCCGAGTAGCCGAGCTTGGCTACCGCGTCGGCGATACCGTCCGAGTCGATGACGCTCGCGTCGTAGCTGACCGAGAGCTTCTCGGTAGCAAGATTGACCGTCGCCGAGACGATGCCGGGCGTGCGGTTCAAGACCTTCTCGATGAGCGCCGAGCAGCTCGCGCACGTCATGCCGCCGACCGCGTAGGTGGACTCACGCACGCTGGGGGCGTTCGGTGCCGGCGCAGCGTAGGCGTCGGCCGGCGTCGCGGCCGACGCGACCGGGGTCTCATTCTCCAACGCGTCCTCGAGGACCACGACCGGGCACGACTCGGGCTCCGCCGCCGCGCCCACAGGGCAGGCGGCCGACGCAGCCTCCACCGGCTGTGGCGTCTGCTCCTCGGCGGCCTCGGCCTCGATGGGCTCGGGCCCCGTAGTCTCCTCAGCATCGAACTCGGCAGCTTCGTCGATAACGAACGGGTCGCCCGGCATGAAACCGGACTCGACGATGGCGCCGACGACTCCGTCGACGTCCACCTCGTTGGTATAGGCGATGGTCACGACTCCCTCGGCGGCATTCGCCGAGACCGCCGAGACGCCTTCGATCTCGCGCAGCTTCGCGTCCAAGAGCTTCTCGCAGGCATGGCAGTGCATGCCTTCGACGCGGACGCGGACTGCTCTGCTGGTCGTCCTAGCAGGCATTCGTTTCATCCTTATGGTGAGCGCCGACCTCGAAGGTCGACGTGGGATACATACCGGCGGCGACGAGGGCGCGAGCGATCGCGTCGTCGTCGTGGTGCGTGTGATCGAGGAATGCGGTCAGGGTGGCGGTCGTCGGGTCGATGGAGTACGACGCGACGCCGTCGGTGCGGTCGAGCAGATGCGCGAGCATCCGGTGGCTGCTGGCGCACGAACCGCCGCCAAGCCCCACACGAACCACTCGTCCTTCGAATCTCTGTCCCATGGTTCGACCGTCCTCTACTTCACGACGATCTTGCCGTACACCATCTGCATGCCGCAGTAGAACGGGTACTCGCCCGGCTGCGGTGAATCGATCTTCACGGTGACGGGGCCATTACCCATGTCCTCCGAGAAGCCGAGGGCGTCGCTCACGACCTGCTGGGTGCAACCGGTGCCATTGGCGAACGTGATCTCAGCGGGAACGCCGGCCTTGAGCACGATCTGGTTGGGCGCGTAGAAGCCCTGGGATACGTCGACCGAGATCTTCTGGACGGCGCCGTCGACCTTGGCCACGCCTTCGACCTTCTCTCCGGTGAGGCCACCCTCGGTCGGTGCGCTCGAGCCGCAGCACGCACAGCCCGCGCCGCCCGCAGCGTTGGAGCCCGCGCCTGCCGAGGACGCCAGCTGGCCTTGGGCGCCGGAGGGCACCTGCGCGTTACCGCTGCGCGCCTGGGCGAAGCGGTAGGCGCCGAAGAACGCGCCGATGACGAGGGCCACGATCACCAGCATCCGAACGGGCCCCGCATTGGACGAAGCTGCTACCGCAGCGCCCTGTGTCTTGTTGTTCTGACTCATGGATAGACCTCCAAGGTTGATTATGGGTTATCCGGCTCCGCCGCCGATGACGAGACCCGCAACGATGGCGAGCCCGATTGCGGCGAGGACCAGGATCACTTCGATGGGTCGGAACCCGAAGACGGTGCCGGGGGTCGAGCGCTTGCGGGCGGCATACAGAAGCCCACCTGCGACGGCGACGGCGATGAGCACCCACAGCAGTGGCGAACCACCGCGCGCTGCGCCACCGGCCAGGATCTGGCCGCTCATCATGCCCATGCCACACGTGAGAGTGTACGTGCCGCCCTTGGCCGCCGGCAGGTCCACCTTCGTGGTCCCGTTCGGAGCGAGGTCGGCGAGCACGCCGAGCTGCGGCACTGCGAGTTGGTCCGAGCACGAGTTGTCTTCGCGACGATCGACCACCAGGCGCACGGGCTTATCGGCAGGGATCTGCACCGAGGCCGGCACGTAGGTGCCGTTCTCGATCACGAGCGGCACTTCGACCACGCCGTCGGCGCCGGTCTGGTACTCGGTCGCGGCGTTCGAACCACCAGTGCCGAGGACGGCCGTCTTGAGAGTGTTGAAGTTGACCGGCGCCCCGGTGAGCATGAGCCCGCGGTTGATGAACACGAGTCCGAAGATCATGACCCCCACGGCGAGCAGGGTCATCATGCGCTCTTTCCAGACACGCGGGATGAGCGAGCCAGCGGTGCCGAACGCGATCATCAGCGGTGCGGTGCCCACAGCGAAGGCAGCCATGCCGAGCATGCCGGTCACGGCGCTTCCGCTCGCGGCGGCCGAGACCTGTGCGGCCATCAGCGGCCCGCACGGCAGCAGCCCGGTCATGAGGCCGAACAACAGCGGCGTCGCGAAGGTGGATTCACCCGCGGCGGCGTCGGCAGACGACTTCCGACGGAGCTTCACGAGTGAGTTCATGAGCCACTGCGGCGGGCGCGGGGTGAGCCGGGCCGCCCAGGGTACTCGGCCAGTCATTCCGAGGCCGAGGATGATCATGAACACGCCCGCGAGATACATGACGTATGGACGCAAAGAGTCGAGGTTGATGAACGACCCGACGGCGCCGAGAAGCAGGCCGACGAGCATGTAGCTCACGACCTTGGCCGCCTGGTAGATCAGGTTAGGCGTCAGTTTGTGGAACCACGGCCCTTCCTCGGTCCCCTTCACTGCGTACGTGAGGACCAGGGGGCCGCACATGGACACGCAGTGGAGACTCGTACCGAGTCCCAGCATGAACATGTAGGCGATGAATGAAGTCACGACAGAGAACTCCTCGATGAATGTCGAATGCTGCGCCCACCTCAAGGAGGGCACACTGACTGGCCGCTAAAGCGCGCGCGGAAGCGCCACGCCAGCGGTCACGAGGAGTGGATCAGAGCCGAAGACGTTCCCCAGCCGGGTCTTCGGGCGGTGGTGGCGGGTCCGATGCATGTGAACGGATCCGCACGACTCGCACCTGAGGGCGAGCCATGACGGCCGCCGCGAAGACGGCGAATGCCACGGCGAGAACGAGCGAGTCCGCGCTTGAGGGAACGACGGCGGTAGGTGCCGACGTGCTGATGAGCTGGCCGGGGCAATCGCTGAACAAGCCCAAGCCCATGGAGTGACTTGCGCCCATGCCTGACATGTTCATGGTGCAGCCGACCATGCGGCACGTCGGAACGACGACCGCCACGAAAGCCACGACGATCGCAAGCGCGATCAGTGCCTTCCTATGGTTGGCTCCCAGCCTCATCGGACCTTCCCTCAAAGCGACAGAACGCGGGTGACACACTCAATGCAACTAGCATGCCCATATTAACCGAGGGGACAACCTTCGGGACAGCGACCGGCCGTGGATAATCGATGGACGGTCAGCCTGCCGCCGGCTCGAAGCGGATCGACACCGAGTTGATGCAGTAGCGCAGCCCGGTGGGAGGCGGCCCGTCCTCGAACACGTGCCCCAGGTGCCCGTCGCACACTGCGCACCGGACCTCGGTCCTCACCATGCCGAAACCGAAGTCGTTATGCTCGGTGAGCGCATCCTCGGCGATGGGCGCCGAGAAGCTCGGCCAGCCGCAGCCCGAGTGGAACTTGGTCTCCGAAGAGAACAGCTCAGAGCCGCATCCTGCGCACAGGTACACCCCTGCCTCGAAGGTGTCGGTGAGGGCGCCCGAGAACGCTGGCTCGGTACCGGCGCGGCGCAACACGCGGAATTGCTCGGGGGTGAGCTGCTGCCTCCACTCGTCGTCGGTCTTCACGATGGTGTCGCGCATGACACTCCTCTCAGCGGCAGCCGGATCGAAGGTGCTTCGCTGCCGAGTCGGACAGGCCGAGCCGCGGCAGGTCTGCGTCGAGAGCTGCGCACGTCGCCTTCCCGTACAGGTACCCGTTCACCCGTGCGGCGGCAGACGACTCGACGAAGTCATGGTCGTCCGGGTACCAGGCATGGAACTCGGCCATGAGGGCACGGTCGTTACGCAGGTAGTATTTCTGGTGGTAGTCCTCGGCTAGCCAGAAGCGGTCGAGGCGTTCTATGCGGGTCGAGAGCGGACGACCTATGGCTTTCGCCAGGCTCTCGGCGCTTGCACGCGCGGCGTCCAGCTGCTCGTCGTCGTGGGCGAGCACGAGCGACGCGTACTGCGTCTTGAACGCCGGCCGTGTCGGGTCATGGCTCTGCCACACCAGCTGGAGCAAGTCCTCGTAGGAGATCACGGCGGGATCGTAGTCCACTTGGAAGCACTCGGTCTGATCGCCGAGCGCGTGATACGTGGGATTGGGCCTCTCTCCGCCGGCGTACCCGACTCTCGTGCGCCACACGCCGTCCACGAGCCCGAACCGGGCATCGGGCGTCCAGAATCAACCGACCCCGAACGTGGCGGTGGAGAGAGTCGCAGGTACCTCGGTGTCGATCGGCGGAATCGGTCGTGCGGACGCCGCCTCGGCCTTTCGGAATGGATGGAGCATCGCAGCAACACCTCCAGTGCACGTCTACCCGCATCGTAGATGCAAGCATCGCACCATAATCTGGAAGGAGCGACCGCTCTAGTCGGAGAAGCTCCCGTGCTCACCCAGCTTGCCGAAGGTGCACGGAGCGACCTGGCCGCTCGAATCGAAGGTGTAAGCGCCCTCGGCGACGGTCGGGTGCTGGTTGTCGACCGGCCTTGGCGCCGACGGGCACGACGGCGGCTGGGCCACGATGTTATCGCGCACGACGGGGTTGTCTGCGGTGACCACGCCTTCGACCTCTGCGATCGTCCGCCCATCGGCGCTGCTGAGCCAGGTCTGGGCCGCACCCTCAAGGACCCGCTGGTTCTGCAGGCAGGTCTTGCGCTCGGTCTGGGCGCTCGCGCTCGCGTAGATGGGGACCGCCATGGCAACGAGGACACCGATGACCACCACGACGATCATCAGCTCCGCGAATGAGAATCCACTGTCCGTCGGCGTATGCCTCACAGCGCCGCTCCCTCTCCTACGTGCCGCTCCGGGAACCCTGTGCCCGGGACTGTCGCCGACAGATCAGGCTTCGGCCATGCTGAGCTTCAATGCCAAGATCTTGTCGCGGTACTCCGGCATCGAGCTGCCGAGTATCTGGCATGCGAGGATTGCGGCATTCTTGGCGCCGTTGATGGCCACGCACGCGACGGGTACGCCGGTCGGCATCTGCACCATGGAGAGCAGCGAATCGAGTCCACCGAGGTCGCTCGTCTTCATCGGCACCGTCACCACGGGAAGCGGCGTGAACGCGGCTACGACACCGCCAAGATGGGCGGCTTTGCCGGCGGCGGCGATGATGACTTTGATCCCACGATCCGCGGCCGAGGACGCCCACTCGTGGACGCGGTCGGGATTGCGGTGTGCGCTGGCGACGAGCAGCTCGTAAGGAACCCCAAGCTCATCGAGCTGATCGGCGCATTGCTGCATCACGCCGAGGTCGGACTTGGATCCCATGATGATGCCCACCAGCGGCGTATCGGCCATCGTCTCCCCTTCGTGTCCGGGCGGCGCTTGATTCCGTCCGTTTCGTGACAGTGTAGCGGCGCTGAACCGGGCGGCAACCCTACGCCTTCGGCGTCGGCCCCTCCTGCCCGAGCTCCGTCGTGGCAACCGCGGCCGATATCGGCTTGTCGATCACGGCACGAGCGCAGTCGGCATCGCCGAAAAGCAGCTCCCGCTCGGCGCCCGACAAGGCACCCCGAGCCTGGTCCCGCAGGTTGTTCACGCCGATGAAGAACTGGCGCATCATCGCCACAAGCAGGTAGCGGCCCTTCTCGGTGAGCTCGATGCGCTCCGCGTTATCGACCGCGAAGGCGCCCACCGAGCGCATGAAGGCGATCTCGAGCGGCAGCCCGTGCTCGATGTCGACGCCGAAGTCCTCGGCGAACTTTCGCTTGTCGAGCGACATGCCGAACAGCGACATCAGGAAGCGATAGCGCATGCGGTCACCGCGACCGAACTCGCGCACTTGCGCCGCGCCTGCGATACCTGAATCGAGGCGTCGCTGATATTCGTCGAGAGAGAACGTGTTCACGTAGAGCGAGCCGTCGAGGAAGCTGAATGCGCCGCTTCCGATGCCCACGTAGTCCTCGTAGTCGACGATGTACTCGTCGAGCATTCCCCCGCCCGTGTGGGAGAACGTCCAGGAGCTGGCGGGCGAGAAGGTGTCCGAGAGCGCCTCGGTGAGCATGTGGTAGTAACGGCCCTCGCGCGCGTAGTCCACGCGGCCGACTGTCGCCTTGAGTGACTGCTCGACTGCCGGCGAGGCCATGAGCGGATAGAACGTCGTCTGGTTGGTGCCCGACGCCTTGAGCATCTCGACGTCGCGGAGAAGCATCTCCTCGGTCTGGCTCGGGAAGTTGAAGATCATGTCCACGTTGAGCGAGTGGAAGCGGCCGGCGACCCACTGGATGCGCTCGAGGATCTCCTCGCCGGAGCCGTACTTGTCGTAGCGCTCCATCTGCTTGAGCAGCGAGTCATCGAACGACTGCACGCCCACGCTGAAGCGGTCGACGCGGTCGACGAGTTGGTCCACGACCTCAGGGATCAGATGGTCCGGGTTCGTTTCCGAGGACACTTCTCGGATGCGAAACAGGGACTTCGCGAGATCGATCGTCTCGCAAAGCTCTTCGACGATGACGGTCGGAGTGCCCCCACCCACGTACATGGAGGTGCAGTCGAAGCCCTGATCGGCGACCATGCGCATTTCTTCACGCAGGCGCTTGAAGTAGGCGACCGTGCGGTCGCGGTTGAACGGGAAGCGGTTGAACGAGCAGTAGGGGCACAGCCGTGTACAGAACGGCACGTGGACGTAGAGCAGGTACTCGCGCTCGGCGCGGGGACCCGGCAGCCGTCGCTCGCCATAGGGTTGCAGCTGCAGGTACCGGTCGCCCGCGCGTCGCATGACGCCGGTGAGCATGCGCTCTGAGAGCATGGGTTCTGTCGTCTCCTCGGCGGGTTATGCGCGCGGCTTGAGCGCGCGCAGCCCGATGTCGTGTCGGTGGAACGAGCCCTCGAACGAGATCCGATCGACCGCGCGGTATGCCGCGTCGATCGCCGACTCGAAGTCAGGCCCGGTGGCAGTCACGTTCAGGACGCGTCCGCCGTTGCTGAGCACAGTGCCGTCGTCGGCTCGCTTGGTACCGGCGTGATAGACCGTCACACCAGGCACTTCCTCGGCGGAGTCGATACCCGTGATGACCTTGCCGGTCGCGTAGTCGCCGGGATAGCCGCCGCTGGCCACGACGACCGAGACGGCGACGTGGCTGCTCCACGAGAGCTGCACCTCGTCGAGGCGCCCCTCGGCGCAGGCGAGCAAGACCTCCGCCAGGTCGGTCTGCAGCCGAGGAAGGATGACCTGCGTCTCGGGATCGCCGAAGCGCGCGTTGAACTCGAGCACCTTGGGACCCTGCGCGGTCAGCACGAAACCGCCGTAGAGGACGCCTCGGAAATCGATGCCCTCGTCGGCGAGCGCGTCAGCGGACATGTGCATGATCTCGACCATGCGGGCGTACTCGTCGGCACGCACGAGCGGGACAGGTGAGTAGACGCCCATGCCACCCGTGTTCGGGCCGGTGTCGCCGTCACCCACGCGCTTGTGGTCCTGAGCGGGCGCCATCGGGACCATGTCGCGGCCCGACACGAAGGCCAGTAACGAGCACTCGGGGCCGTCGAGGTACTCCTCGAGCAGCACCTGCGCGCCCGCCTCTCCGAATCGGCCGTCGAAGCACTCGTCGAGCGCCGCACGGGCCGTCTCGCTATCCATTGCGACCGTGACGCCCTTGCCAGCTGCGAGGCCGTCGGCCTTCACGACTATCGGTGCGCCCCACTGTTCTAGCAGCCGATAGGCCTCATCGCGTTCACTTGCCGAGAACGCCCGCGAGCGACCAGCCGGGATGTGGTGGCGCTCCATGAGCTCTTTTGAGAATGCCTTGCTGCCCTCGATGCGCGCACCAGCGGCGCTGGGACCGAAGACGGGAATGCCCGTCGCGCGGATGCTGTCCGCCACGCCGGCGACGAGCGGAGCCTCGGGCCCGATGACCACGAGGTCGATGCGCTCGTCGCGAGCGAACCCGGCGATGAACGCACCGTCGTCGCTCGCCAGGCCGACGTTGGTGGTCGCGCGCTCCCCCGCGGTGCCCCCGTTCCCGGGCGACACGAGGATCGCATCGACGAGAGGCGAAGCTGCGAGCGAGCGGACTATCGCGTGCTCGCGACCGCCCGAGCCCAAGACGAGGATGCGCATGCCCATGGGATGCCCTTTCGAGGCGAGAGTGGAGCGTCCTGCTGGATTGTAGCCGACGAGCGCGTCGGCTCGCGCACTCGGCGGTACCATCTGACGTATGAGGCACCCGGTCCCCATCGCGATCCCCGCCGGCGTTCGATCGGTCGCTGACGCACTTTCGGCCGCGGGGCACGACGCCGTATTGGTGGGCGGCGCGGTGCGCGACGGGTTCCTCGGCGTCGCGTCGGTCGACTTCGATCTTGTCACCGATGCGACTCCCGACGAAGTACGTGCCGCTGCGGCAGGTGCAGGCGGCGTCGTGCGCTGCTACGCGCTGGGCGAGCGGTTCGGGACGGTCGGGCTCGCGCTTGAGGGCGGGGGCGTACTGGAGGTGACGCGCTACCGGCCCGACGCGCTGCGGCTGGCCCGGGTCTCGGAGCGGTTCGCGGCCGATGCCGGGCACCGGGACTTTTCGGCGAACGCCATCGGAGTCGACCTGGCCGATGGGGCGGTGCTCGACCCGCTGGACGGCCGGCGCGCCATTCACGAGCGCGTGCTGACGATGCCCGGCGACCCGCACGATCGACTTGCCGAGGACCCGATCCGCGTCCTGCGCGCCGCACGATTCGTCGCCGAACTCGGATTCGAGCTCGACCTCGCCGCCCGCGATGCGCTGCCCGCACATGCGCACGCGCTCGCTGCGGTAGCGCCGGAACGAGTGCGCGACGATCTCACCAAGCTGCTCCTCGGCGAGCAGGCGGAGGAGGGGCTGCGGCTCCTGCTCGAGTGCGGTGCGCTGGCGGTGGTGCTGCCTGAGGTCGCCGCGCTCGACGGCGTGACGCAGCCCAGCTTCCACGACCTCGACGTGTTCGCGCACACGGCTCAGGCAGTGGGGCTCGCGCCGGCGACCATGGTGCTGCGGTGGGCGGCGCTGCTACACGACGTCGGCAAAGCACCGGCGCGGACTGTGGACGACGACGGGCGCATCCGGTTCCTTGGGCACGCCCGGCTGGGTGCGGACATCGCCGAGACGATCTGTCGCCGCATGCGACTAAGCAACGCGGAGACTGTTGCAATCACACACCTCGTCGCCGAGCATATGCGCCTCGGCGACATCAACCTGGACAACCCGCGTTCCGTCGACCGATCGGTGCGCAAACTCGATCTGTGGGTTCTCGGAGCCGACCCGCCCCGTACGATGGTCACCGCCGAGGACGCGGTCGAGCTCACCCTCGCCGACTTCTCGGCCACGGCGCACCGCGATGAGGCGCCGATGCTTCGGGCCTCGCTCGAGAACGCCGTCGCTGCGTCCAGAGAGCGTGGCACCAGGAGCGTCGCGGTCTCACCGGTGAGCGGGAGCGAGCTGATGCGCATGCTGGCCCTCAGCGAAGGCCCGGCCGTCGGAGTCGCGAAAGCAGCAGTCGAGGAGGCCGTCCGCAGCGGTCGTCTTCAGCCAGACGAGCGCGAGAAGGCTGTTGAGATCGCGCGCGCGGCCGTTGGGTACTATCTGGAAGCGTCTGACAACAACGAGAGCGTTAAGGAGAGTCCCCATGAGTGATGCCGATAAGGTTCTCGAGATCATGAAGGCCGCAGGCGAACCGCTGTCGGCCGGGCAGATCGCCGAGCGTGGCGGGATCGATCGCAAGGCCGTCGACAAGGCCATGAACGAGCTCAAGAAGACCGAGCAGATCGAGTCGCCCGTCCGCTGCAAGTGGGCGCCGAAGGCGTAAGTGCATCGTCGGAAGAAGAGGGGCCCGGACCGCAACTGTCCGGGCCCCCTGTCTTTCGCAATACGCGCGCCTCAGATCTCGCCCTGCGGCTCACTCGGGCCGAACTGCTCTGAGTCAGGATCGAGCGGGTTCGTCCGAAGGTCCTCGTTGGCCAGCTTCCACTGGTCGCCGATCCGCTCGAACGTGTAGCGATAGACCACCGTGCTGTCGGCCTTCGACACGTCGTCGGAAACGGTGCCGTCGTCGCCGACGATCGCCTCCTTGCCCCACGACCACACCGTAACGTCCAGCTGGCACGTGTTCTTGGAGATGAGCTCAGGCTCTCCGAACTTGAGAATCCGATAGCCGCTCTCGAGGGTGACGACCCCGGTCGCACGGCTCTCCTCAAGGAATCCGGCCGGGTCGAAGTCCTCCTCCCACTCCTTCACGTTGCCGGCGGTGAGTTCGAGGATGCTCTTCCGTGCCTCGCGCAGGCGTTCGCGCGACTCATCGGTGAGCTTGGCCTTACCCTGCTCCGCTTCTGGCCACGCTGCCTGCTTCGCCGCCCAGTAGCGATCGACAACCGACCGCATAGCCTCGGTGTCGGCCGGCGTGAGCGCCTCGTCCTCACCGCTAGCCCCCAGCGAGACCGCGCCTGCAGCGACGAGAGCGACCACCAGTGCGCCCGCGGCGATCCATCCGTACGTCGACTTCCGCATGAGTCCCCCCTACTTCACGGTCGTGCTCAGACCCCACACCCAGTAGGTGGTGGAGGCCTGAAGCGACGGGCTGAGACGGTGCCGGGCATGCCAGATGACTCTTTTGATGTCCGATGTGTGGTAGCACGCGAGGTCGCCGTAGTACGCGCTGTTGTAGGCATCGGTTCCACGGGCCGTGACGATGCCCACGTGATCGACGCCGTCCTTGGCGGCGGTGTTCCAGTCGTAGGAGATGATGTCGCCGACACCGACGGACGCGTTGTCGTTGGGTGGTGTCGGGTACGACGTCGCCGCCACCCAGTCGTAGGTCTTGATGAAGTAGCGCCCCGATGCAAACCGCGAATCGCCCCGGAAGTAGTCGTACATGCTCTGGGCCACAGTCCATGGGTAGCCCCAGATCCATGCACCGTTCATGTTCTTCGCCATCCACCAGTCGGCGCGGTTGGTGCGTGACGTGTCCATAGCGACCCCTCCGGCCTTGAGGCACTGCGACACGAAGTTCGCGCAGTCGTTGGAGAAATACGGCCAGGACTTGTTCTCGTTGATGGCGTAGGTCTCCGCATAGGCGGCGGCCTTTTGCTTGTCCCACGCCATCGCTGTCGGAGGCGCGATGCCGCCGGCCAGAAGTACCCCCACGAGCGCAACAGTCAACTTCCGCACGATGCCCCCCGTTCCTTGGTGCGTTACTGAACGGTTGGCAACGTAGCGCCGGACGGTTACCGAACGCTTGCCGGGAACTAGCCCTGACTCACATGAGCGCCAGCTGCCAGGAGACTCCGAAGCGGTCCTGCACCCATGCGTACTTACTCGCGAAGGGATACTTCTGAAGCGGCATCATCACCGAGCCGCCCTCGCTCAGCGCCGAGTAAAGGCGGTCGATCTCGGCCTCGTCGTCACAAGTGATATAGAAGGAGATGGACGGCGTGAAGGTGAAAGGTTGCTCAACGGCGCTATCCATCGCCATGAACAGTTGCCCGTTGAGCGTGAACCGAGCGTGAACCACCTGTCCCTCGGGGCCCTGTGGGTATCGAGGGCCGTAGTGCTCCATCATCTGGACCGCGGAATGGCCGAACAGGCCGGTGTAGAAGCCGATGGCCTCCTCGGCATCTCCGGTGAACATCAGCATCGTCGTGATCTTGAGTGGCTCCATGGACCGGCCCTTCGTCAGCTTCCGATACGCACCTACACCACACTCTCTGCCCCATCCTTGAGTACACTAGTGCGACTGAGAACGCACCACGTGGAGGAACACCTATGGCTGGAACCGAGAAAGTCGCGTCGTCGAAGGCGCCCTTGGGTGTGCCGCGTGGGCGCGACGCTGCTCTCGACAACTGGACCCGCATCGCCGAGCAGTCTGGTCCGGTAGACCCGTCGCTCTATATCGAGTACGACGTCAAGCGAGGACTTCGTGACCAGACGACGGGCAAGGGCGTCTTGGCGGGACTCACCCGCATCGGCGACGTGGTGGGCCATCGGGCCGAAGGCGACCTGCTCGTCCCGGCCCCCGGCCAGCTGCTCTATCGCGGGATAGAGATCACCGACCTGGTCGACGGATTCGTGAAGGATGGCCAGCACGGCTTCGAGGAGACGGCCTACCTGCTGCTCTTCGGCTCACTTCCCGACGCGCACCAGTTGACCGAGTTCGAGCAGTACCTGTCAGAGATGCGCCGGCTGCCGCGCTCGTTCATTTACGACGGTATCCTCCGCATGCCGAGCCGCGACATCATGAACACGCTCATGCGCGGCGTTCTGGGCCTGTACGTGTTGGACATGCAGTCGGATGACATCTCCACGCGCAACGTACTGAGGCAGAGCCTCCACCTCATCGCGAAGTTCCCCATGCTCGCCATCTATGCCTATCAGGCCTATCTCGACGAGTTCCACGGGCGCAGCCTCGTCATTCACCGGCCAGATCCCGCGTACTCCACCGCCGAGAACGTGCTGCACATGCTGCGTCCCGACAGCAGCTTCACGGAGCTCGAAGCGCTGGTGCTCGACATGACGCTGGTGCTGCACGCCGAGCACGGCGGCGGCAACAACTCCTCGTTCACAACGCACGTCGTGTCGTCCACGGGCACCGACACCTACTCATCGATCGCCGCCTCCCTCGGCTCGCTCAAGGGGCCCCGGCATGGTGGGGCGAACCTCAAGGTGGTCGGGATGTTCGACGACATGCGCAAGCAGGTCAGCGACCCGACCGACGACGAGCAGATAGCCGACTACCTGCATAAGGTCGTCGGCAAGGAAGCTTTCGACCGAAGTGGTCTCGTGTACGGCATGGGCCACGCGGTGTACTCGGTGTCCGACCCACGCGCGCTGATACTCAAGGACTACGCGAAGCGTTTGGCCGCCGAGAAGGGCTACACCGAAGAATTCGAGCTTCACGCGCGCGTCGAAAGGCTGGCGCCGCTGATCATCGCCGCGCAGCGCAAGGTGTTCAAGGGTGTCAGCGCGAACGTCGACTTCTACTCGGGCTTCGTCTACCGCATGCTCGACATCCCCGCGGAACTCTACACGCCGCTGTTCGCGATCTCGCGTGTGGTCGGCTGGTCGGCTCACCGGCTCGAGGAGATCGCCGTGGGCGGCAAGATCATCCGGCCGGCGTACAAGAGTGTCTCGCCAGTACAAGACTACGTGTCGATGAACGAGCGCTAGGCGACGTCTCGTACGCGCGCTGCGAAGGGCAGGCGCGGGTGCGCGACTGCACCGCCTGTGGTGGCTACACCTTCAGGAACTTGAGAAGCTCGTAGACTAGGAAGCCGGGCCAGAACATGGCCTGGACGACGCCGACGACGCCGTCCCAAAAGCTCGTGGCCGTCTGGATGAAGTAGACCAGCGCGCCGAGGAAGCCGAGTCCGTAGACGGCTCCGGCCCCTGCCGCAGCTCCGTTGTTGTCCGCCATGCGTCCCCCTCGTTCGTGGCAAATGGACCTGCGCACAACAATCTACACTGCTTATGGCGAATAGCCGACCGCGAGCCACATCGGCCCGCCCGCCTAAGCCTGAGGCGAGACCGAGCGTCCATGCTGACCACCCGCGCTGCGCATCCTCCAAACGGCATCCACGACAATCGCCAGCACCAGTAGTGCGAGGAACGCGACGAGCGAGGTGGGGTTCGTCACCAGCGTGGACCACACGAACCCGAGCAGCGTGATCACCACCGTCAGCATGCCGAGGACGAGCATCCCCGTGCCCGCGCCCGTCTCGGCACGGATTCGATAGTGGCCTACCGAGATCACCAGGAAGATCGCGAGGGCCACTGCGCTGCCTATCGATGCGATGGCGCTCAGGTCGAACGCCCACACGAACGCCAGCGTGAGGATTCCCGAAACGAGCAGGCCTATCTGCAGTCGGCCCACCTTCTTACCGAACCAAGGCGGGAATACGCCCTCGCGCGCCAGTGCCCCCAGCAGCCCCTGCGCCGGATAAAGCGTCGAGTTGACCGCACCCGCCGTCGACAGCATCGCAGTCACGGCAACGATCCAGTACCCGGCCATGCCGAGAACCGGCTCCGCGGCCAGAGCGATCGCGCGCGGCCCTGCCTCGGTCACCTGCTCGGGAGTGAGCTGTCCGAAGACACCAAGGGCCACGGCGACGTAGAGAAGCGTGGTGACCGAGAGCGCGATGTAGGTGGCCGGGCCAAGGTCCCTCTGGTCCTTCAGGTCCTTGGCCGTGAAGCTGATCACGCCAAAGCCGAGGAAAGCGAAGAACGTGAGCGCCAGGCTGCCGATGACGGCGCGCAGCGGTGGATAGGTGGAGGGCGCGAGTTTGCTCCAATCGGCGGTGAACATCGTCAGGACGGCAAGTCCGAACAGCACCACGAGCACTAGCCGTATGAGCACGGATTGCGTCCGAGCGACAGCCGCGCCCCCTCCCAGGCCGTTCAGCACGACCGCGGCCACGACGATAAGTGTCGCCATCACCTTGATGAGCACCGGGGACGCTTCCCCGCCAGAGACGGTGGCCGCCGCGTAGTCGCCAAACGACACGGCGACCATCGCGACAACGATGACCGTCGATGCCCACCCCATCCAGGAGGAGACGGACGTCATGCGGCTCCGCCCACCGAATCCCGCTGAGATATAGCCGATGAGCCCCGAGTCCGAGGCGTATCTCTTCCCGAGGTACGCGAACGAGTAGCCCTGCAGGATGGCGATACCACCGGCAAGCAGGAACGACAGCCACACCGCACTCTTCGCGATGGCCCCCGCCTCGCCGAGCAGCGCGAAGATGCCCGCCCCCACCATCCCGCCGATGCCGATGAACACGGCTTGATTGCGCGTCATCGTGCCTTGCGAGCCCCGATCGGACATAACAACCCCCTGTTGCCGCGGCAGCCACCGTTTTCTGATTCCCAGATTGCGTGGCGTCGCCTCAGGGCACACGACTGGCTCGGCGTCGCCGACTTCACACGGCGGCCCTATACCTTCGCGCTATGAGTGCCCGGGAGCCGCAGGGGTCCGCCGCGAGTTCCGCAGCCGGGGAAGACACACGAAAGCCGCCCATAAGGCGGCTTTCGTGTGTCGCGGGCCCCCGGCGAGGACTGTCTGAGCGCCGGACCCTTGCGGCTCCCGGGCTACGGACGCGCTTCCCAGCGGCGCATGATGGTCTGCTCGCGCTCCGGCCCGACAGCGATCATCGACACCGGCACCTCGGCGAGGTCCTCGATGAAGGTGATGTAGTCGCGCGCCTCCTTGGGAAGCTCTTCGAAGGTGCGGCAGTGCGTGATGTCGGTCTTCCAGCCGGGCAGCTCTTCGTAGATCGGCTTCGCGTGATGGAAGACGGTCTGGTGGCACGGCAGGTTGTTGTAGCGGTGACCCTCGTACTCGTAGGCCACGCACACCTTGATGGTGTCGAGCTGCGAGAGCACGTCGAGCTTGGTGATGATGAGGTCGGTGAGACCGCTGACCTGCACGGTGTAGCGCACGATGACCGCGTCGTACCAGCCGGCGCGGCGCTCGCGGCCGGTGGTAGTGCCGTACTCGTGGCCCACCTCGATGAGGTGACGGCCGTTCTCGTCGTCGAGCTCCGTGGGGAACGGGCCCGAGCCCACTCGCGTGATGTAGGCCTTCGCGATGCCCAGCACCCGATCGATTCGCCGCGGCCCCACTCCCGCGCCCGTACACGCGCCGCCCGCGGTGGGCGACGACGACGTCACGAACGGGTAGGTGCCATGGTCGAGGTCGAGCAGCGTTCCCTGCGCGCCCTCGAACAGTACCCACTGGTCCGAGTCGAGCGCCTTGTTGACCACGAGCGACGTGTCCGCGATGTGCGGCTTGATGCGCTCGGCGTACGGCAGGTACTCCTCAGCGATCTGGTCGACGGTGTAGGTGGGCAGGCCGTAGATCTTGTCGAGGATCTCGTTCTTCTCGGCGAGGGCGGCTTCGACCTTCTTGCGGAAGATGTGCTCGTCCTGGAGGTCCTGGACGCGCAGGCCCATGCGCGACGACTTGTCCATGTAGGCCGGGCCGATGCCTCGGCGGGTCGTGCCGATCTCGAGCTTGCCGAGGCGGCGCTCGGAGGCCCCGTCGAGGTCCTTGTGGTACGGCATGATGATGTGCGCGTTGCAGCTGATCAGTAGGCGGTGGGTGGAGAGCCCGTCGGCCTCGAGGCGGTCCATCTCCTCGAGCAGCACCTTGGGGTCGATGACGCACCCGTTGCCGATGACCGGCGTGATGTGCGGATACATGATCCCGGAGGGGATCAGGTGCAGCTTCAGGGTGCGCCCGCCGTGGATGACGGTGTGCCCGGCGTTGTTACCGCCTTGGAAGCGGACGACGTAGTCGAAGTCGTCGGCGATTAGGTCGGTGATCTTGCCCTTACCTTCGTCGCCCCACTGGGCGCCGACGAGGACGATTCCGGCCATAAGTTGTGAACTCCCGTGATCTGCTCGACCCCGCGGACACCATAGCCGCTCCCGGGTCGTGGCGCGTGGGCTCCCGCCTCGCGCGCGTGCGCTCCATCTAGGTGAAGCGCGCAGCGTAGTATGCCTCACGAGGGGGCGAAGCGCTACCCGTCACGCGCTCAGCGGGCGGAAGCCGGCTCCGGACGGAGCCGCTTAGGCGTCACGCGCCACGACAGCGGGAGCCCGAGCGCAAGCTTGGTTTGAGCGTGGATCGCGGGCAGCATGCCGAACAGGAAGCTGAGCGCCGGCAGCAGCGCCCACATCGCCACGAGCTCGAACAGCACGCGGGCAACCGAGCGGTCCTCCGGCGGGAAACGGGCGAGGTCGACCGCGATGGAGGCGAAGAGCAGCACCGTGCCCACCGAGAACAGCCAACTGATCAGGGGCGACAGCGGCAACAAGGCGGTTGCGCCCTGAGGCCCGCCCTCCAGCGCGAACGCGGCGGAGTTGCCGGAGACGAAGTACATGCTCGTGAGCACCCACCAGGACGCCACGCGCAGCACGTGGTCGTGGAGCACTTGGCCGAGGCGGAAGTACACCGCGCTGTTCCCGCGGCCGGCGCGCACCTGCTCGATCAGGAACCCCACGTCTTCGGCGCCCCATGAGTGGCGCACGACCTGCGTGTAGCGGTTGCGCAGCTGCCTGAGGTAGGTCGGACCTTCCACCGAGTCGGACAGTACCGGCAAGAACACCGCAGTGCCGAAGACGTCTCCTTGACGCTGGACCAGATAGTCGAGGTACACGTGCCAGTCCTCGGAGATGACTGCGGGGTCCCACCAGTCACACTCCTCGGCGAGCTTGAGCGACAGCGTGTAGGTGGAGATGGGGAGCGGGTCGTAGCCGGGCAGCGCGAGCTCGGCCAGCATTCCCACGTGCGTGAACCAGGCCGTGAACCGGATGGGCGCCGGCACCTGCCAGAGGTTGTTGTAGTAGAACAGCGGCGCCTGCCAGAAGCGCGCGTGGCGACGCGAATCCCGCGCGAAGAGCTCAGAGACCGCCGAGAAGTACCGGCGGTCGAAGAGCGAGTCGGCGTCGCACGAGGTGATCGTCACGGTATCGAGGTCGATACCGCGGCGCTCGATCTCGTCGCGTGCCATCTGCGCGGACCAGCGCATGTTCGCGGCCTTGCAGGGCAGCTCACCCGGCAGCCCTGACGGGTGCTCGGTCACGAGCACGTCAGCGAGTCGGCCCCGGTACTCGTCGGCGAGTCGACGGCCTTTCTCGAGCGCGCCCGCCTCGCGCGCCTCCATGCCGAGGACCGCCACGATGCGCTCCCGTGCGTTCTGCTGCGCGGCCAGGCCATCGAGCGTGCGGCGCAGGACTTCGTCCGGCTCGGTGTAGTTGGGGATGAGCACGACGTGCCAGACGTCCGCGGGCGAGATGCCGCCGACCCCGGGCTGATCCCAGTGTTCCCGCCAGTCCCGGCTTCGCCAGGCGCGACAACGCATCTCGCCCACCATGTAGAAGACGAAATGCACGCCGAGCCGCGCCACGAAGTAGACGAGGAACAGCACGCTGAGAATCATCCACGCGTGCGGCGCGTACAGGATGCCGAGAACCGTCAGCCCGGCGATCGACCACGACAGCACGCCAGGGACCGCGTAGCTGAATCCGGTTCCCCGCGTGGGCACTCGCGTCGCAGGACGCATCCACTCGCCCCCGTTCATCAGCCCGTGCTTCATTCACGCGTTCGGGCTGTATTCCCTCTTTGGCCAAGGTAGAAGCCTATGCGAGGGCGGAGCGAAGGTGTGGAGTCTTCACCTAAAGTGCACAAAGAAAGTCGGGCTCGACGGCTGCCTACGCCTGGACGAGTCCTCGGCGAGTCGCCTCGGCGAACGCCTGGCTGCGGCTGGAGACGCCGAGCTTGCGATAGATGCTATAGAGGTGGTTCTTCACGGTGTTCGACGACAGGCCCACCGCGCGCGCGATCTCCGCGTTGCCGAGGCCGTCGGTGAGCAGGTGAAGGATCTCGAGTTCGCGCGCGGTGAGCGACGTCTCCGTCGAACGTCGGTCGACGCGCGGCCGGCCGCTCAGGCGCTCCAGCACCACGCGGGCGAAGCGAGGCGGCAGCAGCGTCTGGTGGGCTGCGGCGGCACGCAGGGAGTCCTCGAGCTCCTCGATGGCGCTCTCGAGAGTCACGAAGGCGCATGCGCCCGCATCGAGCGCCAGGAGAAGGTCGCGATCGTCGTCATCGGCGCTCAACACAGCGACCGCGGCACTCGGCGCAGCGTCCAGCACCGCGCGCACGGTCACGTCGGGACGCTCGGCGAACGACCCGATGCCGAGGAGTACGACTTGAGGAGACCGGCGGAAGCACTCGGCCATCAAGTCCTCAAGGGAGTCACACTCGGCGAGGATGTGCACGTCGCTGATGTTCGCCAACGCAGCGCGGAGCAGGTCGCGCATGAGTTGTCTGCCATCGCCAACGATGACGGTGATCGGTTCGGTCTTGTGCATGCGCCCCCCTTCCCGCCCGTGCGGTCCTCATCGTTGAGTATCGGCGGGCGGACTGGGTAACTGTAGCCGACCGGTCGGTTATGCGCCCGGCTGCCCCCTTCGCCGCCCGCGGGCATGGACTTGACCACGCCGTTGGGAGGACTATGTTAGTGAGTGATAACTCACACGACCGCCGAGGAACCGCGTGAGCCCTGCCCGACCGACATCGCGGATCATCGCCGCAGCCGTGCTCATCGCGGCGGCCGGCGTGCTGTCTGCGTGCTCGGGGCCGGGCAGCGGCGTGGTCGCCTCGGGTCGCATCGCCGACGACCTGATCACCGTCGGCGCCCCGCTCATGCCAGTGCCCACGGCGAGCATACCGAGTACGGCGTCCGCCTCGGCGCGATCGAGACCTGGCACCGTGACGGCGCTGGTGGGTCTCGGGCAGGCGCTGCGCGTGTCAGCGGTGGAGACGAAGGTCGGCGATCGCGTGGTGGTGGGACAGCCCGTGGCGCGTCTCGACGACACGGCGCTCGCCGCAGCGGTCGAGGCTGCGCAGGCGGCCCGGCGCGCGGCCCTCGCGCGCATCGGCGTCATCGGCGCTCGGCTCGACGATGTGGCCGCCGCTCGCTCGACGATCGCCGAGACGCGGACGACGGTGCGCGATGCGATCGCTCAGCTCACGTCCACGCGTGCCGAACTCGTCGCAAAGCGAGCCGGCGCACGGGCTCAACTGACCGCGGTGCGCACGCAGCTCGCGACTCTCGAAGCGCTCCAGCGGCGCCTGAGGCAGTTGCCTCCGCCGGGCAGCCGGCCGCCAACAGGCGCCGTACCTCCCGGCACCCCCGATCCAGCCAGCGTAGCGGCAGGGATCGCGCGACTCCGCGCCGCCGAGAAGATGCTCGTTAACGGTATCGGCCAGTTGGATGCCGGCATCTCGAAGATCGACGCGGGCCTGTCACAGGCGCGCAGCGGACTCGCCCGGCTGGGCGACGCGTCGGCCTCGGCATCCGACGCTCGCAGCACGCTGCTGGGTATCCGGCGTGTGGGGCGCGTCGCCTCGGAGGGGACCGCCATCGCCGTGGACCTCGCGCGGCTGCAACGCGATCTCGCGGTGCTCAGGTCCCCGGTCGCCGGCGTAGTCGTCGACATCGTGAACGCCGGCGAGAGCGTCGTGCCCGGAGCGCCCGTCGCGACGATCCGTCCCATCGCCGCGTCGTCGGTCGACGTCTACCTGCCCCCCGACGCGGCGGCTCGGGTGAAGACCGGCGCTTCGGCGACGGTCCGCATCGATTCGCGCCCGGGCCAGACGTACGCAGCGACCGTCTCGCGCGTGGGCGCTCGGGCGCTGTATCCGCCCTCATGGATGTCCACCACCGAGACGCACATGACCCGTGCGATACCAGTTCGCGTGACGCTCGAAGATGCGTCGGCCACACTCCCGGCGGGAACGCCCGCCGATGTGAGCATCGACGTCCCCTGAGTTCGATCGCCCGGCTTGGCCGGCCACGGAAGGAAGCGAGTAGCGAGATGCATGAACGGCGCAGATTCATACCGGTCGTGATCCTGGTGGTCGCCGCGCTGGGCTTCGGCGGGTGGTACTGGTGGAGTCATCGGACCCAAACCGCCGACGGCCAGGTCGTGGTCTCGGGAACGGTGGATGCCGACCAGGTGCAAGTCACCTCCCTCATCGGCGGGCGCGTGGTCGAGGCCACGCTCGCCGAGGGCGACGTGGTGGCAGCCGGAGCTCCGCTCTACCGGATCGACGATGCTGCGCTGAAGTTGCAGGTCGATCAGGCGGCCGCAGCCGTGCGCGCGGCAGCCGCCGCCTTGAAGCAGGCCAAGGACGACGACAAGAGCGATGCGGACATCGCCGCTGCCAAGGCCGCGCTCGAGCAGGCCCGGGCGGCCGAGAAGATCGCCCGCATCCAGCTTGCCTACGCAAGGATCAGCTCTCCCGCGTCGGGCACGGTGACCTCCATCGCAATCATGCAGGGCGAGCTGGCCAGCCCCGGACGAACCATGGCGACGATCACCAAGACCGGCTCCCTGTTCGTCCGGGCATTCGTGCCGGAGACGCAGATAGGCGCGGTCGAGATAGGACAGTCGGCTTCCCTGGTGACCGACGCTGGCGTCAAGCGGGCCGCACGTGTCACCTTCATCGCGTCCGAGGCGCAGTTCACCCCCAGTAACGTCGAAACCAAAGAGCAGCGCGCGAAGTTGGTGTACGAGGTGCGCCTCGAGCCCGACCGCACCGAGGGGCTCACCCCCGGCATGCCGGTCACGGTGGCCATCGGCCAGTGACCGTCACACCTGACATGTCAGGCGGTACTGCGGGTCCCGCTCTCAAGGTCGAGGCGCTCACCAAGCGCTTCGGCGAGATCACGGCCGTGGACGGAGTGTCGTTCGAGGTCGCTCGCGGGGCCGTCTTCGGCCTGCTCGGCTCGGACGGCGCGGGCAAGTCGACGCTGATCACCATGCTCGCGACCGTGCAGCGGCCTACAAAAGGCGACGCGTGGGTCCTCGGCGAATCGGTTGCGGGGTCGCCCGATGCGATCAAGCCGCATATCGGCTACATGTCGCAGCGCTTCTCGATGTATCCAGACCTCACCGTTGCCGAGAACCTCGAGTTCTTCGCCCGGCTTCGGGGGGTGCCTCGTGATGTTCGCCGTGAGCGAGCGCCTCGGTTGCTCGCACAGATGGGCATGGCGCAGTTCGGCGACAGGCTCGCGGACAAGCTTTCGGGAGGCATGAAGCAGAAGCTCATGCTCGCCTCCACGCTCATGACCGAGCCCGAGCTGCTGCTCCTCGACGAACCGACCACCGGCGTCGACCCGGTGAGCAGGCGGGAGTTCTGGCGCATCATCGCGTCGCTCCATCGGGCAGGCAAGACCGTCTTCGTGGCCACCCCCTACATGGATGAGGCTGAACGCTGCACCGGCATCGCCTTCATGGATTCGGGCCGGTTCACCGAGAGCGGCACGCCGGCCGCGATCAAGAGTCGCGTGCCCGGCAGGCTCATCGAGGTCGTGGCCGAGCCGCAGCGTGACGCCGTCGCGGCGGTTCAGTCGCTTCCCGGCGTGTTGAGCGCCACCGTCCTCGGCGAGGCCGTGCGCGTCATGATCGCTGAGGACGGACCCGATGCGGCCGCGCTCTCCGGAAAGCTCTCGGAAGCCGGCCTGACTGTCGAGCGCGCACGCGAGGTGCCAGTCGACATGGAGGCCGCCTTCGCCTATCTGGCCGAGACCGGAGGCCGCCGATGAACCTTCGGGCTGCCTTTGACCGCATCGCGGCGGTGAGCATCAAGGAGTTCGTGCATATCCGACGAGATCCCCGGATGATCATCGCCATCCTCATCATCCCGCTCGTCCAGCTCCTGCTGTTCGCGTACGCGATCGGTTTCGACGTACGCAACATACCGACCGTCGTACTCGACCTCGACCACAGCGCTGCCAGTCGCGCGTACATCCAGGCGTACCGCAACTCGGGCTTCTTCGACGTGCGCGGCTCCGTGAACTCGCTCGCCGGTGTGGACCGGGCCTTCGAGAGCAACCAGGCGCGCGCAGCCATCGTAGTGGGCGCCGGCTTCGAGGACGCTCAGGCTGACGAGCGAAAAGGCGAAGTACTCGTGCTGCTCGACGGGAGCGAGCCCACCTCGGCGCAGCTCGGTCAGGCGTACGCGAGCGCGCTCAACTCAGTACTCAACCGCAACGCGGCGCTGGCGTGGGCGACTCGGAACGGCGCCGACGTGAACGCCATCGGCGGACTGGAACCGCACTTGCGCACCTGGTACAACCCCGAAGCTTCTTCGACCGCGTTCCTGGTTCCCGGCCTGCTGGTCGTCATCGTAATGATAGTCACGGTCCAACAGACGGCCGTCACGCTCGTCAAGGAGCGCGATCAGGGCACGTTCCAGCAGATGAGCGTCTCGCCGCTCAAGCGGTGGGAGCTGATGGTCGGTAAGATGGCGCCCTGGGCGATCCTGGGGTTCCTCGACGCGGTGGCCATCGTCATCGCAGCGGTGCTCGTGTTCCGAGTGCCGCTCAGGGGCGACCTGTTGCTGCTCGCCATCTCCACCATGCTGTTCGTCGCGTGCTCGCTCGGCATCGGGCTCATCATCTCGGCACGCGCCGAGAGCGCCGAGAGCGCCAACATCGTCGCGCTGCTCATCTCATTCCTGCCGGCGTTCATGCTCTCGGGCTTCGCCTTCCCACTCGATTCGATCCCGCGCTTTCTTCAGTTCGTGAGCTACCTCTTCCCGGGCAGGTACATGATCGCCATCTCGCGCGGCGTCTTCCTCAAGGACGCGGGCTGGGACATCCTCTGGCCCCAGGTACTCGCACTCGCCGTCTATGGGCTGGCGACGATCCTCATCGCCTCGCGCCTCTACGCGAGGAGGGAATCGTGAGCCTCAAGCGCATCAGGCTGATCCTGTGGAAGGAGTTCCGCCAGTTCCGCCGTGACCGTCTGCTCCTCCCGCTCGTGTTCATGATGCCGATCCTGCAACTGATCATGTTCGGGTACGTGGTGAGCGCAGACATCACCGACGTGAAGACGGCGGTCGTCGACCTCGATCGCACCCCCCTGTCGCGCGAGCTCACCGACTGGCTCTCGGGAAGCGGCTACTTCGCGATCGTGGCGCGGCCTGACGACGAGCGCGCGCTCCAGCCGCTCATCGACTCCGGTCAGGCTCAGGTCGCCGTTGTCATCCCCGAGGGCACGTCCCGCAGGTTCTCGGAGGGCCAGAAGGCCGAGATCGGGATCGTGGTCGACGGGACGGACAGTCGAGTGTCGAGTGTGGCGGGCGGCTATGCCGCGCAGATCCTCAGCGCCTTCAACCAGCAGCAGCTGGGAGACGCTGCCGACATGCTCGAGCGCGCCCCGGGCATCAGCTCGAGCGTCCGCGTGCTCTACAACCCGTCGCTCAAGGCCGTGAACTCCATGATCCCGGGACTCATGGCTGCCATCCTCATGATCTCGACCATGACGGTGATGTCTCAGGCGGTCGTCCGCGAGCGCGAGAGCGGCACGCTCGAGCAGATGTTCACCACGCCGATAACCCGCGGCGAGTACATCGTCGGCAAGATGACGCCGTACGTGATCATCTCGTCGCTCCAGATCAGCGTGGTCGCTGCCGTGGGGCGCTACTGGTTCGGCGTGCCCTTCAACGGCACGGTGTGGGTCGTGTTGCTCGGTTTGATCCTGTTCGTGTTCGCGACCCTCGGCGGCGGGTTGCTGGTCTCACTGGTGTCGCGCACCCGCCAGCAGGCGCAGCAGACGGTCATGTTCATACTGCTGCCGTTCTTCGTGCTATCCGGCTTCATCTTCCCGATCGAAGCGATGCCCGCGCCCATCGTGCCCCTCACCTACTTCATCCCGCTGCGCTACGCGATACAGGTGCTTCGCGCAGGCTGGCTCAAGGGCGCGACGGTGAGCGAACTGGTCGTGCCGCTGGCGGCCATGGTCGGATTCTCGGTACTGATCTTCGGCGTGGCGCTGGTGAGCTTCCGCAAGCGGCTGAGCGATTAGGTGGACACCTTGACCGACTTCGCCATACAGACCAGCGGCCTCGTGAAGCGCTTCGGCGACTTCACGGCGGTCGACTCGGTGGATCTCCGCGTCCGCCGAGGAGAGATCTACGGCTTCCTCGGCCCTAACGGGTCGGGCAAGACGACGACGATCCGGATGCTGACGGGCAACATGCTGCCCTCGAGCGGCTCCGGCAAAGTGCTCGGCCACGACATCGTGGCAGACGCCGAGGGGCTACGCCGCAGGATCGGCTACATGTCGCAGCGCTTCTCCCTCTTCGAGGACCTGACGGTCGACGAGAACCTGCGCTTCTATGCAGGTGTCTACGACGTGCCGCGTGAGCGGTTCGCCGAGCGCCGCCGCTATGTCCTCGAGATGGCCGACCTCGTAGGGCGTGAGAACGAGATCACGGCGAACCTTTCCGTGGGTTGGAAGCAGCGGCTGGCGCTGGGCGCCGCAACGATCCACGAACCGGATCTCCTGTTCTTGGACGAGCCGACCAGTGGCGTCGACCCCGTGGCTCGACGCCACTTCTGGGACCTTCTGTACGACCTGGCGGCCGGCGGCGTGACGCTCTTCGTGACCACGCACTACATGGACGAGGCGACCCACTGTCACCGGCTGGGCTTCATCTACAACGGGCGGATCGTCGCCGAGGGTACCCCGCACGAGATCCGAACCGAGTGCATGACGCAGCGCATCCTCGAAGTGCGCGCGCAGCCGTCGGATGTGGACCGCGTGCTCGACGCGCTGGAAGCGGACCCCGACGTGGCCGAGGCGTACCTCTCCGGAGCGACTTTGCACGCGGTGGTCGGCGCCACCGGCGCGGCCGGGCCGGGGTGCTCGCCATCGGCGGCCGAGGCCGCAGGCGACGCGGATGACGCGGCGGGCGCTCTTGGGTCGAGGCTCCGAGCGGCCGGCTTCTCGGCAGTCGAGGTCACGGCGGTCGAGGCGACGATCGAGGACGTCTTCGTCAACCTGGTCGCCCGCGAACGGGAGGAGGGACGATGACCGCTGTCGCGAAGACCGACGTCGACGAGCACTTCTTCGGCGAGCTCGAGCCGGGGCGCAAGGGTGAGATCCTCGACGCGGCGGCCGTGGTGTTCTCGGAACGCGGGTACGATGCCGGATCGATGCGTGACATCGCTGGACGGGTCGGGGTCACTGAGCCTGCGATCTACCGCCACTTCCCCGGCAAGGAGGAGCTCTTCCTCTCGCTCATCCGACTCGCTGCCCGCCGCGCCCGCTCGGAGGCATTCGCGCTCATCGACCGAGTACGTCCCGAGTGTGTCCGTGAGCAGATCGTCGACGCCATGGCAGACCGGCGCCGCGCCTTCAGGCGCTACGCTCCCGTACTCAAGACGGTGATGACGGCCGCAGCGCACAATCCGCGCTTCCTGGAAGAGTTCCGTGACGGAATCGCGGTCCCCATCCGCGAGCGGCTCACAGTCAAGGCCTCCGAGGTCGATTCGGTGTTAGCCGTGCCCGAAGCCGACGCCACGCGCACCGAGCGAGTCCGGGCGCTCATGGCGCTGTTCATCGGCTTCGTGATCAGCTCAGCGATCCTCGAAGATCATGCCGACGAGGCGGTCGCCGACGCCGCTCTACGGGTTATGCGCTGGGACGTCCGCGACTGACGCCTCGCGCGGCGATGATCCCGCTGATGCCGGCCTGCACCAGGCCGCGCGTCACGCCCGCTCCGTCACCGATCGCGTAGAGGCCGGAGATCGAGGTCTGAAGGTCATCTCCCACGCTGACCCGACTTGAGTAGAACTTCACCTCGACGCCATAGAAGAACGTGTTCGGCCCGGCGATACCCGGCACGAGCACGTCCATCGCCTCGATGAACTCCAGGATGTCGGTGAGGTGCCGATACGGCAGGACCGCCGAGAGGTCTCCCGGCGTCGCATGACTCATGGTGGGCGCGATGAGTGACTGGCTCATGCGCTCGGGGGTGGAACGCCGTCCGGCCTTGAGGTCGCTGTAGCGTTGGACGAGTATCCCGTCGCCGAGGAGGTTCGCGAGCTTGGCGATCGAGCGACCGTAGGTGATCGGGTCGCGGAACGGCTCGGTGAAGCGCTGGCTCACGAGCACGGCGAAGTTGGTCGCCTCGGTCCTGCGCTCGGCATAGCTGTGCCCGTTCACGGTCACCACGTCGCCGTAGCTCTCGGTGGACACCTCGCCGTAGGGGTTCATGCAGAAGGTGCGCACCGCGTCGCCGAACGACTTCGTATGGTAGACCAGCTTCGCCTCGTACAGGGGCGTGGTCAGGCGCTCCATGATCGGTGCCGGACACTCGACGCGGACGCCGATGTCGACGGCGTTGTTGGTGAGCACTATTCCCAGGGCCTTCGCCTGCTCGGCGAGCCAGTCGGCACCCTCCCTGCCGGGTGCCGCGATAACGGCAGACGCCGTGGCGACCGTGCCGTCGGACAGCTCGACTCCGGTGACGCGGCCATCCTCGGCGAGAATCCGTGACGCGGCGACCTCTGTGCGAACCTCAACGCCGACGCTCTCAAGATGCATGCGCATGGCATCCAGCACCTGCGGGGAGCGGTCGGTGCCGAGGTGCCGGATCTGCATGGGCACGAGTCGCATGCCGGCCATGGTCGCCTCGCGCTCGAGGGCTGCGGCGGTCGCGGCGTCGGGTCCATGGACCTCGTGCGTCGCGCCGAACTCCAGCCAGAGCTCGTCCCCGTACTCGATGAGCTCGTTGAGCGCGGCCGGCTCGACGTAGTCGGGAAGCCATCCGCCGACCTCACTGGTGAGGGTGAGCTTCCCGTCCGAGAACGCTCCCGCGCCGCCCCAGCCGGTCATGATGTCGCACGTGCGGCAGCCGACACACGACGTCTCCCGCGCGGGACACCGCCGCTTGGCGATTGTGTGGCCCTTCTCGACGATGAGGATGCGGCTCGGCGGCTCAGGAAGCCGAGTGAGCTCCAATGCCGAGAAGATGCCGGCGGGGCCGGCTCCCACTATGACGACGTCGTATGCAGCAGACACTTGAAGCACACCTCTCGGTCCAAGTCCGTGAGCTGGTCGCTTTCGGACACCGCGAAGTATCTTACCTGCCGTGTCAAGAGCACAGGACGAAAGGTATATCAAGGCTGACGAACGGTCACCTGCGAACGAAGAGCGGGGGCTGCGGGCCGATGACTATGCGCCTTGTTTGGTGAGGTCCACGAACTTCGTGAACCGGTCCATGAACACCAACGGGATGGTATCGAGGGGTCCGTTGCGGTGCTTCGCGACGATCAACTCCGCGATTCCACGCGCCGGGCGGCCCTCTTCCTCCTCGGTGCCAGGACTCGTGTTCCGGTCGATGAACATGACCACGTCAGCGTCCTGCTCGATGGCGCCGGACTCTCGCAGGTCCGAAAGCATCGGCTTCTTCCCTGCGCGCTGCTCCACGGCTCGGGACAGCTGTGACAGAGCGATGACCGGTACTCCGAGCTCCTTCGCGAGGATCTTGAGTCCTCGGGATATCTCCGAGATCTCCACCTGCCGGTTCTCGCTACGCCGATTCTGCGGCTGCATGAGCTGGAGGTAGTCGACGATGATCAGGCCCTTCTCCTTGTTCTGGAACTGGCGGCGGGCCTTTGCGCGCACTTCCAGGATGGAGATGGAAGGGGTGTCGTCGACGATGAAGTCGAGGTTTGCGAGCCGGCCCATCGCCGTGTGGATGGAGTGCCAGTCCGAGTCCTTGAGATAACCGGTCCGCACGTCCTGGAGATTGATCCGAGCCTCGGAGCACAGGACACGCTGGACCAGCTGCTCGGCGGACATCTCGAGAGAGAAGACGGCTACCGAGGCCCCCTCCTTGGCCGCGTTGACGGCCATGTTCAGCGCGAGCGCGGTCTTTCCCACGGCGGGCCGGGCGGCCAGGATGCACAGGTCGCCGGGATGGAGGCCCGCCAGCAACTTGTCGAGGTCCTTGAAGCCCGTGGGCGTGCCGGTGATGTGGTCCTTGTTCTCGTACATCTTCTCGAGCTGGTGGAACGACAGCTTGAGAAGCTCGTTGATGCCGCGGAAGTTGCTTGAAACGCGCTTGTTCGTGACCTGAAAGATCATGCGCTCAGCGTCTTCGACGACCTGATCCATGTCGTCAGGGGCGTCGTAGCCCAAGGCGACGATCTGCGTCGCCGCCGTGATGAGCTGACGCAGCATCGAGGTGCGGGAGACGATGTCCGAATACGTCTCCCAGTTGGCCGTGGTCGGCACCGCGCCCGAGAGTTCCAGCAGGTACGGCTTGCCGCCCACGGCGTCGAGCTGGTCGAGTGACTCCAGTCGGTCCGCGAGCGACAGATGGTCCACAGGGACGGAGCGGCCGTAGAGGTCGTTCATCGCCGAGAAGATCTTCGCGTGAGCCGGGCGATAGAAGTCATCGATCTTTACCGCGTTCAGGGCGCCCTCGACAACGTCAGGCGACAGAAGCATGGCACCGAGCAGCGCCTGCTCGGCCTCCAGATTCTGCGGCGGTATCCGCTCGAGCTTGCGCTCACTGAAATCGGCGGGAATGACGTTGGCCATGCAGCTGAGCCCCCTGCTTTTGAAGTGCGGTCTTGTGCGTGCTGATGGTAGCGTCTGGGTGTGACGCGTTGCGGCCCTGTGGATTCCGTGCACAGCTGGCGGTGCAAAAGACGACGCCGTCGACCTGCGGCGGAACCGGTTATCCACACTATCCACGGGTCGGCTGCGTGGTTGCCTCAGGACAAGACAGCGCCGCCCCGGTCGACCCGGGACGGCGCTGTGCGGGACTCGCTTGGCGCTGCGGACTACTCAGCGGCCTCTTCGGCAGCGGGCTCCTCGGCAGCCTCGTCAGCGACGGGCTCCGGGGACTCCTCGGCGATCTGCTCACCGATCTCGACGAATGCATCGCCCTCGGCGGTGACGCCCTCGGCCTCGACCACGACGGTCTCGGGGATGGGCGCGCCCTCGGCGACGACGGACACGGTCAGGGTGGCCTTCACCTCGCGGTAGACGGAAACGTCAACTGCGTGCGGGCCGACCTCCTTGATCGCGCCGTGGGTCTCGATCTTGCGGCGATCGACCTCGACACCGAGCTGCTCGGCGATCGCGGCCTCGATCATCATCGCGGTGATCGAGCCGAACAGGCGGCCCTCCTCACCTACCTTGGCGGAGATGGTGACCGTCTTGCCTTCGAGCGCGTTGCGCATGGAGTCGGCGCTGCCCATACGCTGGGCCTCGCGCTTCTCGATGTTGTGCTTGCGCTGCTCAAGCTGCTTGAGGTTGCCGGAGGTGGCCTGGATGGCGACCTTTCGCGGCAGCAGGTAATTCACGGCGAAGCCATGGGCCACGTCGATGACGTCGCCCTCGCCTCCACGACCCTTGAGCTCCTGCAACAGGATGACCTTCATTGATACTCCTTCAGTCGCGTGGTGGCTTAGCGGCCCTTGCCGCCGATGCGACCGCTGACAACCGGCACGGCGTAGGGCAGCAGAGCCATCTCGCGCGCACGCTTGATGGCCGTGGACAGCTTGTGCTGGTGCTGCGCGCAGTTGCCGGACACACGGCGCGGCTTGATCTTGCCGCGGTCGGTCATGAACTTGCGCAGCATCTGCGAGTCCTTGTAGTCGATGTACTCGACGTGATCCTTACAGAACTGGCAGTACTTGCGACGGGGCTTGCGACCGTAATCGGACATGTGCGAAACGACCTCCTTCCGCGTCTATCGCGGGTTCGGGTTACGCGCCTTTTGGCGCGAGTAGTGTCTAGAAGGGGATGTCGTCCTCGAAGACGGGTTCGGACGGCTTGGATGCCGGAGCGGGCGCAGAATAATCGCCGCCGCGACCTCCACCTCCACCGTTACCTTCTCCACGCGAGGACATGAACTCGATGTCGTCGGCGATGATCTCCACCTTGCTGCGCTTGTCGCCCGTGTTCTTGTCTTCCCACGAGCTCCAGCGGAGCTTGCCTTCGATAGCGACCTTGCTGCCCTTGGAGAGGAAGCGCGACAACGACTCACCGCGCTGCCCGAAGACAACGACGTCGAAGAAGTTGGGCACGTCTTCCCACTCACCGGACTGCGAGTTCTTGCGGCGGTCGTTCACGGCGATCCCCATGTTGAGGACAGCCATGCCGCCTGCGGTCGAACGCAGTTCCGGGTCACGGGTCAGGTTGCCTGTGATGACGACTCGGTTGATGCTCATAACTCGATACCACCTTCTACTGGTCACGGACTCGGGTATCCGACCCTCATCCGCAGTTCTCGCTCACGCGAGCGGTGCGCTAGGCGCGGTCCTCGCGGTTCACGATCATGTAGCGGACGACAGGGTCGGTGATGTGCAGCACCCGGTCGAGCTCGGCGATAGCGGCCGGCGCAGTGTGGAAATCGATGAGCGTGTAGTCGCCCTCGGTGATCTTGCCGATCTCGAAAGCAAGCTTGCGCTTACCCCACGAATCGACGTTGTCCACGACGCCCCCGTCCCCGGTGATGACACCCTGGAACTTGTCCAGGACGGCGGCACGGGACTCCTCGTCGAGGGAGGGATCAAGAAGAAGCAATAGTTCGTAAGCCTTCACGTATTCACCTCCTCTGGGCTAGTGGCCCCGGGACTGTGAAGGCAGCGGCCCGGAGCAGGATGTGAGCCCGCAGAGTGTATCACCGGCTTTTAGGTGCTGCAACAGGATCCCAAGCCGGTCTGACACGGGCGGGTGAGCGACACGACGAGCAAGTGCGCGACGCGTGAGAAGAAGCGTCGAACCAAAGGCGACGATTGCCATTACACCGGCCGCCGACGCCGGAGAGCCGAGCCGGGTCGGCACGGAGGGCGCAGCGGGGTGAGGTACTGCGGATCTCGGGGCCGTCCGACCGCCTCCTCGCGCCGCTCCCACAGCGACACCGGCCACAACAGGTACCGCTGCGGGCACCGCGCTAGCGACAGAGACCCCCGGGGCGATCTGCGCTCCCGCCGAGGCCGCGCGCGGCGCGGGCGCGGCCTGCACTGCGGCTGCCGCTGCGGGAACGGGCGCGCACGCCGACCCAGTCACAACCGGAACCGAGGCGGCGCCAACCACCACGGGCGCCGCGGGCGCCGCGTGCTCAGACACCCGCGCGGGGCTCGGTGCTGACTCCCCTTCCCCCGCCGGCGCCAAGACCGGCACGAGCAGGCAGGTCGGGTCCGTGTACACCCCGGCCTTCTTCAGCCCGACGTGGAGGTGTCGTTGTGGCGAAGATGGGTCGCCCTCCTGCGCTACTGTGCCCAGGCTATCGCCGGCGCCGACCAGGTCTCCCGCGACAACCGAGGTCTGCTCGAACGGGAGCATCGTGACGACACCCTCTGCTGTCTCCAGCGTAAGCGCTACGACGGTCCCACCATGCGGCCCGGGTACGCGGCCGGCGAACCGCACGATGCCGTCACGAGGGGCCGTCGCTTCATTCCCCACTGCCAGGTCGACGCCGCGGTGTGTAGACGAGGTTCCGTCCGGTGCGGTGTAGGTTGAGCAGAAACCCAGCAGAACATCGCCCGACAACGCGCACGATGACGAGGCGTGCGCGAACAGGATGACGGCAGCGAGGACTGAGACGAAGACGATGCGCTTCACCGTGATCACCACATTCACGGCGAGGGCGGGAGACCGGGGCCGATACGAACACTTGTTCGCCACAAACCGGCGTATTCCTGCTTGAGAACGAAAGCGGCCGCCGATCTCTCGGCGGCCGAATCATCACATGGAGCGGGTGACCGGACTCGAACCGGCAACTTTCAGCTTGGGAAGCTGACGCTCTACCATTGAACTACACCCGCGTGACCGCGCCTTATCCCTGCGGCGCGCATCATTCTAGCAAAACAAACGGCCCCGTCCGGGATACCCGGGCGGGGCCGATGTGATACATCGAGCGTGCTACTTGGCGAGCAGCACCATCAGCGGCACCAGGAGCAGGGCCACGATGTTGAAGACCTTGATCATGGAGTTGAGGGCAGGACCCGCAGTGTCCTTGTAGGGATCACCGACCGTGTCACCGGTAACGGCGGCCTTGTGCGCCTCGCCACCCTTCTGATGGGTGACGCCGTCCTTGTCGGTGAAGCCGTCCTCGAAGCGCTTCTTGGCGTTGTCCCACGCGCCACCGCCCGAGGTCATCGAGATGGCGACGAACAGGCCGGTGACGATGGTGCCCACGAGCGCGCCGCCCAGGGTGAGCGCGGTGAACTCGAAGGCGTCAGCGAAGCCGACGGCCTTGAGGATGAAGCCGAGCACGATGATGAGCACGGGCACGCCGGTGGGGATGAGCGCGGGAAGCGTCATCTCCTTGAGGGCGGCCTGGGTCACGAGGTCGACACAGCGTGCGTTGTCCGGCTTCTGCGTGCCCTCCATGATGCCGGGCATCTCGCGGAACTGGCGGCGCACTTCCTCGACGACGGCGCCGGCGGCCTTGCCCACGGCGGTCATCGCGAGCGACGCGAACAGGAACGGCAGCGAGCCGCCGATGAACAGACCCACGAGCACGTACGGGTCGGAGAGGTTGAACACGAGCGCCGCACCGCCGACCTGCTCGGTAATGGCGTGGGTGAAGTCGCTGAACAGCACGACCGCGGCCAG
Source organism: uncultured Eubacteriales bacterium (assembly GCA_964607705.1). Lineage (GTDB taxonomy): Bacteria > Actinomycetota > Coriobacteriia > Anaerosomatales > PHET01 > CAZSLI01. The sequence goes on from CAZSLI010000006.1 coordinate 34,708, forward strand.
AGCGGCCGAGGCGATCGCGTAGCCCTTGGTGACGGCCTTGGTGGTGTTGCCCACGGCGTCGAGAGCGTCGGTCACGACACGGACCTCGGCGGGGAGGCCGGCCATCTCGGCGATGCCACCGGCGTTATCGGTGACGGGGCCGAAGGCATCGATGGCAACGACGATGCCGGCCATCGAGAGCATCGAGAGCGCGGCGACGGCGATGCCGTAGATGCCGGCGAGCGAAAAGCTGATCAGCGTCGCGAGCGCGATTACGATGACCGGCAGGCCGGTCGCCTCCATGCCCACGGCGAGACCCTGGATGACGTTGGTGCCGTGACCGGTGACGGAGGCCTGCGCGATCGAGGTGACCGGGCGGAACTTCGAGCCGGTGTAGTAGTCGGTGATGTAGACCATCGCGGCGGTCAGCGCGATACCGACGACGGCGCACAGCCAGATGATGAGCGGGCTCGGGCCGGCGGTCGCGCCCACGGCGACGAGCGTCCGGCCGATCTCGGTGAGGGTGAAGACCTCGACCTTCGGGGTCAGCCACATGATCACCGGGTAGAACAGCACCGCGGCGATGGCGGCGGCGGCCCACAGGCCCTTGTACAGTGCGCCCATGATGGTCCCCTTGGGGCTCATGCGCACGAAGAACGTGCCGATGATCGACGCCACGATGGAGACGGCGCCGAGTGCGAGCGGCATGCCGAGCGAGAACGCCATACCGTTCGCGCCGAACGCCAGGATACCGATGAGCATCGCGGCGACCGTCGTGACCACGTAGGTCTCGAACAGGTCGGCCGCCATACCCGCGCAGTCGCCAACGTTGTCACCGACGTTGTCGGCGATGACGGCGGGGTTGCGGGGGTCGTCTTCGGGAATGCCTGCCTCGACCTTGCCGACGAGGTCGGCTCCTACGTCAGCGGCCTTGGTGAAGATGCCGCCGCCGAGTCGAGCGAAGACCGAGATCAAAGAGCCACCGAAGCCGAGACCGACGAGCGCCGCGGTGGGTGCGATGCCCTGGCTGACGAGCAACGCCATGATCGACACGGACAGGATGCCCAGGCCGACGACGAACAGACCGGTGACCGAACCGGCCTCGAACGCGACCGAGAGCGCCTTCGGCAGGCCACTGCGCGCGGCCTCAGCCGTACGGACGTTGGCCTTGACCGAGATGCCCATCCCGATGAAACCGGCTGCAGCCGAGGCTGCACCACCCATCAGGAAGCCGATCGCGGTCCAGATACCGAAGCCGGTGACGTTCCACACGAGTCCCGGAACCGCGATCGCGATAGCCAAGACGACCGCGACGATCGCCACGGTGCGATACTGACGGCCCAGGTAGGCCATCGCCCCCTCTTGGATCGACCCTGCGATCTCCTGCATCTTGTCGTTGCCCGCTGGCAACTTGTTGATCCTCATCACGAGGAATCCGGCGAAGACGGCGGCCAAGATACCCGCAGCCAAGCCAATGAACAACGGCAGATCGGACATGTTCCCTCCAGGTTCGAAAGTGCGGCTTCGATTGCCGGACCGCACCCCCTTCAAGTCGCGCACATTCTAGGCGAACTCGCCCACCACGACTACTCATGACCTGTCGCGTGCGAGTGGGGGACTACTCGGCGGGGGTGTATAGCGAGCCATTCACGATGCGCTCGCGGTGCGCAGGGCAGCCAGTCTCTCGACTGCGAGGCCGGCCGAAAACGCAAAGACGCCGCCGACTTCAGTCGACGGCGTCCGAGCGTAAAGCGGAAAAACGAGATCGACTACTTGCCGATCTTGAAGATCTTCGTGCCGCAATCCGGGCAGGTGCCCTGGGTGGCCGGACGCCCGTTCTTCATCGTGATTTCCTGGGGGTCCACGATCTCCTTCTTGGCCTTGCACTTCACGCAGTAACCTTCTTTGGCAGCCATTCGCTGTCACCTCCTCGTCAGCGACCGGATGTCTCAGTCCACCTGGACCAAAACCCCGGCCGAATCCCCCGGCTATACGAGCTTCGTCGCTCGATTCGGTAAGAGTCTACACGGACGAACACGTTTGTCACGCGCCTAAAGCATCGTCCTCGCGAGCGGTCAGCTCGCGGAACTCCTCTCTATCCACCAACCTGCAGCCCAATAAGCCGCGGCGACCAGCAGAACTACAGCCGCCCAAGACAGGCCGGCGGCGGTCCAGAAGGGCTCAGGAAACAGTCGGATCAGGAGCGAGTCGGACGGGAACTCCCACGTGCCGGCTGCAAAGAAGAGGCCGTGGAACGCCGAGAAGAAGCGGTCGAAGTCCGATAGAGCCGCGAGCCCTGCGAGGACTACGAACGCAGCCGCGATCCCTGCGGCGATGCGGAGCGCCCGCCCGAAAGAAGCGAGGTCTCGGCGCCACGCGAGCCACAACGTCCAGACGGCCACCGCGAGCAGCAGGACCGCGGTCGCGCGCCGGGCGCCGTCGAGGACGCGCCGGACGTCGTCCAGATGGCTGACGGCATCAGGCGGCATCGTGCGGTCGAGCACGGCACGGTCCTCGGCGTCTCCGGTGACGACGAAGGCCCGGGTGGACTCGGCGATGTCGAGAGCGACGGGATTACGCACCTCCGAGACGCGCGACGCCAACACCCGCGTATACGCGGGCATCTCCAGAGGCAGTAGTGCGATGCCGAGTGCTGCGATGGCGAGTGCGATCGCGGCGATGACCTGAGCGAGACGCCGCATCAGTCTTGGTCGGCGGGGTTGAACTCGCTCGTGGCCTGCGGCGCGTCGGCAGCGCCCGTCACCCGGTTGCCGCCGGCATCGACCGAAGCCGAAAGGGCGGCGTCCGCTGCGTCGAGCAGCTCGTCGGCGGTGGCGCCGTCCTTGGGCAGCGTGGCAACGCCAACGGAGACCGTGACGCCGGCGCCATCGACCTGGACGGCCTGGATGGCGGCGCGAACCTGCTCGGCAAGAGCTATGCCCTCCTCGGGGCGCGGCGTGCCGTGGAGGCGCTGGTCCTCGGCGACGAGGATCGCGAACTCCTCACCGCCGATGCGCGCCGCCAAGTTGCTCGTGGACATGACGTCGCCCGCCTTGCCGACAACCTCGGAGATGGCGGTCGCGATGCCCTTCAGCAGGTGGTCGCCGCGCTCGATACCGAACCGCGCGTTGAAGTCGCCGAAACGATCGATGTCGAGCAGGAAGAGGTGCACCGGCCGATTGTCGCGCCCGGCGCGGCGGATCTCCGCGGGGTACGCGCGCATGAAGTAGCCACGCGAGTAGAGACCGGTCGAGAGGTCGATGATGGACTGCTGGCTACGCGCCGCGAGGTCGCGGCGGAACTCGCCGACGAGCAGATTGCAGATCCACGCCGTGCCGGCCAAGACAGCCGCTTGCCACAGGTAGCGGACCGATACGAACACGCCGTCGTAATAGAGGGTGTTCGACGCGAACGGGATATCGATGTGCGGGAGGATGCCGGCGAACTCAAGCCATTCCATGGCGCCGAGGACCACTATGCATCCCAGGGCGATCAGCCACGCGTCGCGCGACCGGGGCAGGATGAACGTCGCTTCGAGGATGAAGAGCGAGTACATCGACCAGAACCACGAGTTGACGCCGCCGCTGAAGTAGACGAGCACCGACACGACAGCAACGTCGAGGATGAGCTGGAGGTTGTTCCACACCGCGATGTTGCCGAGGCGCCGGTAGTTCAGCGAGTAGAAGGTGTTGTAGACGACCACGAAGCCGAGGGCGACGGCCGGGATCCACATGAGGCTCGCGAGTTCCGAGATGGGCATGCGGGTCGCGTACAGCCCCGCGGCGAGCACCGAATACAACGCAAGGACCGCGATGAGCACCCAGCGCACGCGAATGACGAGCCCTACTCGGCGGATGTTCGCCTGGAGGGCCTCAATGTCATAACGGGTAGGCTGCTCACGCCACGAGACCATGAAGGCGCGGGCGAGACGTTTCCTGAGGCGGCTGGGCGACACGGCTTTGCGCGGTCCCTTCGGTATTGCGGGCCACATCGGCTGACGCGCGGATGTCTAGTGTATCGGTGCCCTGCCATGACCGCCAAATACCGCATGGCCCGGCACCTCCTCGTATACTGAGCCACATGGAGCTTTCCTGCCGATGAATCCCGTCGCGACCTTCACCTCACTGCAGGCGCTGCGCACGAGCGTGCTCGCGTTCGGCGCGCCCTACGAGGCAGTCCTGATGGTCGCCTCGGTGGTGCTCGCCATCGCTGCCGTCGTGCCGGCCGGACGGCGGTGGGGTGGCTGGTTCCTCGCCGGCATGGCCGGCCTGCTCGTGCTCGGCGAGCTGGTCCTGGTCTGGTTCCACTGGCGGCTGTATGCGCTGGCGGTCGTCGCCTCTCCGGACGGTGTCGCCAGGGGCAACGTGGCGGTTCCCTTGTGGATCGAGAGCGAGAAGCTGTTCGTCTGGGCGCTCGTCGTGGCCATTCTCGGCATGCTGGTCCGGCGTCAGCGGCGCGAGCTCCTTCCGGGCATCATGATGGTCACGGCGGTGCTGGCCTTCGGCGCGGCATACCTCGGCAAGCCGTTCACCGAGCCGCTGCCCGGGTTCTTAGGGCAGTACGTCGGGTACCTGCAGGCGATGTCGTACGGCGGCCAGGCGGCCCAGGGCGCCTACGAGGGCATGGAGAGTTCTCGGCAGTTCTACTACAACGCCTGGTACATGTGGGTCCACCCGCCGATGCTGTTCCTGAGTTACGGAGCGTTCGCTATCTCGTTCGTCGCAACGATCCGCATGTTGATCTCGCGGCACTCGAGCTTCGAGACGACGGCCTATCGGTGGGCGCGCTTCGGCTACGTCTGGCTCACACTCGGCATGCTGCTCGGCTTCCCCTGGGCGCTCTCCGCGTGGCAGGGCGAATCGTGGTGGTGGTCGGGCAAGGTCAACATGTCGCTCATGATGTGGCTGCTCTACACGGCCTATCTGCACGCTCGCCTGTACCTTCGCCGAAGAGGCATGTGGAAGGTCGTGGCGGGGCTCTCGATCCTTTCGTTCGTGATACTGGTGCTGACGTACGTCACGACCTACGTCGTGCCCGGGGCCCACAGCTACGCGGCGGCCGGAGCACCGAGTGAATTCGCCGCGGTGGTTCTCGCAGCGCTCAAGGGTGGTGTGTGATGGGCGTCGAAGACATCAGGCAACGTTCGTGGGACTTCGCGCTCACGGTCATCACCGTGGTCCTGCTTGCGTCCCTCGGCGTCCAGTCCTTCATCGGGACGGGCTACGTGTGGTGGGCGCAGCGCACGGTGCCCAGCTGGGAGCAGAGCGGCTACAACGAGTTCGTCAGGATCATGAACGGCATCGCCGCGCCCCAGCTGGTGCTTCTAGTCGTCGTCATGGGCCTGTGCGTACCGAAGCGGCTGTTCTCGCGACGTGCGCTCATCGGCGTGTCCGTGGCCATGGTGGCGGCGGGCGCGGGCGCCTACTTCTACACCGGGTCGCTCTCGACGGGCCTCGCGGTCTACCTTGCGCTGGCGGCACTCATCCAAGTGGCGGTCGTCGCGCTGACCGCCGCGGGAGCCAAGGGGCCGAGCTACCTCACCGAGGGACGGCTCACCAAGCTGGGCAGCGGCCTGCTGCACCTCGGGTTCATCGTCTTCGGGATAGTGGTGGCGGCACTCCAGCAATCGGCGTTCATGCTGCCCGTGTTCTGGATCGCGACGGGGCTGACCATGGGCGGCACGCTGCTGAGCTTCTACGCCGACCGCATCGCGTGGAGGCGTCGTTCGCGGGTGGAGCCGGAACGCGAGTTCTAGGCCTCGCGCACCATCGCGGTGACGAAGTCGGCCATCTTCTCGATGAGCGCCGGGTCAAGCTCGTCGACGGTGTCGGCGCGCCAGTGCCAATTCGTCGGCAACCCGTCGGCTCCGAGCGCCATGATGCTCACTGCCTTGAAGCCGCGCGCGAGAGCGGGCGTGGCGTCGGTCGACAGTCCCTTGAAGACGCGCGGCTTGACGACCGTCTCGGTCTCGCGTGACACGCGCCGCGCCAAGCCGATGAGCCGTGCGTTCGCGCGGTACTTCCGGGCCATGCCTTCGGCACTGATCCAGTAGAGCTGTCCGATGCCGGCGCCGTCGATGTTGATGATGAGCGCGTCTCGCAGCTCTTCGCCGTAGTCGCGGAGCAGCGCCTGCATGCCGCAGGTGCCCACTTCCTCGGCGCCGGTCGCCACGAACCAGATCTCCTTCTCGGTCAGCTCGCGGTCGACGTCCTGGGTCACGCGGCGCCGGATGCGGGCTGCCTCGCTTGCGGCGAACTCGGGGTCGCCGATGGGGTCGTCGCCGGCCCACCCGCCCTTCCATCCGAACCCGTCTTCGTCGGGCTGGTCCTCTTCAAAGTTGTCCCAGCTGCCGATCTCGCGTCCGGCCTTGCGGGCGTCGAAGTCGTCGCCGACGCCGAGCCAGTCGCTGACCTCTTCCTTCTCGCGCTTCTCCCGCTTCTTGCCGAGGCCGCCGAGCAGCCGCCGCTTCTCGCGGCCGGGAGCTGCGGAATCTTCGTGGGCGTCCGAGCCGGCGATGTCGGCCGGCAGGCTGTCCCGCTCGACGGCGGGCTCGGCCTGCGCTGCGCGCGCGGGCCTGGTCGGCTCGGGCGTCCCCACTGCGCCGAACTCCATCGTGTCGAAGTCGAGCAAGCCCTGCTCGCGCGGCTTCTCGGCAACGGGCTCGGCCCACGTGAAGTCGTCCGGCAGGGCTGCCGAGGAGGGCTCGGCGGCAGGCGTGTAGTGCAGTTCGGCGCCCTCGGGAACGACTCCGGCTTGCTCGGCGGCGAGCGGTCCCCGCCTCAGCGAGGGGAAACTGTCAGTGACGAGCGAGGTCGCGTCCGGTGCCGGAACGAGGCGCTCCATGACGCCGAGCATCGCCGCCACGCCGGAAGCGTTGTCGTTGGCGCCCGCGACGAACGGCATGAACAGCTCGCGGTGGACGTTGATGACGAGCGGCACTATGAGATAGGCGGCCACCAGCATCGTCGCGTACCAGAGCCACGGCTCCGCCTTGGCTGTGAACGGCAGGGCCATGAACAGGACGAACAGCGGCGTCAGGTACGTGCACCACTTCATCAGGCCGAAGGTCGTCGGGAAGCCGCTCACCATCTTCGGCGAGAACGCCAGCGACGAGCGCGCCGAGTCGTAGTGCGCGATCACGACGATCCGCCGCAGACGCTCGCCTCGACGGGCGCGCGGGACGTGGCGGGCGATCACGTTCTGGCTCGGGCCCTTCGGCATCAGACGGGTGAAGCCCCATCGGGTGTCGAGGTCGCTCCAGAGGAAGAACGCGGAGATGGCGGAGATGGCGAACGCCGGCCAGACGAGGCGGCCGCCCCAGATGGCGGGCCCTGCGATCACGGCCGCGCCGATGGTGAGGAGGTGGTAGATGACGTACGCCCACGAGTACGTCCTCGGAGCGTCGAACTCGTGGAGCTCGGTCTCGAGCCCGTAGCCGCCGAAGGTCTGGGCGAGCCACTCGGCCGCCCGGTGCTCGGCGTCCGTGGTGGCAGGCCGTGGGCCGATCTCCTCGGCAAGCGTGCGTGCGTAGTCGATGAGCTCGGCCATGGCTTCCCTCCGTGCGCCCCTTGGCGTCCCGATGCCCTGCATTCTACGGCAAAGATTGACAGGGCGGGGGTGCGATGACGCGGCTTGATGCGTGGGCGAACAACGGCGGGGGCGGGACCGGCGCTACGGGAGCAGGGCCTCGTCGATGACCACGCGCTCAAGCGACATCGTACGGTCGTTGCCCACGCTGATGCGGTCGATCGCGATGAGCTTCCTCGGCGGTTGGCTCGTGTAGTAGAGGACGCTCGCCGAGTGCGGCAGCTGCTTCATCCTCCGGCCGGCGCGATAGTCGGCGAGCAGTTCGAGATCGAACGGCATGCCGCCGAGCGTCCCCGAGTTCAACCGTACCGTGCCGTCCGAGCGGTAGACCCGGGCGCTGTGCGTGTGGCCCGACAGCACGAGCGGCGTCAGTCCCACCAGATCACGTTCGGCACGCGGGTCGTGCAGAGCAACGATGTCGGGCGGCGGCTCGCCCGTCGCCTGCGCCGCCCGCAGGTCATCGGCCGCAGCGCGGGTCACGTCGTCCACGAGGGCCGGGTCGGGGCCGATCGCGAGCGATTCGCCGAGCGGGTCGGGCACGGTGTAGATGCGCAGTCCGTCAACCATCGTCGTGCCGCTGGCCGGGACGGAGACGCCCGGGATGTCGTTCAGCTTCGCCGTTGTGAACCGAGAGTCATGGTTGCCCGGCACGAACAGCGTGGGCGTCGACGTCACCACGAGTGCCGGCAGCAACGACGACTCTTCTTGATTGCCGAGGATGACGATGTCGCCCGTCTCGATGACCAGCGACGCCTCGTACGAGCGAGCGAGGGACCGTCCAAGCTCCGCGCCGACCGGATCAAGGTGCAGGTCGGTGACGTGAAGGACCCGATAGGTTCCTGGCAGTCCTCCACCGGGTGCGATGGAGCGGGGATCCGCGTAGTAGGCTGCGAGTTCGACGGCGAGGTCGGATGCTTGGGCACGCAGCCGTTCGATGCGGCTGAGCCGCGTGGTGATGAGGGTCTGGAGCTGTGGGACGTAGGCGAGCGCGCCTTCAAGATGAGGCGACGACAGCGCGCGCGGGTCGAACGTTCCGGCCGCGAGGACGCCGCTGCCGACCGCGATGGTGAGCGTGATGGTCGCCGTCAGCGCTGCGAGCGACCACCGGCGAAGCAGCGCCAGGGCAACCAGCCCAGCGAAGACCGCGGCGAGCACCGCGACGATGGTGGCCAGCATGACCAGTTGGTCAGAAGCCTTGCGGGCCTCGTCGGCCAGCGCAGTCTCGACCGTCGCACCAGCGGCTGATCCCTGCTCCTGAAACGACGGCAGGGCACTCTTCGCGGCGCGCGACGCGCTGCTGCTCAGGAGCTGCTGGACAGCCGGCACGTCTACGGCGTCGACGCTGACCAGGAGCCGTACCGGACCCACGTGGGTGCGCGCGTGAGCCTCTCCGAACGGCGTCAGGAGCAGCGCCGTTTCGCCCGGCCAGCCCCAAGCGACCCGCGCGGACAGCGTGAGGGGACCGATCCGTGCGCTGCGGTGCGCGAGCGATGATGCGACGGCGAGACCGATGGCGACGGCGAGCGCCACGACGAGCGCATCCCGGCCGCGGCGCCATGCCACGGACGAAAAGCGCGCCGGAGGGGGCTGTTCGAACGGCTCGGGGTCCATGCCCTGTAGTTACCCGGGAGGGCACCTCGGAAGGCTAGCCGCCGTGGCAACCCATGCACTGCCGGATGCGCCGGTCTTGGTGCGCCATCACGGTCGCGGGGTTCTTGCTGTGGCAGACGCAGCCGGGGATCGGTATGTGGAACTGTTGCTCCGTCGGAGGATTCGCCTGGCCGGCCGCCACGAGCTGGTCGTACTGCGCGCGGGTCTCTCGGCTCGGGAACCACATGGAGCCGAAGTTGTACGCGAGCGCAAAGATCACCGCGAGCACGCCGATCGTGTAGGCCAGAACGACCAGCAGCCGCGACCACCACGGGCGCCGGGGAGGCTCCTCATCGGCGGTCGCGACCGCCCCGGGAGGCTGGGGTGGGGCGGGAGGCTCGAGGAGCGCGGTGCCGGTCTCTTCTTCTTGCATCAGCAGTGCTCCTTGCAGGTGATGAGGGCCGCCCAGAGTATCCCCCCGGGCGGCCCTCTTGCGAACCATTCTGTTGCCTACTGTCCTGTCGGCGTCTGGCCGGCGTGGCAGCCTGCGCATTGGTTCATGCGGTAGGCCTCGTGCTCCTTGACCAGTTTCGGGTCGTCGCTGTGACACTTGCAGCCCGGGATCTGGATCGCCAAGGGGGAACCGGGATCCGGCGCGGGTGCCTTGGCGTCCGCGGGGACGTTCGCGACCTCGGGCTTCTCGGGGCGCTGCTCGGGCGCCTCCTGTGGCGCCCGGCCGACGACGTCGATGGGCCACTGATCGGCGATCGGCACGGTCGACCCCGGCTGCGGCGCACCGAAGGCCCACACGACCCCAATAGCCACAAGCAGGAATGCGATCAACGCGACGCCACCGACGAGCACCTTCTTGGGCATGGAGACTTACGCCTCCCCGAGGATCTCGACCAGGTCAGCGCGAGGGCTCTCGCCGATCGGCTTTATGCCGAAGTTTTCCACAAGCACGCCAAGGACGGCGGGGGTGATGAAGGCCGGCAGGGTGGGGCCAAGCCGGATGTCGGTGATGCCCAGGTGCAGCAGCGTGAGCAGGATGGCGACGGCCTTCTGCTCGTACCACGACAGGATCATCGATAGCGGCAGGTCGTTCACGCCGCACTCGAACGCGTCGGCAAGCGCAGCTGCGACCTTGATCGCCGAGTACGCGTCGTTGCACTGGCCCACGTCCATAAGGCGTGGGAGTCCGCCGATCTCGCCGAGCTGCTTGTCGAAGAAGCGGAACTTGCCGCACGCGAGCGTGAGCACGATGGTGTCGCTCGGCGTCTCTTCGACGAACTCCGAGTAGTAGTTGCGGCCGGGACGAGCGCCGTCACAGCCGCCCACCAGGAAGAAGTGGCGGATGGCGCCGCTCTTCACGGCCTCGATGACGGTCGGGGCGACCGACAGGATCGTGTTGTGGCCGAAGCCGACCATGACCTCGCCCACCTCGGTGTCCCAGGTGAAGCCGTCCATCGCGAGCGCCTTCTCGATGACCGCCGAGAAGTCGCTACGGTGAACGTGGGGAACGCCGGGGAACTGGACCGGACCGCTCGTGAAGAGCCGGTCGCGATAGCTGTCCTTGGGCGGCATGAGGCAGTTGGTGGTCATCAGGATGGCGCCGGGGAACTCGGCGAACTCCTTGTGCTGGTTCTGCCACGCGGTGCCGAAGTGGCCGGCGAGCTGCGGGTGCTTCTTGAGCTCCGGGTACGCGTGCGACGGAAGCATCTCGCCGTGCGTGTACACGTCGACGCCCTTGCCGTCGGTCGCCTCGAGCAGCGCCTTGAGGTCGGCGAGATCGTGGCCCGAGATCAGGATCGCGTGGCCCTTTCGCTGGCCGAGCGATACCTTGGTCGGCTCAGGGGTGCCGTACGTGCCGGTGTTGGCGGCGTCGAGGATCTCCATGGTGCGCAGGTTGACGGCACCGCATTCGAGCGCGATGCCCACCCACTCGTCGAGGCCGAGCGACTCGTCCGAGACCTGCGAGAGCGCCCGGAACAGGTACGCGTCGATGACCTCGGGATCAGTGTGGCCCAGGACGCGGGCGTGATGCGCGTACGCTGCGACGCCTTTCATGCCGTAGATCGTGATCTCCTGCAGTGACTGCACGTTCTCGTCGCGGGTGGTGTCCCACGGGCTGCCGAGTTCGCGGCCGAGGGCGACCTTGCCCGCGACGTCGAGGCCGAGCGCGGCATCGATGCGCTCCACAGCGGTCAGAATGCCAAGCCGGGCAGCGAGTGCGCCGCGCAGCTCAAGCGCACGGTCGACCTTCGCGGCGATCGTCTCGGGGTCGAAATCGACGTTCGTGAGCGTCGTGAACAGCGAGTCCTCGACGAACTCGCCTTCCTCGACGAGCTCAGCGGCGGGGGCCTGGACCGCGATGGCGGCCAGGGCTCGTGACGCGTGGATCAGCAGATCCTGCAGAGCGGCGACGTCGGGGGTCTTACCGCAGACGCCGACCTTGGTGCAGCCCGTGCCATGCGCGGCCTGCTCGCACTGGTTGCAGAACATCTCGGTGAGCTGGGTCATTCTCATCTCCTGTCAGTGGGTGAGACTAGCCGTGGATCAGAGCAGGGAGGCAGCGGGTGCAGACCCACGTGCTCGTGCCCTTGGTGCGCACGGGGAGCAGCGGACCGTCGTCCTCGCTGCGGCCGCAGTTGAAGCAGTGCTGCGGCTCGTAGGTCTTGCGGCCGGCGGCGACGGCGTCACGGATCTGGCCGGCGACGTGCTCTTCGACGGCATCGTGATCGAACGGGACGGTCTCACGCTCTTCGATGGTCAATGCGCCGGTCGGGCACACCGCGAGGCAGAAGCCTGCGCCGTCACACAGTTCCTCACGGACTACCTTGGCCTTGCCATCGACGATCACGATGGCCCCCTCGGCGCATGGCGACACGCACACGCCGCAGCCGTTGCAGAGCTCTTCATCGATCCTGACTATCTGTCGAGTGACGGTGTTGCTCATTCCTGGTTCCTTCCACTTATGCGGCGCTGCCGCGTACGGTCGCGGCGTGTGTGCCGCTGGGCGCTGTCTCGCTAGAGGCGCTGCTAGTGCGCCGAGTTGTGCTGGGTTCTGGCGTCTTGATCGATACGACGACGCCACTTACGACCCTCGAGCATGTGCTTGACGCCGTCGATCGCATGTCCCTTGCGCCACGACTTCGGCCCGGAGTAGCGCATCATCTGTTGCTGCCACTCACTCTCGGAGGACATGTAGCAATGGGTGTCACAGTGGGCGCAAAACGGCTTGGGGTCCTTGGGGCAGTACGCCCGCCGCTTCTCGGCATAGGCCAGGTGGGCCTCGCACTCGGGGCACAACTGCAACTTCTTCGCGTACACGCCGAGTTGCTGTGCCTCCGTCTGGATGGGCCGGCGCGCCGACGCGTCGTGGTGGCCGTCGCACCAGATCTGGACGAAGTCAGCCAGCACTGCGATGTCGTGCCGCACCTTCGAATCCTGAGCCTTCTGGACGAATCGTTCGTTCACGGTCGTCCCCTTTTCTATACGTGCGCGGCATGCCGCAGGTGGTTTCCTCGGCGTAGACTAGGCGCTTCGAGGGGCGCAGACTTTGACGGGCATCAAATCTCAGAAGAATCTTTACAATCCGAGTAGGGAATCACTGCCCAGATCGCGGATGCAGAGAGAGGGACGGCGTGCCAGCACCCGAAGACATCAGGCCCGACGTGTGGAGTGCCTTCCGCGCGTGCCGTCTGTGGCGCACGGCCAGCGATGACGCGGTGGCCGACCTCGCGCGCACGGCCCACGTCCGTGACGTCGCCCGGGGGACGAGCCTTGCCGTGGAAGGGGATCCCGCAGACGAGTTCGGCGTCATGGTCTCGGGGAAGGCTCGTGTCTTCTACCTCGGCGCAGACGGTCGCCAGATCACCTTTGAGACGCTTGAGACGGCGGACCCTCTTGCTGCGGTCGCGTCCCTTGCGGGAGGCCGGTATCCTGCGCAGATCGAGGCGGCCACGGCCGCCACCGTGGCATGCGTACGCGCCGAGCAGCTATTCGCCCTGCTCGAACGGGAACCTCAGGTGGCGCGCACGCTCATCGGCGACCTGGCGAACCGGGTCGTCAACTTCACGGCTGTGGTGCAGACACTCGCGCTCGATGTGCCGAGCCGGCTCGCGCGCTTCATCTTCCAGCGCTCGCTACAGGTAGGCCGACCGGTCGCCGGTGGGCTCGAGGTCGAGCTGGGCATGAAGAAGGGCGAGCTCGCCATGGCGCTCGGCACAGTGCCTGAGACGCTGTCGCGGGCCTTCGGCAAACTCAAGGACGATGGCATCCTTGAAGTCCACGGTGGCAAGGTCACCGTTCACGATGTCCGTGCGCTGGCCGCCATGGGCAGCGGCTACGAGGACTGAGCGCGCTTCGTCTCGTCTGCCGCGGCGTCCTCGGCCGACTCCACCTCGGCCGCACGCCTCGCCCGGCCCGCCTCGACGGCAGCCTTGCTACCCCGCTCGAGCGTCCCTGCCATCAGGAAGCCTGCGAGCAAGATGGCGGATGCGATCATCTCGCCGAGGTACAGGCCCGCGGTCGTGCCCGCGCGCGCCATCCCGCCCATGCCTGCGATGATCAGAGTGCCGATGATGATGAACACATTGGCCCACGCGCGGTAGCGGAACTCCTTCTTCGGCCAGAACTTGATGACCGACCATGCGCTGCCGCCGAGCAGAAGCAGCGAGCCCGGGATGTTGAAGACCAGCGACATGATGCGCGGGAAGCTGGTCGACGAGCCGAGAGCTTGGCCGCCCACCACGATTCCCGGTATCAGCTTGGCCATGTCCAGTTGCACCGTGAAGGCACCGTAGAGGAAGACCAGCAGCCACGCCATGTTCATGCCGAAGTAGAAGTCACCCTTCCTCGGCGTCTTGGTGATGAGGTAGAGCGTGCCGCTGCCGAGGAACCCGACAAGCGACGCCGCCAGCACGATGTAGACCCGGTAGACCGTCGGGTCCCAGTGCCCGGTGTACTCGGAGACGGCCTCCATCACGGCCGCGACCGCGTAGAACAGGAAGCCGATCGCCCACATGAGCTGGTGCATCTTGCGGCGCTGGATGTACTGACGCGCGAGCAGCGCCACGTAGACGAAGCCGAGGACCGCGGTCGCAGCGGGCCACCACCAGGCACTCCAGAACTCCGAGCTCATCAGTGCTCCCCCATCCAAGACGGCGGGGCCTACAACCGCTGACCCCTTAGTACGTCCGCAGGCGCTTGTCCGCGGCGAGCGCCTCATCACGCGCCTTGTAGTAGGCGTCGGTCGCCGCGCCGGCGCTCGACTTAAAAGCATCGGCCACCGCGGCCTCGGGCGATGCGGGCAGGGATTTCGCCTGCTCGACCGCTGTCCGGTCCTCGGCGTTGTACGTGGCGATCAGCGAGTTGGCCTTTGCGACGTCACCGGCCAACCACGCCGCATCCGACTGCTGCGACAGCTTGTTGATGCTCAGCCGAGTGGCCAGATAGGCAAGATACGTCTCGAAGGGCGCTGCCGAGAACGCGCTTTCGGCCTCCTGGAACTTGGCCTGCGCGAGGGCGAGCTTGGCGGCGGCTTCCTTGTTCAGAGACTGCGACTTGGTGACGCCCGCCTTAGTGAGCTTGTTGTACGACGCGACCGCTTGGTCCGATGAGGTGTCGGCGTCGAGGGCTGCCTGCCATGCCTGTTCGGCCAGGGGCAGCGCCTTGGCGGCCTGCTCGTTGACAGCAAGGACCGGCGGCGCCTCTGCGAGCATCTTCCTGCGGGCCTCCGCCGATGCCTTCAACAGCAAGGCCCGCTCCCGCTCGTCGTCGTTGAGCTTGGGATACGCCTCGTCGATGAGCGCCACGGCGGCCACCAGCTGCTCGTCCACCTTGGGCGTCTTTGCGGCAGCAGCGGCCGCCTCGGCAGCCAGCGCGGGAGTGATCTGAGCGGACACGGCGGCGTCGATCTCGACGACATCCTTGTCGGCCGCCTGCACGATCGCCGTGGCCTTGTCGAGCTTGCGGGCCGCTTCCATGCGCTGAGAGAACGCGCCGTAGCCAACGAACAGGAACGCGACCAGGGCGAGTGCACCCAGCGCTATCAGCGCGTAGAACATCCACCGGCGATTACGTTGCGTAGCCTCGCTGGGAAACTCGCGGCTCGGCGAGGTAGCTTGCGGCTCAGGTTCAGTGATCGGCTGGATCAGCGGCGGTGTCGGTGCCGCATCCTGTGAGGCGGTGACTACGGGACTCGGTTCGGCCGGCTGGTCGGACACGGGCTCGGTCATACGGGCTCTCCCTGTGCGAGCGGCTTCATCGGCAGGACAAGCTCGAACTTGGCGCCCTGCGCGTGTTCCTGCACCCGTATAGTACCGCCGTGCGCCTCGGCGATGGCCGCAGCGAGATGAAGACCGATGCCGCCGCCTCCTCCCGCGCGTGGCTCAGGACCTTCGTAGAAGCTGTCGAAGAGGCGACCGAGCTCGAGTGGATCGATCGCTGGACCGCGATCGGCCACGGTCACGATGGCGCAGCCATCTTCGCCGTAGACGCTGACCTCGACAGTCTCCTCTGTCGGCGTCACGAGAAGCGCATTGTCCAGAAGCCCGACGACCACAGTCACGATCCTTCGGCGGTCTACGACCACGCGTGGAAGTGCGGGATCGAGATCGACGACCATGCGGTCGGCGAATTCGGGGTGGCGGCCTAGGACATCCATGACGAGTGCCCCAAGATCCACAGGGGCGACCTCAAGCGACAGCGCTCCCTGCCGCAGCTCCGTGACGAGTGCGAGGTCCTCGACGAGACGCGTGACCTCTGCGGCTCGTTGCATCACCGTATCGGCGGCGGCTTGTCTGCGTGTCACGTTCTCGGCAATCTCGGGCCGCGTCAGCAGTTGCGCGTTGGAGGCGATGGCCGCCAACGGCTCGGACAGTCGTGCTGTCAGCAGAGCGAGAAAGTGGTCGCGTTGACGCTCGAACCGTTCGTCGAACGAGATCTCGCGGGAAATCGAGACCACTGCGGCAGGATCGCCCTCCTCGTCCTTGACCGGCAGGACGACGTTTCGAACCCGGATCCGCGTTCCGTCCGCTCGCACCGCGTCGGCCTCGCGCTCGACCGCGTGGTCTGAGCCGGCGATGGCGCGCAGGTCCATCACCACACGAAGCCGCTGGTCAGGAACCACATGAGGAAGCCGCAAGCCGCGCACTTCATCGTACGCCCACCCGTACAGGCCTTCACATGCGGGATTCCATACCAGCACGTGGCCGTCGAGGTCGAGCACCTTGATGCAGTCGCCGGAGTGACGCACGAGCGCTTCGATCACGCCGTGCGGTAGGGCGAGCGCTGGAGCCTTCTGTTCGTCTTCGTGTGTCATGTGTGACGCTCCTCACATCTCTTGTACATCACAAGAGCGTCAGGAGCCAGATGTTGGTACTTGTTACCGAAGAATCTCTCAGAAATTTCCGCCAACTTTGGCGACTCGGCATGCGCGTTGCTTTCCTGCGTACGCAGAGTAGGGCGACCTGCCTTCTTCCTCCCCCCTCAGAGGCGGGGAACGCCCACTCGAATACAGAACGAGGCGCGCCCCCCACGCGCCTCGTTTGTCTTTTCCGGGGCAAGTTCTCAGCGCGGTCGAGACGACTCGCTACAATTGACGGCGTTCGTGCGAATCGAGGGGGAATAGTGGCGCAGGCTGTAGAGCGGCTCTTGAACCTGGCGCTGTATCTTGCCGACGCGCCGGGCACGGTCACGGCCGATCAGATCCGTGATGAGGTGTCCGGGTACGGGCCGGGACAGGACGATGCCGCCTTCAAGCGCATGCTCGAAAGAGACAAAGACGACTTGCGCTCCGCCGGGCTTGTGATCGACTGCGATGACGAAGGCCGCTACCGGCTCGACCGTGCCGCGACCTACGTGCGCTCGATCGACCTCACTCCCGAGGAGACCGCCGCCATCAGGGCCGCTGGCACCGCACTTCTCGGCGACGCTTCATTTCCGTTCCCGGACGATCTTCGGCTCGCACTCGCCAAGATCGCAGCCGAAGTCGAGGTGGAGCAGTTGCCTGCCGCCGCGCGCCTTGCGGATGAGGATCCAGCACGCCAAGGCCACCTTGTGGCAGAGCTATCGTCGGCGGCGACACGGAAGAAGCGTGTCTCCTTCGACTACACGAACTCCGCGGGTTCCTCGGCGCCCCACGACGTGGAGCCGTACGGGCTGTTCCTCCACGATGGACGCTGGTACCTCGTGGGCAGGGACGTCGCCAAGAAGCAGACGCGCACCTACACGGTTGGCCGCATGGGCTCGCTGAGCGTCAACGCGGCTGCGCCCAAGACCGCCGACTTCGTCCGCCCTGCGGGTTTCGATGTGGCCACGTTCGTGCGGCTGCCCTTCCAGTACGGCCAGGAGGCCGACGAGTTCACGGCCGTCATCCGGTTCGATGTCGCGGCAGCGTGGCGCGCGCGCAGGGTGACCGCTGGCCAAGGCGAGCTCGAGTTGGCTGGCGACGGCGTCGTGTGGCGAGTCCCCGCTCGCTCGCAGCGTCGCCTGCTTCGGTTCGTGATCGAGAACGGTCCGGGTATCCAGGTGGTGGGACCGTCAGAGCTGGTGCAAGCGCTGCGCTCGGGTCTTGAAGAGACGGGGGCGCTCCATGCCTAAGCCGACCACCCAGGAGCGCACGCGTCGGCTCGTCGCCATACTCGGTCAGCTCAAGAACGGTGCGCGCATCCCCGTCGCAGCGCTCGCCGAGGAGATCGGCGTCACCCCTGCCGAACTGGCGTCTGATCTCGGGACCCTGATGATCTGCGGGGTCGCGCCCTACGACCCGCTGGGGCTCGTGCCCGTCTTCATCGAGGACGACGAGGTCGTAGTCTGGGGTGACATGCCGGGCCTGCGTGGGCCCGTGCGGCTCTCGTCCGCCGAAGCGCGGGCGCTCGCGGCCGCGCTGCAGTCGGTGGGCTTTGCAGCCGATGACCCGCTCACAGCCCGACTCATCGACAGCGCCGCGGGGTCCTTCGACGCTCAAGAGACCGCCGCTGTCGTCCGCTCGGCGATCGAGGGCCATCAGAGCCAGGTGTACGGCGTGCTCGCTGCCGCGGTGCGCGACACTGCCGTCGTGGCGATCGAGTACACGAGCGCGGGCAGCGACGCGGTCACCGACAGGCGCATCGAACCGGTCGGGCTCTTCGCCGAGCGCGGGGCGTGGTACGTCACCGCCTGGTGTCGCCTCGCGCTGGGCTGGCGCACGTTCCGCATCGACCGTATCCGTTCGGCTGTCGCTCTCGCAGAAACGTTCGATGCCGTGAACCACAGTGGCGCCCCATCTGAACGGGCGCTGGACACCGCGAGCCTCCCCCTCGCGCGCCTCCGCTTCGACGAGCGCGAGCATTTCGTCGAGCGCGAATGGCCCGGCGGCCGGTTGATCGAGCAGCTGCCTGACGGATCGTGGATCGCCGAGGTTCCCTACGCGGGGACGACTTGGATCGCACGGCACGTCCTGGGCCGCCTGGGTGCGGTCGAGGTACTCGAGCCGGCGGACGTGCGCAGCGCGGTCGCAAGGCTCGCCGACGACGCAATACGAGCGCTCTAGTCGCCGAATCGGCTGGCTATCCGCTCCACAACCACGCTCGCCGGTGCGCGCTCGATGTCAGCTACCGGCAGCGCTGCAAGGAACTCGCGTCCATAGCTCTTGCCGAGTACTCGGGCGTCCGCGATCACGAGACAACCGGTGTCTGTCGACGACCTGATGAGCCTGCCCGCGGCCTGTTTGAGCTCGATCACCGCCTCCGGCAGCACGTAGCGTCGCCACGCCACGCGCCCTTCTCGGCACTCCCTCTCCCTGGAGAGGGGATCCGTGGGGCGTCCGAACGGGAGCTTCGGGACGACGACGCAGCGAAGCGTGTCGCCCTTGGCGTCGAAGCCCTCCCAAAACGACTTGAGCGCGAACAGCGACAGTCGTTCGTCGGCGATGAACTCGTCACGTAGCCGCTTGGCCGAGGTCCCCCTTCGCTGCATGATCAGGTCGAGGCCCCTCTCTCGCAGGCGCGGCTCGAGTGCCGCATGGAGCCGCTCCATGTCCCGCCGGTTCGTGAACAGCGTCAGCACGCTGCCACCCATCGCGAGGTGGACGCCCTCAAGCAGTTGCTCCAAAGCGGGGAGGTAACCCGGCGTATTGGGTTCGCACGCGTCCGTAGGGACGTAGACCGCCATCTGCCGGCCGAAGTCGTAGCTCGAGGCAAGACGCAGCGCCGACCAGTTCTCGTCGGCCACGCGGTCGAGCCCCACGCTGCGGGCGAAGTGCTCGAACGAGTCACCCGCGGCGATCGTCGCGGAAGTGAACACGACGCTCTGCACCCGCGGGTACAGGTCATCGGCGAGGACCTCCCCCACGTCGAGTCGCGACGCGGTCAGCTTCTCGGCATCGACTTGCCGACGCCGGTCGAGGGTCGCCGAGTAGACGAGCGCGCCGTCCTCGCCGTCGACGACGGCCAACAGACCGGCGTGCTGGTCCGCGAGCCGGCTGAGCAGACCCGCTAGGTCCGCGCGCGGCTCGTTGAAGTCCGCTCCGTAGGCCTCGAGTGCAGTCATCAGCTCGCGCGAGCCGGTGATGAGGGCATCCAGCCGCCGGACGAGCGAGCGCCCGGTCGAGTCGACGACACCCCACGGGCCCGTGTTCCGCACCTCGTCGTTGACCCAGAGCTCGGCAGCGTCGTAGTCGCTGTCCGACGCGAGCGGCGCGAGATCCTTGATGAAGTCGAACAGCGAGTCGGTCAGTGTGGCCGCTCGCTGGACCTCCTCGGACAAGCGCCCGACGAGCGCGACCGTCGAAGCGGCCTGCTCGTCGCTGCGAAGCAGACGCCGCAGGTTGTCGAACAGCCCTCCCCTCCTGCCATGGAGCGCGCCGAGCACGACCGAAAGCTCCAGGTGTGTCGCGCCGAGCGTCAACTGCTTGCGCGCCTCACTCTCCGCGGCGTGCGCCTCGTCGACGATCCAATGCCGTATGGGCGGGAGGATGCCGCCCTGCGCGACCACATCGCGAAAGAGCAGAGCGTGGTTGGTGACCACGACGTGCGCGCTGGATGCCCGCCGCCGTACGCCATGCAGGTAACAAAGGTGAGGGAAGAAGCGGCAGCGCTTCTTGGTGCAGTCCGCCTGGCTTGCCTGGATGGCCGCGCGAATCTCGCGGCGCCAATGCAGGTTCACAGCATCGAGGTCTCCCCAAGACGACTGCGCCGACCATGCGAGAAGCATGGCCACGGCGCCTACCCGCTCGAGGTCTGCCGACGCATCAAGCTCCATGGCAAGACGCTCGAGCTTGCGGACGCACAGGTAGTGGTCGTAGCCCTTGAGGGCGACGTATCGCAGGTCATCATCGAGCGCCTTCGCGAGCTTCGGTAGCTCGTGATAAACGAGCTGGTCCATAAGGGCGTTGGTCTTCGTCGCCACCCCGACGCCTATGCCGTTGCGCTGGGCGAACAATGCGCTCGGAACTAGATAGGCGACCGACTTGCCCACGCCGGTCCCTGCCTCGATCGCCACGTGCGACGACGTCGAGAACGCCGAGAGGACCGCCCTGGCCATCTCCACCTGCTCGGCCCGCTTCTCGAAGCCGGGGTACATGCGGCCGGCAAGGCCGTCTTCCGAGAACTGAGCGCACACCTCTTCCTCGGCGGGACAGGAGCACATGACCTCGTCGGCGTCCTCCAGAGCATCCGCGCGGTCCGCCGCGACGCGCTGCCGGCGCACCTCTTTGAGGTCGTAGTGGGCTCCGGGTCGAGCTGCCGCTATCTGAGCGATGATCTCGCGCTCGGGCCACGAGGCATCCGGTGCGAGTCCTGCGATGCGGCCAAGGACACCGGGCTCAAGGTCCGAGATACCCACTAGCGCGACCCGCCAGATGCGGCAGAGCGCCTCGACGTCGACGCCCGCCCGATGCGCGGCATCGGTCAGATCAGGCGCGAACGCAGCGGCGAGATCGGTAAGACGGTGACTGCGCAGCCGAGGTAACCCGATCCGCGCCAGCACCAGGGAGTCGAGCCAGCGGTCGCCGAAGGAGTTTCGACCGGCCACACGCTCGAGGAACGAGCGGTCGAACGAGGCGTTGTGCGCGACGACGGTCCGCCCGCCTGCAAAGGAGCGCAGCTTCCCCACGACAGCCTCGGCGCATGACTCGCCGGCGATCATGTCGTCATCGATACCGGTGAGCTTCGTGATCTCTAGAGGTATGGGGATCAGGGGGTCGATGAGTGCGCTGAAGCGATCGACCACTTCCGGCCCACGCATGATGGCTGCGGCGACCTCGATGAGCTGGTCTCTGCCTCGGTCATACCCGGTGGTCTCCACGTCCAGGACGCAGTATTCGTCCTCGAAGCCGAATACCGCTTCGCGCGCACGGGCGGCGAGCGTGCGGTATCCGGCAGCGACATCTGCGTCGGTGCCCGGTACGAGGATGTTGTCGAGAAGCGGTTCAGTCACCGTGACACCGTAGCACTAGCCTCTGACTCCTCGCGGACGCAAGAACGGCCGCCCGAAGGCGGCCGTTCATCGTTGATGACTCCGTGTGCCGCGAGGGCTACTTCATGCCCGTGACGGCCTTGCTCTGGACGAGCCAGGCGCCGTTGTCGCCCTTGACGAACGTCCAGGTGTTCTCGAAGGTGCCGTACTGGCCAGTGACCTGCTCGGCCTTGACCGACGCCTTGTCGCCCTGGGCAGTCGCGCCCGCCATCTTGAAGCTCTTGATGCCGTAGCCGCTGACCTGCTCCTTCAGAGCGTCAGGCGAGTTGCCCACCTTCTTGTCGGCGGGAAGCATGTCGAACGCCTTCTTCCACTCGCCGTCCTGGCACGCTTGGTAATACGCCTTCACGTAGGCCTCGGGCTCGGTACCCTTGGGGACCTGGGTGGCCTGCTTGGGGTCGAACGCGGCGGCCTCGCCAGCGCTCTGTCCCGCCGTACCACCTGAAGCAGCCGGCGTCGTGGCGGGCTGCTCGCTCACCGTCGGTGCCGGGACTGCCGTGTTCTGCTGGTAGATAAGCACGCCGATGATCCCAGCGAGGAGCGCTGCGACGATCGCAAGGCCGATGACCAGCGTCTGCTGGCTGTTGTGCGTCTGCTCGGACATTCGCTTCCCTTCTATGCCTGCCTGAACGAGCGCGAATTTGCGCCCGCACAGCATACCCTCAGCGTCCTCTGTGCGTGAAGCCGATGCATGCTGCACTTCAACGCCACGAAGTGAGCGAATCGCACGCCAACCGCATGGCAGGGGCGCGTGTCCTTACCGGGTCGGCTAGAATCGAGCGCATGGCACGCACGAGAAGCGTCTTCGACATAGTGGGTCCCGTGATGATCGGGCCCAGCTCGAGCCATACCGCAGGCGCCGTTCGTCTTGGCGCGCTAGCGCGGGCGGTCTTCGGCGGCCCGCCGGCCAAAGCGACAGTCCGCCTGCACGGCTCCTTTGCCTCGACCGGCCTCGGTCACGGCACCGACGTCGCGCTGGTCGCCGGGCTCCTGGGCTTCGCGCCGGACGACGCGCGGATTCGCGATGCCTTCACCGAAGCCAAGACAGCCGGCCTTCAGGTCGAGTTCGCCGAGGAAGATCTCGGGGAGGTCCACCCCAACACGGCGCTCTTCGAGCTCGAGTCCGATGACGGGCGTCGCATGTGCGTGCGCGGATCGTCTCTCGGTGGCGGCGCGGTCGTCGTGGACGAGATCGACGGCTTCGAGGTCGAGATATCAGGCGAGCTGCCGGTGCTGCTCGTCGTGCACCAGGACCGCCCGGGCGAGATCGCCGCGGTGACAGGCATCCTCGCCGAATCCGGCGCGAACGTGGCCTCGATGCAGGTGTCACGCGAGAAGCGGGGCGCTCGAGCCCTCATGATCATCGAGACTGACGGCGAGATCGACCGGGTAACCGCCGAGCGAGTAGCTGTGCAGCCCGGCGTGAACCAGGTCCGCCGAGTGGCGGCCGTCTAGCGCTCCAGCGGCGTGCCGGGGTGCTCGTCGTCTTCGCGCGCCTCATCGCTCGGACGCTCCCCCGGCCTCAACTGCTCGCGCTCACACGACGAGTGTGACCCGCAGAACGTACACGACCCGGTGCAACCTATGATCTTGAGCGTGTTGCAGCGCGGGCACCGGATCTCGTTCGACTCGAGCCCGCATGACGGGCACGTGGGCAGGACGGCCATCGTTACGCCACCCCTATCAGGTTGAGCAGGCGCCACACGAGTCCGCCAACGAGGAATGCGAGCGCCACCGAGCCGGCGAACAGGCCGACGAAGTAGCGGGTGCCGCGTTCCTTGAGAATGACCATCGCCGACGCTATGCACGGCACGAACAGGGTGATCGTGATCATCGCGACCAGCAACTGGGCGTCCGAGAGGTTCATCTTGAAGAAGCCCGCGGCGCCGAAGTCCCGGCGCACGAAGCCCATCACGAACGCGGTCGCCGACTCAGCCGGCAGACCCAGCCACCCCACGGTCAGCGGCATGGCCACCTTGATGAGCCGGTCCAGTACGCCGAGAACCTGCAGTATCGAGATGATGGCGGCGCCGATGATGAAGAAGATCGTGACTTCCTTCATGAAGTGCCAGACCTTTGTGAGGCTCTTCCGGAGGACGTTATCGAGCCGCGGCACACGCAGGGACGGCAGGTCGATGAGCAGGTCCGTGGACTGCCCCGGCACCAGCCGGTTGAGGACCGTGCCCACGACGCCGAACACGAGCACCAGGAAGCCAAGGTAGGCCGCCGAGTACCACGCCCCGGTCTTCGCCATCAGCGCCGTGATGACCGCGATCTGGGCCGAGCATGGGACCGCGATCGCCATCAGCGCCGTCGCAATGAAGCGCTCGCGCTTGCTGCCGAGGATCCGCGTCGTGAGCGTGCCCATGGTCACGCACCCGAGACCGAGGATGAGCGGGATGATCGCCCGGCCATTGAGCCCGACCGAGGTCAGTGAGCGATCGGCCAGGGCGGCGATCCTCGGCAGGTAGCCCGAGTCCTCGAGCAGAGAGAGCAGCAGGTAGAAGCCGAGAACGAGCGGCAGGATGACCGCAAGCAGGTAAGTGGGGGTCATCGTGAGGACGCCGAATTCGCCGGCAAGGATGGTGTAGATGGCGCCGCCGGGCGGGAAGACGGTGCCCACCACGCGCTCCACGAACGGCACCCAGTAGGTGTTCATGATGCCGTTCTCGAGCAAGCCGACAAGCCCGCCAGCGATCCACTGGCCGAGCACGACCCACATCAGGTACAACAGGCCGAACAGCATGGGAATGCCGGTCAGCGGGTGCATCATCCACTGGCTCAGGCGTGCCGAGAAGCTTGCCCCTTGGGTCGTCTCGGTGATGATGTGGCCGGAGATGTCGTTCACGCGCACGCGGCGGCGCAAGTAGATGGTGTCACGCTGGTCGCCGGGGGTCAGGCCGTGGCGCTCGCTGATGACCGCGTCGCCTTCGAGCACCATGAGCGCCTCGGCACGAGAGCCCACGCGCTCCGCCATCTCGCTGATCTCCGGCTCCAGATCGTGGTCGCCATGGCCGGTCCGCGCGTTGGGGATGGCGGCCTTGAGCTCGTCGAAGCCCTTGCCCTCGACCGCGACCGTCTCGATGACCGGCACGCCGAGAAGGTCCTCAAGCAGATCGCGGTCGATCGCGACGCCTCGCCTGCGCGCCTCGTCGGCCATATTGAGCGCCACGACCATGCGCTTGCCCATGTCGACGAGCTGAAGCGTCAAGAACAGGTCGCGTTCAAGGTGTACGGCGTCGACTACGTTCACGACGACGTCACCCGTGAGGATGATGTCACGCGCGACGGTCTCTTCGTCGTTGAAGCTCGAGACGCCGTAGACACCGGGGGTGTCGACGACGTCGATCTCACCGAAGCGACCGCGGGTGAGCTCGACCGTCGTGCCCGGGAAGTTGCTGACGTCGACGTAGGTGCCGGTCAGCGCCGCGAACACCACGGACTTGCCCACGTTCGGGTTACCTGCGAGTACGACCGTGTCGACGCCCTCGCGCGCCGCCGTGCCGGTGGGCAGGCAGTGGCAGTTGGGATCGAACGTGCTCGAGGTATCTTCGGCCCGTGGGGCCTTAGAGGAAGACGCCGTCATTTGAGAACTCCTGATTGTGAGGGGTGACGCTGTTACTCGGCCGCGGCACCATCGTGGTGATGTCCGTGGTGGCGCTTGCGGACCTGGATCCGTTCGGCGAGCGAGCGGCCCACCGCGATCTCCTGGCGGCCACTCTTCACGACCACGGGGCCGGCCGGGATACGCGTGATGCATTCGATGCACGCACCCTCGGACATGCCGAAGCGCATCGCCTGGATGCGGGCGTGTTCGTCGTCGACGGCGACTACCTCGATGTGCTCGCCTTTGCGAACGGCGGCGAGCGAGCACAATTCGCAGGTCGCCGGGTCTATCGCGGGTCGCTTCTGGGCGAACATGGTGCCTCGCACTTCTCTTGAGCAGCCGACTTAGTATGTACTAAGTACCGGTGTACGCAGATACTATGCCGTCTTTGGCGCGCAGTCAATAATCATCACCGATCAGGTAGGGAATACGCTGCGCTACACTCGGCGTCGAACCGACGAGAAGGAACCTCCATGGCATACGCATCGTTCTCAGACCTGGCACAAGCTGCCGAGGAGCACGGCTCGCTCGGGGCCGCCGCGCTCGCTCTGGAAGCCGAGGAGTCGGCTCTGCCGGCCGAGGCGCTGCGAGCCCGCATGCGCGAGACTCTGGAGGTCATGCGCGACGCCGTGGCGCTCGGGCGTTCGGGCGAAGCACGCTCGCGATCGGGTCTCACCGGCGGCGATGCCGCGCTGCTTGCGGCCTCCTCGGCGGGGCCGGTGGGCGGGTTGTTCTCGCGGACTATCGCGGCCGCCCTTGCGACGGCCGAAGTGAACGCCGCGATGGGTCGCATCGTCGCGGCCCCCACCGGTGGTGCCTCCGGAGTGCTCCCCGCTGTCGTGCTGTGCGTCGGCGAGCGCTGCGCCGCCGATGACGACGCGCTGATCGACGCGCTCTTCGCCGCAGCGGGGATCGGCGGCGTCTTCGCGGCGCGCGCCACGCTCTCAGGCGCCGCCGGCGGCTGCCAGGCCGAGATCGGCAGCGGCGCCGCGATGGCCGCGGCAGCCGGCGTGCAGCTTTGTGGCGGCTCCCCGGCACAGAGCGGTCACGCCGCGTCGCTCGCGATGCAGGGGCTTCTCGGGCTCGTCTGCGATCCGGTGGGCGGACTGGTGGAGGTTCCGTGCGTGCATCGCAATGGAACCGGCGCCGCCGTCGCCCTCTCGGCTATAGAGATGGCGCTTGCCGGGATCACCTTCCCCATCCCACTCGATGAAGTCGTCGATGCGGCCGCTCACGTCGGCCGCTCTCTGCCGCCCTCGTTGCGCGAGACCGCGCTGGGCGGGCTGGCCGTCACGCCGGCGGGACGTCGCCTCGGCGAGAAGGCGCTGCGCAAGGACTGACCGACCACCGGTCCGGCACCAGCTCCCCGGCGCACCCGCGCCCGCGCCCTGTTTGCGGCTGCTTCCTCCCTGCGGTACCTTCACAGGGTCAGAGGGGAGTAGCGACCCGGCCATGAGGGACCCCGGCCGGGTGGGTTGGGCCGACATCCCCGGGCCTCGAGCCCCGGCCCCTCCCGCGCCTATGCGACCGCGAGACCTCTGGTGGAGAGATAGCCACCAGGGGTCTTTTGCATTCAGGAGGCGCAATGGCATCCACCGCCGACGAGATCCAGCCTGCACCGCAGCCCGTGTGCTCGCCCGACGAGCCATGGCACTGTCACTCGGCCGACGAGGCTGCACGCATCCTCGGCAGCTCGCCCGAGGAGGGGCTGACCGCCGAGGAGGCCCAGCGGCGACTCGTCGCCTACGGCCCCAACGAGCTGCGCCCCGCCGAGAAGACACCGGCCTGGCGCATGCTCGCGTCACAGTTCAACGACTTCATGATCTGGGTGCTTCTCGTCGCGGTGGCCATCTCGGCCATCGAGGGCCAGGTCGCCGAGGCGATCGCGATCACCGCCATCCTCATTCTCAACGCGGTCCTCGGGTTCGTTCAGGAGTACCGCGCCGAGCAGGCGCTCGAAGCCCTCAAGCAGATGTCAGCGCCGACGGCCGCGGTGGTCAGGGACGGCGCCGAGCGCGAGATCCCAGCCGCCGAGCTGGTTCCCGGCGACATCGTCAAGCTCGAGTCGGGCGACAAGGTGCCCGCCGACGGCCGGCTGCTCGAAACGGGAGCGCTACGCATCGAGGAGGCCGCCCTGACGGGCGAGAGCGCGCCTTCGCGCAAGAACGCCGGAGACTCGTTCGAGGCTGACGCCGTCCTGGGCGACCGCGCCAACATGGTGTTCGCCGGCACCGCCGTCTCAGTGGGTCATGGCACGTTCGTCGTCACGGGAACCGGCCAGCAGACCGAGATGGGCAAGATCGCCACCCTGCTCTCCGAGCAGGAGGAGGAGAAGACGCCGCTCCAGGATGAGCTGCACATAGTGGGCAAGCGGATCGCCATCGCGGTGCTCGTCATCGCGGTGATCGTCTTCGTCGAGGAGATCTGGCGGGCGCTGGCCGCAAGCGGCATGGGGCTGGCGGCCGCCATGCAGAACGAGGCCTTCCGCTCGACCGTCACCGAAGGTCTGCTGGTGGCGGTCTCGCTGGCCGTCGCCGCGATTCCCGAGGGGCTGCCCGCTATCGTTACGGTGGCGCTCTCACTCGGCGTGCGCCGCATGGCGACGCACAACGCGGTCGTCCGCAAGCTCCATGCGGTGGAGACGTTGGGGTCGACGACCTTCATCTGCTCGGACAAGACGGGGACGCTCACGCGCAACGAGATGACCGTCAAGCGGATGATCGTCGGCGTCGACCTCGCCGAGATCCTGCCCGACTTCGGTGTCCAGCCGGTGGACTGCGTGCAGGACCCCGGCGACCGGGAACTGCTGCTCGCGATCGCAGCCGCCTGCAACGACGCCCGCTTCGGCGCCGGGGACGTGCTCATCGGCGACCCGACCGAGACGGCGCTCATCGTCGCCGCCGACCGGATGCAGAAGGACCGCCTCCGGCCGCGACGCATCGGTGAGGTTCCCTTCGACAGCGAGCGCAAGCGCATGACCACCATCCACCAGGTGGGCGGCGAGCGCATCGCCTACATGAAGGGCGGCACCGACGTCGTCCTGTCGCTGTGCACTCATGCGCGACTGCATGGCCAAGTGGTCGAGCTGACCGACGAGTTGCGCGCCGAGCTCCATGCCGCCAACGCGGACCTTGCCGCGACCGGCTTCCGGACCCTCGCCTTCGCCTGCCGCACGCTCGCCGAGAGCGAGCCGACCGAGGGCGAAGAGCTCGAGCACTCGATGACCTACGTCGGCATCCTCGGACTGCTTGACCCGCCACGCGCCGAGGTGCCCGCGGCAATCGACGAGTGCCATCGCGCAGGCATCAAGGTAGCCATGGTGACCGGCGACCACGCGCTGACAGCCGAGGCCATCGGTCGGGAGGTCGGCCTGCTCGAAGGCGAGCGCGTCATCACCGGCCGAGAGCTCGAGATGATGTCCGACGACGAGCTCTACGACACCGTCGAGGACATCCGCATCTACGCGCGCGTCAACCCGGAGCACAAGCTGCGGATCGTCGACGCGCTGAAGCGCCGTGGCGAGGTCGTAGCGATGACCGGCGATGGCGTCAACGATGCACCGGCGCTCAAGAAGGCCGACATCGGCGTCGCCATGGGCCGTATCGGCACCGACGTCTCCCGCGAAGCGGCCGACATGGTGCTGGCCGACGACAACTTCGCGACCATCGTGGAAGCGGTCAAGGAAGGCCGCGTGGTCTTCGACAACCTCCGCAAGTTCATCCTGTTCCTCCTGTCCTGCAACATGTCCGAGGTCCTCATCGTGTTCACGACGGCGCTGCTCGCGCCGCAGCCCGCTCTCCTCCCCTTGCAGCTCCTCTGGATCAACCTCGTGACCGACGGGCTTCCCGCGCTCGCTCTGGGCGTCGACCCCGGCTCACCAAGGGTCATGGAACGCACCCCCCGCTCTGCCGAGGAATCCATCCTCACGAAGCAACGACAGGCGCAGGTGCTGTGGCAGGGAGCGCTCATCACCGCAGGAGCCCTCGCCCTCTACCTGTTCGTGCGCGCCGGCTGGGTCGAGGTCGACGGCCCGGAGCACCTCCAGACGATGCTGTTCACGACTCTCGTACTGACCCAGCTGCTTCACGCGTTCAACTTCCGCTCGGACACGCGCTCGGTGTTCCATGCGGAGACGCTGCGCAACAAGTGGCTGAACCTCGCGTTCGTCGGCTCGTTCGCTCTGCACCTGGCGGTGATCTACGTGCCGGTCCTCCAAAGCGTGTTCAAGACGCAGCCGCTCGGACCGCACGACTGGCTTGACGTGCTCGCGGCGGCGCTCGTGCCCATCATGCTCATCGACATCACGAAGATCGTGCTCGCTCGGCGCAAGCGATCAGAGGGACCGGAGCCGCAGCATGCCTGACCACGAGCCGGATGAGCGCAGCGAACGGAACCCGGAGCTGGCTCTGCTGGCCCACGAGGTGCGTGGAGCACTGACCGTGATCTCGGGACTCTCGGAGCTCTTGAAGCGCGCTCTCGACGAGAGCGAACGCGAATCGGCGATCGACGGGATCGCCCGCGCAGTGCGACGGATCGACACCCTCATCGCTCAGGCGCTTGATGGCACTCTGACATCCGGCTCAGGACATGAACGGGTGGACCTGGCCGCGCTCACTGGCCGGGTGATCGACGAGCAGCGGTCTGTGAGTGGACGCGACATCACGTTCGAAGTGCGCGCTCAGCCCGTCGTCCTCGGCGCACCTGAGGCGCTGGAGCGGGCCCTCGGCAATCTGATCGACAACGCCCTCAAGTACTCGCTTATGACGAGTCCCGTCGACGTCTCGGTGACACAAGATGGCGACCGCGCCATTCTGGCCGTGGCGGACCGTGGCCCGGGCATCCCTCCGTCGATGCACGACCTCATCTTCCAGCCGTTCGAGCGAGCGTCTGCGCAAGACGTCCCGGGGACGGGACTCGGTCTGACAGTGGTGAGAGGCGTCGCCGAAAGCCACGGAGGAACCGCGAGCGTCCAGGACAGGCCGCACGGGGGCAGCATATTCCGGGTCGAGCTACCTGTCGCTCCCTGAGCGGCCTAGCCGGCCAGCTTCTCGGCTTGCACGTGGTCGATCAGCGCGCGATCGCACGTGGAGATGTGATCGGCGAGCCAGTCGCACAGCAAGTCGACCACGGGCGAGATGCTCTCCATGCGACCCGCGCTGTAGTCCACGATCATGGCGCGCGTTCGGCGGCTCAACTCGCGGTGCTGTTCGATGTGCTTCGCGGAGGCGGCGTCGGGATACGAATGCTGCCTCATGAGCTTCTCCTCCGCTGAGAAGTGGGTGGAGACGTACTCCGAGAGCGCCTCGAGCGCCGTGGGAAGGTACTGGTCCGCATCCGCACGCGCGTCAGCGTCAAGTAGGCCGTTAAACATCTCGATCATGGTGCGGTGCTGGTTGTCTACGATGTCGTCGCCCGTCTCGAGCGAACCGTCCCAATAGATCCGTGGCATCGTGGCTCCTAGTATCGCGTCGGTCTAGATGTGCGGCTCGAGTGCGAGTTCCACCAATCGAGCGCAGAAGTCAGGAAATTCCATACCAGCCGCTCGTGCCGCATCGGGAACCAGCGAGGTCTGCGTCATGCCCGGGATGGTGTTGGTCTCCAGCAGATAGACGCGGCCGTCCGGCGTCACGATGGTGTCCGAGCGCGAGATGCCGCGGCAGCCGAGCGCTTCGTGAGCCGCCAGCGACAGCTTCGTGCACTCCTCACGCGCCTCCTCGCTCACCCGCGCCGGGATGATGTGGCTGCTCATGCCTGGCACGTACTTGGAGTCGTAATCGTAGAACTCGTGCTCCGGCACGATCTCCAGGGTCGGAAGCGCCTGCAACTCCCGGTTGCCGAGAACCCCGACCGTCACCTCGACACCCTCGACGAACTGCTCGACCAGGATCGCTCGATCGTGCTGGAACGCCTTGTCGATGGCCGCCGGGAGTTCCTGCGGCGTATGCGCGATCGACATGCCCACAGATGAGCCTTCGTTCGCCGGCTTCACGACCGTCTTCGCACCGAGCCGGGCCGTGATGGCCTCGACGTCGTAGCCATCGCCCTTGCGGAGCACGAGGTACTCGGGGCTCGTGATGCCCATCTGAGCGAATAGGTGCTTACTCATCACCTTGTCCATCGCCAGCGCGCTCGCGAGCACACCCGAGCCTACGTACGGCAGCTCCAGCAACTCGCACAGCCCCTGAACGGTGCCATCCTCGCCAAAGCGTCCGTGAAGGCAGACGAATGCGACGTCCACCTCGGCGCCGGCGAGCTCCGTCACGAACTCGTCCGAGCCGGTGTCGATCTCGAGCACGTCGAAACCGCGCTCTCGCAGGGCGGCGGACACCTGCGAGCCGGTGTTGAGTGAGACCTCGCGCTCGGCTGAACGGCCGCCCATGAGCAGGGCGACACGGATATCAGTGGGCGTTACGGACATGCGCGCTCCTTAGAAGAGCCTGCCGAGTCGAAGCTGATCGAGAATGATGAGCGCCGCCCACCAGATGGCGACGCCGGCGAGCGTGGCGACGGCGCCGCGAACCAGCGCCGAGAAGAACATCGCCGAGGAATCCGAACCCGGCCGCCTGCGATAGACCAGCCAGACGATCACCAGCAGAACGGGTCCCGCGATCGTAAGCGCAAGACCGCCGACGATCATCAGCGGGTACAGCGACGAGTCGTAAGCTGCAAACCGGGCGGGGACTCGCGACAGCAGGTAGACCATGGCTACGGCGAACACCGCCCAGACCGCGTCGTAGACCAAGAACGGCCACCACGGCACGCTGTCAGCCACGACAGGCGCTTCAGCGAGCGCGGACGCAGGCTCCGGAGCCGTCGCGAGCTCGGCGGGATCGGTCGTGGCAGCGGAGGCGTCGGCCGCTGCGGGCACCGATACCGGTTCCGCCTCAGGCTCCTCTGCCGGTTCAGCCTCCGGCGCCGCTGTCACAACGCCGGCCTCGGCCTCCGGCTGCGCCGCCGCAACCAGCTCATCGGCCTGGGCGATCGCCGAATCGAGGTCGTCCGGTGCCGATAACTCCTCGGCGGACTCGTCGGGCTCGGGGAACAGCGGCTCCTGAACGGGGGCAGCCTCGATGAGCACGGTCTCATCGCCTTGTTCGTCCGGTGCGCTCACCGCTTCTTCGGCCACTGGAAACCCCTCCCTCGACTGGGCACAGTCTAGAGCGTGCCAGCGACCTGCTCAACCGCCCCGCTATCGCGGCCGAACCACGAGAGCACCGCGCCGCATGCGGCGAGCGCAGCCCCTACCTTCAGAGCGACCGACATCCCCTCGGAGAGGAGCGCCGCCGTCGCTGTCGGGAGCTGGCCGCTGCCCTCGGGAAGCCCGCCCGCACCCAGATGGGCGCCGAGTATGGCGGCCGTCAGAGCGATGCCGAGGGCCATTCCCACGTTGCGCGCCTCGGCCACGAACGCCGACCCGACGCCCGCGTTGTGCCGAGGAGTCGCTCGCAGGATGGCAGCGGTGTTTGGCGTCTGGAAGACCGCCATCCCGGACCCGATGATCACCAGTACGGCGCCCACTGCCCACACGGTGGATGCGGTTCCCAAGAAGGAGGCGGCGAGCAGGCCGACCGCGAGCGTCACCATCCCGCCGGTTGCTAGGCCGCGACTCCCTCGCCGATCGGAGGCCCGGCCTGCGACCGGGGCCAGCGCAGCCATCGCCAGCGGGGTGACGGTGAGCACAAGACCCGCAACGCGCGCGTCCAGGCCGAGAACGCGAAGCAGGTAGAACGGTAGCGTGAAGGTCGCCGAAAAGAGTGCGAGGTATGCCACCGTGGCAGCCGCCAGCCCCGCCGAAAAGGCGCGGGACTCGAAGAGGCGCAAGTCCACCATCGGTGCGGAGGCGCGCCGCTCCCACCACAGAAACGTCCCAAAGAAGACAGCGGCTGCGGCGATCGGCGCAATGACGGCCGGCGCGATGACCGACCCGGTCTCCGCCGAACTCAGCCCGAGAAGTAGGAGGAGGAGGGCACCCCCACCCAACACCGCTCCGAAGAGGTCGAAGCTCTCTCCGCGAGGGCACTCGTCAGGCAGCAGGCGCCACGCCATGGCCGCTACCGCCACGGTGAGCGGCACGTTGATGAGGAAGATGCTCGGCCAGCCGAAGGTCCCGACAAGAAGGCCGCCCAGTGAAGGCCCGAGAGTGAGCCCGACCGACACCGCGAGCGACACGTAGCCAAGCGCCCATCCTCGGCGATTCGGCGGGAAGGTGCGCGCCACGAGCGCCGGCCCGGCCGCGAAGATCATGGCCGCGCCGACCGCCTGGAACACGCGCGAGGCGACGAGCGTCTCGATCGAGCCGGACAGCGCGCATGCGAGCGAGCCCGCACCGAAGATCAGCAGGCCGGCGACGTAGAGCCGTCTGAGGCCCCACACATCGCCCAAGCGACCCATCGATAGAAGGAGCGTCGCTGTCGTGAGCAAGTAGGCCGTAGCGACCCATCCAACTGCCGCCATGGTCTCGCCGTAGTGGGCGCCGATCGCCGGCAGGGCGATGTTGACGATGCTCGAGTCGAGAGGGGCAAGCACCGTACCCACGACGAGCACCGTGAGCACAGCCCGTTCGTTGGGTTGTGGAAGTTCGCAGGAATCGGCGCCTTGCACAACGTCTCGCTTGCTCACACTGGGTATCCTTCGTCTCGTACGAGCGTCCATTCTGCCACGCACCACCGCATCCGTCCCCCTGGTTGCCCTTTCCGAGGAGCGCTCATGAGCGATATCACCCCCGAGCCGGTCCGCGACCCCATCCCCACTCCGCCCGAGGGCGAGCCCCCTGCAGACGAGCCCGGCTACGCTCCGCCGGTCGCGGGCTACGGGGACACGAACCTACCCACACCTGAGCCGCCGCTGATCACCGAGGAGCCCGCCCGCTATCAGGTGCCTCCTATCACGCCTGCCGAGGAACCGGCCGTCGCCCGTGGAGACGACGCGCCCATACCCACCGAGCACAAGGCCGGGCGGGTCGGTTGTGGCATCATCGCCGCGGCCGCGGTCATCGCTCTGGTCGTCGCCGCTTTCGCGGGCGTGGCCGCCGGCTTTCTCGGCGCCCGTCTTGCGAGTGGCGGCTTCGGCGGCATGCGCGGCGTGATCACCGACCGTCCCGCTCGCGTCACCCTGGTTCCCTCCCAGACCGAAGAGCCGGCTGTTGCTGCGGCCGCTGCGGCCGTGCCCAGCGTCGTCAACATCGACATCCGAGGCGGCACGACCAAGGGCGGGGACAGCGGGCTGCCCAACAGCCACCCCAACGTGCCGACCATGGGTAACGGCTCGGGCGTCGCATACAAGCCCGCGCCCGGCGGCGGGACCTACATCATCACGAACAACCACGTGGTCGAAGAAGCGAAGAGTATCGTCGTTCGAGACGAATCGGGGCGCAGCGTTCCGGCGAAGGTCGTGGGCCGCGACCCGGAGACCGACATCGCCGTGGTTCAGATCGGCGAGCGCGTTCCCGCCATCCTCAAGGGCGACTCCGGCAAGCTGGTGGTCGGGCAGACCGTCGTGGCGATCGGTTCACCGTTCGGGCTCGAGCACACCGTCACCGAGGGTGTGGTTTCCGCTCTCGGCCGCTCGCTCCCCGACTTCTCCGGCGCGCCGTCGAACGCATACCCCCTGGTTGACGTCATTCAGACGGATGCTGCCATCAATCCCGGCAACTCAGGTGGTGCGCTCGTCGATCGGCAAGGTCGTCTGGTCGGCATCAACACCGCCATCTACTCGGACAGCGGCTCGAGCGGGGGCATCGGCTTCGCGGTCCCCGTGAACACCGCCATCCGCGTCGCCGACCAGATCGTGGCCGGCAACGAGATCACGCATCCCTTCATCGGCATCATCGGGCAGACCGTCACGCCGGAACTCGCCCAGCAGCAGAAGATCACGGCCAAAGAGGGCGCGTACGTCGCCGACCTGGCGAAAGGCTCGGGTGCCGAGAAGGCGGGCGTGAAGGTCGGGGACGTCGTCGTCGCGGTGGACGGGGTGCCGGTGCGCTCCATGGATGACCTGATCTTGCAGGTACGACGCAAGCGTGTCGGCGACATGGTCAAGATCAGTGTCCTCCGGGACGGCAAACCGCAAGACTTCCAGGTCAAGGTAGGCGATAAGCCGGCGAACTTGACCACGCCCAAGCAGGAGTCGACGGGCACCGCTCCCTAGCCGTCGACTCCGGGGGCTCAGGCCACGACCAAGCTTCACGGTATACTTGTGGGAAATGCCAGTGCGGTAAACACATTTGCCGTGCCAAGCACCGCACGCTGATCGTCAGGGCGAGTTGAAACGAAGGGAACACCTCCATGGAGATGTATCGCTGTTCGAGCTGCGGCTACTTCCACATCGGGCCAGCGCCTGAGAAATGCCCCGTGTGCGCAGCGCCCAAGACGGCGTTCAAAGAATATGCAGGGCCTGGCGACCTCACCGGCACGCAGACCCTCGAGAACCTCAAGGCCGCCTTCGCCGGCGAGTCCCAGGCGAATCGCCGCTATACCCTGTGGCGCCGCATCGCCGAGCTGGAGGGGGCGCCGGAATCCGCCCTCAAGGCCTTCGACCGCGCCGCTGCCGAGGAGACCGCGCACGCTCTGGGCCACCTTGCCTATATGGGCGGCTTCGGGAGCACTCTCGACAACCTCGCCACCGCGGCCTCCGGCGAGGACAACGAGGCGACCGAGATGTACCCCCAGTTCGCCGAGATAGCCGAGCGCGAGGGTCTCGATGACATCGCGTTCTACTTCCGCAGCGTGGGTCGCTTCGAGGCGTCCCACCGCGATGGCTACAAGTCCGCGACCGAGGAGATCGAGCAGGACTAGTGAGCGGCTCTTCAGTTTCGCGACGAGTGCCCGCTGACGCCGGCATCAAAGCGCTCGGCCCCGCGGCCCTCGTCGAGATGGCCGAGAGCCTGGGACAGCCCACGTTCCGCGCCAAGCAGCTGACGCGGTGGCTCTACGCGAGGGCGGTCGCCACTTACGATGAGATGACGGACCTTCCGGCCGGGCTGCGAGAGACTCTCGCGGCCCGGCTTCCACTTGCTCTCCCCACGATCGTCAGGAAGCAGCAGTCCGCGGACGGCACGCGCAAGTACCTGCTCGCCCTCGCGGATGGCGTCACGGTCGAGGCCGTGGGCTTGCCGGCCGGCGACCGCCTCACCGTGTGCTTCTCGACCCAAGCAGGCTGCGCTATGGGCTGCGTCTTCTGCGCGACGGGTCAGAGCGGGCTGACGCGCGACCTCGGACCCGGTGAGATGGTCGACCAGATCAGCCTCATCGCGTCCGACTACGGCCACCGGGTCACGAACGCCGTGGCCATGGGTCAGGGTGAGCCGTTCGCGAACTACGACCACGTGCTGGACGCGCTCCGGTTCATGAACTCCCCCGACGGACTCGGTATCGGAGCGCGGCACCTGACGGTTTCGACCTGTGGCCTCGTCACCGGCATCCACCGCTTCTCCCGCGAGCCCGAGCAATTCACCCTCGCGGTTTCCCTCCACTCCGCCGTCCAGGCGACCCGTGACCGTATCATGCCCGGCGTCCGGGCGATCCAGCTCGGGGCGCTGCGCGACGCACTGTCTTCCTACGCCCAGATGACTGGACGGCGTCCCTCGCTCGAGTACGCGCTCATCGATGGCGTCAACGACACCGGCGAGGAGCTCAGTTCGCTCATCGACTTCTGCCGAGGACTCCTGGTGCACGTCAACCTCATACCGGCAAACGCAGTCGCGGGTACCGGAGTGGGCCGGTCGAGCACCGAACGGCTCCGCGTGTTCGAGCAGGGGCTCACCGCCGCCGGCATCGAAGTCTCCGTGCGCGCCGAACGGGGTGCCGACATCGATGCCGCCTGCGGACAGCTCAGACAGCGCGAGCAGAACGCCAGCTAGCCTGCGGCAGTGCGCCACGCCGGTGGCCGGATAGGACACATGCCGCCGAGCGCAGGGCAATCGGAGCACACCTCTTCGTCGTACTCCGCGAGGTGCCCGATCGGCTCACTCTCGATCCTGCCGAGAAGCCCGGCGATCGATTCCCGAAGGGCGCCCAAATCAGAGCGCTTGAAATCGAACCGCAGGACGACGTCGTGCTCGACGAAGGTGAAGACGACTTCGACTGCCTCGGCTCCGGCACTCAGCGCGGCGAGCGCGTAGCAGCGCGCCTGCAACTCGTAGCCCTCCGCACGTCGTTGATCTCCCGGAACGGGCGCCTTGCCGGTCTTGTAGTCGATCACCAGAGCCTTTGAGCCGCTCCAGGAGATCACATCGATCGACCCGACCAGCGCGGCTTCACCTAGATCCACATACAGGGGCTCCTCGCGGCCCACGCGGTGCGAGGCGCGCATGGTTGCCGCAAGTTCGGACGCCGAGAAGCGCCGTAGGATGTTCACCAGTCGTTCCGCGTCCTCGGCGCCTAGGCCGAAACGCGACGCGATGGCCGTCGCCCGGCCCTGTCCGATCTCCTCGGGGGCCGCCGACTGGAGCGCCGCATGCACTGCAGATCCGAAGTCGGTCGCCGAGCTTGTCTTCGGGCGTCGCAGTACCCCGAGGCGCAGCACGTGCCGTGCGTGGAAACCCAACGAGCAGGCCTGGAAGAGGTGAAGCGCCGAATAGGACACCGTCTGGGGAAGGCGAGGCACCACCTCCGGCGGGCGTTCGGCCGTGGTCCCTGGCGCAAAACTGCCCGGCTCGCGCGGTAGCGTCTTCGACTCGGTTGCGTCGTCGACCTGGGCCTCGGGGTAGAGGTGCTCCACGCGCACGGGGACAGCGCCCAACTCGATCTCACCGGGCTCAGCATCATCCAGCGCCGTACGTACCCAGTCGATGAGGCCTCCGCACTCTTCTCCCGGCTTGCCGAGAGTGGTGCACCCGCTCAGGTACAGCATCTCCTTGGCCCTCGTGCACGCCACGTACAAGCAGCGCTTCTCTTCTTCGATCTCTCGCTCGGTGCGAGAGGTGGCCATGCGCTGGTACTCGGCTGTGGAGGCCCTTCCGCACTCCTCCGGCAGCCTGACTCCGACGACCGGGACGACCTCCCCTTCGCTCGCACCCTTACCCACAAGCACGGGTGGCATCGAGTGTTTCTGAGCGGTCGCGAGATCCACGACGAAGACGATGGGATACTCCAAGCCCTTGGCCGCATGCACGGTCATCAGGTGAACGGCGTCGTCCCCCGCTTCGGCCGGGGCGGCCTTGTCCGTTGCTGCCTCTCCCCTCTCGGCGAGATAAGCGACGAACTCGGCGAGATCGTTGGACTCCGCCGCCTCGAACGCCTCGCCGTAGCGGGCGATCTTGCCCACATTGGCCCATGCACGTACACCTCCGGGGCCCTCGGCATGTAGTGTTATGTCGTAGTCGAATGCCTCACATGCGGCGAATACCAGATCCGCGAGCCGCATCGAGCCCTGCTGCTCGCTTAGTCCGCAGAGAGCGTGGTACGCCGCAGCCAGGGCCTCGGTGTCGTCCTTCGTCGTCAGGACGGGCGCCTCACCCGCGGCAATCGCTTCGAGGCCCTTCCATAGCGGCCGCTTGCCGGACGCGCGCGAGACTGCCAGCAGCGCGTCATCCGACACGTTGACCATCCGCCCGCTCAACACGGCCAGCAGGGCCTCGTCGTCGGCTGGAACCGCTATGGCCCGCAGCAGGTGCATCACCTCAGAGACTTCTGGCGCATCCATCAGGCCGACACCCGCATTGATCAGGACGGGGATGCCGCGGCGCTCGAGCGCCTCGGCGAACGAGCCGACGTGCGTGGACGCCCTGACGAGGATCGCAACATCTGAGCCGCGTGCGCCGCGAGATATCAGGCGGTCGATCTCCTCGGCCACACGGGCTGCCTCTACCTTGACCGCCTCAGGCTTCTTGGAATCATCTGTCCCAACGAACAAGCAGCGCACCCGAGGCTCTCCGCACACGTACTCCGCGTCTTCGCGCGCCGGGCGTCCTGCTTCCAGTTGCATGAATGAGCTGCCGAAGAGATGGTCCTGGCTGAAGACCGCGTTCACGAAGTCCAGCACGTCCGCATGGGAGCGGAAGTTCTGCTTGAGCTCGATCGCCGGACGATCCATCGCCGCACTTTCCCGGCCGAAGATCTCGACATCGGCGTAGCGGAAACCGTAGATGGACTGCCGCTCGTCGCCTACGACACACAAGTTGTCACGCCTAAGCGGTGCCAGGACCCGCATCTGAAGCTCGTTCGTATCCTGGAACTCGTCGACCATGATCAAACGAAAGGCTTCTCGGTACCTCTCCGCGATGGCAGGGTCCCGTTCGAGCAGGGCAACGGCACGCTCCTGAAGATCGTCGAAGTCCAGCACGCCCTTCTCCGCTTTGACATCACGGTACTCGGTCGCGAACGCACGCATCAGGTGCTCTATCCCGGACAGAAGCTCGCGCTCCGTTGCCGCGGTGGCCGCCGAGATGACCGCCTCCAGCTCTGCCTTCATGCTGGCATGGTCCTCTTTCGCTTCCTCGGGCGGCCGCTGTATGTCGAACTGCAGGCAGGCACTCAGGATCGACTGGCAACGGTCATCGTCGGCCAAACAGTTGTCGACCGAGCCCCGCCACTCGGACAGCCGGGCGCCCTTGGACGTCACTGAGGGAGTCTGCTTGGCACACTCCAGCGAGGATGCGAGCTTGTCCGCGCTTCCTCGCAGTCGCTCGACCCAGTGGCATGCCTCGCCTTCACCCGCGGGCACGGAGATGCTGGCGGGATCGAGTCCGAGAGAACGCGCGTTGTCGTGACACGAAACGACGTAGTCCCGTAGCCGGTCGACCGAGAAGATCTCAAGGGCCCTGACTACTCCCGTATCCGACTCGTAGAGTCGGCGCGCGGCGCGTTCGAACGCCTCGGTCATGAGCGTCTTCGTGGTCACTTCGTCAGCGAGCCCGAACTGCGGTTCGACGCCTGCCTCGAGAACGTGCCGCCTAACGAGCCGCCCGCACAGAGAGTGGATCGTAGATATCCAGGCCTCCCCGACACGGCGTCCCTGAGCCGCGGTCAGTTCCTGAGTCACCACCCGCCTCACGCGCTCGGCGATCTCGCCGGCCGCCTTGTTGGTGAAGGTGATCGTCAAGATCTGATCGAGGTCCGCGGGGCTCCAGCCTTCGTGCTCCGCCAGCGCGCTGGAGAAGCGATAAGCCAGGACACGGGTCTTTCCAGAGCCGGCGCCGGCCCGAACCGCTAGATCGCCGTTGAGGGTCGTGACAGCGATTTCCTGATCGTGAGTCAGTTCGCGGCTCATGCGCGTCCCTCGCACCACAGGGCGGCCGGACACCAGTCGCAGGCGTTCTTGACGCGTGGGCGCGGTGCGATATCGCCTGACCGCATGCCGTTGACGGCCGCGTTCGCCAAATCGAGCGCGTCGTCCAGCAGGGCCTCGAACTCGGCTTGGCTCCTCCTGTCGGTCCTCACGACCTTCCTCCCCAAGTCAACCGAGTCGAGAACAAGGCCCCTGGTCTCGGGTCTTGCCAGGCCTCGATAGAGCGCCGCGACCGGCGTGACCCCTAGGCGTTGACGCACCACTTCGACGTAGAGCGCGGCCTGGACGCCTCCCTCCTCCAACATGTTGGAGGCGCACTGCCCTCGTTTCACCGAGCGCTTGTAGTCGATGACAACGGCTCGGCCGTCTGGCGCGGTGTCGATTCGGTCGATGCGGCCTCGCAATCGGAAGTCTCTCAGCTCGACCGCTTCGTCCTCGAACCCGAAGGACCACTCGAAGTGCGCGGGGACGAATTCACTGCACGCCGCCGCGTCCTCGCCGAGGATCCGCTCGATCCACCGCTTTGCGCGCTCGCAGCTCATCTCCTCGGCGAGGCTGGAGGCCGAGCCGATCTGGGCCGTAAGGGATGTGAAGACGTCGTCGAGGCAGCTCAGAGCGGCCTTGAGCGTTGACGGGGTGACGGGCAGCCCGCCCTGTTCGGCGAGGCGGCGGTAGACTGCCTCGAGCATCTCGTGGGCGAGTGTGCCTTCGGAGCGCACGTCGAACCCGCCCTCCAGTTCGGCCGGCTTCACGGCACGCTGGTAGAACCACAGGTAGGGGCAGCGCAGGTACGTCTCGATCTGGCTTGCCGACAAGACCTCCTCGCCAGCAGGAAGAGCGACCGCGTCGAGTAGTGCCCCGGGGCGTTTTCGCGTTCTCCGTATGGCTGCGGCGACGCGGGGGTGGCTCACGTCCCCCTCAAGTGCGGCGGCTCGAACTCCCTCCCGCGGGGAGGCGGCGCCTCTCAAGGGCACTGACCCAAGCGCGCGGTACGAATGCGCCGGCGGATCGTCGCCGTCTCGAAAGAAGTCCGCCGCGACTTCGAAGAACGGAGACAGCGGAGCCGCGTCTCCATCGGAGTCCGTCGTGCGAGCGCCGAGGACCACCCTTTTACGGGCCATCGAGTAGGCCTCGTAGAAGAGCGCCTGTTCGAACTCCTGTCCACGACTCGGTACGCCCGTCGCCCCAAAAGCACACAGCACGTCGTGGACCGCGCTCCCGCTCAGCATGCTCTCATCCGCTGACGCGGGCATTTCCCCGGCATTCAGCCCCCCGATTATCACGACATCGAACCGGCGACCGCGGAGCCGCTGCAGCGACATGACCTGAACATGACCGGGTCGCTCGACCGTACCGGGAGTGATCGTCGTGCGCGACAACGCGGTGATCAGGGCCGACAGATCGATGCCGACATCGCTCAGCGCCATCACGTCGCTCAAGATGTCCTGCACGCGAGCGTGAGCACGCGCATCGGACTCCTTCACAGTCGAGACCGCGCCGTCATAGCGGTTGCCCAGCACCGTCCTCGCCGCGTCGGACAAGACCGCGACCGCCGAGGAATCCAGTGGGCTCGTAACCTCTCTCGCCGCCTGGACCATGCGGCCAAGGTCGCGATCCTCGGCGAACAGATCCCGGATCATGCGCGAGGCGTCGTCCGCACTCCCCCGTCGCCACCGCCGCTCCAGTTCACGCGCATCCTCTGTAGAGATGCCGCTGAACCCGCTCCTCAAGAAGTTGAGCAGCGGTGTTCGGCGTCCGTCGCGAGCAAAACGCAGCAGATCGAGCATCGCGGCACCGAAACCGAGGGCCCCAAAGGGCACACCCAGATCGAAGTCCGCCTCGATGCCTGCCTCGTGGAGGGCGCGTTGCAGGGAATGCGAGTGCGTTGAGGGGTCGCGGAAGGCCACGGCTATCCTGTCGGAAGACGTGGCTGCGCCGGACGCTATGGCGTCCAGAATCTCATCAGCTATGGTACGGGCCTCTGCCTCGAACCCTTCAGCGAGCGCAAATCGCACATTCTCAGTGCTGTGAATGCGAAATGGTGTGGCGAAGAGCGCATTCCCGAGGACAGTCAAATCCGATTCAGTGTTGTGTGGGTCCTCACCGATGATCTCGAGGCTGTCTGGCTTCAAGGCGTCGACGAGTTGCCCATTCGCGAGTGTCGGAGGGAAGCCCGGGGCCCAGCACAAGGTGACAACGACCTCCCCTGCACGCGCCGCCCTGCGAAGAAGAGCCTGCTGTGCCGGGGTGAAGTCCGCGAATCGGTGCGCGACAAGGTGGTTCGGCAGGACATCAGCCGGCAGCGAGTGCGCTGCCTCCGCCGGCTCGATCAGCCCCCGGCCCGCGGTGGCGTCCGCGTAGGCACGAAGCAACTTCGCGAGCGGCTTCCCTGGACCCGACACGGCTCCGCGTTCTGAAACCCGCCACGACGAGCCGACCTGTTCGCTCAGGAGTGTGACGCAGCGCTCGGCAAAGGCCGCAAGCGCACGAGATGCTCCCTGCTCCCTGGCACAGGACTCCAGGAGCAGCAGACGCTGGGACTGCGTGATGACGATCCGGCCATCGCCACCCAGACTCCATAGATCGTCGACCAGCCGCTCGAAGGTGGCCACGCGCAGCCCAAGGGGGAATTCGCTGGCCAGCTCTCGGCGGGCCCGCTGGACGTCCGGCGTTGCGGGTACAACCAAAACGACTTCTTCGCCGGCTCTTAGCGCCCGGCGGACGTGCTCGTAGGCTCGCCCGGTCTTCCCGCTATTGGCTAGTCCGGCGATGAGGTGCAGCCCCACTCACTCCGCCTTCCCTGGTGGTCGGAGCGATCATAGCCGAGGGGTCTGACATCAGCCCGTCTGTGTCTGAGTATAGCCCCGGATGCCTTCGCGGATCTCGTTGACCTTTCGCCAGGCGACCTCTTCATCCTTGCCGAGGTAGTGCTCCACTCGGCCGCCGAGGCTCTCCGCGGCGTGCTCGGCACGCTCCGCCAGCACCCTGGCGGCCTCTGCGGCCCTCAAGGCCTCATCAGCCAGTCGCCTACGGGTCTTCGCGCCGCTAGAGGGCGCGAATAGCAGCCCGGCGATGAATCCGAGAGCGGCTCCGAAGATCGCGCCTACAAGCAG
This sequence comes from uncultured Eubacteriales bacterium, assembly GCA_964607705.1. Classification (GTDB taxonomy): domain Bacteria; phylum Actinomycetota; class Coriobacteriia; order Anaerosomatales; family PHET01; genus CAZSLI01. The sequence goes on from CAZSLI010000006.1 coordinate 78,268, forward strand.
GTACTCCACACTTCTTCGCACTACGACTGTCCTTCCGACGATGCGTCGATCTGAGAGAGTGCGCGATAGATCCGCTCCAGATCCTCTTCGCCGCGGAACTCAATCTCGATCTTGCCCTTGTCCTTGGTCTGACGAACCCGCACGTTGGTACCCAGCAGCCGCCGCAGCGACCTCGCCACGACCTTGAACGACTTCGGCGTGGGAGGCTTGGGCTCCCGCTCCGCTTGGCCGGCAGCGATGAGGCGCGCAAGATTCTCCGCCTCGCGCACGGACAAACCCTCGGCGGCTATCCGATTGGCAAGTTTGACGCGATTCGCCTCATCGGGCACCGAAAGCACCGCGCGTGCGTGGCCTGCGGACATCTTGCCGGCGTAGACCAGGTCCTGAACCTCTTCAGGGAGATCGAGGAGTCTCAGGGCGTTGGTGACGGTCGATCGGGACTTCGACACCTTGTCCGCAAGTTCGGCTTGGGTCATCTGATGGTCGGTCAGTAGCTGGCGATATCCCCGCGCCTCTTCAATCGCGTTCAGGTCCTCACGCTGGAGGTTCTCGATGAGAGCCAGCTCCAGGGACTGCACGTCATCCGTAGCCAACACGCGCACGGGGATACGCTCGAGACCCGCGAGTCTTGAGGCTCTCCACCGCCTCTCACCTGCGATTATCTGGTATCTGTCGCCGTGAGGGCGCACGATAACCGGCTGCAGGACCCCCACCTTCCGGATCGAGTCAGCCAGTTCCTCCACCCGGTCGTCGTCGATGTCGGTGCGCGGTTGGCCTGGGTTCGGCGATATCTGATCGACCGGAAGTTCGGTGACTGTCTCTCCGGCGTGCGATTCCTGCGACGCGCTCGGAATGAGCGCTGATAGCCCACGCCCAAGGCCCCGCTTAGACACGATCCATCACTTCCTTAGCTAGGCTGCGGTACGCCGCAGCTCCCTTACCGGACGAATCGTAGAGCGTCACAGGTTGCCCGAAGCTCGGCGCCTCGGAAAGCCTGACAGTTCGTGGAATGAGAGTATCGAACACCTGTTCGCCGAAGAAGTCTCTGACTTCCTCCACTACCAGCTGTGCGAGTCGCGTGCGCGTGTCGTACATGGTCATCACGACGCCGAACACCTCAAGGGCGGGGTTGAGGTGCGTCTTCACCAGCCGAACGCTGTCGAGAAGCTTCGACAGGCCTTCCAGGGCGTAGTACTCACATTGGATCGGGATTACGAGCCCCTCGGCAGCGGTGAGCGCGTTGATCGTGAGGAGGCCGAGCGAAGGTGGGCAGTCAACGACGATGAAATCAAAGTCAGACTTAACCGCCTCCACTAGGGACTTCAGCCTTGTTTCACGGCTCAACGCGGATACCAGCTCGATTTCCGCGCCGGCGAGCTGAATGGTGGCCGGTACCACGAATACGCCGTCCACCTCCACCGGCTCAATGATGGCGGCAAGGTCGATCTCGCCCAAGAGCGCGTTGTAGACGCACAGTTCGCGTTGATTCTTGTTGAGACCGTAGCCCGAGGTCGCGTTGCCTTGGGGATCGAGGTCGATCAGGAGGACCTTCTCCCCTGCTTCTCCGAGCGCTGCCGTCAGATTGACGGCCGTCGTGCTCTTTCCGACGCCGCCCTTCTGATTGACGACGGCGAGAACAAGCGCGGATCTGCCTTCGGTACTCTCGCTCACGCAACCCCCTCCTCAAGCCAGCCAGGACGCGATTATAGACCGACCACGCGTCGCAATGCTACGCGAGCGGCTGGTTTTGCGCTTTGCCGACGGCCCGCGGCAATCTGACGGACGGGCGGCCCTTCTTCTTGTAGGCAAAGACCGAACGCTTCTCGGCACTGTCAGGGAGAACGAACCTCCTTACGGAGGTTTCGGCCATGCCTGTCTTGGCTGCGACGCGCGCGCCGGCGTCGATCTCTTCCGTCTTCGGGTCACCCTTCAGCGCAACTAGCAGACCGCCCTTCATGAGAAGCGGCGAGGCTAGTTCGACCAACGACGGCAACGGAGCCACCGCACGCGCCACCACGACCGCGAATTCGCCAGGCTGTTCCATAGCAAGCTGCTCTGCGCGGATGCCGCGCGTGCCCAAAGTCCCCGTGAGGCCATTTTCAGTCAGGAAGTCGGCTACCAGGGTCACCTTCTTCGCGACAGAATCGAGAAGAAGCCCCCTTCGAGACGATGCCAGCGCGAGCGGAAGACCCGGATAGCCACCTCCGGTCCCTATGTCGAGCAAGGGGCCTTCAGGTGCTCCTTCGACTTCAACCAACGCCGACAGCGAATCGACGAGATGCAGCCTAAGCGCGTCGTCGATCTGCTTGATTGCCGTGAGGTTGGTCGTCTTGCTCGTCTCGACGACCCATTCGGTGTGCCGGATGAGAATTTCGAGCAGGGGTGAGGGGACTGAGATACCCAGCGCTCTCAGCTGTCGCTCGACGACGTGTTCGCGTTTCACGTGAAACATTCCATTCCGTGGGGGCCCAAGGGTTTCACGTGAAACATACCACGGCGCTACCGATGCGCTCAGCTCGGAGCGGTTCCGTGGCGGTATCTGGACGTGAGGGTCGGTCTTCGTGTCTTGTAGTGGCCGTGCCACAGACACCTTGGGTCAGCACCAGGCCTTCACGTACCGGGCCTACGCACAATGCCATGGTTCCGGCGGACGCGTCGAGCGAAGTGCCGATCTCTCAGCAGAAGAACCCCATTGGTCCCTGTGGAGCCTAGCAAACCACGGGTCATTGACTATCAGGGCCGGCACGTCTCGCCCAGAGACCCGCGCGCTGACAGTCTGGTCGCAGCGAACGGCGGCCAACGCGCGTGGTCGGCGGTGACAAGATTCCGTGACCCACAACTTCTCGGCGGAAGTCCTCTCGCGTGTGATCCGCGCACAGGAGCCACCAAGCGGGCGGCTGCTTTTGCGCTGCGCTCGCGCACCATCGATTCGCGTGGTGCCTGTCCCGCATGTGCCCGGGCACCTCGAGACTTGAAACGCCGAGAGGCGGCGGACCCCGCTGGGTCCGCCGCCTCTCGTGAGCGTCTTGAGTTGCCGGGGTGCTACTTGGGCTTCACGACAACCTGGCGATACGGGTCCGCTCCCTCACTGGCTGTGACTACGCGGCGATCATTGCGGAGCGCGACATGCACCACCCGCCGCTCGTACGCGGTCATGGGACGCAGGCGCACAGGGATGTGCTGGCGCGAAGCGCGATCAGCTGCCCGGCGGGCGATCTCCTCGATCTTCTGGCGGCGGCGATGGCGATAACCCTCGACATCGATCACGACGGGGTAGCGGTAGCCGATCGTCCGGGTAGTCACGGCGCCGACTGCAGTTTGAAGTGCATCGAGAGTGCGACCGTGGCGCCCGATGAGAAGCCCGAAGTCGCCACCGACGACGTCGAGGATGATCTCCCGTTCATCGCCTTCATACTCTTCGATGGTCGGATTCTCGATACCGAGATGCGACAGCACCTCCCGAAGCGCCGTCACGGCCGCGTCGGCGATCTTGTCGAGCTCCTCATCCGACAGTTCATCCCTGTCTGAGTCGACATCCGAGGAAGCCTCTCGAGCGGAGAGCTCTGGCGCGATCTCGGCATCACGCAGGAGCTCGTCCGCGACTGCCTTCGCCTCATCGAGCGCCGCTATCTGCTCGGCTTTCACCCAAACCCGCACCCTGGCCGGCTTCTCGGATCCCATGCCGAACATCCCTCGGCCCGGCTCCTGAAGCACCTCGTACTCAACGGCGTCCTGCTGAACGCCAAGCTCCTCAAGAGCCGAATCGACGGCCTCCTCAACGGTGGGAGCCTCTTTCGTGCATTCGATATTCATGACGGTCTCGCTTCCTAAGGGGGTCGCCCTATTACTTCTTCTTGGACTTCTTAGCGGAACCCGAGGTGTTCGCCGGCTTCTTCTCGGCAAGTGCCGTGGCCGGCTCGTCTTCCTCGGCGTGCCTGCGCTTCAGCGACATCATCGTCAGCTGCTGCTGCGCGACGCCCCAGATGCTCGAGACGTCCCAGTAGAGCAGGACTCCGGCGGGTGCCGACCAGCCGAACCACAGCATCATGACACCCATATAGGCGCCGATCATCTTCTGCTGCTTCTCGCCGGGCATGAGCGCCTGTGGCAGCCACACGCTCAGGCCGAACAGCACAACGAGGATGACGTAGGGGAGCGCCGGGACAAGACCCTGCGTCTTGAACACGACCGCTGGCGTCTTGGCGATGTCCGGGATCAAGAAGTAGAAGCGTCCGACCATGTCGTTCTCGAGAAGGTACTTCATCAGGATTCCCGGGCGCTTCACCGTTCCCCCGAGGACCTGGTACAAGGCGATCAGCAGGGGCATCTGCAGGATGAGCGGGAGGCAGCCCCCGAAAGGGTTGACCTTGTTGTCCTGATAGAACTTGAGCGTCTCTTCTTGAAGCTTCTCTTTGTCGTCCTTGTATTTGGCTTGAAGCTCCTTGATCTTCGGCTGGATGCGCTGAAGTTCATACATGGACTTCGTCTGCTTGATGGTGAGCGGCATCAGCGCAAGACGCACCAGCACCGTGAGCACGATGATGGCCATGCCCCAGTCCCCGACGATGCTATGAATCATCAGTAGGAACTGGAAGATCAGTTCTTTGAAGGTGACCCAGATGTTCACTAGAAGCCTTTCGCCTCGTTAATATTCGTTAAGGAACGGGATCATGTCCACCGGGGCTGAACGGATGGCACCGCGCAATGCGCTTGATGCCGAGCCAGCCACCCCGAAGAAGTCCATATCGCTCGATTGATGTTAGCGCATAGGCCGAACAAGTCGGCGTGAACCTGCAGGAGGGAGGAAACAAAGGCGAGATGGCTACCTGGTAGCCGCGTATGGCGAGCACTCCCGCTCTTCGGGGCATCAGCCTGATCGCGTCCGGTATGGTCACGACCTCAAACCCGCCTTTTCGGAGATTCGCGTCATGGCAAGAGCAACCGCGTCTGCGCCTGCCTCGGCTGTACCGGGCTTGGCAATCAGCACCACGTCATAGCCCGGCCACGGCCCGCCGGCTTGGCGTGTCGCCGCTCTCAGCACGCGCTTCGCTCGGTTCCGGAGAACCGCATTACCCATCTTCTTGCCCGCGATAAAGGCGACGCGACCCTCTGGGTCGCGTCCGGTGTTGGTGCGCATGATCAGCGCTATGACGAGTGGGTCTGCGATTCTCCGTGAACCGCGGAAGACCCCGTCGATCTCCTTCGAGGACTTGATGGTGCTCATTGGTCGGCACCTCGTCCCTGGACAGGTTCCCTAGGCGCAGAGAACCTTGCGGCCCTTACGACGGCGCGCCGCGAGAACCGCGCGGCCTCCGCGTGTCGCCATACGGGCGCGGAAACCATGCGTCTTCGCACGCTTCCGATTGTTAGGCTGGTACGTCCTCTTCACTGTTCCTCCTAGAGCTGCTGCCCCGTCTGAGGGCAAAGCCCGATGATTATATGAATCAGTACCCACCGAGTCAACGACTTTCTGTCAGACGCGGTGGTTCATCTTCCTTGGCATGCGAGAAGCAGAGCGGTCGCTCGCGACTGGGCTCGAGTGTCCGCAGGGCCGTCCTTGGCGGTAGCTCGCCCCCGCCGCTGGCCCACTGTAGCAGGATGGCCTCGATTGGGGTGCGCGGTGAGGCTTCCACTTATGAGCCTGCAATCTGTGGACACTGTGGAAAACGCAGGTCTGGCGCGTGTGGAAGTTGTGGATAACTCTGAGTATACGACTGTTCATAACGGCGGAGCCCGACTAGAATCCGCCTACGCGCTCGGAGTGCCCTGTGAGCGTCGCTCGTATTGAAAAGCGCCGTTTGTCGCAGCATATCAGCCGTTTATCTGGGTGTGGTGTCGTGGGCGGGGTTGAGCGCCTGGCCGGATCGGTAGCCCGTTTGGGGTCTGTGGAAGAACGGTCCGACCTTTCCACCGCCTGGTGGAATCCTTGGGCCTCTTTCCACAGGTGCCTCCTGGGGTGGGGGGTGGATACACCTTCTCGGAGCAGGCGAATCCCTCATTCGGTGGCTGTTTCGAGTTCCGCCGGTTTCCACAGTGTGGAAAGTCCTGTGGACAAGTGAGGAAACACCACGTCGTCGTGGGCGAACAGAGGTTCGCTGCCCAGAAAAGCGCAGGTCACGATATGTGGCTGTTGCAAATGCTGCGGCTAGGGTTTGGCTGTTGACTGTGGACGAAGCTGTGGATGGATCAGGTCTTGTGGAAAGTGTGGGGGAATGAAGAGCTTCTTCTCAGAAGGACCGATTGAGGGGCCTGTGGCCTCCTCGGACGATCGCTTCGAACCGTCTATATATAGTCGCGCGCGCGTTGCTGTGTATGACAGCCTCGCGAGCGCTCCGTACGTGGAAGACCTCGAGGCGGGCTCCCCGAGGGAGTTCGTCGAGCGCCTTTCCGTGCGGGTCCACGAGCTGGCGCGCGACAGGGGCAGCGACGTTCCCTACACCGTCGTGAGGGAAGTGGTTGAGAACTTCATTCACGCGGACTTCGCCGAGCCCGTCGTCTCCATCCTCGATTCCGGCAACACGATACGCTTCAGTGACCAGGGGCCGGGAATCCCGGATAAGGCCCGCGCGTTGCAGCCAGGGTTCACCACGGCCTCCGGTGACATGAAACTTGTGATCCGTGGCGTGGGTTCAGGCCTTCCGATAGTCAAGGAATTCCTCTCGGTGACCGGCGGGCGACTTCTGATCGAGGACAATCTCGACGGGGGCTCCGTTGTGTCCATCTCGTGCTCGTCCCGTCGGGATGAAGCCCGACCCGCAGCTCCGCTTCCAATACTCGAGGCGCGCCCAGGTCAGCCCACTACCTCAAGCTCGGGAGCCCGCGCCGTCACCGATTCGACGGGGGCGCCGGACCTCTTCTCCGCTCAGGTGTCCGCCGGCTCCGTTCCTCATGTTCGGCTTACCACCCGTCAGAAACACGTTCTCGCGCTTGTCCTCGAGTCCGGCTCCGCCGGGCCCAGCATCGTTTCACGTGAGCTCGGTGTTGGGTTGTCTACCGCTTATCGGGACCTGGCTTCTCTGGAAGACCTGGGCCTCATATCTTCAGATGGCGGCAAGAGGACCCTCACCGCCGCCGGCATGTCCTACCTCGACGACGTGACGTCGTCTGTCTCTAGCACCTGAAGGGGAGAGAATGTCCATCGCTACCTCAGATCTGAATTCGATCTGGTCGGAAGTACTCGAGATCGTTAAGAGCGAACTCAACACGCCCAGCTTCAAGACCTGGTTCGAGCACACCGCTCCAGTCGAGTTGACCGATGACGGCGTGTTTGTGGTCGGCGTGCAAAACGAGTTCGCCCGTTCCTGGCTTGAGGAGCGCTATTCGCAGCGTTTGAGTGCGGCCCTGCGCGACGTCGTGGGCACGGACATCTTGGTCCGCATCGTGGTTGATCAAGACGTTGTCGGAGCCGTGGACGAGACGCCCCCCCTCGCCGATGTCGCGCCGGTGGTGATCGATACCCCTGCACCCTCCGTGGAGGTAGTCGAATCCTCTCCGGGGTCCAGCGGGGGGATCGAGTTCGAGCCCAAGTACACCTTTGATTCGTTCGTCGTCGGAGACTCAAACCACTTCGCGCGAAATGCTGCTTTGGCCGTGGCCGAGCAGCCGGGGTTGAAGTTCAACCCTTTGTTCCTTTGGGGCGGCCCGGGTCTTGGAAAGACGCACCTGCTGCAGGCGATCGGCAGCTACGTCACGGCCAATTACCCTCACAAGAAGGTCATCTACGTGACCTCCGAGCGTTTTCTGAACGACTTCGTGGAGTCCATCAACACAAAGAGGCAGGACAGCTTCCGCCAGAAATACCGCTCGGTGGACGTACTGCTGATCGACGATGTCCAGTTCATGGTAGGTAAGGTCGGCGCGCAGGAGCAGTTCTTCAACACCTTCAACGAGCTGCACAACCGCCGCAAGGCCGTCGTGCTTGCTTCCGACCGCTCAGCCAAAGACATCGACATGGACGAGCGTTACAGGAGCCGGTTCGCCTGGGGTCTACAGGCTGACATTCAGCCCCCCAACTTCGAGACCCGTCTCGCCATCCTCCGCCAGTTCGTCGAGACCCAGGGTGTTCCGTTTCAAGACGACGCGCTGTCGTTCGTAGCTGAACGCAGCACGGCCAATATCCGTGAGATGGAGGGTGCGATCATCCGTATCCTTGCGTATCGGGAGCTGTCCAAGAAGGACGTCGTCGACTTGACTATGGCGGAGCAGGTCACGAGGGACCTGTTCCCGGACCACTCACACAGGCCAATTCCGGTGGCCACGATCCAGCGTGAGGTGTGCCGTTACTACAACCTCTCCGGTGCCGAGCTGGTGGGCAGCAAACGTTCCCACAACATCGTCTATCCTCGGCAGGTGGCCATGTATCTGTCTCGGGAACTCACGGATCTCTCTTTGCCTAAGATCGGTGCCGAGTTCGGCGGCAGAGACCACACAACTGTCATGCACGCGACGGACAAGATCCGTAAGCTGATGAACTCCCAGCGTGACGTCTTCAACCAGATACAGCAGTTGACGAACACGATCCGGCTCAAGGGTTAAGGGAGTCCCTGTTGAAAGTCCTGTGGATGACTTGTGGGGGAGCTGGGTCTCGGATCTGATTCCTGTTGATGGATTTGAGGTCCTGTGGAAGGTGGGGATTCCAGTATCATCTTGTCCACAGGAGTAAGAGAACCGATACACCGTGACCGACCTGCTGTTTTGTCAGTTGTGCACATGTCCACAGCCCATAGTGTTAGTGCTGGTTTGTTGAGATATAGAGAGGAAACACCTGTATGAAGCTGAGCATCGCCCGAAGCGAACTTCTGGACGCTCTCAACATCGTGTCTAAAGGAATGTCTGCTCGCTCGACTCTCCCGATCCTCTCTGGAATCTATCTCGAGGCCGTTGACGGACGATTGACCTTCCAGTCCACCGATCTTGAGGTGTCCGTCCGCCACTCCTCTCCCGCTCTCGTCGAGCAAGAGGGAACGGTTGTCATCCCTGGAAAACTGCTCACCGACATAGTGCGCTCGCTGCCTGAAGCGGCGGTCACTCTCGAGAAGGACAAGGACCTCGTGTCGGTCCGGTGCCAGAGCTCAGCCTTCACGGTCAGGACGTTGAACCCGGCCGATTTTCCAAAGTTCCCTGAGGTGGCTATCGACAAGAGCGTCGTGCTTCCCGCAGACACCCTGGCCTCGATGGTCAGGAAGGTAGCCAAGGCGGTCAGTCGAGATGAAACACGAGCCATCCTCACGGGTGTCTTGTTCGTCATAGAGGGCGCCTCGGTGAAGCTGGTCGCAACGGACAGCTACAGGCTCGCGGTAGTGGACCGTCTGCTTGAGAGCCCTATCGGCGAGGATATCGAAGCCGTCGTTCCGGGGCGTGCTTTGGATGAAGCCACCAAGCTGGCCTCATCCGGCTCTGAAGTGAGATTCGGTGTGTCTGAGAATCAAGTTGTATTCGAGTTCGGAGACACGACATTCATCACCCGCCGTATCGAGGGTTCGTTCCCGAACTATAAGCAGCTCATCCCTAAGGAAGCTGAGAGCACGGTAGAGATTCCCACCGACGAATTCCTTGCCGCGGTGAAGAGAGTCTCGTTGATGGCGATGCACAACACGCCTCTTCGGATAGAGGTCAAGCACGAGGACCAGACGCTGTCTTTGTCGGCGACTACCCAGGATGTGGGAGACGCCTCAGAGGACTTGATGTCCAAAGTAGATGGTAAGGACGTGGAGATCGCTTTCAATCACGCCTTCCTGATCGACGGGCTGTCCTCGATCTCGACCGAGACGGTTCGCCTCGAGGTCCAGTCTTCCCTGAAGCCCGGCCTGCTCAAGAGCTCGGCCGACGAGGACTTCCTCTATCTACTCATGCCTGTCCGTCTCGGCTAGGCGTCTTGTCTCTTCGGATCACACGGCTCGAACTGCGCGACTTCAGGAGCTACGAACACCTGGTGCTCGAGCCTGATCCCGGGCTCACCCTGCTTGTGGGGCCTAATGCGGCAGGAAAGACGAATGTGATCGAGGCGGTCCGTCTGCTCACGGCCGCGCAGTCGTTCAGGAGGCCGTCGTGGGGAGAACTGGTCAGGTGGGGCCAGACTGAGGCCAGGCTCTCTCTCAAGGCAGAGGGAGAGGGGAGACAGGTCGAAGTCGACCTTGTCGTCTCACCCGAGGGCACGAAGAAGTACTCGGTCAACGGGAAGCCAAAGAGGCGCACGTCCGAGGTGGCCGGCATCCTGCCCAGCGTGGTCTTCACTCCCGATGATCTCCGCATGGTCAAAGATGCGGCCGAAAGACGAAGGGCCGCGCTTGATGCGGTAGGGGAACAGCTGTCACCCTCTTACGCCCGGCTGAAGAACGAGTACGAGAAGACACTGAGACAGAGGAACGCCTTCCTCAAGACGGAACAGACAGACCCTGGTCTCTTCCGAAGCCTTTCTGAACAGTTGGCGGAAGTAGGTTCGCGGTTCCAAGAAGCCCGGGTTCGCCTCTTCTCCCGGATGGCGAAGGCAACCGTGGAGGCTCACGGACCGCTTGTCGAGGACGAGACGTTGGCTCTCTCCTATGTTCGGTCGTGGGAGCGAGACGGAGCACCGGACACGACACCTGCCACTCCGGAAGGATTCCTTCGGGTGCTTTCCGAGCGCGAGGTCGAGGAGAAGGCGCGGAGACTCACGCTGGTGGGACCCCACCGAGATGACATCGGGTTCAGTATCGACGGGCGCGACGCGAGGGCGTTCGCCTCGCAGGGACAACAGAGGACCATCGCCCTGGCATGGAAGCTGGCCGAGGTCTCTGTCGCCACTGAGTTCGCGGGCCAACCACCCGTCCTGCTCCTCGACGACGTCATGTCGGAGCTTGACGCCCGGCGCCGGCACGCGTTGACCGAACTGGTCGGGCGAAGCGCGCAGACGGTGATCACGACCACCAACCTGGGGTACTTCGAGAAGAGCATGACCTCAAGAGCGAAAGTGGTGGAGCTGGGTGGTTAGAGGAAAACGGGTAGACCTCGGATCGGCGCTTCAAGGAATCACCCGCCGGTTGGATCACCGTTCAGGTGGGGGATTCGCACAGCTGAGGGTGGTTCGGGCTTGGGCGAAGGTCGCGGGGGATCTGGTCGACTCTCACACCACAGACATCCACGTCCGAGAGGGCGAACTCGTGGTCCTCGTGGATTCACCCGCATGGGCTACTGAGCTCTCGGCTCTCTCGGCGCAGTATCAGGAAGCGATCAACAAAGAAATAGGCGAGAGAGTGGTTAAGTCGATGCGCTTCGCTGTCTCCAAGAAGGTGTCCGACAGGAGAAGGTCGGAAGTCGCTGAGGAGGAAGCCGAAAAGGAGCGGGAGCGCGACATGGTCGAGTCCGTTCCGTTGAGCGAGACTGAGCTCGCTCAGGTGACGGAGTCAGTATCTGCGATACCCGACGAGGAACTACGGCAGGCGGTTCTAAGGGCCACTGTCGCCGATCTCGAGTGGAAAAAGGGTATCGCGACCGCCAAACGGCGGGAGGCAGGACGAGGGGACTCCTGAGGCCCCTTCCTGACGCCGGTACCCTAGTTGTTGTGGTAGAATCGGTGTCAGAACCACAACATATCGTAGCCGTGGTTCAAGACGTGCTATTCCATCCCTCACGCGCGCGAAGGAGCGGGTGTGTCAAAGACTCCATCGTATTCAGGCAAGGACATTCAGGTTCTCGAGGGGCTTGAAGCGGTACGTAAGCGCCCCGGCATGTACATCGGTTCAACCGGCCCCAAGGGACTCCACCATCTCGTCTACGAGATCGTGGACAACTCCGTCGACGAAGCGCTCGCTGGCTACTGCACGAACGTCGACGTCGTCATCCACGCGGACAACGCGGTAAGCGTCACAGACAACGGCCGAGGAATCCCGGTCGATAAGCATCCCAAACTCAAGAAGCCGACCGTCGAAGTCGTCCTCACCGTCCTCCACGCTGGCGGCAAGTTCGGTGGAGAGGGCTACAAAGTCTCGGGCGGACTGCACGGCGTCGGCGCCTCGGTCGTGAACGCACTCTCCCACAAGCTCATCGTCGAGGTGAAGCGCGACGGAACCATCTGGCAGCAGGAGTATGAGCGCGGCAAGCCGTGTTCACCACTCAAGGGCATCGGCAAATCGAAGACTACTGGCAACAAGATCACGTTCTGGCCCGACCCGGAGATCTTCGAGACCGTCGTCTTCGACTACGACACCCTGGCCACGCGCTTCAGGGAGACCGCGTTCCTGAACAAGAATCTCAGGATCACCCTCACCGACGAGCGGGAACTCGAGCCACGCAAGGACGAGTTCAGGTACGCCGGCGGAATCGTCGACTTCGTCAAGTACATCAACGAGAACAAAGAGACGGTCCACAGCAAGCCCATCTACTTCGAGGCCGAGGGCACCGAAGGAGCGGTGGAGATAGCGATGCAGTGGAACACCAGCTACTCGGACTCGGTGCTGGCGTTCGCAAACAACATCAACACCCACGAGGGTGGAACCCACCTCGAGGGATTCAAGAACGCACTGACCCGCACGATCAACGACTACGCTCGCCGACAGGGGATTCTCAAGGACAAGGACGAGAACCTGACGGGCGAGGATATCCGCGAAGGTCTCGCGGCGGTCATCTCAGTCAAGCTGCGCGAACCGCAGTTTGAAGGCCAGACCAAGACCAAGCTGGGCAACACGGAGATGCGCGGCCTCGTGCAGCAGGTCGTCACGCAGGGCCTCTCCGAGTATCTGGAGGAGCACCCGAAGCCCGCGCGTACGATCGTGACCAAGTCCGCCCAGGCGGCCAAGGCGAGAGCGGCCGCGCGCAAAGCGCGCGAACTCACGCGGCGCAAGGGACTGCTAGAGAGCTCAACACTCCCCGGCAAGCTGGCCGATTGCTCGATCCGGGAAGCGGCTCTCACCGAGATCTACCTCGTCGAGGGTGACTCGGCCGGCGGCTCGGCCAAGCAGGCCCGCGACCGTTCGTTCCAGGCGATCCTTCCGCTTCGAGGCAAGATCCTCAACGTCGAGAGGGCCGGACTCAACCGGGCACTCTCCTCGGAAGAGATCCAGGCGATGATCACGGCGTTCGGTACCAACATCGGCGAGGAGTTCGACATCAACGCCGCCCGGTACCACAAGGCGATCATCATGACGGACGCCGACGTGGACGGGGCCCACATCCGCTGCCTGATCCTCACGTTCTTCTACCGGTTCATGCCGCAGATGATCGAGCAGGGCTACATCTACATCGCGCAGCCGCCGCTCTACAAGATCAGCATGGGCAAGAAGCATGAATACGCCTACAGCGACGCTCAGCTTCAGCAATCGCTCGCCCGTCTTCCCGAGGGCACCAAGTACAACATCCAGCGCTACAAGGGTCTCGGCGAGATGAACCCCGAGCAGCTGTGGGAGACGACCATGGACCCCGGCAAGCGCACGCTGCTCCAGGTAACTATCGACGACGCACTGGCCGCCGAGAAGTCGTTCTCGGAGCTCATGGGCGACCAGGTCGAGCCTCGCAAAGAGTTCATCCAGAGGCACGCGAAGGACGTACGGTTCCTCGACATCTAACGACGAGACGAGAGCGTACGGCGTTGAGCGACGAAAACGGCTTCGATTTTCGGAGGCCGGGGGAGCGAAGAGAGCCTAAGCGCTTCGAGCCCCCGCCCTGGGAACGCGATGCGTTCGAGGAGATCGGCCAGCGCAAAGCGGAGCCCGAAGCGGGGGCCGAGCGAGCGCCGGTCGGAGCCCCGCCGGCGGCAGTGAAGCCTGAGGTGTCCGCCCCGCGAATAACGGTGGCGCCGAGTAGGGGAGAGGGCGTTGACGAAGCGACGCTGATAGAGCTCCTGGCAGGTTTGGCCGCCGAGGAACCGCCCGCGAAACGGACGTTCTTCGGCGTGGCGATGGGTTCGGCGCTGTTGTTGGTCGCGCTCGGATCGGTGCTACTGATCTGGGCGATAGCCGCACTGATGAGTGCGGGCAGGACGGGATTGACCGGCACGTACGCCGGTGCAGGGCTCGGATTGTTCGGAGTCGGCTTCATCGCCGGCGGAGTGTGGTTGGGATATCAGGCCCTGAAGAGACGGGGAGTGCTGTAAGTGTCAGAAGAGAACGGCATCATCGATACGAGCGGGACCACGCTCCTGCCCATCGAGATCCAGACCGAGCTCAGGAGCTCGTTCCTCGAGTACTCGATGAGCGTCATCGTTGCGCGAGCGCTCCCCGACGTCCGCGACGGGCTCAAGCCGGTCCACCGACGCATCCTCTACGCGATGAATGAGTCGGGGCTCACGCCGACGCGCCCCTACAAGAAGTCGGCGTGGACGGTCGGAGAGGTCATCGGCAAGTACCATCCCCACGGCGACCAGGCTGTGTACGACACGATGGTGCGCATGGCCCAGCCGTTCGCGATGCGCGCACCGCTGGTAGACGGTCACGGTAACTTCGGATCGGTCGACGGTGACTCGGCGGCCGCCATGCGATATACGGAGTCCCGCCTCCACCGACTCGCCATGGAGCTGCTGCGCGACCTCGACAAGGAGACCGTCGACTTCGGCCCCAACTACGACGAATCGCTCCAGGAGCCCCTGGTTCTCCCGAGCCGCTTCCCCAACCTACTCGTCAACGGTTCGGCTGGCATCGCAGTCGGTATGGCCACCAATATCCCGCCGCACAACCTGGGCGAGGTCATCGACGCGACCAGGATGCTCATCGACAACCCTGACGTGACGCTCGACGAGCTGATGACGGTGCTGCCGGGCCCCGACTTCCCGACCGGCGCCATGATCATGGGCTACGACGGCATCCGCTCGGCGTACGAGACGGGCCGCGGCTCGCTGACCGTACGCGGCAAGGCTCACATCGAGCAGACGTCCACCGGGCGCACGCGGATCATCATCACCGAGATCCCGTATCAGGTGAACAAGTCGAAGCTCGTCACCAAGATCGCCGACCTCGTGCGGGAGAAGAAGCTCACCGAGATCAGCGACCTGCGCGACGAATCCGACCGCAAGGGTATGCGGGTCGTGATCGAGCTCAAGAACAACTGCATCCCGCAGGTCGTGCTCAACAAGCTCTACAAGCACACTCAGCTTCAGACAGGCTTCGGCGTCATCATGCTCTCGCTCGTTGACGGCATTCCGAGGACGCTGACGCTCAAGGAGATGCTCCACTACTACCTGGAGCACCAGAAGGACGTCATCATCCGCCGCACCAAGTACGAGCTGCGGAAGGCCGAGGAGCGCGCCCACATCCTCGAGGGCTACGTCATCGCTCTCGACAACATCGATGAAGTCATCAAGATCATCCGTGCCTCGCAGACCGACACCGAGGCCAAGAGCAAGCTCATCGAGCGCTTCGGCCTCTCTGAGATCCAGACCGACGCCATCCTCGAGATGCGCCTGCGCCGCCTGACCGGCCTGGAGCGCAGCAAGATCGAGGAGGAGCTCGAGGAACTCCGCAAGAAGATCGCTTGGTACAAGCAGGTCCTCGGCGACATCAACCTCGTGCTTGGCATCATCAAGGACGAGCTCGGCGAGCTGCGCGACAAGTTCGCCAACAAGCGCCGCACGGAGATCTCGGCCGCATCGAAAGACCTCGATGTCGAGGATCTCATCGCCGAGGAAGACATGGTCGTCACGATCACGAAGGCCGGCTACGTCAAGCGGCTCCCCGTTGCGACCTACCGCCAGCAGAAGCGCGGCGGCAAGGGCCTGCAGGGCGTGAACCTCAAGGACAACGACTTCGTCGAGCACCTGTTCATCGCGAGCACTCACGACTACGTGCTGTTCTTCTCCACCAAGGGCAAGGTGTACCGCATGAAGGTGCACGAGCTGCCCGTTGGCTCGCGTCACGCCCGCGGCATGGCGGTCGTCAACCTGCTCCCGTTCGAGCAGACCGAGAAGATCGCGGCCGTCATCAACACCAAGCAGTTCAGCCCCGACGAATACCTCATGTTCGCCACCAGCCACGGCATGGTGAAGAAGACCGCCATCCAGGCGTACGACCGCAGCCGTCGCGACGGCATCATCGCCATCAACCTCCGCGACGGCGACGAGCTCATCTCGGTGCGCCGCGTGCACGAGGGTGAGCGCGTGATGATGGTCTCCACCGCCGGCAAGGCGATCAAATGGGCCGAGGCTGAGGCGCGCCCGATGGGCCGCGACACCATGGGCGTCAAGGGCATGAACATCAAGGGCGACGAGCGGGTCCTCGGCATGGAGATCGCGCCTGAGGGTAGCGAGCTGTTCGTGGTCACGGAGCGCGGGTACGGCAAGCGCACCCCGGTCTCCGAGTACCCCGAGCACCACCGCGGTGGCCAGGGCGTCAAGACGATCGCGGTCACGCCGAAGAAGGGCCTGCTCGCCGGCATGAAGATCGTCGGTGGCGCGCACGAGCTCATGCTCATCTCCGAGGAGGGCGTCGTCATCCGCGTGAAGGCGGGCGACATCAGCAAGCTCGGCCGCTCGACTCAGGGCGTCAAGGTAATGAACGTAAGCGAGACCGACCGGGTGACCGCGATCGCTCGCGTCAGCGGCGGCAAGAAGAAGGTCAAGCCGCGTAACGTCGGTGAAGGCCAGGTCAGCCTGCTTGAGCCGGGAGCCGAGGGCGCGGCCACCGTCGAGGACGAGCTCGGACACGACGATCGCGAGATGGAAGCCGAGGAGCTCGTGGCCGAAGAGTTCGAGGATGCCGAGGACGGCGCACTTGCCGAGGACTAACGGCGATGAGCTCGTCGACAGGGTGGCCGGGTTGGAGGTCGTGCTCTTCGACCTCGACGGCACCCTGATCGATACGCTCGAGCTCATCAAGGCGTCCATGCGCTACGCGACGGAGACGGTCTTGGGTACCGCACTTCCCGATGATGTGCTGATGCACAACGTGGGCGTGCCGCTCATCGTTCAGATGCGGGAGTTCGACGAAGCTCGTGCCGACGAGCTGCTCGCGGTGTATCGCGAGCACAACGCCCGCGTGCACGACATCATGGTCAAGGAATACCCTGGCGTGGAGGAGACACTCCAAGCGCTCATGGCCGCAGGCAAGCGTCTCGGCATCGTGACCTCGAAGGCGAGAGAGGTGGCGTTTCGCGGTCTCGACCGCTTCGACCTCGCTCGTTACTTCGATGCTGTGGTCTCCTTCGACGACGTGCCCGTCCACAAGCCGGACCCGCACCCGGTGATGTTCGCGGCAGAACAAATGGGTGTAGATCCCGCTCTATGTGCATACGTCGGCGACAGCCCGCATGACATGTCGGCGGCGCTTGCCGCCGGCTGCATAGCGATAGCGGCGCTTTGGGGCGTCTCGGCACGAGAGCGTGTGCTGGAGCCCGGCCCCGAGTACGCGGCGGAGTCTATGGGCGCCGTGCTTGAGATCATCACGGGTGACGAGGAGCCGTACCGGGTCTGAGCGAATCACTGACGGGGCGGCTCTCGTAGCCGCATGTAGTTGCACTGTGGGACAATCTGCAGGTTAGTGCGGGGGAGTCGACTGAGGAGGAACCGGTGTCGAGACGCACGCGCATCATCTTGGCCATCGTCGCTGTCGTGGTCATCGGGGGGATTGTCGCGTACTTCGCACTTGCCTCCCGTGGCACCGGGCCTGAGGTCGACACCGCGACCGCCACCAAGACCAAATTGGCCGTCACCGTGACTGCGTCCGGAAAGGTGCAGTCTGGCGTCGAGGCCGACGTCTTTCCTCCTACCGCAGGTACCTTGGAAGACGTGTACGTGAGTGACGGAGCAACGGTCACCGCGGGCGAGAAGATCGCCCAGATGGACACCGCTCCTCTCGAGCTCCAGGTGGCCCAGGCGCAGGCCGGACTGTCTCAAGCGAAGGCCCAGCTCGCCGCGATCGACCAGCAGGAAGCCGGCCCCGCCGACCTCAGCGCCGCGCGCGCTAACGTCGCCGCCGCCCAAGCGGCGTACAAGGCCGCGAAGGTCCAGGCTGCCAACGTCGGCGATGCGGGACCCAGCTCTGCACAGATCAACGCAGCCGAGGCCGGCACCGCTGCGGCCAAGACGGCGTACGACAACGCGGCTGCCGTATACGCGGCGTACCCATCGGATGAC
The DNA here is from genome assembly GCA_964607705.1 of uncultured Eubacteriales bacterium. Taxonomy (GTDB): domain Bacteria; phylum Actinomycetota; class Coriobacteriia; order Anaerosomatales; family PHET01; genus CAZSLI01. Next base: position 96,302 of record CAZSLI010000006.1, read on the forward strand.
GCGACCAAGGCGATACTCGCGGCGCAGAAAGACCAGGCCTACGCGGGCTACCTCAGCGCAAAGGCCGCCGAGGACCAGCTGAAGAACACCGATCTCGCTGGTGCGAAGGCTCAGGCACAGGCTGGCGTCGGGCAGGCCTATGCTGCGCTCAAGGGGGCCGAGGCACAGCTCGCGAAGCTCAACAGCGCGGACACGGGGAGTGCTCGCGCCGCTGCGGAGGCGGGCGTGAAGCAGGCGTCCGAGGCCCTCGCGCTCGCCCAGAGCAATCTCGAAAAGGCAACGCTGACGGCACCCATCGATGGCGTCGTCATCTTCAACAACCCCGCGGCGGCCGCCGCCGCGGCAGCCGGAGCGTCGGGCGCAGGCGCCGGTGGCAAGCCGGGCAAGGGTTCGGCAGTGAGCCCGGGATCCGCCCCCTTCACGGTCGTCGATCTGACCGCCCTCAAGTTCACCGCGGAGGTGGACGAGGCTGACGTCGAGCGCGTCAACGTGGGCATGAACGCCAAGGTGACGTTGGATTCGTTCCCCGGCGAGGAGTTCACCACGACTGTCGTGAGAATCAACCCGGTCGCGCAGCCGACCGCCACCGGCGGGACCGTCTTCGAGGTGGAGCTCGCGCTCGGGGACACTACCAAGGACGTGCTCATCGGCATGAAGGGCGACGCGACGATCGAAGTCAGCTCGCAGGCGGGCGCGTTGACGATCCCGGTCGAGGCGCTCTTCAGCGAGGGCGGCACTGACTACGTGTACGTCGTCGAGAACGGCAAGCTCAAGAAGACGGAGATCACCGTGGGGGCGACCACCGACACCGAGGTCGAAGTCCTCGAAGGCCTCTCGCCAGGCGACGTGGTCGCACTGTCCGGATCCACCCAGTACACCGACGGCATGGCTGTCCGCGTCAAAGGGCAGTAGCCGACTCCATGCGGCGACGCTGAGATGAACGCCGAGGACCCGCCCGTCGTCACCGGCCCGCTGAACACGGGCCCTGGCGGCGGGCGGGTCGTTCTCGAAGCGACCGATGTCACCAAGTCGTACTTCCTCGAGGACATCGAGGTGCGTGCGCTCTGTGGCGTGAGCATGCAGGTGCGCGAGGGCGAGATGCTCGCGATCATGGGACCGTCGGGCTCAGGCAAGTCCACGCTCATGCACATCGTCGGGCTTCTCGACCGCCCCACCGAAGGCAGCGTGAAGGTCGAGGGCGAAGAGGTCTCGAACATGGACCCCAACGAGCTGGCCGCTGTGAGGAACCGGCGGATCGGCTTCGTGTTCCAGGCCTTCAATCTGCTGTCGCGCACCACCGCGCAGGCCAACGTCGAGTTGCCCCTCATCTACGCCGGCGCAAGCGCTGCCCAGCGAAGCAAGCGGGCGCGTGAAGCACTCGAGCGCGTCGGCTTGGGTGAGCGGCTCGGGCACATGCCGAACCAGCTCTCCGGCGGCCAGCAGCAGCGGGTTGCCATCGCCCGGGCCCTCGTGACGGAACCGAGCATCGTCCTCGCCGATGAGCCCACGGGCAACCTCGATTCCCGCAGCGGAGTCGAGGTGATGGCGTTCCTGCAGGACCTCAACGACCACGGCATCACAATCGTGCTCGTCACGCATGACGCTAACGTCGCGCGGCACGCCCAGCGGGTGATCGAGATCAAGGACGGCCAGGTGGTCGCGGATCGCAAGGTGGAAGACCACATCGACGCCCGTATCGAATTGGCGGCGCTTCAGGCGCGCAGCGATCGCGCCGAGGACGTGCGATGAACTTCATCGAGAGCTTCCGGATCGCTCTTAGGGCGCTGGCCTCCAACAAGGTCCGAGCCGCGCTCACGATGCTGGGCGTCATCATCGGCGTGGCGGCTGTGATACTGCTCGTGGCGATCGGTTCCGGCGTGCAGCAGGAGATAACCGGCCAGATCGAGGGGCTCGGCAGCAACCTGCTCTTCGTCTTCCCCGGCAACTTCACGCAGGGTGGTGGTGGCGGGACCGCCGGTGGACCCGGCGCGGAGATCCGCAAACGCTTCTCGCTCGATGACGCCGACCTGCTGGCTCGACGGCTTGGTGACAAGGCCATCGTCGTCCCGGTGGCCCAAGGCCCCGCGACCCTTAAGGCGGGAAACCGGACGTTGCGCACGACGATCGCGGCGGCGAACCAAGAGGGCGACGCGGTGTTCAACGCCGATTACGTCGCCGGCCGGCACTACACCAAGAGCGAGTACGCGACCGGGGCCCGGGTTCTCATGTTGGGCGCCACGCCGGCGGACGAGCTCTTCCCGGGCCAAAACCCTGTGGGCCGTGAGCTCAGTGTGAACGGCGAGCGCTTCACGGTCATCGGCCAGCTCGCCAAGCAGGGCGGCTCGCTTTCAGGGGACCAGGACAACCAGATCTACATGCCGACGACGACCGCGCAGCGGCTTCTCGGCAGCCGTGATCTCTCGTCGATCATCATCAAAGCGCGCAATCCTGACCAGGTCGAATTGGTGAAGGCGCAGACGCAACAGGTGCTGCGGCCAAAGTTCCAAGACGAGTTCACAGTGTTCACGCAGGAGCAGACGCTGGGGATCCTGTCCTCGCTTCTCGGCACGCTGACCGTGATGCTGGCCGGCATCGCCGGCATCTCGCTGCTCGTCGGCGGCATCGGCATCATGAACATAATGCTCGTGAGCGTGAGCGAGCGGACACGCGAAATAGGCATCCGCAAGGCGGTCGGCGCGCGCACGTACGACATCATGTCGCAGTTCGTCATCGAGGCCGTGCTGCTCTCGGTCGTCGGCGGCATGATCGGCATCGCGCTGGGATGGTCCGGCGCCCTGCTGCTGACCCGATGGGTGCCCACGGAGGTCACCTGGTGGGCGGTCGTCCTGGCGTTCGGCTTCAGCGCGGCGGTGGGGATCTTCTTCGGCGTGTATCCGGCGTGGAAGGCTTCCAGGCTCGATCCGATCGAGGCACTTCGCTACGAGTAGTCGAGCGGGCGACGGTGCGAGCGGACCCGGCCGCCGAGGGACCGTAGCTCGCCGGTGTCAGCCCTGGAAATCCTCGGGGTCGACATGCTCGAGGAACTGCCGAAACTCCTCGATCTCGAGCTCCTCGTCCACGGGTTCGTCGGTGACGGCTGCCGTGTTGAGCACTTCCTCGGCGACGTAGATCGGGGCGCCGGTGCGCACCGCGAGCGCGATCGAGTCGCTAGGGCGAGCATCGACTATCCTCGTGCGCTCCTCGCTGCGAAGCACGATGGCGGCGTAGAAGGTGCCCTCGTCGACGCGCGTGACCTCGACCCGGTCGACGTAGGCATCCATGGCCTCGATGATGCCGCCGAGAAGGTCGTGCGTCATGGGTCGGGGGGTCTCGACGCCCTCGATCGCGAGCAGGATGGCCGTCGCCTCGGGATGGCCGATCCAGATGGGGAGCAGGCGCCCCGAGCCCGCCTCATCCTCGAGCGGCTTCAAGACGATCACGGGCTGGTTCGTGCGCGGGTCGAGCGCCAGGCTGGCGATCCGAACGTGCACCACGGCGCTCACCTCCACGATGTCGGGTTCTTGGGTAGTCTGTACCCCGGGGGACCCATGATAGCCGAGGAGGAGAGCGCATGCGTCTTGACGTCCGCACCAGCCGACGAGAGGAATTCGTGGACGTGACGCGGCTGGTCGCCGAGGCGGTCGAGTCCTTGGGGGTCGCTGCTGGCGCCGCGCTGATCTTCTGCCCTCACACGACTGCCGCTGTGACCATAAACGAGAACGCCGACCCGGACGTGTTGACCGACCTGGTCGCCGGCCTCGAGCGGGTCGCTCCGCGCACCGCCGGATATCGTCACAGCGAAGGTAACAGCGATGGCCACATCAAGAGCTCGCTCGTCGGTCCGAGCGTACTCGTGCCGATCGAAGAAGGCCGGCTGGTCCTCGGCAGATGGCAGGGCATCTACCTCGCCGAATTCGACGGGCCGAGGACGCGTTGGCTATCGGTCACGGTGCTCCCGGGGGTGTGAGCGCGCTTTCTTGACGAGGGGGAGGACGCACGGTATCGTATGCGAGCGTTTCGCCCTACAGGGGCCCGTAGCTCAGTTGGTTAGAGCGCACGGCTGATAACCGTGAGGTCGATGGTTCGAATCCATCCGGGCCCACCATCGCATTGAACGACGCCTCCGCAAGATTGTCTTGCTGAGGCGTTCTTGTTTTCGCGACTCCCTCGTTCCTCCGCGTGTATGCTTCTCGTAGGAACGCGTGCCGTGATGGCTGGTCCTCGCCCCGCGTTCCTCGACGAGCGCCGTTCGGGGGAGGGAGGCGTAGCCGATGGCTGGTCAGCGTCCATCACTCAGTGTCCTCAGCGGCTTCACGCTTGTCTTCGCCGTGGCGGTGACGGGCGCTGCGGCCCTCATGTCGACGCTGATCTCTCTCGAGATACTCGGCGCCGAGGCGAGCATCATGCTTGGTCTGATCGGTCAGCCCGCCGCGCTCTCGGCAGCGGCCGTCGTCACGCTGGTCATGGCGCTCCTGATGGAGTCGGCGCCCAGACGGCGCGCGTGGCTGATCATGGGGGCGGGCCTTCTTCTGACCGCCCTTGGTGAGGCTGTCGGCGCCTACCACTGGCTCGTTCTCGGCAAGCAGGTGAGCTATCCCGGGCCGGGTGAGGTGCTGTACGCGGCCGGCTACGTGATGATGGCGACCGCGATGATAGCTGCAGCGCTCGTCTATCGGGGACGCGACAGTATCAGTTGGCCCTTTGCCGAGGCGGCGGGGCTGACCTCTGCCCTCGGAATCGTGGTGTGGGTCGTGGCGGCAATGCCGGGAGCCTACCGGTGGCCGCTTGATGGTCAGCAAGTCACCAACCTCGTCTACGTGATGAGCGATCTTCTGTTCCTCTTCGGCCCAGCGATCTTCCTCGTTCTGGCCGCGATGCGGCTCAGCGACTACGCGCTGATCGTCCCCGCATCACTGATCCTCGTTGGCGTCTCGCTGATCACCGCGGGCGATGTCCTCGGGCTGGTCGAAACCAACCTGCTCGGCTGGCAGCCCGGCTCGATGTCTGACTTCTGCGCGATGGTGGGCCCCGCGTTCATCGCAGTCGCCGCGTCCTCGGTCATCGACATCCAGCGGGCCGCCCTGCGTGCTAACCGCCGAGCAGCGTGACCTCCACCCGATGATCGCGACCGTCGTCGGCGAGCGGGACCGCGAGCACTGTCAGCTCCTTGCCATCGAGTGACACGCGTGCGACACCACGGTTGACGCCGCGAGGGTTGAGCACCCGGACAAAATAGACGCTCGAGCCAAAGCGGAAGTCGATCTCGAACGAGGCCCAGCGCTTGGGGATGCACGGATCGATGACGAGCAGCGGCAGACCGCCCTCTCCGCGTATCCCGAGGCCGAGCAGCCAGCGAACCGCGACGCGGTAGAACCACGACGCCGAGCCCGTGTACCAGGTCCAGCCGCCCCGCCCGGCGTGCGGGTCGACGGCATAGACGTCGGCTGCGACGACGTAGGGCTCGACCGAGTAGCGGTCAGCGGCTTCGCGATCGAGGGAGTGGCTGATGGGGTTGATCAGGTCAAGCAGCGCCGCGCCCTCGTCGCCGTCTCCGCGGAGCAGGTAGGCGAGCACGGTCCAGAGAGCGGCGTGCGTGTACTGGCCGCCGTTCTCCCGGACCCCGGGGACGTAGCCTTTGATGTAGCCGGGATCGAGGGGGGTCTTGTCGAACGGCGGAGTCAGCAGTGCGATGAGCCCGTCTTCTCGGCGTACGAGCTTCTCGTCGACGGCGTCGAGCGCCTCGGCGGCCCGGTCGGGGTCCCCCAGTCCAGAGATGGTCGCCCATGCCTGGGCGATGGCGTCGATGCGGCACTCCTCGGCGGTCCGCGTGCCGAGCGGCGTGCCGTCGTCGAAATAGGCGCGCCGGTACCATGCGCCATCCCAGGCGTTTTCTTCGATGGCGGCGGCTAGCCGGTCCGCCCACGCCTCGTAGTCATCCGCGCGCTCGTGCTCCTGCCGCACCCGGCAGATGGGCGCGAATCGCTTGAGCACGTAGCCGAGGAACCAGCCCAGCCACACGCTCTCACCGCGTCCTTCGTGACCGACGCGGTTCATGCCGTCGTTCCAGTCGCCGCCGCCCATCAACGGCAGTCCGTGCACCCCGGTGGGCCGACCGGCCTCAAGCGCGCGGATGCAGTGCTCGTACACCGTCGCCGCCTGTTGCGAGATGGCCGGTTGCAGGTACGCGTCCTCTTGCTCCAGCGGAAGCGGCGGCCCCTCGATGAAAGCCGTGACTTCGTCGAGCACCGTCGTGTCCCCTGTCGCCTCGAGGTACTCGGCGACAACGAGCGGGAGCCAATGACGGTCGTCGGTGATGTGCGTACGCACTCCACGGCCCGAGAAGGGCTGCCACCAGTGTTGCACGTCGCCCTCAGGGAACTGGTGTCGCGCGGCCTCGAGGATCTGCTCGCGCACGAGGTCCGGTCGCGCGATGAGCAGCGCCATGACGTCCTGCAACTGGTCACGGAAGCCGAAGGCGCCGCTGCTCTGGTACGTGGCGGTGCGCCCCCACAAGCGGCATGCCGTCGCCTGGTAGAGCAGCTGCCCGTTGACCATGAGGTCGAGCCGCCGATCCGGCGTCCGCACTTGCACCTTGCCGAGAAGCTCGTCCCAGAAGCCGCAGGCGCCGCTGAGCGCAGACGCGACCGCTTCGGGGTTTCGGTATCGAGCGACGAGCTCGCGGCACTCGTCCAGCGTTGTGGTCTGACCCAGCAGGAACGACACCTCCGCCGAGCCACCTGCGGGGATCACGACCTCGGTCATGACCACGCCGCAGTTGTCATAGAAGCGTCCCGAGGCGCCCATGAGCCGCTCCTTGCCCATCGCCGCCGGCCTGTGGGCGACGCCGTTTCTGCCGACGAATTCCGTCCGGCTGGCGGTCCATGACGTCGATGGCCGGTCGCTCGCCAGGAACGCGCAGCGTCCGGGGAAGTCGAAGTTGAAGTGGTTGTGGGCGGTGAGGATGTCGTTCTCGGCATCGAACCACGTCACGACGAGCTGCTGCGCCCGGCTGCGCGAATCGCCGAGGACCCACTCGACGAACTGAGTCACGCTCAGGCGCCGGTCCCGGTCCGAGCGGTTCTCCAGCGTCAGCCGGCAGACCCGGACCGGGTCCTCGGCGGCGACGAACCAGTCGAGCGTGTGGGCTATGCCGTGCGTCTCGTGCTCGAAGCGGACTGCACCCCGGCCATGCCGGATGACGTACGGCTCGGGGGTGCGCACCGGCAGGGGGGTGGGACTCCAGAACTCGCCGGTCTCCTCGTCGCGGATGTAGATGGCTTCGCCTGACCCATCCGTGACGGGGTCGTTGTTCCAGGTCGTGATCCGATTCTCGTGGCTGTTGAGCGCCCAGGTGCAGCCCACACCCGCTTCAGACACGGTGCAGCCGAAGCTCGGATTGGCCAGCACGTCGATCCACGGTGACGGCGTGGCTCGGTCGTCCTCGAGCACGATCACGTACTCGCCGCTCGCGGGATCGAATCCGCCGTAGCCGTTGTCGAAGAGCAGTTGCGGCCGGCTGAACGGTGCCGGTTGGTAGGCATCCTCGGCGGGGCGCGACGGCACGAATGCGGCGGCTTCATTCGCCCGCGCGCCGCGGCGGTTGAGCTGCAGCTCGATGGGGCCACGATCTCCCTCAAGGGTCGCGCGCGCCACGGTCGCCAGCAGGTTGAGCACGTCGGGGTGCATCTGATCCGAGCGGCGCAGGAAGACGCCGCCCGGCTTATCCAGCAGCTGAAGCGCGTGGCCCGTACGCACGAGCAGGCGCAGGCGATCGTCCAGTGCGTCCGCATACCCGGTGGGCCGGGTGTTCAGGATGACGAGGTCGGCCACCAGGCCCTTGTGACGCCAGTACTGGTGGGCGAGAAGCGCTTGGCGGACGAGCGGCGTGTGTTCGAGCTCCTCGACGCGCACGAGAAGGATTGGCAGGTCACCCGAGATGCCGATAGACCACAGGCCAGACATCTGCAGGCCGTTCTCGGCGGGCGTCTTCACCTTGAGGGGCGAATACGGGTCCGTGAGCAGGAGCCGCGACGCAAGACGCTCGAGGACGGTAGCCGTCTGTGGATCGATGCCGAGGTCGCGGAGTTCCAACTGCGCAGCGGTCCAGGCGAGGTCGATCGCTCGCTGGGCGCTGCGGGAATCGCCGTACTTCTCGGTGAGCCGCACGGCGGTGTCGCGATCCTCCGTCGCGCCGGTGGCGAAGACGAGTCGCACGGACTGCTCGGGTTCGATCGTCACCCGCCTGCGCAGCGCGCAGCAGGGGTCGAGGACCGCACCGCTGTGCCCGCCGAGAGGACCGGGAGCGTCCAGCGCCTGCGGGCGGTCGACTCCGCGAAGACGGCCGAGGAACGCGCTGCGATCGGTCTCGAACGACCAGTCGCAGGGGTCCTGCTCGCACGCGACGAGGCTGAACCCCCATACGCGACGCTCCACGGCGCTTCTCGGCCGGCGGGTGAACAGGACGGCGCGATTGGCGGGGAGCGCTTCTGTCTCGACGAACAGGTTGGAGAACGACTTGTGAGCCTGATCGGCTGCTTGGGGAGCGAGCGCCACTTCGAAGTAGGAAGTCACCTCGATCTCGATGGCGCGGCGTCCGCGATTGGAGAGCGTGAGCCGGCGTACCTCGACATCGTCCTCGGGAGACACGGCGACCTCGACGTTCGTCTCGAGGTCGCCATCGAGCCGCCGGTACTCGGCTTTGTCGGCGGCGAACGTCACGCTGTAGCTGTCGGGATCGCCGGGACACGGGTTGTGGGGCACCGAGAAGACGTCGTCGGTCTGCAGATCGCGAAGGTAGAAGAAGGTGCCCCAGCAGTCGCGCGTCACGTCTTCGCGGTACCGAGTCACCGACAAGCCATCCCAGCGGGAGTACCCCCCACCGCCGTTGGTGACCATCACCGAGTAGCGCCCGTTCGACAAGAAGTGCGTCGCGGGGACCGGCGTAAGGGAGGTCGGGTACGTGCGGGCAGCGGGAGGAGGCAGCTCGCGTACCGACCTGACTTCGCGGACCTCTTCCACGTGCGGCTCGACCACCTGGACGTGCCGAGGCACCCGCTCCTGCAGGAGCAACTCCGATGACGCGACCATTGGATCGGCATGGAAGCGGCCCCGCATGCGCCCCCTGTCCAGCGCATTGGCAAGAGCCACGAAGCTCATGCCCTGGTGATGTGCGAAGTACGCTCGCACCACCGCACGGGCACTACCGGCAGGCACGCGACCGGCCGTGTAGTCGAGCGCCTCGTAGAAGCCGTAGGGTCCCTCGGCTCCCTCCGCCGAGAACGCCGAGAGATTCTCGAGCACGGCATGCGGGTCGATAGGCAGGCACAGGATGGCCGCGTACGGCGCCACCACGACGTCATCGGACAGACCGCGTTTGAGCCCGAGCCCGGGCACGCCGAATGCCTGGTACTGGTACGTGAGCTGCGCATCCTTCGCGTTGAAAGCGCTCTCCGACACGCCCCACGGCACACCGAGGCTTGCGCCGTACGCCTTCTGGCGCTCCACCACCGTCGTGTACGTCTCGGACAGCAGCGTGTCCGGCCAGTCCTGCATCACGAGCAGCGGCATGAGGTACTCGAACATCGAGGCGCTCCACGACACGAGCGCCCGTCCCTGACCCGTGCGCGCCAAGGAGCGGCCCAGCCGGAACCAGTGCTCCTGGCTCACGTCGCCCTTGGCCACGGCGAGGAAGCTCGCGAGTCGGCACTCGCTCGCGAGGAGGTCGTAGTAGGAGTTGTCGAGCCGGCCCTCGGTCAGGTTGTAGCCGATCGAGAAGAGCTTGCGATGCGGCTCATACAGCATCCTGAAGTCCGTGTGCTCCCACATCTCGCGCGCGATGTCGGCGTCGAGCCGAAGACGAGCGAGCAGCTCGATGGCGTTGGGCCGTGCATCGCGGATACCCGTTGCGATCTCGGCGGCCCAAGCGGCGCCTTCACCGCCGGCGACAGCCAGGTCGTCGAGGGCCGAAAGTGCCTCGCCGAGACCTTCGGCGAGTCCCGTCAAGCTCGGCACGAAGTCCAGCAGCGGCCGCAGCTCGGGCATCGCCGCGACGCCCGGCGGGGCATCGGCGATCCGGTCGCCCCACGGCGCCACAGTGTCCAGCAGCGACAGCGGCTCCTCGAACGCGTCGATCACGTCGGCCACCGACGCGCGCAGTCTCTCGCAGGGCGTGATCGGGATGGGCGGCGTGTCGGGAGGCAGCGGGTCACTCGCCGCCGCGGCCGCCGAAGGCTCGTCCATCACCGCGAGCGCCAACGAGGCTTCTTCGGCCAGGCGCCGTCCTCTGCCGAGGAGCACACACCAGGAACCGAGGTCCGATGGAGGCTCGGCGAGCGCAAGGGTCCGCTCCAACTCGTCGAGTAGGTCTTGGAGCCGCCGGACTTCCTCGGCGGGGCCGATGCGGTCCTGCGCCGAGATGAGGTCGCGCAGGGCGAGGCGCGCTGCATCCCGTGCCCCGTCGATGATCTGCCTGCCGAGGATCGGCGACTCGCTCGCCTCAAGGAGGCCCACACGCAGCACCAGCAGGTGACCGGCAAGATTGCCGGAGTCGACCGTGGACACGTACGCCGGGCGCAGCGGGTCCAACGTTCGGATGTCGTACCAGTTGTAGAAGTGTCCTCGGAAGCGCTCGAGGCCCGCCATGGTCGCGAGAGTCTTCTGGACGCGGTCGGTCAACCCGCCGATGCCGATGAACCCGAGGTCATACGCGGCCAGGTACGTGAGGAGCTGGAGCCCCACGTTGGTGGGTGACGTGCGCCATGCGACCACCGCACCCGGACTTTCCTGGAAGTTGTCAGGCGCGAGGTGGTGTCCTTCGGGGACGACGAACGTCTCGAAGAAGCGCCATGTCTTCCGCGCTGTCCGGCGCAGCTCGAGCTCCTGCTCGTAGGACAGCGGCTCCGGCGCCGGCGGGGTGAGTGGCTGGGAGACGCGCCAGGCGACCCAGGGCCCCGCAAGCCACAACAGCGCGAAAGGCAACGCGACGAACAGCCGCTCAGGTGCGGCCGCGACCGCCAGGATGAGCAACGCCGTCGCCGCGATGGAGGACGGGAGCATCGTTCGCCAGAAGGCGGCCGGAGACGTGCCGGCACGCCGCTCTGACTCGGCTGCGGTCTCCCACTCGAGGAGGTGCCGATGTGAGACGTAGCGACGCCACAGCGCACGCGCGATCGCGTCGGTCATCAGCCAGGCCTGGTGGGGGAGGACCGCCAAGGAGAGCAGCCCGCGCTCAGAATCGATAGCGAAGTCGCGGAAGATCGCCGGCGCGATGGCCGCGAAGGAGAGCGAGCGAGGACGGAACACCATCGAGCCGGCGAGCGAGAAGTAGGCGGGGAAGAACACCAGCGCCACCAGCAAGAGCGGCCACCAGAGTTCGGCCCGTGGAAGCAGCAGCCATCCCAGTGCGAACAGCAGCACGGTCGTGGGGGAAACCAGGGAGCGGCGCAGGTTATCGGCGATCTTCCAGCGATGGAGGCCGGACAGGGGATTTCGTTCACGTGCGCCGTTCGCGAGCGGGATGTGGCCAGCGAGGTACGGTAGCGTTTGCCAATCGCCGCGCACCCAGCGGTGCAGTCTCGAGGCGGCAGCCAGGTAGTTGGCGGGGTAGTCGTCGAGCACTTCGACGTCGCTCGCCAGTGCCGTGCGCATAAAGGAGCCCTCGACCAAGTCGTGCGAGAGCAGCGTGTTCTCGGGGAAACGGCCTTCGAGCATCGCTTCGAAGATGTCTACCTCGAAGATGCCCTTGCCGGTGAACGAGCCCTCCTCGAAGACGTCCTGGTACGTGTCTGAGACCGCCGACGCATACGGGTCCACGCCCGTGACACCCGAGTACATCCGAGAGAAACGGCTGCGCCCCGATCCCGGGAGCGTCATCCCCACCCGCGGCTGCACGAGCCCGTAACCCGCGGTCACGCGTCCGTCCCCGCCAGACAGGCGCGCTCGATTGAGCGGGTGGGCGATCGTGCACACGAGCTGGCGGCCAGCGTCTCTCGGCAGCACGGTGTCGGCATCAAGTGTGGTCACGAATGCGCACGAGCGGCGGAACTCGGTGTCACCGAGTTTGGTCGTGAACGTGGTGTCCGCACTGCCGCGCATCTCGCGCACGAGCTCGACGAGTGCGCCGCGCTTGCGCTCCCAGCCCATCCACGAGCCTTCTGACTCGTTGAACGAGCGGCCGCGTATCAACAGGTGGAAAGGCCGGAAGCCGTGCTCGGCCTCGTAGCGCGTATTGAGCTCGGAGATGCCACGCACCGCCGCCTCGATGACAATGTGATCTCCCGGCTGCGTCTCCTCGGCGGCTCCTTTGAGGTCTCCGACGATAGCGAAGCCCATCGCGACGTCGCGGTTGGCGAGGTAGGTGACCTCAAGCCTGTCGATGACCGCTTGGGCGGCCGACGCCGAGGAAAGCAGTGCCGGCACGACGACCAAGGTGCGGTGGCCCTCGGAAAGGGGCCGCTGATGATCCAGTTTCGGCAGCGTGCGCGGAGGAAACACCAGCGAGCAGACGCGGTTCACGGCAGTGAGCGCCGTCTCGCCCAGCGGCACGATCGCGAGGATGAGTATCGCCAGCGCGACCGGCCAACTTGCCCCTGAACCAAGGACGAAGAGCGCTAGCAGCGCCAGCTCGACAGCTGTGAAGATCGCCAGCAGTCCGCCGTAGAAGAGGCCCCTGTTCCTCAACGGGCCGCGATAGAGCGCCTCACGCGCGGTCCTCCTGTAGCCGACGGCATCCTCGAATGCGTATCGCCCATCGCTGATGAGCCACCAGCCCACGTGCCCACGCACGTCGTCCGAGGGGTCCTCGGCAAGGGCGTTGCGCGAGAGCTCGACGGCGCGCTCGCCCAGTTCTATCTCGGAGAGTCCCGCCCTCCGGGCCATCTGCTCGATCGTGTGCCGATATCGATCGCGGCTCACGAAGTCCATGTCGGGATAGATACGCGCCGGATCCTCGCGCAGAGTCGCCTCGACCAGCGACACGCGCTCGAAGAAGTCGCGCCACTCGATCGCGTCAAGGAAGCGGACCGTGGCGATGGAGTTTGCCACCGAGACCTGATTCGCTGCCTGTCGCTGCTGATGTGCGACGCCGGAGGTGTCGAGGGAGACGTGCTCGACAGTCAGGCGTCGAGCCAGCCAGTCGTTGATCGCCTCGGAGCTCGGCGCCAAGTCGGTCAGACGGTTGGCCAGCCTGAGGAGATAGGTAGGTTCCGACGCTTCGGACAACGATTCGAGCTCGCGCAGGTCCGCCGGCAAGGACTCCGGGGTGTCCTGTGCCGCGATGAGTAGGCGCTCGGCCCACTGGTCCGCGGAACGCTCCCAGCGCATCGTGCGGACCGCTTCGGCGGACAGCCGCCGCAGGTTCTCGATCATGGCGATGCGCAGCATGATCGGGACGGCCCAGACTTCGCCTATGGTGAGCGCCGAGACATCCTGGTAGGCGTCGATGAACCCGACAAGTGAGTCCTCGTCAACGCGCGCGTCGGAATGAGCCACCAGAACCATGAGGGCGTCGTACACCCGCGGGAAGCCTTCGCGGGGTCCCTCGATCAGGTGAGGCAGCTCGCCCGCGTAGTGCCGAGGAAGATCCTCTCGGACCAGCAACACCTGCTCTTCGATGAGGTAGTAGTTGTCGAGGAGCCACTCGGACACTGGTGACGCCGGCAGGCCGGCCCTGACCATCTGAGCGAGTGCCCGGTTGTCCGCCTGAAGCGATTCCGCGGCTCGTTCGACCAGGGGGAGCAGCGGAGTCGTCCGCAGCTGCCTGTCCACGGTCCAGCGCTGTACGGCGGCCAGACCGCGCGCCTCGTCCGCCAGGCGGTCGGCGGACAACAGTTCGGCGCGCATGGGCTCGTCTCGCTCCGCGCCATGCGCGCGCGGATCGTGGCCTCTTGGGGCCTCGACCATTCGGTACTCCTCGCAACTCGACAAATCGCGGACGCGGTCGAAAGTGAGCATCGTCACGCGGTGTGAAGATTATCCCCTTAGTGGGGGCTGACAGGCGGCGTCGGCCGTCGTTGCGACGGGTATACCCCAAGGGGTATCATCACTTCGGCAAGGATATTGCGAGAAGGGACTCCATGAAGCCCAAGAACATCATATGGATCGTCGCCCTCGTTGCGGTGGCAGGCGTCCTCGGCTACTCGCTGGCAAAGCCTTCTTCTTCAGGTATCAAGAATGTGGATGCCGCAGGCGTAAGGGCGGCTATCGCGGACGGTGCCCAGGTCGTCGACGTGCGTACCGCCGGAGAGTTCCAGCTCGGCCACATCGACGGCGCTATCAACGTCCCTCTCGATCAGCTCTCGTCACAGGCTGAGTCTTGGGACCGCAAGGCCACGTATGTCGTCTACTGCGCCACCGGCGCTCGCTCGGCTACGGCCGTCGAGACGATGAAGTCGATGGGCTTCGAGAATATCCGGCACTTCAACGCGGGGATTCAGGCGTGGGACGGACAACTTGCCCAGGGCGTTTCGGCGGCTGGGAAGAAGTTCGACACTGCGGGAAAGCCCCTGTTCATCGAGTTCTCGACCGATAGTTGACCCACCTGCGCACAGATGAAACCCGTGGTCGACGGGCTGAAGAAGCAGTACGCAGACAAGGTGGAGTTCAGGATCTACAACGTCGAGAAGGACCCGAAGGGCATCGAGCTTGCCAATAGCCTTGGCGTCGACGCCGTGCCCACCTTCGTCTACGTCAACAGCAATGGGATGCAGGCGGGTTCACAGATAGGCGGAGTGAGCGCCGAGCAGATTCGCGAGCAACTCGATAAGCTGCAGTAGCGTTAGGGGCGCGAAAAGCGCCCACTCAACCAGAATCTCAAGCCGAACGGTCCCGATGCGGGGCCGTTCGTCGCTTGCGGCCTCGTGCGCTCCTTCGAGCGGGTATACACAAGGTGTTATCGCAGGGATCCTTGATAACCGGAGACTCGACCGGGCAGGCAGAGGAAGGCAGTGCACGGCGGACAGTTGAGTCGGTAGTACGTCACTGGTTCGTCGGTTCGGGCCGATCGCCGAAGGGGCGACGGTCAGTTCGTTTGGTTAGACACCGTGCGCCCGCCAGGCAGAAGCTCGTGCACTGACGAGGATGCGGAACGCCAGATCCAGAGCAAACGGCGTCCAAGAGTCCTTGAGGATAGCCTTTTGGAGGGGTTTCACGAGCTAGCGAAGGCCTCCCGGTGACATAGCTCGGCAATCGAACATTGGTGGCCGAGTAACAACAGGAAAGGCGGGCCCGAGCGATTGGGACCCGTCTTTCCACGTGTAGCGGGCCCCCGGACGAAACGGGGGAGTTCCGTTCCTGCGTTCCCTGCTATACTGGCGCGCGCACGGGGACGTAGCTCAGCTGGGAGAGCATCGGCTTTGCAAGCCGAGGGTCGAGGGTTCGAGCCCCTTCGTCTCCACCAATGTGAACTTCGGGACCGGCCTCGGGAGGGGCCGGTCCCATCTTGTTCGGCCCGCCGTTGTTCGGACGACGCGCGACTTCATGACGCGGCTGGCGCGACGACTCGCAGACATCGCCCGTCATACACGCCCAACCGTTAGCGGTATGCGGCCCCTCGGGAACACTCAGCAGGTAAGCGTCGTGCCGACGAAGGGTGAGCGCGATGTACCAGGACGATGAGAGCAACGTGTGGCCCGAGAAGGAGCAACACGTCTTCGAAGAGAAGTTGGAGCGCGACGGCGGGGTCTTCATCGAGCCGCAGCACATGCAGCGGGACTGCAACCAGCCCGATGCCGAATGCGGTACCGACGAGTATGCCGAGGACCCGTACTCGATCGACAATCGAACCGGCACGGTGGACGACCTCACCTACTCGATGGGGGTCGAGTTGCCGAACGCCGCCGATCTGCATCTGGTGCCTGAGGGAGGCACGAGTCAGCGCGGTCCCGCAGCCCGCGATGAAGAGCCGGAACGAGAGCTCGGGGAGCTCGAGGCGCGCGACACGTGGCGCCATCAGCGCCCGCTCATCGAGGAGGACGTCGACGACGGTATCAAGATGCCGGTCGGCACGAGCGACGAGGAGGCCGAACGTATCCTCGATACGATGGGCGACGAGTCCTCGGACGCCATCCCAACGGGCAGCGAGGCCGGCTCCGCGACGGGCAGCCCCACGTCCGAACCGGAGCACGGCGGATTCCAGGAGCGAACTGACTAGCAAGCCGCACCCCGACAGGCGTAACCTGCTGTCTCAACGCTCGCGTGGCGCGAGATGTCCAGGACCTTGATCGGGGAGTGAGATGGCTGGAGTAAAACGGTTGCTCTTGGGCAACCCGCTCCACAACAGGGAAGCGGCCCATCAGCGGCTGGGCAAGCCGGTCGCGCTTGCGGTTCTATCGAGCGACGCGATGTCTTCTGTGGCGTACGGCCCTCAGGAGATAATGCTGATGCTCGCCTTGGCGGGCACAGGCGCCCTGCACCTGACGTTCCCCATTTCCATCGCCATCGGAACGCTGCTCGTGATCGTCGTCATCTCGTACCTGCAGACGATCCGCGAGTATCCCGGCGGCGGCGGCTCCTACATCGTGGCCAAGGAGAACCTGGGAATCTGGCCCGGCCTCATCGCCGGCGCCTCCCTGTTGGTCGACTACATCCTCACCGTCGCCGTCTCCATCTCGGCCGCTGTCGCGGCCATCACATCTGCCTTCCCGCAAACCCGTCCGTTCACGGTGGAGATGGCGGTCGCCTTCGTGGTGCTCTTGGCGATCGCCAACCTGAGAGGGGTGCGCGAGTCCGGTTCGCTTTTCGCGCCGCCCACGTATGCCTTCATCATCCTTCTCGGCTACATGGTGATCGTCGGCCTGATGCGATTCGTGACAGGGGATCCTTTCGTGGTGCCGCCCCCCGAGCACGGCATCGAGGCAACACAGGCGCTCACGCTATTTCTGCTGCTCAAGGCGTTTGCCTCGGGGTGCGCTGCGATGACTGGGGTCGAGGCGATCGCCAACGGAGTCCAGCTGTTCAAGAAGCCCGAGGCGCGCAACGCACAGATCACGATGACTTGGATGGGCGGAATCCTTCT
>CAZSLI010000007.1:0-108686 GCA_964607705.1 uncultured Eubacteriales bacterium
GCAAGGCGCTCGCCTTCGCGCACGGCTTCAACATCCGCTTCGACCAGATCGTCGCCCCTGAGGGCGTCGACGTCATCATGATCGCCCCCAAGGGCCCGGGCCACATGGTCCGCCGCGTGTACACCGAGGGCTCGGGCGTTCCCTGCCTGATCGCCGTTCACCAGGACTCGACCGGCAAGGCGCGCGACCTGGCCATGAGCTACGCGTGGGGCATCGGCGGCGCACGTGCCGGCGTGATTGAGACCAGCTTCTCCGAGGAGACCGAGACCGATCTCTTCGGCGAGCAGGTCGTGCTCTGTGGTGGGCTCACTCACCTCATCGAGGCAGGCTTCGATACGCTCGTCGAGGCCGGCTACCAGCCGGAGATCGCGTACTTCGAGTGCTTGCACGAGGTCAAGCTGATCGTCGACCTCATGTACGAGGGCGGCATGGCGAAGATGCGCGACTCGATCAGCAACACCGCTGAGTTCGGCGACTACTACACCGGTCCCAAGATCGTCACCGACGAGACGCGCGAGGCGATGGCCCAGGCGCTGTGGGACATCCAGAACGGCACGTTCGCGCGCGACTTCATCCTCGACAACAAGGCGGGGTCGGCGTGGTTCAAGTCGATGCGCCGCATCCACGCCGACGCCTACATCGAAGAGGTGGGCGGCGAGCTGCGCTCGATGTTCTCGTGGATCAAGAAGGACGTATAGCCGACCGCGCCAGTAGCGAGAAGAAAGCTAGGGGGATCCACCTGATGCAGAAGAAGTACCTGATGACTCCGGGACCCACGCCCGTGCCGGCCGAGGTCCTGCTTACGCAGGCGGCTCCGATCATCCACCACCGGACGCCGGACTTCTCGGCGGCCTTCGCGGAGGCGATCAAGGGGCTCAAGTACGTGTTCCAGACCGAGGGCGACGCGCTGCTGTTCGCGTCCTCGGGGACTGGCGTCATGGAGGCGGCGATCGCCAACTGCTTCTGCGTCGGCGATACGGTGATCGTGACGCGCAACGGCAAGTTCGGCGACCGGCAGAAGCAGATCTGCGAGGTCTACGGCCTGAACGTGATCGACCTCGCCTACGAGTGGACCGAGGTCGTTCGGCCCGCCGACGTGGCCGAGGCGCTCCAGAAGAACCCGGGCGTCCGCGGCGTCATCGTGACGCAGAGCGAGACCTCGAGCGGTGTGCTCAACGACGTGAAGGCGCTCGGCGAGATCGTGCGCGGGTACGACGAGTGCGTGTTGATCGTCGACTCGATCACCGGTATCGGCGCGGTCGACTGCAAGACCGACGAGTGGGGCCTCGACGTCGTCATGACCGGCTCCCAGAAGGGCCTCATGCTGCCGCCGGGTCTTGCGGCCTGCACGGTGAGCGAGAAGGCGTGGCGTGCCTACGAGCGCTCGACGCTGCCCAAGTACTACTTCGACTGGAAAAAGTACCAGAAGAACATCGCCAAGGACACGACGCCGTTCACTCCGGCCGTCTCGCTGGTGCTGGGCCTCAATGTGGCGCTCAACATGATCCGCGAGGAGGGTCTCGAGAACACGATCGCCCGTCACTCGATGCTCGCCGAGGCGACCCGTCAGGGCTGCGAGGCTCTCGGCATGAAGCTGTTCGCCCCGCCTGAAGGCCGCGGCAGCGCGGTCACGCCCGTGTGGGTGCCCGAGGGCGTGGACGGCAAGGCCATCGTCAAGACGATGAAGAGCAAGTTCGGCATCACCATCGCCGGTGGCCAGGACCAGTACGAAGGCCGCATCTTCCGCATCGGCCACCTGGGCTACTTCGGGCCGTTCGACATCATCACGACCCTTGCGGGTCTCGAGATGACGCTCGCCGGCCTCGGCTACGAATTCGAGCGCGGAAGCGGCATCAAGGCCGCCGAGTCCGTCTTCATGGAAGGGTAGGGGGAACCGTTGAAGGTACTTGTTGCTGAAAGCATCGCCGCGAGCGGAGTTGCGGCACTCAAGGAGAAGTTCGACGTCGAGGTGAAGACCGACCTCACGCCTGAGCAACTCGTCGCCGAGATCCCCGCATACGACGCGCTCATCGTCCGTTCGGCCACGCGCGCCACGCGCGAGGTCATCGAGGCCGGCACGAACCTCAAGATCATCGGCCGCGCCGGTGTGGGCGTGGATAACGTGGACGTGGACGCCGCCACCGAGCGCGGCATCATCGTCTGCAACGCCCCGACCTCGAACGTGGTGTCAGCCGCCGAGCAGACCATGGCGCTCATGCTCTCGATGGCGCGCCGCACCCCGCAGGCCAACGCCTCCATGAAGCAGTGCAAGTGGGAGCGCTCGAAGTTCACGGGCGCGGAGCTCTACGAGAAGACGCTCGCCGTCTTCGGGCTCGGCCGCATCGGCTCGCTCGTCGCCGAGCGCGCTCGCGGCTTCGGCATGAAGCTCATCGCCTACGACCCTTACGTCTCGGAGTCCCGCGCCGCCGAGATGGGCGTCACGCTCTACGAGAATGTGGACGACCTGCTCCCGCTCGCCGACTTCATCACGGTGCACCTGCCCAAGACCAAGGACACCATCGGCATGTTCGGCACCGAGCGCTTCGCGATGATGAAGGACGGCGTCTACCTCGTGAACACCGCCCGCGGCGGCATCTACCAGGTGGATGCGCTCGCGGACGCGCTGCGCAGCGGCAAGGTCGCCGGCGCCGCCATCGACGTCTTCGAGATCGAGCCGTGCACCGACTCGCCGCTCGTCGAGTTCGACAACGTGATCCTCACCCCGCACCTCGGTGCCTCCACCTCCGAGGCGCAGGACCGCGCCGGCGAGCAGATCGCCGAATTCGTGATACTCGGCCTCGAGGGCCGCATGGTGCCGACCGCCGTGAACGTCGCGCCGGTCTCGCCCGAGGTCATGGAGAAGGTCGGCCCCTACATCGACCTGGCGCAGGACATGAGCTGCATGCTCGCGCAGTTCGCGCATGGCGGTATCGAGGCGCTCGACATCATGACCGTCGGCCAGCTTGCCGAGACCGACACGCGCATCGTGCGGACAGCCGCCCTCAAGGGCATGCTCACGCGTGCCACCGATGAGGCCGTCAACTTCGTGAACGCCGATTACCTCGCCGAGAGCCGCGGCATCCGCGTCACTGAGACCAAGCGCGCCGAGACCCACGACTTCGTATCGATGGTCATCCTGCGCGCGGAGACGCCGCACGGGCCGTGCGAGATCGGTGCCGCGCTGGTCGGCAAGAAGGACGAGCCGCGTATCGTCACGCTGTTCGGCTACGACATGGACCTTGCGCCGAGTAAGAACATGGCGTTCTTCCGCTATCAGGACCGCCCCGGCATGATCGGCAAGGTCGGGACGATCCTGGGCGAGATCGGCATCAACATCGGCTCCATGCAGGTCAGCCGTACCGAGGAGGGCGGACAGGCGCTCATGGCGCTCACCGTCGACGCGGTGCTCGACCCGCAGCTGCTCGAGCGGATCAAGGGCGAGGCAGCGATGGACGACGCCTGGTACGTGCAGCTGTAGATGGGTCGTGACTCCGTGACATACCGCGCGAGACATCACCTCCTCGGAGGGCGACTTAGGTAGCCGGTGGGCCCCGTCCGGCCCCCGGCTGCTACGTACGCCCGTCATACCACCCGGAGGTGACACGACATGAGCAACGAACGCGTCCACATATTCGATACGACCCTGCGCGACGGGGAGCAGTCCCCGGGCGCCAGCATGAACACCGACGAGAAGCTCGAGATCGCTCGGCAGCTGGTGCGGCTGGGTGTCGACATCATCGAGGCCGGCTTCCCGGTCTCGAGCCCCGGCGACTTCGAGAGCGTCCGGCGCATCGGTGCCGAGGTGGGGGACCGCGCGATCACGTGCGCGCTCACCCGCGCGGTGCCCAAGGACATCGAGGTGGCGGCCGACGCGCTGAAGACGGCCGTCCGACCGCGCATCCACACGGGCATCGGCGTCTCCGAGTCGCACCTGCGCGACAAGCTGCGCATCGGCCGCGACGAGGCCGTCGAGCGCGCTGTGGCCGCCGTGAGACTCTCCCGCACCCTCGTCGACGACGTCGAGTTCTATGCCGAGGATGCCGGCCGCGCGGAACCCGAGTTCCTGTACCGCATGATCGAGGCGGTCGTCGCTGCCGGCGCGACCGTCGTCAACATCCCGGACACCACCGGCTACGCGTACCCGGAGGTCTTCGGCGGCCTCATCGGCGGCCTCATGGAGCACGTCTCGGGCATCGAGAACGTCACCGTGAGCGTGCACTGCCATAACGACCTCGGCATGGCGACCGCTAACGCGCTGGCGGCGGTCAAGGCCGGCGCACGCCAGGTGGAATGCACGATCAACGGCATCGGCGAGCGTGCGGGCAACACCTCGCTGGAGGAAGTCGTCATGGCGCTCAGGATGCGCCCCGACGTCTTCGGCGTGGAGACAGGGATCAACACGCGCGAGATCACGCGCACCTCGCGCCTCGTCTCGAGCATCACGGGCATCGTCGTGCAGCCCAACAAGGCTATCGTCGGCGCCAACGCGTTCGCGCACAGCAGCGGCATCCACCAGGACGGCGTGCTCAAGGAGCGCTCGACCTACGAGATCATCGATCCGGCCGACGTGGGAGCCGGCGGCTCCAGCATCGTGCTCACCGCACGAAGCGGCCGCCACGCTCTGCGACACCGGCTCGAGGAGCTCGGCTACGAGCTGCCCGACGACGAGTTCGAGCGCGTCCACGCCGAGTTCCTGCGGCTCGCCGACAAGAAGAAGGAAGTCTACGACGAGGATCTCGAAGCCCTGGTCGGGGAGACCGAGCGTACGCTGCACGAGGTCTACCACCTCGAGCAGGTGCACTTCACGAGCGGCGAGCCGGGTATCCCGACCGCGACGGTCGAGCTGACCGAGACGGCTACCGGTGCGCAGATGATCGACTCAAGCCACGGGACCGGTCCGGTCGATGCGGTCTACAAGGCGATCAACCGCATCGTCGACGTCGAGAACGACCTCATCGAGTTCCGCGTCGAGGCCGTCACCCGCGGCATAGACGCCCTCGGCGAGGTGACCATCCGCGTGCGCGACGCCGCCGGCGACATCTTCACCGGCCGAGGAGCGCACTCGGACATCATCGTGGCGTCCGCCAAGGCCTACACCAACGCGCTCAACCGCCTGCTGACCGCGCAGAAGCGCGCCGTGGACGAGCCCGTCTGATCCGGACCGACGAAGGAGCCCCGAATGACCCGCCCCATGACCATCACCGAGAAGATCCTCGCCGCCCACGCCGGCCTTGACGAAGTCGTCCCCGGCCAGCTCATCAACTGCCGCCTGGACATCGTGCTCGCCAACGATGTGACCGCGCCCATCGCCATCAAGGAGTTCGCGAAGACCGGCGTCAACCGGGTCTGGGACGCCGAGAAGATCGCACTCGTGCCCGACCACTACACGCCCAACAAGGACATCAAGTCCGCCGAGCAGGCGAAGATGATGCGCGACTTCGTGCGCGAGCAGGGCATCACGCACTACTACGAGATCGGCTGCATGGGTGTCGAACACGCGCTGCTCCCCGAGCAGGGCGTCGTCGTCCCTGGCGACGTGATCATCGGCGCCGACTCTCACACGTGTACCTACGGCGCGCTCGGTGCTTTCGCGACCGGAGTCGGCTCGACCGATGCCGCTGCGGGCATGGCGACCGGCGAGGCGTGGTTCAAGGTCCCCGCCTCGATCAAGTTCAACGTCGAGGGCGAGCTCGGCCCTTGGGTGAGCGCTAAGGACATCATCCTGCACATCATCGGCATGATCGGCGTCGACGGCGCTCTGTACCAGTCGATGGAGTTCACCGGCTCGACGATCCGCTCGCTCGACATGGACGGCCGCATGACCATCGCGAACATGGCGATCGAGGCCGGCGGCAAGAGCGGCATCATCGAGGTGGACGACGTCACGCGCGCCTACGTGACCGGCCGCGCGGAGCGCCAGTGGGTCGAGTACCACAGCGACCCTGACGCCGAGTACGCCGCCGTCTACGAGATCGACGCTGCCGACATCGTGCCCACGGTTGCCTTCCCGCACCTGCCGAGCAACACACGCCCTGCGGCCGACAGCCGCGACGTCGTCGTCGATCAGGTGGTCATCGGCAGCTGCACGAACGGCCGGCTTGAGGACCTGCGCGTGGCCGCCGGCATCCTTAAGGGCCGCAAGGTGCATGAGAACGTGCGACTCATCGTCATCCCGGCGACGCAGGAGATCTACCGCCAAGCGATGCACGAGGGGCTATTCGACATCTTCCTCGACGCCAACGCGGCGGTCTCAACGCCCACGTGCGGGCCGTGCCTCGGCGGCCACATGGGCATCCTCGCGGCGGGGGAGCGTGCGGTCGCGACCACGAACCGCAACTTCGTGGGCCGCATGGGAGATCCGACCAGCGAGGTCTACTTGGCGTCGCCCGCCGTTGCGGCGGCAACTGCGGTCGCCGGCCATATCGCGCTCCCGGAGGACCTTGCGTAGCACCGCGCGCAGGGCATCTGCACCGAATCCCTTAACGATGCCGACCAGTGGCGTGGTTCTCGCTACCGCGTGAGTAGCGCTGCTACCGCATTCTTACTGGTGAATCGCATCCAGTATGTAGAAGTGATGGAATCCGGTTCATGAGCGGAGCCTCACTTTCGACAATGTTAGTATCCGCAAGGCCGCGAACAAGGACAGGTCGCACGCACGCGATGTGGAGGAACTCTGAATGACTGATTCTGATCTGCAGCCTCAGGTCGCTGATCCGGGGGTCAACTCTCCCGATTCGGGCGGCGGTACCGCTCCCCGGGCAGTGCGCCGCTCCATGTTCGAAGACCCGATGGTTCGATGGATGGGCGCGGCCGCGCTGGCCATGCTTGTCCTGTATCTTGCGACCATCTTGGGTGCGCTTCTCACAGGGGTGATCAGCACAGCCAAGGCGCCGAGAACCGCCGCCGAGCGTGCGCTCGCGGTAGCTGAGACTCGTTACCAGGCGAAGGATCGTACTGCCGCCGAGGTTGGCAAGTACGTGGATGCCCTGATCCGGATGAAGCGCTATTCGAAGGCTCAGTCGGTCATCGACGCGACGATCAAGAAAGTCGACCAGACCCGCGGCGCGGAGATCACCCTCGAGCAGGCGCGCCTCTACCTCGCCAAGGGCGAGTACAAGAAGGCCATCGAGGAGGCCGATAAGGCTCGCGCGATCATGCAGGCCCGATACGACAAAGAGATGAGCACCGACGCGGTGACCGAGTCACGCTCGTACGGGCTCCCGGAACCCTACAAGTCCGCCGTGCTCGTTCAGGCCGACGCCTACTCGGCGCTCAAGGACTGGGACAACGCGATCATCGCCTACAACGACTATCTCCCGCTCGACGAGGGCGCTGCAGACATCATGGTGCTTCGGGGCCTGGCGAAGATACAGGCCGGAGACACCAAGGGGGCCGAGAAGGACCTCAAGCAGGCGCTCAAGTACATGCCTGAAGACGAGAAGGCCTTGGCCGGGCTGAAGAAGATCGGAGCCGACGAGTGAGCGACATCAACGAAACTCCCGATCAGCCGGTGCAGGAGCGCCAGTACAAGTCCAAGAAGGGTCGGCGCATCCTTGCTGCCATCCTGGTGGTTCTCTTCCTGATGCTGATCGGCGTGTCCGCGTTCCTGTTGCGGATCATCCTGCCGCAAGGTGAGATCGCGACGAAGGACGATGCCGGCGGGCTCATATGGGTGCGCTCCATCTATGGGTGGGGACCGTACACCAACCAGCAGCTACTCGGCCCGGTCAGCGTCGCCATAGGTCCCAACGGAACGATCTGGACGACCGAGGGCGACTCGGGCAAGGTCGCAGGCTTCAATCCGGACGGGACGCTTCGGGCACGCGTCGGCATTGCGAAACCGATCATCCAGACTGCTACCGACGTGGGAGTCGACCCCCAGGGCCGGATCTATATCGCGGAGAGCAGCCAGGATGTCATCCACGTTCGCACCGCGGATGACCGCGAAGTGCAGACTCTCAAGGTCGACACGCCGATGTCGGTGACCGCCACCGACGACCGGATCATCGTGGGCTCGCAGGCGGGCTTCGCGATCCTCGACAAGGATGGCAAGCCGATCAAGATCATCGGCACTAAGGGTACCGGGGACGCGCAGTTCGATTCCGTCAACGGACTTGCGGTGGGCGAGAACGGCACGATCTTCGTCTCGGACACCTACAACAACCGGATCAGCGCGTACGACCGGAACGGTAATCGTCTGTGGATCGTCAAGACGGGCAATCCCGGTAACAAGTCGGACATCACCGGTGCCGCGAAGCAGAAGACCACGATCAAGGAAGAAGCGAAGCTGCAGCTCCCTCTCCAGTTGGCGGTTGACGGCGCGGGACGCGTCATCGTCGTTGACGCGTTCGACTTCAGTCTCACCGTACTCAATCCCAAGAACGGGCGCCTGATCGCTAAGTACGGAAAGCCCGGTGGCAAGGATGGGCAGTTCACATATCCGGCGGGAGTCGCGTACGACGCGCAGCGCGACTGGTTCGCCGTAGCCGACACGATGAACGCTCGTGTTCAGCTCGTTCGGCTCCCGGACTCGGGAGGGTCGCCGGTCGCCGGCATCGCTCGCACCCTGACCGGCCCGATCCGCGCGTGTTTCGTGCCGCTGATCATCCTGCTCATCGCGCTCATCGTCGGTGTTGTCGGGCGTTCGAGGCGCAAGGCGAAGCTGGCGCGGGCGGCGTCGACTGAGGGGGTAGTCGACTAGTCAGGCAGGTGCTGGCAACTTGTTGGAAGAGATGCGCAGAAACTGTGAGATTTTGCTCGACTCTGAGGGCATCCTTAGCTATCATGAAGCTTGGCATTAATAGGTATCCAGTCACCAGTGCGCTTGGTGACGCGTACTCGGCGAAAGCCGAATCCCATGTCTCGGGAGGGAGGTGCAGATATGAAAGAGATCGTTCTCAACAACAAAACTCAAGGAGTATCGAACATGAAGAAGACCCTCTTTGTCATCGCTCTCGCGATGATGCTGGTTCTCTCGATGGCGTCGATCGCCCTCGCGAAGATCGCCGGTTCACCGGCAATCGCTGCCGACTCCGGCTTCGTTGCGTGGCCGGTCCCCGTCACGGTCGCCGGCGGCACTAGCGTCGCTAATCCCGCCGGTGGCGCGACCATCGACACCGTCAACCAGGCCTTCGGACCTCACGCGAACTACACCACGACCACTGTTAAGTGTGCGGTTTGCCACTCGGTCCACGGTGCGCCCGACGGTTCGTTCCTGCTGACCAAGGCCACCGGCGTGGGCGCTGCGACCTCGGCCGCCGCCACTTGCTCGTTCTGCCACGCTCGTACGGCCACGGCCTCCAGCAAGAAGGTCTCGCTGGTCATGGGCTACTCGACCGCCCCGCACGGCAGCCGCTGCTCCGGCGCGACCGCCTGCCACGCGCAGTCGCCGCACGGTGTTGGCGTTTCGACTTACTCGCTCATGGCGAGCAAGCTCATCAACAAGGGTGTCGACACCAAGATCGCGGCTGCGATCGTCGACCCCAAGACCGGCCTCACCAACGCCGACTTCACCGCCGGTTCGGCTGACGGCTTCAAGGTCGTCACCGGCTACGTTTGTGGCCAGCCTGGCTGCCACTACGAGTCGGCCTTCGCCGTCAAGTCCCGTGGCAACGCCATGATGACCGACAGCAATGGTGGCATGACCCCCGCGTACAAGACCGGTCACCCGGTTATCGCTACCGCGGGTGTCTTCAGCCCGCCGCAGGGTGCCTCGATCGGCGCTGGCAAGACTGTTGCATGGACCGCGACCAACGGTTGCGACACCTGCCACGACGTTGCCGACGCTGGTAACGGTGGTCTGAGCTGGTTCCCGCACAACACTCCCCCCAAGGAGGCTGCTCAGGACGTTGTGAACCCGAGCACGAACCCGGGTGGCGCGCTGTGGATGTCCATCGCGGCCAACGCTTCCTCGGCCACGACGCTGCAGGCCGGTTGGCTTCCCGCCGACTGGGTTACCGACGAGGATGACTACGGTTCAGTCCTCGACGGCAACTGCCTGAAGTGCCACGTCCAGGATGCGAATCCGACTGGCAACGGTGTTGGCAAGAGCTTCTAGTCCCTGCCTCACCTAAGCAGGTATGCACTGACGAAGGGCCGGCTCCCAGGAGCCGGCCCTTCTGTTTGCGTGGGGGAGTACCGCGGCTGGCGTCCTCGGCCGCGCTTCGCTGTCCGAGGGAGTGCCGCAGGTTCACCGGAGATCTTCGGGAGACCGTGTCAGAACGCGCCAGTTGGCGCGTCGTTCGCTCGGGAATCGGTTAAGCTTTGCTATACTTTCGAGGCTTGTGCTCGAAGCTCTCAGCTGACCCCGCCGAGGAGTCCTCTCTGTGGTCAAACCACAGCGTTCAACCGTGCTCGCCATCCTAGCGGGGACCTTCTTGGTCCTCGTCGTGATTGCGCTCGTGGCGACCACGGCGACGGCCGTCATCATGCCCTCGTGCGGAACATGTCACAAGACCGCTGAGCTCACTGCGGGCACCAAAGCCGCTTCCCACAACCAGGTCGAATGCGCTGCATGTCACGCTGACGGCTCCGTCGCCGGTCGCGCCACCATGGGCTTCAGCGAGGTCTTGCACGTGGCGGGGAAGGGGGCCGTTGCCGGATCAGGCGGCGATGTCCCGGACCAGCGTTGCCTGCGCTGCCATGAGTCCGTTCGTGCGGGCGTGTCCTCGTCTAACGGCTTGCGGATCGATCACAAGTCCTGCGCCGGCTCGAATTCGTGCACCGACTGTCACTCGAACACGGCCCACGGCGCGGCAACCCAATGGGCGCAGACATACAACATGGACAAGTGCCTTCACTGTCACGGACGCAAAGAGGCGTCCGGTGAGTGCGATGTCTGTCACGACGAGCGTGATGAGGCCGAGCGCCTGACCAAGGGCCCGTGGGCCGTCACGCATGGCCGTCAGTGGCGTACGACGCACGGTATGGGCGATCAGGCGACCTGTGGGGCATGCCATGCGCAGGGCTACTGCGACAAGTGTCACGGGCCCGGCCTTCCTCACTCAGAGGATTTCGTGAACGAACACAGCACGCTGGCCGCCCAGCCTGCATCGAAGTGTATGAACTGTCACAAGCAGGCCTTCTGTACTGATTGTCACGGAATTGCGATGCCGCACCCCAGCGGGTTCAAGGCCAAGCACGGCTCCCTTGTGAACAAGCAAGGTGAGGACCTGTGTAAAACGTGCCACTCGGATGATGACTGTACTCGGTGCCATCTGATGCACGTGCACCCCGGCGGCGCCGTGGGTCTCTCGGCGGATTCGGGTGCTCGGTAGTGGATCGACTTCTCAACTACGACTTCTCGGCGCTCCTGCCTAATCTCCAGGAGATCGTGCAGGACCCCGCCTCCAACCTGACGGGCGCGGTGCTGCTCGTCGCGATCGTCTCGCTCACGCTGCTGATGGGGTTGGTGGTGGCGATCTTCTTCATCGCGTCGGCGGATGACGATGAGGAAGAAGAGACGGTCGCCGCCGCTGGGGCGCCGATTCCTGCCGCGACTGCTGTCGCCCAGAACAAGGCGACAACACCTGTCGAGCGCGGTCCGCATGCTGGGCTCTTGGCGCTTGCGACGTGGACGGTCGTTCTGATGCTTGCTTGGGTCGCCGGAGGCTACGTCACGTCAGGTAATGCGATGTGCGAGTCGTGCCACCCCAACCATCCGCATGCGAAGGCCAAGAAGGCGGACCCCCACGCGGGCACCGACTGTGTGAGCTGTCATGAGACCGGGGGTCACGTCGCACGGGTCACGTACTTGAGCGCGCCTCGCGGCGTGCACTTCGTCCTCGGCATCCTGAAGATGGATACGGTCGACGGGTACGGGTCTGTTACGAGCGCCCAGTGCCAGACGTGTCATGAAGCTCAGATCGCAGTGGTCAGCCGCAATGACAAACAGGGCGTGCGCATGTCGCACAAGGAACCTGTTGAGGCCGGCGCTCAGTGCGTCGAATGTCACGCCCTTAGCTCGGGGATCGTGACCAACAACACAGTGGGGATGACTCCGTGCCTGCGTTGCCACGACGGGACCGCCGCAAAGAGCGAGTGTGCCACCTGCCACACGGCAGACGTTGGCATCGCCGCCAGGCCGCGGCAGCCCTCGGTCGCCCGGCACGCCAAGGACCTGATAGGGCAGCCGGATTGCGGCGGCTGTCACTCGCAGAAGTCATGTGATGCGTGCCACGGCATCCGCATGCCGCACACCGTGGACTTCATGGGTCACGGCCACGCCCGCGCAGCCGTGGAGGATCTCTGGTACAACGGTGGTCGCACGTGCCGCAAGTGCCACAACGATCAGCGTCGTCCGTGTGGGAAGTGCCACAGCCCCATGCCGTCTCATCCCGTTTCCGACTGGCCCAAGACCCACCAGAACGGCAACGATGGCCGATGCGGCTCCTGTCACGGACAGAGAGCGTGGATGTATGGGCGCAGCTTCTGTGGGCTCTGCCATGAGTAAGAAGAGGCCGAAGAGCCCGCTCGCCAGGACGGCGGTCAGGCAGAGAGGCGAGGCCGACGCGGTCGCGTGGTGGTCGTTGCTGCTCGTGCCGGCCCTCGTTCCCATGGTCATCGGCATGGTGCCGTTCTGGCTGGACTCACGTTTCAGCTTCAACACGTACGTCTACCCAAAGCTGTTCGTGCTCGGTGCCCTCATCTCCATCGCCTTGATCTCGTGGGGTTGGGGAGTGATGGCTGGTCGCATAGCCACGCGCACGGTGCCGCTGCTGTGGCCCCTGCTGACCTTCATAGCGCTGCTGCTGCTCTCGACCGCGACCGCCCTGAGCCCGACCATGGCCTTCTTCGGGGGCCGTTATCTGGGCGTGGGGACGCTGGTCCTTCTCTTGGCGGGAGCGGTGTACTTCCTCACGACGCAGCTGGTCACTGGCCGTCGGAGGTGGGCGCAGCTCTCGTGGGCCGTGGTGGTCGGCGCCTTCGGCGTTGCCGCCATAGGGCTGATCCAGGCATTCTGGTTCGATCCGCTCGGACTCGCGCCGGAGGCGGGTTGGCTGGTCGCCCGCGGCTCCTCGCTCTTCGGTAACTCCGACTTCACTGGTGCCTATCTTGTGATGCCCGCCGTAATCGCGTTGGGGTTGGGGCTGTCCGAGGAGGATGACCGACGCAGGATCGCCGCTTGGTTCGCCTTCGTCGTGATCGTGACCGCGCTAGTGAACACACTCGTGCGCGGTGCGTGGATCGGCGTCCTGCTCGGTATCGGGATCCTCGGTGTCGCCACCATCGCCGGGACGGCCAAGGTCTCTCGCAGACAGTGGCTCACGTTCGCTGGCGCGCTGAGCGTGCCGCTGATCCTCGTGGCGGCGAAATGGGATCAGTTCGCCGCGCGATTCGCCGACTTCGCGTCCGCCAGCACTGCGGGCGGAGGCCGCCTCATTCTGTGGCGCGAGGCTGCCCACGTGATCGCCGCGCACCCGTTCTTCGGCGTGGGGGCGGACTCATACAGGCTCGGACAGTACGCGGTTCGGACCGTCGACTCGATCGGTCTCACGGGACTGGCGACGATCAACGAAGATCCCCACAACGTCTTCCTGCTCATCGGGGCTACGCTGGGCATCCCGGCACTGCTCGCTCTCTCAGCGCTCGTGCTGGCGGCGGTCGCATCTTCGGCGAAGTCGGCGCTCCAGATCCGAGGCAAGGGTGCGTCGCGCCGCCTGCTCACGACGTGGTGGGCGGCGATGATCGCGCTCATGGTGACCGCGCTGTTCACGCCCAACACGATCGCTCTCGCACTGCTGCTCTTCCTCGGTGCGGCGATGCTCGCGGTGCCCAAGGCCGCGGAGCATGATTGGGCCCCGATGCTCAAGAAGGCGATCGCCGGCACAGGCATCGCCTTCGGCCTGGTCGCACTGGTCATCGTCGGACTCACGGCGCTCTCCGATGTCAGGCTGATGCAGGCGCAGTCGGCGCCGAACAAGGCCGCGGCGGCCGCGCAGGCCGCTGCGATAGCGCCGTGGAACCTCGAGGCGCAAGACCAGGCTGCGAGCGAGCTGTCGAATGCCGCCATCGGCGCCTTGCGGTCAGGGCGCTCTGAAGCCGTGAATCTCGCCACTGAGGCGGAGTCGCGGTTGCGCGCGTTGACTGAGTCGAACCCCTATGAGCAGCGCAACTGGATACTGCTCGCCTCGTTCCTCGGCAACGCGGGTGCGGACTACTCGCCCGATGCGCTTCCTGAGGCAGTCCTGGCTGCGAAGCAGGCGCGCCTGCTGTATCCCAACGATGCGGAGTCGGCGAGTTTCGAGGCGTTCGCTCTGGAGATGCAGGGCGACCACCAGGGAGCGATCGCCGCATTGAAGGACATCTGGGACGTCGATCCGCGCTACATGGACGCTGGCCGCAACTATGTGGTGGCATTGGTTGGCGCAGGCGACACCGCTGAAGCGCGTCGCGTGCTGAGTGACCTGCAAAAGCGCTTCGGCGAGCACCCCGACCTTGTCGCACTGCGCAGCTACGTCGAGAGCGGTACGGTGACCGGCCAGTAGGGAACTGGGCGTCCTAGCCCGCGTCGCGCGCCGAGAAGCCCGGCTCGAGGGTCTCCACCAGCGCGTCCATGCGCGCGCGGTCACCGCAGCGCGCAGCGTCGATCAGGCTATGGATGTCCCGGTCGAACCCGTCTTGGGGCAGATCCATTCGGTCGACGCGCTGGATGTTCTTCCGCTCGGTGCTCACCAGCGACTCGGCCTGATTCACCAGCGACTCATGCAGCTTCTCGCCGGGTCGCAGTCCGACGAACTTGACGTCGGCGGGCACGCCCGACAAGGCGATCATCTTGCGGGCGAGGTCGACGATCTTCACCGGGTCGCCCATCTCGAGCACGAAGATGTCTCCCGGTGTGCCGATGGCCTGGGCCTGCAGGACCAGTCTCGACGCCTCGGGTATGGTCATGAAGTAGCGTGAGACTTCGGGATCCGTCACGGTGAGCGGACCGCCGTGACGCAGCTGTTCCTCGAAGATGGGCACCACTGAACCTCGGCTCGCGAGGACGTTACCGAAGCGGACCGCCACGGCGCACAGGTCGGTGCGCTGAGTGGCGTCGAGCATGATGCGCTCCGCAAGCCGTTTGCTCAGCCCCATGAAGTTGACGGGGGCAACGGCCTTGTCGGTAGAGATCAGGACGAGGCGTTCGATGCCGTGTCGCTGGCACGCCTCGATGACGTTCAGCGTGCCCAGGACGTTCGTCTTGATCGACTCCGCGGGCTCTATCTCCATCAGCGGGACGTGCTTGTAGGCGGCGGCATGCAAGACGACGGCAGGATGGTGAGCCTGAAACACCGCTTCGAGCCTGTCCGCATCGCGGATGTCGCAGATGGACATCGACGACAGGCCTGATGCGCAGGTTTCCAGCTCCAGCCACAGCTCGTAGAGGCGCGTCTCATCGATGTCGACGAGCACGAGCCGCGACGGTCCGAGGCCTATGAGCTGACGGCACAGTTCTGAGCCGATCGAGCCGGCCGCTCCCGTCACGAGCACCACCTTGCCCGCGACCGTCGCGCTGATCTGTGCCACATCGATGGGGGTGGGCTCCCTGCCCAGGAGGTCCTCGACGTCGACGCTTCGCAGGTCGCGCAAGCTCACTGATCCGCGAGCGACCACGAGGTGAGGCGTGATCCGGGTCTGTACGCCCGCGTCGGCGGCGGTGTTGAGGATCTCGCGCACCTTCTCGCGAGGCGCCGACGGCATCGCGACGATGACCTCTTCCACCCGGTAGCGTTCCACGACATCGGCCAGCGAGGCCGTATCGCCGATGACCGGTACACCTGAGATGGTATGGCCCCGCAGCGCCGATCGATCATCCAGGAAGCCGACGATCACGAATCCGAGGTCGGGCCTGCCGTGCAGCTCGCGCAGCAGCAGCGATCCCGCACTGCCCGCGCCGATTATCAGCACGCGCCGTCCTTCGCTCGCGCTCGATGCGCGGACGTACAGGTATACGCGCGCAGCCATCCGGGTGGCTGCCGCGCCGAGGAAGATGAGCAGCCCCTGAATGGCGAGGACGCCGAGGGGCACGGGACGCTCGCCGACGACTGCTCGGACGATCCCGTCCGTCAGCCACAGCGCGGCCGTGCCGATGGCCACGGCGGCGGAGAGCTTCAGCAGGGTGTCGACGCCAACGTAGCGCAGCACGAGGCGGTAGAGCCCGAAGAGCGCGAACAGTGCCACGAACAGCACGATGGAGACCACGGCGAGGGGCATCTGCCAGTGGGCGAATGCGGGCGGGACGACGCCTTCGAACCGGAGCCAGTATGCGATCTCGACCGCGACGAGGACGACCGCCGCGTCGAGCACGATGAGCAGTGAGTTCCAAAGGCGGCCGGTCGCTCGGACACGGTCATAGATCGCACGCATGCTCACGTCGTTGCCGCCGCAAAGACCTTGCGCACCGCTTCGGCGGTGTCATCGAGGTCCGCCTCGGTGATCCCGGGGTGGACGAAGAAGGCGATCGACTCATCGTGAGCACGGGCGGCGCCCGGCAGCCGGTGTGCGGGTCCTAGCCCGGCCGAAGTGAAGGCGGCTTCGCGATAGATCTCGGCACACGTGCCGTATTGCACCGGCACGCCCTCGGCGACGATCGACCGCAGTATCCGGTCTCGGCCCCACCCGTCGCTGAGCGCTGCATGGTCGATGCGGCCATAGAGGCGGTAGAAGGCGTGTTCAACGTCGGGGCCCGGCAAGGGGATGCGTAGCCCGTGGATGCCGGCCAGCCGCTCTGAGAGGCCGTGAGCGTTGCGAGCACGCTCTGCATGCCACACCGGCAGCTTGGTAAGCCCAACGCGCGTTAGAGCCGACGAGATCTCGTCGAGTCGCCAGTTCGTGCCGAAGTGGTCGTGTAGCCACTTGAACGAGGACCCTGACGCCGAGAACGCAGGGTCGTTGAGTTTGCTCAGGGACTTGCCGTGATCCTTGTACTCCCATGCTCGCGCGTAGGCATCGTCGTCGTCCAAGACGACAAGCCCCGCGTCACCGGTCGGCACGATCTTGTCCTGGCAGAACGAGAAGGTCGCCGCGTGGCTGGGTCCCGCACCGATGGGCCGCCCATGATAGGAGCCTCCGTGCGCCTGGGCGCAGTCCTCGATCACGACGAGCCCCTGGGCACGTGCGAATTCGAGCAACGGATCCAGGTCGACCGGCCAGCCGCCGAGATGAACCGGGACCACCACGCGCACGCGCTCGTCGAACACGTCTCGCACGGTCTCGGCCGTCAGGTTTCCCGAATCCGGGTCGATGTCGGCCACGAGCGGGGTCGCTCCCACTGCGACGACGGCGCTTGCTGTGGCGATGAAGGTGCGGGAGGGGACTATCACGCCGTCGCCCGGGCCGATGCCAAAGGCGCGCAAGGCGAGTTCCAGTGCAACCGTCCCATTGGACACCGCGATCGCGTGCGCGCGGCCGAGTTGGCGAGCGGCCTCAGACTCAAGCAGACGGCCCTGCTCGCCCGTCCAGTAGTTCAGACGACCTGACTCCAGGACGCCGGTCGCCGCGCGAAGCTCCTCGGCGCCCGGGCGTGGCCACTTCGGCATGGGGTGAGTCCTGACAGGCGCCCCACCATCGATCGCTAGCGCCATGAGTCAGCGCCTAGTGCTGTGGGTCCAACGTCGACCGAACGAGGAAGGGCTCGACGGCCCTGAGACTGGAGGCACATGATCGCTCCTTCCTGTGGATGGTCGACGCACGCGCTGCGAATCCCGCGCGTGCCGAATTGTGGAGACACTCTTCATTGTACCGCCTCGCGGCGGTCTGCTACGCGGGATCGGGGACCGAACCGGTAGGGGACGAGGTGCGCTCCAGGAGGAGGCTCCACACGTCATCCTCGACGTGAGCTTCGTGGACGAGCCTCAGTCCATGCGCGTGCACCTGGGCAAGGAGCGCCTGACGGTTCAGGCGCGTCGAGAAGGTCACCTGTCCCTCGTAGCCCCACGTGGGATCCGAGGACGACGGACTCTGAGTAAGCTCTTGCCTGTGGAGCAGCACGTAGTGGCAGTCGCTCGACAACAGGACTGACAGCGCCACCTCATGGTCCTCGATCACGTCGATGAGCGCGCCCGCCATCACAACGTCGTATGAGCCGAGATCGAGCCTCGTGTCGAGGATGTCGTCGACGACGAACCGGCGACCCGGCCACAGCGCTCGGGCTCGCGCGATCATGGCCTCGGAGTAGTCGGCGCCGGTGTAGTCGAATCGCGCGGGAACGTAGCGTTCCAGGAGCTCGGAATAGTGGCCCACGCCGCATCCGACGTCCAGGAACTTCAGGGTCACCGAGTCGGGTGCAGCTGCGGCGATCTGCTCGGCGAGCTGGATGAAGGCCCGGAAGGGGGGCACGTCTTCCGGCCGCTCCAACTCCTTCATCACCAGTTCCTCTTGCTGCCTGGCGACCTCCTCGGCCTTCCACGAGTCCTTCGTCGAATCCGAGGCCTGCGGGGTGGGGTCGGCGGTACGCATCCGAGAGGCCTTCGCACCCTTGATCCGCCGAGCCCAGCCGATCATCGCTCGTGTGGGCGCGTAGCGCTCAGCGAATCGGACGATCCTGTTGCGACGGTCGCCCCATCGTCTGGCTGCTGTGTCCTCGGGCAATGCGTGTTGGATACCGTGGTCGAAACCGGCGTCTATGGAGTGCACGAGATCGATGGCGCGCTGGATGGCTCCGACGTACGGGCCGTACACGAGCTTCTCGTTCGTCGTGGAGATGCGGTATTCGGGATACGCGGCGACGAAGCGCGGCTTGGCCTTGTCGATGATCGCGAACGAGCTGTAGTGGAAGAAGATGAGGTCCTTGCCGTCCACCGTGACCGACGGGCCCTGTGATGACACGCGGAAGCGATCGATGTTCCACGGCGCCAGCCCGGCGCCCGGATGCTGCAGGACGACGACTCCCTCGAAGCGCTCTGGCCAGTCGTTCAGATACATCTGGTCAGCCATCTTGCCGTCTTCCACGCGGTCGTAGCACCATTCGACGCAACGATCGCGCCACCAGGTGAGCGCTCGTCGCCCGGCGGGGTCATTCTTGAAGATCAGGTACTCGACGTTGAACACGCCGGATCGTTCGACGAGGTGTTCCCATCGAGCCGAGAACCGGTGTTCGATGATCGCCACCGACCCCGCTCCCAGTTCGTCCACGAGCGGCTGGTCGTCTCGGAAGAACATGAGGTCCGCGTCGAGATAGGTGATCGAGTCCAGATCGGGCTGCTGCTCGAGCACCCAGAGAGGAAGGGCCGGCGTGCACGTCCAGCAATACTCGATGGGCGTGCGCTCGGCCTTGGCGGCGAGCAACTCCGGGTCCTCGAACTCGGCGAGCGAGACGAGCCGGGCATGGGGGAGGGCGAGCTCGGTCAGTGTCTGATGACTCTTCTGGTCCATGCACAGGATCCAGAGCGTGAACTCCTCGAAATGCTCCGAGAGGGACTCGTAGAGCGCTAGTCCCCGGAACAGGAAGTTGCTGTCGAAGAGCGTGCAGAACGCGCGAGCCATGGAGTCCTTCCTAGGCGATCTTGTCGAGGGTTCGGGCCACGAAGGCGATCTCATCGTCGGTCAGCTGGGGGAAGATGGGCAACGAGAGTATCTGCGACGACACACGTTCCGCGACAGGGAAGCTTCCCGGACCAAGGCCGAGGTCGGCATAGGCGGCCTGCAGGTGGATGGGGATGGGGTAGTGGATGAGCGCCCCGATCCCATGTTCGGCGAGCTCGGTGATGAGCCGGTCGCGCGACTCGTGCCGCACCACGTAGAGGTGCCACGCGGGCGTGCCGTAGTCCGCGGCGTGCGGCTTGCGCACGCTGTCGGCAGTGATCAGGCGGTCGTATGACGCAGCAAGTTCGGCGCGCCGCAGGTTCCACTCCGGCAGGTGCGGGAGCTTGGCGGACAGGATCGCGGCCTGCAGCTCGTCGAGCCGCGTGTTGAAGCCCTTGATCTCGTGGTGGTAGCGGATCCTCTGGCCGTAGTTCCGAAGCATCCTCAGGTTCTCGGCAGCTTCGGCCGTGCGGACCGCAATGGCTCCGCCGTCTCCCAGGCAGCCGAGGTTCTTGCTGGGATAGAAGCTGAACGCGCCGAAGTCCGCCAGCGTGCCACAGTGCTTGCCGCGATACGTCGCGCCATGCGCCTGGCACGCGTCCTCGATGACCGCCAGCCCGTACTCCTCGGCGATCTCGAGGATCGGCGCCATGTCGGCGCTCTGACCGTACAGGTGCACCGGGATGACCGCCGAAAGCTTCGATCCGAGCCGGGCCTTCTCTCGCACGACCGTGTCCCGCAGGCACTGCGGATCCATGGTCAGGGTCTGCTCGTCGACGTCGACGAGCAGTGGGATCGCACCGGCAGCAGATATGGCGGAGGCTGTGGGAACAGCGGTGTTGGGGACGGTCAGGACGTGGTCGCCCGGCGACACGCCCGCGGCGACCAGCGACAGGTGCAGCGCCTCGGTGCCGGAGCCGACGCCTACGACGAAGGTGCCCGGCCCCAGATACTCGGCGAACTCACGCTCGAAGGCCGCGACCCGATCGCCTAGCACGAAGTGTCCGGACGCAAGCACGTCGTCTATGGCCGCCTTGATCTCATCACCCGTCTGAGCGAGTTCGCGACGAAGGTCGCCGAACGGCACGTTCACCCCAGAGCCTCCTCGTCCCAGTACCGCGACCTATTCTCGCGATAGAACCCGATCGTCTTGCGCACACCTTCGCGCAGGCTGGTGGTGGGACGCCAACCCGTCATGCGCCCGATCTTCGTGATGTCCGAGTAGAAGTCGCCCGGCTCCTGTGCCGCGCGCTCAGGCGTGAACGGCGCGAATTCCCAACGTCCGCACCCTGCCTCGGAGACCACGGTCTCGGCCAGTTCTCGGAAGGAGGACGGCTGGTCGTCGCCCACGTTGAGTACCTCGCCGTATGCCTCGTCCACGAGAGCGCTTCGAAGGATGGCGTCCACGCAGTCGCCGATGTAGACGAAGTCGCGCTGGATGCTTCCATCGCCGAAGACGTGGATAGGCTGGTCATCAAGCGCCAATCGGATGAACCAGTTGGCGACGCCGAACCGGCTGTGGTGCATCTGCGCACGCTCGCCGTAGATGTTGGTGAGCCGAAGGGTGACGGAGCGAACGCCATGATTGTCGTGATAGATCTTGAACGCCTTCTGCGCCATCAGGCTGGACAGCTCGTAGACCCCTTTGGGGTTGATGGGGGCATCCTCGCTCGCGGGCAGCTTGTCGACCGAGCCGTATTCTCCACGGGTTCCCGTGTACACCAGCCGGGCGTCCGGATTGAACTTCCGGCAGGCCTCGAGGAGCACGACCGATCCCTTGACGTTGATGTCGATGTCGGGGAACGGGTCCGTGAGGCTCAGGACGTGGTCGTTCTGGCCGGCCAGGTGGAAGATGTAGTCCTGCCCCCGGACGAGGTAGTTGGTGCTGTGCTCGTCTCGCACGTCGGAGAAGTTGACCGTCAGATCGTCTCTCACCGGTTGGATGTTGAACAGGTTCCCGCCGTGGCCGGGGAGCATGGCGTCCACGAGCGTCACGTTCGCGCCGGCCTTCACCAGTTCGATGGCCAGATTGCTGCCGATGAAGCCCACGCCACCCGTGATGAGCACGTTCTTGCCTTCGAACGCCCCATCGATGGCCTGCTGGGTGATTCCGGTGCCGTGCGCTCCGCTCATCGTGCCGCCTCCAAGTAGGGCTCCAGGATCTCGATCAGTTCCTCCATGCGCCGCCGGTAGGTGTGGTCTCGCAGCGTCCGCGCCTGCCCGGCCCGCGCGACCTCGGCGCGTTCGTCCTCGTGCGCAAGGTAGTAGCGAACCTTCTCTACCAAGTCCTCGGCATCGTCGTAGGCGATCACCTCGCTGCCGACCTCGAACAGCTCGCCGAGATTGCTCTTGGCGTCGGTGATGAGCAGCGATCCCACTCCGGTGGCCTCGAAAAGCCTCATGTTGTTGGCGTAGCCGTCGGCGATGGCGCTGTGTCGATTGATGGTGATCTTCGACGCGGCGAGTATGGAGTACATGGACAGGCCCCACGCCTCGCCATGGAAGTTTCGCAGCAGCGGTGATGTGGGATCGCACGTCTCGTAGCCGTAGCCCCAGACATTCAGGTCCACCGACGAGGCGAGCAGCTCGAGAGCGGTGTTCCCTGCCTCGTGGATGGGCGAGAACCCCCCTACGAAGGCGACTCCGTACTCGGCGTCGGCCGGCTGGATCTTGTCGAGGACCGAGGCTTCGAAGCCGATGCGGAAGTATTCGGCGCTGATACCTTTCGCGCGAAAGCGCGACACCCAGTGCGGGAGAGACGTCAGTATGAGATCGAATCCGGTAAGGCCGCGCTCGTCGTCGATCTCGGCCGCCACTTGCCCTACGACGAGAGGCACGAGTCGCTTCACTTCCCGCATGAACCATGCGCTGGGGAGATCGACGTCTTGCAGATACAAGACGTCC
Source organism: uncultured Eubacteriales bacterium (assembly GCA_964607705.1). Lineage (GTDB taxonomy): Bacteria > Actinomycetota > Coriobacteriia > Anaerosomatales > PHET01 > CAZSLI01. The sequence continues at coordinate 22,411 of CAZSLI010000007.1, forward strand.
GGCTTCTCGGCAGCAACTCGATCCAATAGCGCGCGAAGCGTCAGGTCGATGTAGGGCGACCAACGCCGCGCGTAGGGCACCCGGAGAAGCAGCGCCTGCAGAGGAGGCGGGTCGCTCGGTGTGCGATGGTGTTCTGCCGCCCACTTCGCCTGGAGTCGCTCGTCGTTCGCGATGACGTCGAGCGCTTCGTGTCCCAAGGCGCGCAGATTGGTCGAGTAGAAATCGGCGGTGCCGAAGCACTCTGCCATGACCTGCGCGAGGGTGCCTTCGTAGTCAGCGGAGTCGGCGTCGGGGTGCGTCGCGTAGAACGACTCCAGGAAGCGCGGGTAGTACGTGTCCACGATCATGAACTTCAGCTTGGACGGCATCACGAACCGCCCCTCGGCGCGTCGGCCGGGAGGTGCGAGAGGTCGCTGGTGGGGCGCGCGTGACACAGGATCGCGCCGTGGTCGGGCAGCGGGAGTATCCGACGCACGTCCGCGAACCTTCCCACGAATTCCGCGAGCGTCAGTTCGTTCCAGAAGTTGAAGTGTCCCTCCCAGTCGTCGACGTCACCATCGGGGACGGTGATGACGACGTCGCCGCTCGGCTTGGCTACGCGGATCAGTTCCCGCATCGCCCGCTCAGGCTCGCGCAGGTGCTCGAGGACCTCCATGCAGACGACGAGGTCGAAGCGCGCTGGTTCAGCGGGGATTGCGTAGATGTCGCCCTGACTGAGGGCGGCTCCGGGAAGCAGCTCCCGAGCGAGTCCGAGGGCGCTCTCCGAGAAGTCCATTCCGTAGAGGCGCGTGCATTGGCCACCGAGCCGGTCGTTGAGCTCGTGCAGAAAGTGGCCGGTGCCGCATCCGATGTCGATCACCTCGGCGTCCGGCCCAACGAGGGTGGCGCAGTACTCGGCGACCACGCCGAAGAATACGCGCCGCTCCTCGGCAAGGTACGTGTTCTCCACGAACTCACGGTCGCCGAAGAACGCATCGAACGCCTCCTTGGTGTTCGACTTCACGATCTCGGTCGGATCTCGGCGCACGTGCACCGCCCACCACCGGCGGATCGGCGCCGGGGCGGCGGACAGCAGTCTGCGGGATCCGCGGACCAGGGGCCTCATGCCGGGGACTCGCTTGGCGAGTGACCTCAGTGACTCGCGGGTGTCGGGATGGTCGGTCACGTGGCCGGATCCTCGGTCCCCGCAGCCGGTTCGGTCGCCCACGTCTGGTCAACGAGCAGCCCGCCATGCCCGGGGCCCGGCAGCTTGCCCGTCCCGAAGAAGTCGCCCGCGACCACGTTGAGGACGGCGCCGTTCTGCACCCAGTCCGCGATGTCGCCGCCCACGGTGCCGAACAGGTTCAGGTAGTAGCGTCCGGGCGTCAGCGGCAGCCTCGGGACACGACAGACGAAGCGGCCCGTCCTGCGTATCGACGCGTAGCCCGATCCTGCCGTCGCAGCGTCGAGGAGCGTGAGAAACTGCCCGGACTGGTCGTAGATGCCCACCGAGATCACGACGTTGGAAAGCTCGGTCGCCGCCGAGTAGTCCAAGACGATCTCAACGTCGTCGCCGCTTTGCACGGTGTCTGTCGGCGTGCCGTTCCCGCGGCGGTACGAGACCGATTCGAAGCGCAAGCGCCCGTCGCCCTGACGGTCGGTGCGGTCGGCAAGGTCCTGACTCGCTATGGTCGACACGAGCGACAGATACTGCTCGACCACGGTCGGCGTGTCGCCGATCGCGAGCAGCCGACCCTGTTCGAGCAGCATCGAGCGCTTGCACAGGCTCTCGATGGACGCCATGTTGTGGCTCACCAGCAGGACGGTGGCGCCGGATGAAGCGACGTCTTCCATCTTGCTGAGGCATTTCTTCTGAAACGAAAGGTCGCCGACGGCGAGGACCTCGTCCACCAGTAGGATCTCGGGCTCCAGGTGGGCGGCGACGGCGAAGGCGAGTCGCACGTACATGCCGCTCGAGTAGCGCTTCACGGGTGTATCGAGGAACTTCGCCACTTCGGAGAACTCGACGATGTCGTCGAACTTCCGATCGATCTCGGCACGCCTCATGCCGAGGATGGCGCCGTTAAGGTAGATGTTCTCCCGACCGGTGAGCTCGGGATGGAATCCGGTGCCCACCTCCAGCAGAGAGCCGGCCCGGCCTCTCAACTCCACTCGCCCCTCGGTGGGGTGGGTGATGCGGGTGAGTACCTTGAGCAGCGTACTCTTCCCGGCGCCGTTGCGGCCGATCACGCCCATCGCCTCGCCGGCGTGAACCTCGAAGGAGACGTCCTTGAGCGCCCAGAACGGGGCGGCGCCGGCGCTCGTGGCCTTGGCGTCTCCGCGTCGCAGCGGGGTCGACACCGCCCGCCTGAGCGCCTCGCGGATGGTGCGGTAGGGCTGGCGCTCGCCAAGCGTGTAGCACTTGGACACCATGTCCGCCCGCAGTGCGACCTCGGCGTCAGACCACATCCGCGAACGTCCTCTCCATGCGGCGGAAGTAGTAGAGGCCGCCGATGCACACGAGCGCGACGGTCACGACCGAGACGGCCAGGGCCGCGCCCGGGAAGGGGTGGCCGGCCAGCAGCGACCAGCGGAAGCCCTCGATCACGCCGACCATGGGGTTGAGCGCGTAGAGCGTCTTCCATCGGTCCGGTACTGCACTGGCCGGGTACGCGATGGGAGTCAGGTACATCCAGACTTGCATCAGGAACGGGATCACGTACCGGATATCTCGGTATTTCACGTTGAGCGCGCCCAGCCACATCGAGACCCCCATCGCGGCGAAGGCCACGAGGATGACCAGGAGCGGGGCAGCGAGCATCGTGACGGTGAAGGCCATGCGGTAGTAGATGAACATGCCGATGAGCACCACAGAGGCCACCGCGAAGTCCAACAGGCCCGAGGCGATCGTGGACAACGGGATGACGAGGCGGGGGAAGTAGACCTTCGTGATCAGATTCGAGCTGTCTACGAGGCTGCCGCTTGCGGCAGTGACGCTGCCCGAGAAGAAGATCCAGGGGAGCACGGCTACGTAGGTGAAGATCGGGTATGGTACGCCCTGCGTCTCTGAAGCGAAGCCGGCAAGCCTGCCGAAGACTATCGAGAAGACGATCATCGTGAAGACGGGCTGGATGATCGCCCACGCGGCACCGAACTCGGTCTGCTTGTAGCGCACCTTGATGTCGCGGATGGCGAGCGTCCACAGCAGTTCGCGGTAGCTCCACAACTCGGCGAGATCAAGCTGTACTGCTCGGCGGGGTGGCTCGATGATCACTGTTGCCACGTTTGTTTCGGTTGAACTCATCGCACCGTCAGTCCTCCTGCGACCCTGCGCGCGGATGGGGTCGGTGTCGTGGAGCCGCAGGTCGCCTCTGAGATAGATGCTTGAACGAGCCCGGCTGAGACCAGGAGAATACTACCGCACCTGCGCTGAGGAGCGCACCCGCCACACCCTTCGCCTTGCCGACCCGAGTGGCAGAATCTAAAGTATCGGCGTGCACTCAAGCGCTGACACTGAAGCGCTGACACCGATGCTGATTGGACGTCCGTGAGCCCCGATGCGCCCGTTGTCGAGGAAGTGAAGGACCACGATCAGGTCGTGGCCATAATCTTGCGTGCGGAATACGACCTCCCGGGAGTGACCTTCTTCTCGGAGCCGGACTTCTCGCAGCAGCTTGGCTTCATCCGCTATCCCACCGGGCACCGCATCGAGCCGCACGTGCACAACCCTGTGCCTCGCGAGGTCTTTCACACCCAAGAGACCCTGTTCGTGCGGAGCGGCCGCGTTCGCGCGCTGCTCTATCGCGATGACCGGACTCTGCTCGCCGAGCGGGAGCTTCGTGCGGGGGATACCATCCTGCTCGCGACGGGTGGACACGGCTTCGAGGTGATCGAGGAGTGCTCGATGATCGAGGTCAAGCAGGGCCCGTACGCCGGCGGCCAGGACAAGACCCGATTCGAGCCGGCGAGCTAGCCGTGATCCCCGTCAACGAGCCGTTCATCGGCGAGCAGGAGAAGCGCAACGTCGCCGAGTGCCTCGAGACCGGGTGGATCTCCTCGGCAGGCTCGTTCATCGACCGCTTCGAGCGCGAGTTCGCCGAGTACTGCGGCGTGCGCCACGGGATCTCCGTCGCCAACGGCACCGTAGCGCTCGAGCTGGCAGTGGCGTGCGCGGGGATAGGTCCCGGCGACGAGGTCATCTTGCCCACGTTCACGATCGTCTCGTGCGCCCAGGCCGTGGTGTACAACGGTGCGACGCCGGTGCTCGTGGACAGTGAGCCGGACACGTGGTGCATGGACGTGGGCCAGGTGGCCGAGAAGATCGGCCCGCGCACTCGCGCGATCATGCCGGTGCACATGTACGGCCACCCCGTCGACATGGACCCGCTGCGGCGCCTGGCCGACGAACACGGCCTTCTCATCATCGAGGATGCCGCCGAGGCGCACGGCGCGCAGTATCGGGGCCGTCGCTGTGGCGGCCTGGGTGACGTCAGCTGCTTCAGCTTCTACGCGAACAAGATCATCACCACCGGTGAGGGCGGCATGCTCCTCACGGACGACGACCGTATCGCCGCCGAGGCGCGCTCCAAGCGCAACCTGTGCTTCCGAGGAGACCGCCGCTTCTACCACGAAGAGCTGGGCTACAACTTCCGCCTGACCAACCTGCAGGCTGCGCTCGGGGTGGCACAGCTCGAGCGCGTGGACGAAGTGGTCGAACGCAAGCGCGAAGTCGCTGCGCGGTACTCGGCGGGCCTCGCGGGGCTACCGCTGCGGCTGCCGGTCGAGCGCGACTGGGCGCTGAACGTCTACTGGATGTACGGGCTCGTGGTGGATGCGGCGACCGGCCTGGACGCGGCCGCGGTCGCCGAGCGTCTGGCGGCATCGGGCGTCGAGACCCGCCCCTTCTTCCTCGGCATGCACGAGCAGCCGGCGTTCTGGAAGCGCGGACTGTTCGCAGACGAGCACTATCCCGTCGCTGAGGAACTGGCGAGGCAGGGCCTCTATCTCCCGTCGGGTACCGCGCTGACCGACGCTGAGATCGACACCGTGATCGCTGCCGTCTGGGACGTTCTCGGCTGATCGCAACACCACAAGAGAGAGAGCCCGATGAGCACGGATCCTCAGGTTCACGCCGACGACGAGATGGTCTTCGGCCGCTATGCGGACTTCTATGACGCGTTCTACGCCGGCAAGGACTACGAGGCGGAGTGCGACTACATCACCGCGACGCTCGACTCCTTCGGCGTAGGCCCGGGTGCACGCCTGCTCGATCTGGGGGCAGGCACCGGGGGTCATGACATCCCGCTTTCGCGACGGGGTTTCGATGTCGTAGGCGTCGACCGCTCCGATCGCATGGTCGCCGCGGCTCGGAAGAAGGCGACGGATGCCGAGGTGCACGTCGAGTTCGTCCTAGGTGACGTCCGCGATGTGAGGGTCGCAGGTGGCTTCGACGCGGTGATCTCGATGTTCGCCGTCATCTCCTACCAGCTCACCAACGCGGATCTTCTCGGCATGCTCGAAACCGCTCGCGCTCACCTGGCGCCGGGTGGCCTCTTCGTGTTCGACGGATGGTTCGGCCCGGCCGTCCTGTCCGAGCGACCGGAGGACCGCAGCAGGACCGTGATCGATGCGGCGGGGGACTCCATCACGCGCGACGCACACCCCACTCTTGATCCGGTGGCGCAGACAGTCGAAGTCGCCTACACAGTGACCCGTGAGTCCAGCGGTGCAGTGGTGGAGACGACCCACGAGGCTCATCGCATGCGCTTCCTCTTCGCTCAAGAGCTCGACCTGCTGCTCGGGGTCGCCGGATTCGAACTCGTCGCCTTCGGTCCCTTCATGCGGCCGGAGAGCCCGATCACGATCGATGACTGGAACTTCTCGGCGATTGCACGTGCGGTGGCTCGATGAGGATCGGTTTCGTGCCCAACCTGGACCGCGCTGCGGGCGGGACGTATCAGTACGCAGTCACGATGGTCGACGCCATCAAGCACCTTCCCGCCGAGGACGACTACCTGCTCTACACGTATCCCGGCGAGTCCCTGCCCGCCGAGCTGGCCGATGTCGACCTGCCGAGGGTCGAACTCAGAGCCGTGTCCGGAATGACTGGCTCACTGTGGTCGCGATTCGCGCGTGTGGTCCCTCGCGCGTGGCGCGCGGAGATCCGCTCGCTCGCGGTCAAGGTCCTTGCGCCGAGGAGCGCGCGCGGCGGACAGGGTTCCTCGGCGGGCGGCGGGGCCGACGGTGTCGACCCGCTCTGGAGTCAGTGGTTCGCCAAGCAGCAGGTCGACTTGCTCGTGTACACGACCGACAGCGACCTCCCCTTCAAGACCGGCGTGCCCTATGTGGTCGCGATCCACGATCTCCAGCACCGGCTGCACCCGGAGTTCGAGGAGGTGTCGGCTGATGGCGAGGGCGCACGACGCGAGTACCGCATCGGGAACGACGTACGAAGTGCGACCGTGGTCCTCGTCGACTCCGAGGTCGGCAAGGAGGACATGCTCACGTTCTACGGACCCGAGGGGCTGAGCCCTGAGGCGGTCTGCGTGCTGCCGTTCCTGCCGGCGACCTACCTGAGCCACGAGCGGAGCGCCGACGATCTACGGGCAGCTCGGGACAAGTACGGGTTGCCGGACGTCTTCCTCTTCTACCCCGCGCAGTTTGCGCCCTCCAAGAACCATGTGCGCATCGTCGAGGCGCTGGGTCACCTTCGGTCGCGGGGTCTCGACGTCGCGCTCGCCCTCGCCGGACCACGCTCGGGCGACCTACGGGAGCGCACGTTCGCCCAGACGATGCAGGCCGTCGAGGACGCGGGAGTGAGCGACCTCGTGCACTATCTCGGCTACGTGCCGGATGAAGACATGTTCGCGCTGTTCGCCGGCTCGCTCGGCCTGATAATGCCGACCTTCTTCGGACCCACGAACATCCCGGTCGCTGAGGCGTGGAGCGCCGGATGCCCGGTGATCACATCCGATATCCGCGGCATGCGAGAGCAGGCGGGTGACGCGGCACTGCTGGTCGACCCGCTCTCGGTCGAGTCCATCGCTGATGCGATCGAGCGATTGGCCACGGATCCGTCCACGCGAGCCGACCTGATCGCGCGCGGCAGCGCACGGCTCGCCGAGTACACTCGCGAGGACTACGTGCGCCGCCTGACCGAGGCGCTCGACCGCGCGAAACGTGAGGTCGTGCGGTCGCGATGAGGGTCGCGGGCCGAGCCACCCACCCAAGGAGCACCGAGCGATGAGCACGTCGTGGCTCTCCGAGCGTACCGCTGTGCGAGGCGCCTGGATCCTCCTGGGCGTGCTCTTCGCGCTGGCGTTCGCGCTCAATGCGATGCCCGGATACGAGATCGCGCTCGGGGTGCTCGCCATCGCGAGCGCGGTGCTTGCCGCGTCGAGCCTTCCCGCCGCGGTCATCCTGATCGCCGGGACGCCTGCGCTCGACTCGTTCGGCATCATCTGGACCGTGCCGCAGGTCCTTACGGTCTTTCAGGTCACGCTGCTTGCCGGGATCGCGGGCGCCGCATGGCGCTTCGTCGCAAGTCGTGGCTGGAGGCGGGCGTCGGGCAGCTGGTTGGACCTCGGCGTGGGGCTCTTCCTCGTCGCGACGGCGCTATCTGTTCCCTTCTCGCTCGACGTGCGGCGCTCGATCATCGGCCTGTTGGAGATCGGCGCCCTCACCGGGATGTACCTGCTGCTGTCTCGCGGAGCGATGGCTGAGCGCTCGGGCGTCGAGCTGCGCCGAGTGCTGCTCAGCGTGGCCGCCATCTCGAGCGCAGTCGCCGTGGGCCAGGCCTTCATCCGCGGCTTCCCCGTGCCGCTCGTCGAGAACTTCGTGATCGACAACCCCGTCATCCACGTGCGCGTCTCGGCCTTCTACGGGAATCCGAACTCGCTCGCATTCCTGCTCGTGCTCGCGACGGTGGTCGCCTGCGAGAGCATCCTGCGCGCTCGGACGACGGGGCACCGAGTGGGACTCGGCGTCCTCGTGGCGCTCTACGCCGTCGCCATAGCCCTGACGTTCTCGCGGGAGGCGTTCGTCGGCGTCGTCGCAGGGCTCATCGCGCTGGCGCTCATTGCCGGTGCGGGTCGTCGCGCACTGCTTGTCGGCGTGATCGCCTCGGCAGTGCTCGTTGCTGCGTTGTTCGCCGTGCCCGGAGTGTCGGAACGCGCTGTGAGCATCGTCAACTTCCGCAACGACGCCTCCGCGATGGACCGCGTGTACTTGAGCCGGGTCTCGTTGCGCATGTTCGCCGACCGGCCGCTGTTCGGCATCGGCGAGAGCGCGTTCATGCGGGCCTACCCGCGCTATGCCGACCCGCGCGTGACGATCTCTCCTGTGACGGACGGCCATCAGATGCCGTTCATGATCCCTGCGGAGACGGGCATCCTCGGGTTGATCGCGGAGCTGATGGTCGTGTTGACCGCAGGCTACGCGCTCGTGAAGGCGAGGACGCACGCGCCCCCCGGCATCCGGCGTGATGGACTCGCAGCCCTGTGCGCATTCCTGGCCATGTCGTTCTTCAATATCTTCTACTACGCCGAGTACTTCTGGGTGACGCTCGCGCTCGTGGGGGCGTTCCTGCAGTGCCTGTCGCTTGCGCAAGTGATGCGAGACGGGCACTGGATCGGCGTGCGCCGCACAGCCGCCCAAGTCCCTGCCGAGGAGGCCGCGTCATGACCGAGCGCAGTCGCCTGCGCAGTGCTGCGAGCGGGCTTGCGCTGGACGCGATGTACGGCCGTGCCCCGGCCGAGCACAGCCCGTATCGAGATCGGGTGGTCTGGGACCAGGAGGGCGCGTCCCTCGTCGCCGACGTCGTGGCCACCGCCCGGCCGGCACTCATCGGCAGGTTCGGTACGTCCGAGCTCGGCTGCGCGAGCTACTACAGCCGCTGGCGACAGGGCAGGGGCCCGAAGCTTGGCTACCCCGCGTCACTCCGGCGGGTGATGCGCGTCAACGCCGGGATGTTCTCCGATGACGATGGCGGGCTCGACCGCTGGTCCACGTTGTACCTGGATTCGGTCGCGCAAGCCGACGTGATGGGCGTCTGGTTCAACCGGAACGAGCACAGGATCGTTGAGCGGTTCTGTCCCAGCGCGCAACTCGTCTACCTCGAGGCCCTCAACTGCGTGTTGTGGCAACAGCCGTGGAGCGCCCAGCTCGCCGGTCGGCGCGTGCTCGTGGTCCATCCGTTCGCCCGCAGCATCGAGCGCCAGTATCGTGAGCAGCGCACGCGGTTGTTCGTCAACCCGTCCACGTTGCCCGAGTTCGAGCTCTCCACCATCGTTGCCGTGCAGTCGGGCTCCGAGAACCCGTGCCCGTTCCCCACGTGGTTCGACGCGCTCGAATCGATGGTCGACCGAATGGCTGCCGTCGAGTTCGACGTGGCGATCATCGGCGCAGGAGCCTACGGGATGCCGCTTGCCGCCGCTGCCAAGCGGATGGGGCGTATAGGCATCAACCTCGGAGGCGCCACGCAGCTGCTCTTCGGCGTGCGAGGGCGGCGCTGGGAGATCGAGTCGCCCGACGACATCGCGCCCCTGTTCAACGAGCACTGGGTGCGACCTTCCGCCGAAGAGACGCCCGAGCACAGCGGGCTCGTCGAGGGTGGCTGCTACTGGTAGTGGGCCCGCGACGCCCCGCGCTACCGGTACTCGGCAGGCCAGTCCCGCTTGCGCACCCATAGCTGGCGACCGAGCAGTCCCTTGGTGAACGCCGGTGGCGTCACGAACGTGCGGTCGCGCGCGAATCGTACGGCCGGCACCAGCCGTGCCCCACGGATGCGCTGACGGCGATAGAACGCACTCCGGTCGGCCTCGCCTTCCGGACCCAGACGGGTGTCGTAGACCTCTGCGAGGCGCCGGAGATCGGCGGCCCACACGTCCTTGATCGTCGACGACTTGCGGTCCTGCTGATGGCGGTCGATCGCCGTCAGCCGATCGATGCGCGCGAACCGTGCGCCCGCAGCGTCAAGACGAAGCCACAGCTCGTAGTCGAGTGCGAAGTGGAAGCTTGCGTCGAGCATCGGTTCAGACAGCGCCGAGCGTCTCATGAAGGCGGCGGGCTGAGTGATGATGTCGACCGTCCGCATCAGCCGTGAGTCGTAGGGCTGCGCCCACAGGATCTGGATCGCCCGTCCGTCATGGGTGGTCTGCAGGCAGTGCCCGTAGACGACGTCGACGTCGGGGTGCGTCTCGAAGAACGCGACGACGTCGGCCACGACACGACTGTCGAAGTACGCGTCGTCAGAGTTGAGCCAGCCGATGACCTCGCCCTTCGAAGCCGAGAACGCTTTGTTGATGGCGTCGGCCTGGCCGTCATCGGGCTCGGATCGCCAGACCACCGCATCCCCGGCTGCCTCGAGGATCGAGACGCTTCCATCGTCCGATCCGCCGTCCATGATGATGTGCTCGATGGCGGGGTATGTTTGCGACGCGACCGAGCGCAGGTTCTCGGCGAGCCACTCGGCCTGATTGAATGAGGGCGTCAGGATCGATACGAGCGGTTGCGCGCCCGTGAAGCGATGGGCCCTCATCGCGCAGCCTCTTCCAGCGCCCGCTGGATGCCGAGGGCCATGGCGCTCCATGAGTACCCCGCGACGTGCTCCAGGCCGCGCTTCCTCAGGTCGCTTCGCACCTCCGGCGCCAGTACTGAGCGCATGGCTTGAGCGAGCTGCTCGGGGTCGAATTCGTCCACGTACAACGCCGCGTCACCGGCGGCTTCCGGGATCGCCGTGATGGGACACGCGATGACCGGGCACCCGCACGCCATGGCCTCGAGTACCACGAGGCCGAAGCCCTCGTAGTGCGAGACGAAGACGAGCGCGGCGGCACCCGAGTAGGCGGCACGCAACTCGTCGTCGTCGATCCGTTGCGTGCGGACGGTGATCCTGCCGGCTTGGGCAGCGAGCTCGGGTTCCAGACTCTTGCCGCCGCCGACGGCCAGTACCCCGAAGTCGGGGTCGGCCTGCATGAGGGCCAGTGCCTTGAAAAGGAGCTCGGCGTTCTTATGGCTGTCCCTGTAGCCCACGAACATGAAGTAGCGCTCGGGCAGGCCCAGCCTCTGCGCGAGGCCGGAAGACTCCTCCGGATCGACGGGGTGAAAGCGGTCGCTCACGCCGGGACGGGTGATGGTGCACGCGCGCTCTCGCGCCTCCGGGTAGAGCCGGAGCAGGTCGTCGGCAGTGTGTTGCGAGACGCACGCGAATGCCGTCGCTCGTCGGATCGCTGCGGCCTTGTCGCGCCAGACGGGGAGTGTCAGATCGAATCCGAGCATCTCCGGCGCCAGGTCGTGGACGAGCAACAGCGAGCTCGTGCGCTCAGTGAACGTGTACAGGGTGGAGACGAAGAGGTCGGCCTGCTCGGCCGCGCAAGCTGCCTCAAGGAGCCGCATCTGCGCTCGGGTGCCGTAGGCGCGCACCGCCGGCAGCGTGCGGTAGGAGAAGCCGGCCAGCTGCGGAGCGGTGCCGGCGCGATCGAGCAGTACCACCTGGCGTGCGAAGCCGCTCGCCGACCACTCTGCCAGCACTTCGGACCAGACGCGCGCTATGCCTGTGTGCGGCTCCTGGAAGGCACAGCAATCAACGACGACGCGCGGCCCGGGTCCGAGCGCGTGCGGCTCGGCCGCTGCCAGCGCGCGTATCGCGGCGCCGGCCTCGACCCGCTGGGACGCGACCGCCCATGTATGGCGCAGTGCGCGGGCAGGCCTAGCGAGATGGCGCCGCAGTGCGGTTCGCGGCACCGACCTACTCCTCCACCGGGCGGAGCGGTCTCGCCGGCACTCCGACGCACACCCACCCCGCAGGCAGGTCGTCGACCACGACGGCTCCAGCTCCGCAGACGCTCCACGCCCCGACCGTGGTGCCGGGGATCGCGTTGGCGCCCGCACCGAACATCACGCCCATGCCGATCGTGGTCTCGCCGCACAGGCTTGCAGTGGGCCCGATGAGCGTGTGGTCGCCGATGAACACGTCGTGGTCGACTACGCATCCCGTGTTGAGGATGACGTTCTCGCCGATGACCGCGTCCACGTTGACAAGCGCGCCGGCTGCCACGAACGTGCCGCATCCGATGTCGACCGTGGGTGACACCATCGCCGAGGGATGAATCACCGTAGCAGGCTCCAACCCGCGGGCGCGGTACTCCTCGAAGTAGCGCATGCGAACGGCGTTCCGGCCTATGGCGACGATGAAGTAGTCGGCCTCGATGCCTTCGGGCGAATGCGACACCGGATGACCGAGCACCTCGCCCTGGTCGCTTCGCTGACCCACGACCCCCGCGATCTCCCAGCCTGAGGCGACCGCGGAGTCGATGACGACCTTGGCGTGCCCGCCCGCGCCAACAACAAGAAGCCGGTTCATCGCTTCACCTCGTCGTCCTCGTCGGGGTCGAACGGTCGCATCGTCTCGACGCCCTCAGCCGAGACGCCGGCCCGCGAGAGCACCGTGCCGACGGTGAGGAGCAGGATGCGCGCATCAAGCCGGAGCGAACGATGATCCACGTACCAGACGTCCATGGCGAGACGGTCCTCCCACGAGGTCGCATTGCGCCCGTTGACCTGCGCCCACCCCGTTATCCCGGGTCGGACCTCGTGTCGTCGGGCCTGCTCGTCATTGTAGCGGGGCAGGTACTCGGGGAGCAGGGGACGGGGGCCGACGAAGCTCATGTCGCCCCGCGCCACATTCAGCAGCGTGGGAAGCTCGTCGAGTGAGGTGGCGCGCAGGAACCTGCCCAGCCGAGTGAGACGCTCGGCATCACTCGCCACCGCGGTGACCGCGTCGGTGTCCTCGGCAGCTTCACGCATCGTGCGGAACTTGAGTATGCGGAACAGCTCCCCGCCACGTCCCGGCCGGCTCTGGCGAAACAAGACCGGCGCGCCCAAGGCGATGCGTACGGCAACCGCCACAACGAGCAGTATCGGGCTCAGCACGACGAGCAACAGCGTCGAGGCCACGATGTCGAGGGTGCGCTTCGCGATCTCATACATGGGACGTGAGCGCCTCCTCGTAGAGATCCTCGTACGCCGAGATGATGCGGTCGAGCGAGTAACGCTCCGCCCGCAGTCTGGCCCGCTCGCCGAGGACCCGCACCTCGTCCGGGGATGCGGCTGCGTGGTCGAGTGCGGCCGCTAGTGCGGCGGGGTCGTGCTTGTCGACGATCCATCCCGCGTCGCCGACGGCGTCGGTGATGCCGCGCGTGCACGTGCCGATGACCGGGCGACCGGCCGCGAGGGTCTCGAGGACCGAGCGCGGCAGGCCCTCACGCTCGCTCACCAGCGCGAGTGCGTCGCTCGCGGCAAGCACGGCGGGAACGTCTCGGCGGTATCCCGCCCAGCGGATGCGATCGGACACGCCCAGGGCGAGCGCCTTCTCGCGCAGGGGGCCCTCGAGCGGACCCTCACCCACGAAGACTACGACGAGGTTCTCGGCATGGGTCTGTGCCAGAGCTTCGAGCAGGTGCTCGTGGCGCTTCACCGGCGCCATCTCCGCGACCATCGTGACCACGAAGGCATCGTCGGCGATGCCGAGCTCGGTCCGGACCGCCTCCGCGGCCGCCGCGCTCGCCTCACCTGGGGCGTAGCGGTCGAGATCGACGCCGATACCGGGTATCAGGCGCACGCGGTCCTCGGCGATCGCGCCAAATGAGCGCGCCGCCTCGAAATCGGCCTGATTGATGGTGACGAGGTAGTCGGTCCATCCTGCGGCGAGTGCCTCCATGGACCGGAACACCAGATTCTTCGCTGCATGCCCGCCCTCGTAGAAGTGGAACCCGTGCGCCGTATAGATGCGCAAGGGCCGGGTTCCCAGGGGCTGTGGTCTGAGCGCGTAGCGGGTGACGAACGCCGCCACGGGGGTGTGCACGTGCACCAGGTCGTAGCCGCCCGCACCGACGATCTCCCGTACGCGCCGAGACGTGCCGCCGAGGTTGCCTGGTGCGAGTGGGTTGCGGCTCCACGAGGCGTCGAACCGCTCGTCGAAGCTGCCCGCTATCCGTTCGTTCTCAGTCGCGCCGTTCGCCAGCGCGTCTACCCGCCACCCTTGGGAGCGGAAGTGCTCGGCGAAGGGCGCGAGGAAGACCTCGAGCGTGATCGGTACTGTAGTCACGAAGAGCGCGGACGTCATCGATCGGCCCTCGCTATCGCGTCCTCGACGATGCTTCGGCGTTGGTCGGCCCGTGCGCGCCACGAGTATCTCGAGACCGCGGCCTCGCGCCCGCGCGCTCCCATGGCCTGCGCGGAAGCGGGATCCGCTTCGATACGGGCTGTCGCCGCGGCGATATCCGCTGCGTCGCCGGGTGTCACGAGGATGCCGCATCTGGCGTCTTCGACGATCTCGGTGATGCCCAGCGTGTCCGAGGCTATGACCGGAACGCCGCACGCCATGGACTCATAGAGCTTGAGCGGGGAGAACATCTCGGCACGCTCCGGCGCGAGCATCGGGACGAACGAGGCCACCGAGTGAGCCGCCACGCCGGCAACCTCCTCGTAGTGGAGGCGCCCAAGGTAGGTCACGCGATCCGGAAGGCGTTTCGCTGCTTCCTCGACCGCCGGTCGCATGGCACCGTCGCCCACGAAGACCAGCGGCAGGCCCTCGGGCCATTCGGGACGCTCCACGGCTTCGAGCAGCGATCTGATGCCCTGCCAGGGCGGGAACTGGCCGAAGAACACCACGTACCGGTCGGGCAGTCCGGGCCGCCGGGGCGCGCTCGGGCTGAAGGCATCCACGTTGGCGCCGTTGCCGTTGGTGGACACGTGCGGGTTCCCGGTGTCCTCGATGAGCCAGCGCGTCAGTCCGTCGGCCACCGAGATGACGGCTGCCGCCTCGCGGTACTGGGTGCGCTGCATCCACTCGAAGAGTGGTCGTGCCACGCGCGTCGAAGGCCATGCGATGAACAAGTCCTCGTAGGGACCGTTGCACTCGTGCACGACCGGTACGTTCGCATCCCGTGCCCACCGGGCGGTGGGCAGCGCGAGCTGATGGCCCCGGATGTAGACAGCGTCGTACTCGGCGATGCGGCTTCGCAGTGCGCGCTGGATGCTCCACATCTCGCTAAGCCGGCGCAGTGCCGAAGGCGCCTGGTCGCTACCGTAGTCCGGGAAGTAGCGGTCGACCGTCCAGCCCACCGCCTCCCAGCCCGCGATCACCTCGGTGACCGCCGCCCACGTATCTTGCCCGTCCATGACGGCTTGCAGGCTCAGGTACGCGATGCGGCGCGGAGTGACGTCGCCGCTCATCGCGTGCCCGGGTGGTCGTCGCGAGTCGAGGGGTGTGCGGGCCACTCCTCGGCGATGAAGTCTTGGGGCCACTTCCTTCGCCAGGAGAACGCCTGACGCCGGATGATGTCTCGGCGTGGCGTACGGACCTCGGTGAAGGCGAGGTCCTCGGCGATCCGGCCCACGAGCACGACGCCCATCGCCCGACGCCATGCGTAGTAGATGGCTGACAGGAGCCTCTTGCCGCGCGGATACCCGCGCCCGTGGGTTTCGGCCAACCGGCCGAGGTCGCTTTGGAGCACGTCGGTCATCGTGACGCCCTTGCGTTCCGACTGGTGGCGGTCGATCGCGACCAGTCGGTCGATGCGCCTGAAGGTGGCGCCGCGTGCGTGGAGTCGCAGCCACAGCTCGTAGTCCATGGCGAAGTGGTAAGAGGGATCGAGCATGGGCTGCTCCAGGACGCGTCGCCGGATGAAGGCGACCGGCTGTCCGATGAAGTTGACGACGCGAAGCAACCTCGACGAGAAGCGCGGGACCCAGATCATCCAGATGATCGTGCCGTTCTCGTCCACCTGCGCCGCATGGCCGAAGATCACGTCGGCCTCCGGATGCCGTTCGAACGCCGCTACCACGTCCTCGACCACCCGGCAGTCGAAGTAGGCGTCATCGGAGTTGATCCAGCCGATGATCTCGCCTTGCGACAGGGCGAAGGCCTTGTTGATGGCGTCGGACTGTCCCTCGTCGGGCTCACTGCGCCAGATGACCGGCGGATCGGCCTTCTCGAGCAGCTCCACACTTCCATCCGTGGACCCGCCGTCCATGACGATGTGCTCGATACGCGGGTAGGTCTGGCAGGCGACCGAACGCAGGTTGTGGGTCAGCCACGTGGCCTGACCGAACGACGGCGTCAGGATCGAGACCAGCGGTTGAGATGTGGGGCGATCGTTCAGTTCCGGGCCTCTTGGTAGGGGTGTACGCGAGCGCATCCATACTAGTGTAAAGAGCGCGCGCCCACCTATGCCCGGTAGCGCAGGCGACACAAGAAGCCGACCTCACCTGCCAAGCACGCGCTCCATCTCCGCCCGCGCTTCCTCGCCGAGGACGTGCGTGAGCGCCCCTCGCGCGTATGCTCGTGCTTCAGCGTCGCGCCCGAGACGCTCGGCCTCGAGAGCGCCGAGCGTGTCCCACATGCCTGACGCGGGATCGGCGAGTCTGCCCTGGTCGATCGTCTTGCGGTACGCGTTCCACGTGTCGTCGCCCATCGCCGAGGACGCCTGATACGCGAACAGGCTCGCGAGCGCGGCATCGACGTGCCAAGTACGCTGCGCGGCGACGTCGTCGGCGAGCGCGCGCGCCTCAGCCACTCCACGGCCGCCGGCGCCAGCTCCCTTGCCAGCGGCAAGCGCCGCATACGCGGGATCCGGCCACGTCTCCCAGAGGCGGGCGAGCTCGCTGGTCGACAGGGACTCTTCGGCACCACCCGCAACGAAGCGCCACTCCGCCTTCACGGCCGGCCAGGCCCACACGAGCAGCCCCACGATCAGCAGCGCGCCGATGGCCGCTGCCAGCCGCGCGATATGACCCGTGCGCCGCGCCTCCGGCGGGGCGGTCGCGCCGACGATGCAGCCGAAGACGACCGCTGCCGCGAACACCGCGGACGGCGTGAACCACGTGACCAGCGCGCTTGCAGGCAGCGCCACGAGGCCACCCGTGGCGGCGACCAGCGGAAGTGCCCCGCGTGTGACGGCGATCGAGTCCGCGAGCGCGTAGAGGCCCGTCACGAGAACAGCCACGAGGGCGGCCAGGCCCACGAAGCCGACGGCGATCACCGCTCCTAGGACCCAGTTGTGAGGGTCGTAGGTTCCTGTGAACAGCACGGACCCTCGCTGGAGTGACCACGAGATCCACGCGGAGAACTGCTCGGGCCCTCGCCCGATGAGCGGTGCCTGGCGCGCTGCGAGCCACGCGGAGCGCCAGATGGCGTCGCGATCAGTCCCCAGCCCGCCAACCACGCGGACTGCCGAGGGCCCGAACGCGCCGTTCGCTGCGCTCACTGCGGCCCAGGTGATGGCAAGGGCGCCCACAGGGGCGCCGAGTGCGACCGCCCTCCGCGCCGCCGACGAACGCCGGCCGGCGTACAGCGCGACCGCGACCGCCGCCCCTGCGATGACCCCGAGCAGCCCCGCGCGTGACGATGCGAGCAAGATCCCGCCACCGGCCGCCCCCGCGCAGACCCAGGCGGCGACCCGGCGACCCACCGTGCGCTCGCCGAGCGCCCATGCGATGGAGCACCCAAAGGCGACGGCCAGGAACTGGCCGAGACTCGAGGAGTTCTCGAACGGCCCTGCTGCCGAGCCCCAATCTCGCTGGCCGACCGTGAGCGCCTCGATGAAGGCGGACGCCGCGTACACGGCGCCCGCCAGCGCGACGAGTGAGAGCGTCAGCCTAAGCGCCTTCTTCTCTGCCAGGTGTGCGGTGGCCGCAGCGAGTGCGGTCGCCGTCAGCCACAGGATGGCCCCATTGTGCTGCTCGAGGGTTCCCCAGACCGAGACGGCCGGCGACCGCGCAAAGACCGCGCGAACGGACAGGAGAAGAGCTAGAGCAAGCGCAGCCCCCAGCGCCCAAGCGGCCGCCCTGCCGAGCGGGCGAAACCCCTGAGCGGCGACCATCCCGAGCAGTGCAGCGACCACCACGAGCGCGAGGGCGGTGGACGCGGCAGGGTTCATCTCGGCAGGTAGGAAGAGCGTGGTGCCTAGTACGAGCGCCAACCCGAGCGGGGGAGCGAGTGGGGAGGCGGCGGCAAAGGTGCCGCCCGACTTCGTGGATGCAGCTGACATGTGGGGTTGATACCCGCTCACCGAAGCACCACGTGGTCATCCGTTAAGACTTCTCCGCCGGTCCGCTTCTGGCATGACCGTTGCAATCACAACGAAAGTTAATGGTCATGAGCGTTCCTTGCCGGAGGATTACAGCATGACGGATACCAAGTTGGTTCAGCCCGCGCTTCACCCTGGCGCGGAAAGCACGAGAGACAGCGACCCGGTCGTCCGAGTCCTGAGCATCTCGATCTTCTTCGTCCTCGTGTGCGCTCTCACGGGCGTGCTCTACTTCCTGCTCACCGGGGTCATCAACCCGCCAGCCCCGCGCACCGCCCTGGAGACCCAGGCCGTGTTGCTCGGCGACGCTGTCCAGAAGAACCCGCTGTCCGGGCAGGCATGGTCGGATGCGATCAAGACCCAGACGACCCTGGGTGACTACGCACAGGCGCAGCGCCTGGTCGATCAGGGCCGCAAGGCCGTGAAGGGCGATCAGCGGATCTACGTGGATATCGCCGCGGTCGATCTCCTTCTGGTTCAGAAGAAGTACAAGGAGGCCGACAAGCTCGCCGATGCGGTCGTTCAGCAGGACAAGGACAACCGCGAGGCCGCCAAGAAGTTGCTGGTCTCCAAGGGTGTTCAAGCGCCGCCCGACAACATGGCGTCCGAGCTTGGCGTCCAGTCCAGACTGGCGAAGGCCCGCGCCGCCGCCGGCCTCAAGGACTGGGACGTCGCAGCCAAGAACATCACCGAAGCGCTGGCGTTCTCGCCTGACTCCGCCGACCTGCTCTCGATGCGGGGTGACGCTTACCGCAACCTCGGCAAGAAGGCCGAGGCCAAGAAGGACTTCGAGGCAGCACTGCGCCTAGCCCCCGACTACGCACCTGCCCGCGTTTCTCTTGAGAAGCTGGGTGAATCCTAGATGACTGACATGACTAACACTCCCGCGCCCGACGCACGCGGCCGCTTCGTTACCGAGACGGTGGTCGAGGAGGTTGGCGGGTCTCGCCGCCGGTCCATCCTCGCCGCGATCCTGATCTTGCTTCTGCTCGCACTCGGCGCCGCGGGATTCTTCGTGTGGAAGAGCTCGAAGGCGGCCGGCAGCCCGCAGGCGAACTCGACGCCTGCCGGCATCGAGTGGGTCCGCTCGATCTACGCGTGGGGCAAGACGCCCCAGACCATGCTCGACAGCCCGGTCGACGCGGCCGTGGCCCCCGACGGCACCATCTGGACCGTCTCGAGCAAGACCACGCTGGTCGGATTCAACGCCAACGGCACGCCCAAGCGGACCGTGGTATTCCCTCGCGGGGGGCAGCCGGGCACCGTGAACTCGATCGAGGGCATGGACGTCGGCAGCGACGGGCGCATCTACCTGTGTGACTACGGAAACAACAAGATCGTCGTGACCGACGGCACGGGACGCATCGTGCGCGAGATCGGCATCGAGCTACCCATCGAGGTTGCCGTCAAGGGCGACCGCATGGCTGTCGCAGCCGGTAGCGGCGTGGCGGTCATGAAGACCGACGGAACGCTCGTCGCGCAGTGGGGCGAGCGCGGTAACCGCGCCAACGGCTTCGACCTGCCCCACGGCATCGCGTGGGGCGCGGACGGCAACGTGTATGTCTCCGACACCAATAACAAGCGCATCAAGGTCTACTCGCCTGCGGGACGGCTCCAGTGGATCTATCCCAAGGACCGTGAGCTAGCCAAGCGCGCCGGCCTCTCGACGAGCCTCAAGCCCAAGGGCGACAAGGCCGTAGGCCTACAGATCCCTGCAGGTATGACGACGGACGCCGCAGGACGAGTCGTGCTCGTGGACCCGTTCGAGTTCAGGGCGATCACCATCGACCGCTCGGGCAAGAAGTTGGGCCCCGGCTGGGGCGAGTTCGGTCGCCGTGACGGCCTGTTCGCCTACCCGACTGGCATCTCGTACGACAAGGCGCGGGACTACTACGTCATAGCCGACACCGCCAATAACCGGCTTCAGATCGTGAAGCTCCCCGGCAGCGGCGGTAATGCGGTGGCGGGCGGCCTACGCGCGGCGCTCGACGGCCCGCTCTGGTTGCTCGCGATCCCGCTGGCCTTCCTCTTCCTCGCCCTGGTCGTGCCGTTCCTTCGTCGCAAGCTGCGTGACCGACTCGCCGAGGAGCCGACGCCCGCCCTGTCGTAGGGGCGCGGCGCCGAGACACCGTGTTCGTCGGATCTGACAAGGGACAACCCGCATGACAACCGTTGCGCAAGCAACATCAAAGAGTGCTTACCGGGGCTCTGCTCCGACAGCAAAATCCAGTCATGGACAGGAGGTGATTGAAACAATGACGACTACTACCACTCGCAAAAACAAGGAGTTCGCAAACATGAAGAAAAGCCTGTTCATCGCCGTTCTGGCCTCCCTGATGGTGCTCGCGTTCGCCGGCACCGCCATGGCCAAGGTCACCAACGGCTATGTTGCCTGGGATCCGGCCGAGCAGCCTTCGGGCTACGACCAGACTCCTCACCAGGGTTACGCCGAGGGAACTGACAAGTGCGCCGTGTGCCACGCGGTCCACAACGCTCCCGTCACCGGTTCTGCCTACACCACTGGCACCGTGCAGTGGGGCCCGACTACCGACGACACCGAGATGCTTCTTCGTTCGTCCGTGGCCAACGCCTGCGTGTACTGTCACATCTCCACCGCCATCGGTGGCAAGCAGCTCTACAACGGCGACGCCACCCTGTGGACCAACCCGACGTCGGTCTCCGCATACGCCGAGAACGTTGCGCACAACCGCAACTCGGCCAACTGCGTGAACTGCCACTCGGTCCACGGCGCCAGCACCTTCGGTGGCGCTGTTGCCTCCAAGATCCTCAAGTACCCGGACACCACTAAGTTCCAGGACGAGGACTTCGGCGCCAACGGCCTGTTCGCCGATGCTGCGGCCGCCAAGACCGACAGCAACCGTGACGCTCAGGTCTCGGTGTTCTGCACCCAGTGCCACCAGAACTACTCGCCGTCCTCGGAGACCACCCTCAACGCCGACGGTGACGTTGTGACCAAGGACGCTGCCTACACGGGCCCGACGGGCACCGGCGGCGGCATCATGTACAAGTCGCACCCGATGAAGTCCGCTGAGACCACCTTCTCCGCGAAGGGTGCCACCAGCACCAAGACCGCCGCGTTCGCCGGCTCGAACTACTGCCGTTCGTGCCACGACGCCGGTGGCGTCGACTCGCCGGCTGGCGTTATCGACAACTCGTTCCCGCACTACACCGCGGGCGCGTACAACTTCATGAAGGCTGGTGCCAACGCAGCTGGCGCCGAGGGTCTGCATGACAAGGCTGTTGACGGTCACTGCCTCAAGTGCCACGTCAGCGCCGACGGCACCCAGGGTGTCGGCCAGACCTTCTAAGTCCCGCTCAGGCGTGATCTAGCAAGTCTGTCAAGGAGCGGCCCCCGGGGACTACCTCGGGGGCCGCACCCTTAGAGGGCCGAGCCGAGTGGCTGTGGCCGTCGGGAAGAATCAAGACGTACACCGGACGAGGACGGCGATGGGCGAGACGAAACGGCACACGCGCGGGAGCGCACGAAGGCGCATGGGGATCCTTGTGGTCCTCGGGCTCGTCGCGCTGCTCGTCGTCGTGGGCCTCGCCGCCGGTACTCGGCAGCAAGCGTGCGTCGCCTGTCATCGGAGTGCCGCGGATGCGCTCGCCAAGACCGAGCACGCATCGACGCCGTGCCTTCGCTGCCATCTCGAAGCGGGGGCGTGGAGCTATCCCGACCTGATCACCCGTCAGGTGACCCGGATGTACCCGGCCGCGCTTGCCGGTCGAGGCGTGAGCGGCCCGGTCGCCCCGACGTCCTCGGCGGCGTGTGCGGGGTGCCACGGAGCCATGCTGCGCTCCACCAAGCCGCAGGAGGCCAAGGGCCTCAGGATCCTGCACCGCGCCTGCGCCTCCGGCGCGGCGAGCTGTGACGACTGCCATTCCACGACCGCGCACGGGGACTCGGTACGCAACGTCCGCGGCCCGGTCATGGACGACTGCATCGCATGTCACGACGCGCAGGGTGCTACCAAGGCCTGCACAGCATGTCACCCGGGCCGCATCGAGAAGTCGGCCCCGGGTGTGGGCACCTTCTCGGTGACCCACGGACCCAACTGGCGTCAGACGCACGGGCTCGGACGGCTAGCCACCTGCAACACCTGCCACCGCGACGACTCCTGCGTGCGCTGTCACGGCGTCGTCGTACCGCACCCCGCCGACTTCGGCACCACGCACGGCTCGTTCGCCAAGCGTGACCGCGCGGCCTGCCTCACATGTCACAAGTCGGAGCAGTTCTGCAGCTCCTGCCACGGTGTCGAGATGCCGCACCCGGCCGGCTTCCTGGCAAAGCACTCGAGCGTCGCCAGCGACGTGGCCGACCCTGCCTGCTCGCGCTGCCACGAGCGGGCCGACTGCGAGCGCTGCCACGAGCGTCACGTGCACCCGGGCGGCGCACGAGGCATCCCTGTGCCACCCAGGGTCCCGAGCGGTGGCACGCGATGAACGTCGAACGGATCGCACAGCTTCTCGATCAGGCTCGCAGGGTGCTCCAGAACCCGAGCTCGAATCCCGAGATGGCCGCGGTGCTACTCGGCATCGTCGCGGTGCTCGTGGTGGTGCTCGGCCTCGTGATCTGGCTCGCGCTGACGCCGCGCCGCAAGCGGGTCAGGCGCACGGTGACCTACTGGATCCCCGAGGACGAAGAGCCCGCCGAGGAGCCCGGAAGCGTCGCCGCTGCCGAGGAGGAGCGGCCAGCCGAGGCCGAGGCGCCCGCCGCTGCCGAGGCGCCCGACGAGGGCATGCCGGCCGAACGCGCGTCGGAGACCGTATCCGCCGCTGAAGAGGCCCCGGACGCCGTGCGCGGGGCCCGCGGATCATGGGCGGTCCGGGCGGCATCGCTGCTGCTCGGCCCCTTGCTGATCCCGGTGCTGATCGTCGCCGCGGTAGTGAGCGCGTATGCAGTGACGTCCACCCAAGCGGTCTGTGCCGGGACGTGCCATGCCGAGCAGCGAAGTGTCGTGACGGCGAAGAAGGCCGCTCACGCTCGGTGCGTGGATTGTCACACCCAGCCGCTGCCCGGCGGCTTCGTCGCTAATGCGACCGACCGCGTGCGCATGGCCACACGCCAGCTGCAGGGTAGCCCCGAGGGCGTGCGCGCGGTCGTCGAGCCCGCCGCCTGCGAGCGCTGCCACGCGGATCTGAGCGGCACCCGGACGAGCCGGGCGGCGCGCGTCCGAATGCGCCATGACGAGCCGCTCGCCGCCGGCATGACGTGCACCGAATGCCATGGCGCCGTCGGCCACGACTCACGGCTGCAGCCCGTGTCCATGGCGCGCTGCCTCGGCTGTCACGATGGGACCAAGGCGTCGGCCGAGTGCGTGACCTGCCACCTCACCGACGTCGCGAACGCGGGGCGCCGCACCATCACGGAGAACGGGCGTCCGAAAGGGGAGCTCGACTACCCCGTGGTCGGGCTGCACCGGCGCGACTGCGGCGGATGCCACAACCAGAAGGTGCAGTGCGATAGCTGTCACGGGGTCCGCATGCCGCACAGCGCGCGGTTCGTGAACGGCTGGCACGCCAAGGACGCGGCCTTCGAGAAGAAGGCGAAATGCTGGAAGTGCCACCAGGAGAACGACTGCAGCGCCTGTCACCAGGTGCCGTTCTCGGCAGCACACACCCCAACGTGGAAGCGCGATCACGCCAAGGCACCTGCGAACTCACAGTGCGTGTGCCACCAGGACCGCCAGGCCGACGCGCCTTCAAGCATGTGCGCCTACTGCCACGGGCCCGCCTCGAACCGCTCGGACACGGACGCGCCCTAGGGTGATTGCCGCGCGGCCTGTGCTACGCTAGCGCACCACTACCGCCCCCGGCTCGAAGGGAGCGTGCCCCATGCGCTTCTCCGGCACCGCACACAAGTACGGCCGCGACGTCGACACAGACGTGATCATCCCGGCCCGCTATCTCAACACGAGCGACCCCGCAGAGCTCGCGAAGCACTGCATGGAGGACCTCGACGCCGGGTTCGTCGGCAAGGTGGAGTCCGGGGACATCCTGGTCGCCGAGGAGAACTTCGGCTGCGGGTCGAGCCGCGAGCATGCGCCGATCTCGATCAAGGCCGCAGGCGTCTCGGTGGTCATAGCGAAGAGCTTCGCGCGCATCTTCTATCGCAACGCGATCAACACCGGCCTGCCGATCATGGAGGCGCCCGACGCGGTCGACGGCATCAGCGACGGTGACAAGGTCTCCGTGGACGCCGACGCCGGCACCATCACCAACGAGACCACCGGCGCGACGTTCCAGGCGCAGCCGTTCCCGCCCTTCATCAAGGAGATCATCGAGAAAGGCGGCCTCATCGAGTCCGTCAAGGAGAAGGTCGGCGGCTAGCCACCTCGCGGTGGACTGGTTTGGTGCGCCGGATCAGCGCTGAGACGGGACGAGCAGCTCCCACTGTGCCGCGGACGACTCTTCTTTGAAGTTGTCGCGCACGTATCGCTCGACGGCATCCTTCTTCGGGTCGTAGCCCGACTGGTTGAGGTCGTACTTCAGCACGATCGGCGCCGGCCACGCGAGGTTCTTCACGACGACCGTCGGTTCCCGGTCGCGCGACTTCATCTCGCCGAGCAGCCGCTTCGTGGCCTGAGGCGCGCCGAGCGCGTCGTAGGGCCCAAGCCACAGCAGCGGCACCGAAGGCTGCGCCGCCGTGAAGAGGTAGGCGGCGGGAAGGCCGTGGTAGGCGAGCAGCCGGTCCTCGGCGGTGGTCTGGCGCAGTGCCTTCCAGAGCGACTCGACGCCACGCGCGTTGGCCGCTGTGGTGATGAGACCCCTATAGGGTCCCTGGGTGACGCTGTTGTGCAGCCTGTTCGGCGGCAAGTCTCGATACCCCGCGTTCGCGTTGGCCACCAACAGCCCGGCCATCGCAACGACGACGACCGCGGTTCGAAGCGTCTCGTTGCCGGCGGCGGTCAGCTGCGGCACCCGCGGCAGCGCGCGGACCATCACGGCCACCGAGGGGCCGATGACGGCCATGCCGCCGAGACCGGCTGCGATGTAGCTCATGCTGCTCGTGATGTCGAAAGTCAGCATGGCGACGAGTCCGTACGCCAGCGCGAAGCGTCCGACCGTGGTGATGGAGTCGCGGTCGCGCACCGTGAAGCCGATCACGGCGGCCTGCATGAGCATCAGCCGCGCCCACTCGAGCGTACTCACGTCGCGCGCGTCCAGAAGCGCGCCCGCCGAGAGCGCGAGCGCGGCCGCCGGCAGGATGAACGGGACCGGCTTGCGCATCCACTGGAAGACGCCGGTCGCCACCGCGGCCCAGAACGCCGGCTGCCATACCGTTGCAAGCGCGATGGGCTGCAGGGTCAGCCACAGCTTGACGAGCGGGCCACCGAATCCGGCGCCGCCCCAGCCGAAGCGCCCTGCCACCGAGGACGCGAGTTCGAGCATGGCGGGAAGTCCCGACAGGTAGGGGGAGACGAGTGCTGTCACTACCAGGGCGAAACCGATGCCGCCGGCGGCCGTGTACGCGGCCCGGCGCCAGTCCTTGGTGACGAACCAGACGCCGAGGACAGCGGCGACCGCAGCGATGCCGAGCGACTGGTACGCGACCACGGCGATCGCGAGGAGCGCCCCGGCCGACAGGTAGCGCCACGGCTTCTCGGCCTCGTCGAGCATCGCGCAGCCGAGGATCGAGATCGCCGCCGAGCCGGCCATGAGCCCGATCGTGTTGAAGCTCGGAGTCGGGATCATGTAGGGCATGAGCGTGAACTGGATGCCCGCCGCCACGAGGGCCGGTGGGCGCGAAGTCATCCGGCGCACGAGCGCGTAGGTCGCCCATGCGGTGAGCCCGTTGAGAAGCGCCCACGCGAGTCGGAATCCCAGCATGATGCCGGTGGTGTCGCCCATGATCAGCAGGTGAAGCTTCGCGAACGGAGCGACCAGCCATGAGGCGAGTTGGTGGATGTCGGCGTTGTCGATGAACGGCCGGTCGCCCAGGGCGAAGCGGTAGGACTGCGCTACGCAGAACGCCTCGTCGATGAAGTCCGCACCATAGCGCAGGCGGAGCAACGTGAACACGACCGACGCCACTAGTGCAGCGATGCCCAGAGCGAGTGCGACGTGAGTGAACTTGCGACGGGACTCCACAGCGGTCCTTTCCTGGGATGAGGGGGCCGCGAGGCCGCGGGTCGATGATACGCGATGGGGCCACCTCGGCGCGAAGCTGCTGCGCGCACACGGGGCGGCGGCTACACTACGCACACACGAACTCGAGCTGCGTCGAAGAGGAGCGGTCATGAGCGAGGCCCCGAAGCATCCATCGTCTGCGGAGCGCGCTCTTCGCATCTGCCTGCTGCCGGGCGACGGCATCGGCCCCGAGATCACCGCCGAGGCGGTCAAGGTGCTCGACGCCATCGGTGCGCGGCACGGAGTCGTCTTCGCGTTCGACGAGGCGCTCCTCGGCGGTGCGGCCATCGATGCCACGGGCAGCGCCCTTCCTGACGAGACGCTGGCAATAGCGCAGGCTGCCGATGCCGTGCTGCTGGCCGCCATCGGCGGACCGAAGTGGGATACCACCGACCCGGCGAAGCCTCGCCCGGAGCAGGGGCTCCTCGGCATCCGCAAAGCGCTTGGGCTCTACGCGAACTTGCGGCCGGTCAAGATCTTCGACGCGCTGCGCGACGCCTCCACCCTCAAGCCGGAGTTCCTGGAGGGCGTGGACATGCTCATCGTCCGCGAGCTCACCGGCGGCCTGTACTTCGGCGAGCGTGCGCGTGAGCGCGACGTCGCGGGGGCGGGCGAGGGCGGAGTGGCCGGCATGCGCGCGTACGACACGATGGACTACCGCGAGTTCGAGATCGCCCGCATCGCACGCACGGCATTCGATGCCGCGCGCACGCGCAGCGGCAAGGTCCACTCCGTCGACAAGGCGAACGTGCTCGAGTCGAGCCGCCTGTGGCGCGAGGTCGTTCACCGCATCCACGATGCGGAGTACTCGGACGTCGAGCTCGTGGACCAGCTGGTCGACAACTCGGCGATGCAGCTCATCCGCTGGCCGGCCCAGTTCGACGTGATGGTCACCGAGAACATGTTCGGCGATATCCTTTCCGACGAGGCGTCCATGCTCACCGGTTCGCTCGGCATGCTTGCGAGTGCTTCGCTGGGCGATGGCACAGCGCTCTATGAGCCGTCTCACGGCAGCGCGCCCGATATCGCGGGGCAGGGAGTCGCGAACCCGCTTGCCATGCTTCTCTCGGTCGAGCTGATGCTGCGCTACAGCTTCGACATGCACGCCGCTGCCGACGAGCTTGCCGCCGCGATCGAGTCGGTGCTTGCCGACGGCTGGCGCACCCGGGATATCTCGGACGCAGGGACGGCCGCCGAGCGCATCATCGGCACCGAGGCGATGGGCGACCTGGTGGCCGAGCGGCTCCGCGGCTAGCGGCGCGGCTTTGGCCAAGGGCTCTCAGATCCGCAAGCGGCCCGTTCCGGCGAAGCCGGGGTGGCAGGCGTCCGTCTTGGTGGTCGCGGCGCTCGTCGGGCTCGTGGCGTCCTTCGGCACGCGAGGCCAGGCGCAGGCGGTCGATCTCGCAGCCGCCTGGCTGGGCGTCGCGGGCCTGCTGGGGTCGGCTGCCACCTGGTCGGTCTGGCGGACGCGAGGCGTGCCCGCGCCCTCGCGGCTGGCCGTTTCCGTTGGGTCCTTCGTCCTGTGGCTACTTGCCGCTTCGGTGCTCTCGGGGCGCGGCTGGAGCGCCTTCGCGGGCGAGACCACGAGCGGTCTGGGGTGGCTGTCCGTCGCGGCGTTGGTCGCGGTGGCTCTCGGTGGATGGGTCAGCGCCGAACCCTCCGCGTTGCTCGCCGGCCGCTATGCGTGGCTCGTCGTTCTCGGCGAGTCGCTCGCGCTGTTCTTGCAGCGCGCGACGGGTGCCGAGCTGATCGCCGGCACGCTCCCGAATTCGACGTACTTCGGCGAGGCGATCCTCCTGCTGTTGCCATGGACGCTTTCCGATGAACCGTCTGGCCGAGGGCTGGCTCGTTGGCGCCAGGAGGGTGTTGCGCTGCTGGCCGTCACGGCCCTTGCCGCATCGGGCGCCCGGGTTGCCGCTGTCGCGGGAGCCGTATGGCTCGTTTGGGCTGCAGGCAGGCGCCTCAACGGAGGACGTAGGCTGCGACTTGCCGTCGCTGCGGTCGTGATGGTCGCCGTCGTGGCCGCCGGGCTGGTGTTCGCGGCCGACGAGGTGTTGGGCTCGGCTGGCGTCAACGCGGCCGGCAAGCGGCCCCAGATGTGGGCGGCGGCAGTGGTTGCCGTCGCCGCAAGGCCGGCGCTCGGGTGGGGGGCCGATGGGTTCCTCGCTGGCGGGGCCGCGACGGTTTCTCGGCAACTGACCCGCGCCGGGCTCGTCTTCGGCCCCGGGTCCACGGACCCCCATAACCTGCTCGTGTGGGTGGCGGTCTCGGCGGGCCTCGTAGGTCTGGCCCTGTTCTGCTGGCTTGCCGTCGAAGTCGTGCTCGCATGGCGTCACCGACCTCGCCCCGCATACCGGGGACCAGCGGTATCCGGGGTCGTCATGTTCCTGTTCGTCCTGCTCACGGCGCCAGCGGCGGTCCAAGTCCTCCCGCTCTTCGGGCTGATGCTCGGCATCTCGTTGGGCGGTGCACAGGCGCCACCAGTGGCGGCAGGGGCACGAAAGATATCGATGCTGGTCGGCAGCGCGGTGCTTGCTGTCGCCTCCTTCGTTCTCGCGGCCAACATGCTGACGCGTGCACCCCTGGAGACTCCGGGTCCCGACGCATCGGTCAAGGTGGCGCCGATCTCTCTCGCCGTCACAAGGGTCTGGCCGTTCGATGCCCACCTCGCATACCTGGCCTCACTGCACACCGGTTTCGCCGTGGTCGCTTCACCCGGACTTGTGGCCGAGGGCGTGGACCTGGCGCAGGCTCAGCGCGCGGCCGACCTCGACGCACGCAACCCGTTCTACGCCCTCGAGCTCGCACGCACGCGGCGCTTCTACCGCCAGCCGGCGGCCGACGTCGACACCGCGTTTCGCGAGACCCTCCGCCGCTACCCCGCTCTGCCGCTGGCCCATGCCGAGTACGCCGCGAGCCTGGCGTCGGCCGGAAGGCGGGCGGAGGCTCTTCGGCAGATCGAGCTCGCCGAAGCGCTCGATGCGGGAGACCCACAGGTCCAGGCCGCGCTCGACTCGGCACGAAAGGCGTTGGACGCGCCGCGTCCGTGACAGGTTGCTTCTACGCATCCTCGGTGGGCTCGTCTACACTGTACTGACCATTTCGCCGGATGTGAGAGAGGGGTGCGTGCGCGATGTCGCTTCCGACCGTGGACAAGATCTGGATGGACGGCGAGCTCGTCGACTGGGATAAGGCCCAAGTCCACGTACTCACCCACGCACTGCACTACGGCTCGGGCGTATTCGAGGGGATCCGCTGCTACAAGACGGCCGATGGCCCCGCGGTGTTCCGCCTGCGCGAGCACATGGAGCGCCTCGAGCGCTCGGCGAAGATGCTGTTCATGGACATCCCGTGGTCCGTCGACGAGATGTGCGAGGCCGTCAAGGCCACGATCCGCGCGAACAACCTGCCTGCGTGCTACATCCGCCCGCTCGTCTTCCGCGGATACGGCGTCATGGGTCTCGACCCGATCCCCGCGCCCGTGAACGTCACTATCGCCTGCTGGCCGTGGGAGACGTACATGGGCGAGGAGGCTCTCATCGAAGGCGTCGACGTGGGCGTCTCGAGCTGGCGCCAGCGTGGCATCAACGCCATGCCTCCCGCAGTCAAGGCGACCGGCAACTACCTCAACTCGTCGTTCGCGCGTATCGAGGCGAACCAGCACGGCTACAACGAAGCCGTCATGCTCAACGAGGACGGCAAGGTCACTGAGGGCACGGGCGAGAACCTCTTCATCATCCGCGACGGCGTCATCTCCACGCCGCCGGTCTCCGACGGCCTCCTCGAAGGCATCACGCGCGACTCGATCATGGTCATCGCCGACGACCTCGGGTATCCGGTCCTCGAGGAATCGCTCGTGCGCACCGACCTCTACTGCGCCGACGAGATGTTCATGACCGGCTCCGCTGCAGAGCTCGTCCCGGTGCGCTCGGTGGATCATCGGGTCATCGGCCCGGCCGGCCCCATCACGCTCGACCTGCAGAAGACGTTCTTCCGCGTCGTCCGTGGCGAGGAGTCCGAGTACGAGGAGTGGCTCGACCGCGTGTAGCGGCCGCACACGACGATGGTCACCATCTACGACACCACGCTTCGGGACGGCACCCAGCGTGAGGGGCTGTCGCTTTCCGTCGAGGACAAGCTGCGTATCGCGGCGAAGCTCGACCTGCTCGGCGTGCACTACGTCGAGGGGGGCTTCCCGGGCTCGAACCCAAAGGACATCGAGTTCTTCGAGCGTGCGCGGGATCTGAAGCTCGAGAATGCCGTCATCAGCGCCTTCGGCTCCACCTGCCACAAGGACTCCTCGGCTGCCGAGGACACGGGCCTGAACGCGCTGCTCGAGACCGGCTGCCGGGCGCTCTGCATCTTCGGCAAGGCGTGGACGGTCCACGTGACCGAGACCTTGCAGACCACGCTCGAGCGCAACGTCGAGATGGTCCGCGAATCCGTTGCATACCTGAAGGCGTCGGGGCGTACCGTCTTCTTCGATGCCGAGCACTTCTTCGACGGGTACAAGGCAGACGCCACCTACGCGCTCGAGGTCTGTCGTGCGGCTGCCGATGCCGGCGCGGACGCGGTCGTCCTGTGCGATACGAACGGCGGAACACTGCCCCACGAGGTGCTTCGGATCGTGCGCGAGGTGGGCCTGGCGGTGGACGTGCCGCTCGGCATCCACGCGCACAACGACGCCGCGTGTGCGGTCGCAAACTCGCTCGTCGCCGTCAAGGCGGGCTGCGTGCAGGTGCAGGGGACCATGAACGGCTACGGCGAACGCGCCGGCAACGCGGACCTTACCAGCATCATCCCTGGCCTCATGCTCAAGATGGGCCTTCCCTGTATCGATGATGACCGACTGCCGCTACTCACCGAGGTCGCGAACTTCGTGGCCGAGACCGCGAACATCAACCCGAATCCGCACCAGCCCTACACCGGTGCGAGCGCGTTCGCTCACAAGGGTGGAGTACACGCGAGCGCGGCGGCTCGCCTGCCCGAGGCGTACGAGCACGTGGACCCCACGCGTGTCGGCAACCTGGCCCGCGTGGTCGTCAGTGAACTCGCGGGCAGGGCATCGCTCACCCTCAAGGCGCAGGAGATGGGGATCGAGCTGTCGGGCGACACCGCGGCCGAGGTGCTCGACTCGATCAAGGACCTCGAGTACGAGGGTTACAGCTTCGAGGCTGCCGACGCGTCTCTCGACCTGATGCTCCGCAAGCGCCTCGGCACCTACGAGCCGTTCTTCCGACTCGAGAGCTTTCGCGTGATCGCCGAGAAGCGCGAGGATGGCCGGGTCATGACTGAGGCCACCATCAAGGTCCACGTGCAGGGACACCGCTTCATCGCCACTGCCGAGGGCAACGGTCCCGTCAACGCGCTGGACAAGGCGCTCCGTATCGCGATCGGGCGCTACTACCCGCGCCTCGAAGAGATCGAGCTTGCGGACTTCAAGGTGCGCGTGCTCGAGGGGAAGAAGGGCACGGGTGCCGTCACCCGCGTGCTCATAGAGACGGCGGACGCGCAGCGCGAGTGGGGTACCGTCGGGGTATCGGAGAACATCATCGAGGCCTCGTGGGAGGCGCTCGTGGACGCGGTGGAATACGGCCTCTCCAAAGAGTGATCGGCGTCACCGTTTACCGACAACGCAGTGCTCGCAGGCAGGAGTGTGGTCATGAGGACGGAAAGACGCGATAGCCCCGATCCTCTCGACCGCCTCAGGGAGCTCCGCATGCGTGTAGTGCGAGTGCTGTACGAGGGCGACTGCCGATACGGACTCGCAGACGAACACACAGTCACCCTGATCGATGATGAGCCATTCGCCGCCTGGGAACCCGAGGGCAACCTGCAGCTGGTCGAAGCGCGCCTGCTCCCACCGGCCGTGCCCACCAAGGTCATCTGTGTCGGCCTGAACTACCGCGAGCACATCAAGGAGATGGGTCATGACTTCCCTGTGGAGCCGGTCATCTTCATGAAGCCGCCCACTGCGGTCATCGGGCCCGGTCAGACGGTACCCCTGCCCGAGGGCGCCGGGCGCATCGACTACGAAGCAGAGCTCGGCGTGGTCATCGGACGCCGCACCCACATGGCCACCCCCCAGCAGGCGGCGGCGAATGTCCTGGGCTTCACGTGCGGAAACGACGTCACAGCCCGCGAACTCCAGTCACGAGACGGGCAGTGGACGCGGGCCAAGGGTTTCGATGGGTTCTGCCCGCTAGGTCCCTGGGTCGACACCGACCTGGACGTGAGCGACCTCTTGCTCGAGTGCTACGTGAACGGTGAGCTGCGCCAGCAAGCGCGCACGAGCGACATGGTGTTCGATCCCTACACGCTCGTCAGCTTCGTCAGCCAGGTCATGACGCTGGTACCCGGAGATGTGATCCTCACCGGAACCCCCGGGGGGATCGGTCCGCTGCACGCAGGTGACTCGGTCGAGGTGCGGATCGAGGGGATAGGTTCGCTCGTCAATCCCGTCGGCGTGCCGGTGCCGACGACCGTCGGCTAAGGCACGGTCGCCGAGGGTCTGGCCGCACGCGGGCACAGGCCCGTGGCGGAGCTGTCGGCCTGTAGTGGTACGGTATACATTCCTGTTCGTTTTGTATGCAACGGGGCGCTCGAGCGCCTCTTCGGAGTGTCTTTATGTTCGTCGACCGCAACACCACACTCGTCACGATCGCTCGCTTTGTCGCACGGCTCGGTGGCGAGGCGGCGTTCTTCATCGGCGTCTGGGGCATGGCGGCGTACCGGTTCGACGCATCGCCCTCGCAGATCGCTGCACTCATGGCCGTCCTCGCCGTCACTTCGATGATCGGCTCATCGATCGCCGGCGTGCTCGTCGACCGTTACGGTCCCAGAAACGTGCTCGTCGGAGCGCAGATCGTGTACGTGCCGATCGCGATCGGTGTCACGTTCGTCGGCAGCATCGAGGGACTCATCGCGGCATGCGCACTCTTCGGCGTCTCCACCGCGCCGATCATGACGGCCACCGGTTCGTTCGCGCCGTACCTCACCCAGTCCGGCGAGGGGATCGAGCGAGTGAACGCGCTACTCGAAGGCGCGGGGGCGCTTTCATTCGTCGTGGGTCCCGCGCTGGGGGCCGTGGCGGCGAAGGCGTTCGGCATCGAGTCGGTGTTCTACCTTGATGCGCTGCTCACGACGGCAGGCGTGCTCTTGGTGCTGCCGGTAAGCACTCCTCCGTCCGCTCGGGAGGAGGGGCGCCATCCCTTCGCGGAGCTCACTGACGGGCTCAAGCTCGTCTACACAACGCGCCCGATCCGCTACTACGTGCTCATGGGGACGCTCGTCTGGTTCAGCTTCGGCGCGTTCGGTGCTCTTGAGCCGCTGTTCTACCGCGACGTCGTGGGCACTGGCGTGGAGACCATCGGCTGGATGAACTCGATCTTCGGCGCCGGCATCGCGCTCGGGGCGTGGGTGCTCACGCGGTTGCCGTCGCGCGCGACGACCGCGCGTGGACTGGCTCTCGGCGTGACACTCGTCGGGTTCGGGTCCGTGCTCTACATCGGGACGACCCAACTGGCGGTCATCGCACTGGGGGCCTTCGTTTGGGGCGCCGTGATCGGCGGCGTGGAGCCGCTGCTCAGGACGCTGATGCAACTCGATGCGCCCGAGGACTACGTGGGACGCGTCATGGGCACCGCACAGCTCCACCGTTCTGCCGGCGAGCTCGTCCCGCTGGCTGTGGCACCCGCGCTCGCGGCCCGCTTCGGCGTCCAGGCCGTGATGGTGGGCGGCGGCGTCGTCGCCGCCGTGATCGCCGTAGGGACCCTCGGCCACGCTGCGTCGATCGATCGCGGCGGTCACCGGATCCGGGGTCGCGTGACGGTCGAGGAGGCCATGCCCCGCGATGAGCCGATCAGTCCGATCACCTAAAAGGACACTGTTTCAGTAAGAGTTGACCTAAGTCATGTCTGCGGATGCGGGATGATGCGAGACTCGCTGCGTTGCGTCTTCCCGAAGGAGCATTCCGATGACCGACACCGCACAGATCGCTCTTGCCGAGGAACCGCCGGTTCTCGATACCTATAGCCTCGTCTACTCGTTCGTCCTCATGTTCCTGCTCCCCGGCGTGGTGCTGCTGAACAGACTTCCTTGGGGGGACGACCGCAGCGGGACCTACACGCTTCCGTACGTATCCCTCGTCACGGTGCCCTTCCTTCTCGGCATCCTGTTGACGTTCCTGACGGACAGCGACGATGGCGCTCGAAAGATCGCCATCCGTTTCCTCGTGCTCACTCCGCTCATCCTCCTGACGGGCGTGACGATCATGTTCCTCACGTCGATCGTCATGGTGCCTGCGAGCAGGCTCGTCGGCATCAAGGAGCAGGGACTCTTCTCGTTCTGGTGGGTGAGCTTCTTCATCGTGGCCGCGCCCCTGGTGTGGGCCCTCATCAAGCGCGTGCGAGGCCCCTTCAGCCTGAAGCGGGCTCTGCAGGTGGGGGTGCTGTTGCTGTCGCTTGGGCTGGTGATCGGACTGACGTACGTGACGCTGATGACCGACATCACGCTCATAGAGGTGGTGCGCAAGGACATCGTCATCTACGTCGTCGGCGCCATGAGCTGGTACGGGCCTTCGTTCGGTCTTGCGGCCGGCATCTGGCGCCGCTCGGGCCTCGTCTAGAGAGCACCCGCCGCTCGTCGGCAGCAGGCGCCGTTCGGCTATCCACAGGCACAGCATGTCGGCCCTGCGTGCTACGCTGGCCGCGATATCTTGTGGTCGCCGGGCGTAGGGGAAGCACCGTCACTCATGACTGAAGACCGTCTCCGCACACCGGAGGTGGAGGAGCTCTTGCGGGCTCTGCTCACCCTCGAAGATGCCGAAACCGCATATGCGCTCCTGCTCGATCTGTGCACCGTGCGCGAGATCCAGGAGATGGCGCAGCGGCTCGAGGTCGCTCGCATGCTTGCTGCCGGAGATCACTACACCGCCATCCAGGAGGCCACGGGCGCCTCGGCGACAACCATCTCGCGCGTGAGCAAGGCGCTCAACTACGGCGCCGACGGCTACCGGCGCGTCCTCGAGCGGCTCAGCGACGAGCCGACCGTCCGCTAGCAGAGGGAAGTCCCAGCGTGTCCTTCGTGCATCTGCACACGCATACCGAGTACTCCATGCTCGACGGCGCCGCGAGGGTCAAAGACCTCGTGAGCCGCGCGGTCGAGTTCGAGATGCCCGCGCTCTCGATCACCGACCACGGCTACATGTACGGGGCCGTGGACTTCTACAAGAATGCGGTCAAGGCCAAGGTCAAGCCGATCATCGGCTGCGAGGTCTACTTCACCCCGGAGCGCCAGCTCAGCGGGGGAAAACCCGACCTCTACCACCTGCTTCTGCTTGCCAAGAACGTGGAAGGCTATCGCAATCTGATGGCGCTCGTGAGCGACGCCGCGGTCAGGGGATTCTACTACAAGCCTCAGGTCGACCTCGAGCTGCTGAAGCGCTACAGCGAGGGGCTCATCGGCACCTCGGCGTGCATGAGCGGCATCGTGAGCAAGTCGATCGAGCGGGGAGAGCCCGATGAGGCCCGCAAGTGGGCCGAGACCTATGCGCAGGTCTTCGCTCCGGGGGACTTCTACCTCGAGGTCCAGGAGCAGGGCATCGTCGCCAACAACGGCGTCTCCCAGAAGCAGCTGAACGCCGCCATCGCTCAGATCGGGTCCGACCTCGGACTCGGCCTGGTGGCCACCAACGACATCCACTACCTGTCCCGCAAGGACGCCGAGACCCAGGACCTGTTGCTGTGCATCGGTACCGGCTCGACGGTCGACCAGCCGGGCCGGATGAAGTTCTCGTGCGACGAGTTCTACCTCAAGTCAGAGGAGGAGATGAGCGCGGCCCTCGGCGACTATCCCGAGGCGCTCGCCAACACGCTCGAGATCGCCGAGAAGTGCAACGTCAACATCGAGACAGACCAGATCATCCTGCCGATCTTCCCGGTGCCGGAGCTCCATACCACCGAGTCTTACCTGCGGGCGGAGTGCATCGAGGGGCTCAAGCAGCGCTACGGCGATCCGGTGCCGGACGAGGTGATCGAGCGCCTCGACTACGAGCTCTCGATCGTGAACGAGAAGGGCTTCCCGGCCTACTTCCTGATCGTGGCCGATTTCACACGGTGGGCCAAAGAGAATGACATCGGCGTGGGCCCCGGCCGAGGCAGTGCTGCAGGCTCCATCATCGCGTACTCGCTCGGTATCACATCGCTCGATCCGATCGCGAACGGGCTTCTCTTCGAGCGCTTCCTCAATCCGGAGCGCACGGAGATGCCCGATATCGATATGGACTTCGATGACGCGCGTCGCATCGAAGTCATCGACTACGTCAAAGAGAAGTACGGCGACGACAAGGTCGCCCAGATCATCACCTTCGGCACCATGAAGGCGCGCGCCGCGATCCGCGACGCCGGCCGGGTGCTCGGCTATCCGTACGGGGTGCCGGACAAGATCAGCAAGATGATCATCGAGGACCTCGGCGCCGGCATCGACGACTCTCTGGCCGCCAACGCGGAGTTCGCCGCCGACTACAAGAACAACCCCGACACCAAGCGCATCGTCGACGCCGCGAGATCGCTCGAGGGCCTCACGCGAGGCGAGGGCATCCATGCTGCCGGTGTCGTCATCTGCCGAGATCCGCTCCACTTCCACGTGCCCGTGAAGTACGACACCAAGGGCGGCGCGGTCATCACGCAGTACGACGGCCCCACCGTTGCGGATATGGGCCTGCTGAAGATGGACTTCCTCGGCCTGCGGACGCTCACCGTCATCGCCGATGCCATCAAGAACGTCGCCCGCAGCACCGGGACACGCATCGATCCCGACGAGATCCCGCTCGACGATGACGCCACCTTCGAGCTGCTGCAGAAGGGCGACACCGTCGGCGTCTTCCAGGTCGAGTCCCCGGGCATGCGGCAGCTGCTCCGCGACCTCAAGCCGACCACGTTCGGTGACATCGTCGCCGTGCTCGCGTTGTACCGCCCGGGCCCCCTCGGCTCGGGCATGGTCAAGGACTTCGTCGATCGCAAGCACGGTCGCAAGCCCGTCACCTACTACGACGACCGGCTCAAGCCCATCCTCGAGGAGACGTACGGCACGGTCGTCTATCAGGAGCAGGTCATGCGCATCTCGATGCTCATGTCCGGCTTCACGGCCGCCAAGGCGGACAAGCTGCGCAAAGCCATGGGCAAGAAGGACAAGGAGGTCCTGGCAGCCCTCAAGGACGCATGGGTCACGGGAGCCGGCGACAACGGCTACGACCCCAAGCTCGCCGAGCGCATGTGGACCGACATCGAGAAGTTCGCCGAGTACGCCTTCAACAAGAGTCACTCGGCGGCCTACGGCGTTCTCACCATGCAGACCGCCTACCTCAAGGCGCACTACCCGCTCGAGTACATGGCGGCTGTGCTCACCAGCTACACCGGCAAGACGGACAAGATCGTCCACTACGTGGCCGCCTGCAACCAGGCGGGCATGCAGGTGCTTCCGCCGGATGTGAACTCGTCGGGCGCCGACTTCACCGCCGTGCCCGGCGAGGGGATCCGCTTCGGGCTCGCGGGTATCCGCGGCGTGGGGCAGGGCGTGGTCGCCTCGATCGTCTCGGCTCGCACCGAGGATGGGCCCTTCAAGTCACTCAATGACTTCTGCGACCGGGTAGACCTCAAGCAGCTCAACAAGAAGACCCTCGAAGCGCTCATCAAGGCAGGGGCATTCGACTCGACCGGCTACACGCGCAAGCACCTGATGAACCTCATGGAGCCCTGCGTCGATGCCGCAGCGAAGCGCCAGAAGGACCGCGACAGCGGCCAGGTCTCGATGTTCGACATGTTCGCTGCCGAGGACCACGGCATGGACGATCACACCGAGCCGCCCAACGGCGACGAGTGGGACAAGAAGCTGAAGCTCGGCTTCGAGAAGGAGATGCTCGGCATCTTCGTCTCGGACCATCCACTGCGCGAGATCGAGGCGCTCGTGCGCTCGGCGGCCACCTACTCTCTCGGCGAGCTTGACGAGATCCCTGACGGCGCCTTCGGTTGGTTCGCCGGCCTGGTCGCCTCGGTGGACCGCAAGCCAACCAAGAAGGGCGCCATGATGGCGATCGTCCACCTCGAGGACCTCGACGGGGCGATCGAGGCGGTGCTCTTCCCTCAGACCTACGAGAAGTACCGCGACACCGTGGTCGAGGACGCCGTCCTGCGCTTCCGGGCGAAGCTCGAGGACTCGGATCGGGGGAAGAAGCTCATCGTGAGCGACGTCGAGCCCTTCGCTGACGGGGAGTTCGCGCAGCCGCCGAAGAGGCTCGTCATCCGAACCGACGGCAGCGCGCTCGTGAACGGCCGCAGTGAATCGTTGAAGCGCATCCTGACGCACTTCCCCGGGCGAGATACGGTGGAACTCCACGTCTGGGATCCGGGCAAGCAGCGGACGCTCGTGTGCAAGATGCCGGAGCGGGTCAACGCCGAGGCGGGCGGCCTGCATGCCGAGTTGATGGAGATGTTCGGTGCGGGGTCGATCGAGGCCGCCTAGCGCTGCGCCGATCGACGCGGCCGCCAACCGCTCCGGCAGGCCGGGGCCGACGGCACCGGGAGCCGCGTGCCGGACTGTTGTACTCTAGCACTCTACTGTGATAGAGTGACCGCGCTCCGCAGAGTGCGGGCGTTGGAGGTTTCCTGATGCGACCCGTCACACCCCGCGGATTCCGCGATGTACTGCCCGAGGAGGCCGCCGAGCGAGAGGTGCTCGTCGGCCGGCTAGCGTTCGCACTGTCCGCATGGGGCTACGAGCCCGTCGAGACCCCGGCGGTCGAGCGGCTCGATACGCTCGAGTCGGCCGCAGGGCCGCTCGAGGGCACCGCCTTCCGGCTGATCGACCTCGACGGCCGGCTGCTCGCGCTGCGTCCCGATCTCACCTTGCCCACAGCCCGCCTGATCGCTTCGCGCCTTGCCGAGGAGCTCGGCCCGCACCGCCTCCGTTACTGCGGCCCGGCGTTCCGCGAGCACGAGTCGCTCCGCGGCCAGCTGAGGCAGTTCACGCAGGCCGGCATCGAACTCGTCGGCGCAAGCGGCCCAGCGGCGGATGCCGAGGTCATCGCGCTCGTCGTTGAGTCTCTCCGCGCTGCCGGGCTGCCGCGCTTCTCGGTGGCGGTAGGGTCGGTGGCGGTCTTCTCGGCGATCGTCGAGTCGGCCGGTATGCCGCGCGCGTGGGGCGAGGCGGTGGTCGCTGCCGCACACGGACGCAACCTGGTCGAACTCGACCGCTTGGCCGGCGAGCCGGGAGTCGCGCCTCAGGCTGCCCGCGCGCTCACAGCAGTGCCGCGTATCCGGGGAGGCGCCGAGGCGATCGCCGCTTGCCGGGAGGCCGCCGAGGGATGCGACGCAGACCCGGCACTCGATGCCCTCGAAGAGACGCTCTCGCTGCTCGCGAGCGCCGACGCGGCCGAGCCGGTCGTCGTGGATTTCTCGGTCATGCGGAGCTTCGACTACTACACGGGCATGGTCATCGAGGCCTACGCGCCCGGTGTCGGCGTTCCCATCGGTGGCGGCGGTCGCTACGACGGCGTGCTCTCGCGCTTCGGCCTCGACGCGCCCGCAGCCGGTTTCGCGCTCGGCCTCGAGCGCCTCTCCATCGCGCTGCTCGAGCAGGAGGCACCGCCGTCCACGAGGCCGCTCGACGCGGTGCTGGGTGGCGAGCCGGGCGATGCGCTCGCAGCCGCCCGACGGCTGCGGTCCGCGGGCTGGCGCGTCACGCTTTCAGAGCGGACCGGCCTCGAGCTCGTCCGCGAGGCCGATCGCCGAGGAGCCGCCGAGGCGCTGCTGGCGACGACCGACGCTATCATCCGGCTCGACCGGGCGGGCGAGCGCGCTCTGCCACTGGCCGACCCGCTGCCGTACGCCCCGACCACCTCGTGGGCCGAAGCCGGTGATGCATCATGATCGCGCTAGGTACGGGCGCCGAGCAGCGCGGCCTGCGAATCGCGGTTCCCAAGGGCGCGCTGTTCTCGGACAGTGTCCGTCTCTTGGGGGAGGCCGGCCTCGACGTCACGGGCCTTCAGAACCCGGGGCGTCAGCTCATCATCAAGACAGCGGACGCCGAGTTCATCATCGCCAAGCCGACCGACGTGCCCGTATACGTCGCCTACGGTGGCGCGGACTGCGGGATCGCAGGCCGAGACGTGCTCGTCGAGGCGGACCTCGAGGTCGCGGAGCTGGTGGATCTCGGCTTCGGCGGTTGCCGGTTCGTGGTCGCTGAGGCCCAAGACACCGCCGGCGAGGTGAGCGAACGTGCTCGTCACACGGGCGTGGTGCGGGTCGCGACCAAGTACCCGCGAATCGCGCAGCGCCACTTCGACGAGCGTGGCATCCAGGTGGAGATCGTGAAGCTCAACGGCAATATCGAGCTCGCGCCGCTCATCGGCATCGCGGATGTCATCGTCGACATCACGGCGACGGGGACGACACTGCGCGAGAACCGGCTGCGGATCGTCGACGAGGTCCTGCCGAGCACCGCGCGCTTCGTGGCCAATCCGGCCGCGCTGCGAACCGACTCGCGTGTCACCGCGCTCGCCGACGCGTTGTCGGAGCTGTCGGTAGAATCGTTCGAGGCGGGCGAGGGGCCCGCCGGTACTCAGGGAGACGAGTGATACCAATGATGCGACGCATAGTGCTCGAGCCGGGCCAGCGCCTTACGGAAGCCGACCTCGCGCGCAGCGGGGGAGTGGATGCCGAGATCCTCGGCGTCGCGGCGAAGATCGTCGATGATGTGCGCCGCCGAGGAGACGCGGCGGTGCGTGAGCTCACTTCGCAGCTCGATAGGGTGGACCTTGCCGACTACCGCGTCACCGAGGCCGAGATAGAGGCCGCGGTCGAGGAGTGTGACGAGGAGTTCCTCGACGCCATTGCGACCGCTGCCGGAGCCATCGAGGATTTCCACCGACGCCAGTTGCCGCAGAGCTGGTTCACGGCGCAGGAAGGCGGCGTGTTCCTCGGCCAGAAGGTCACGCCTCTTACGCGGGTCGGCATCTACGTGCCCGGCGGCCGCGCTCGCTACCCCTCCAGCGTGCTCATGAACGCCATCCCCGCCTTCGTTGCGGGTGTCGAAGAGGTTGCGATGGTCGTGCCGCCCGCAGCGGATGGCAGCGTGAACCCGTACACGCTCGCGGCGGCGGCCCAGGCCGGCGTCACCGAGATGTACAAGGTCGGCGGAGCGCAGGCGGTCGCCGCGCTCGCCTACGGCACCGACACCGTCCCGCGTGTCGACAAGATCGTCGGCCCGGGGAACGCGTACGTCACTGCAGCCAAGAAGCTCGTGATGGGCGATGTGGGGATCGACATGCTCGCCGGTCCCAGCGAAGTCCTCGTGCTCGCCGACGAGACGGCCGTCCCGGCCTTCGTGGCGATCGACCTGATGGCGCAGGCGGAGCACGACCCGCGCGCCGCGACCTATCTCGTCACGACGGACCCCGAGCTCCCGCTGCTCGTTGAAGAAGCGCTCAAGGTGCTGCTGGAGGAGTCGCCCCGCGGCGAGATCACGGCCCGCTCGCTCACAGACAATGGAGTCGTCATCATCTGCCCGGACGTCGTCGCGGCGCTCGACACCGCCGACCTCATCGCGCCCGAGCACCTCGAGATACAGATGGCCGACCCCTATGAGCTCCTCGGCAGCATACGGAACGCGGGCGCCATCTTCCTGGGTCCCTGGACGCCGGAGAGCGTGGGCGACTACGTGGCCGGGCCGAACCACGTGCTGCCCACGGGCGGCACGGCGCGCTTCAGCAGTCCACTGTCGGTCGACGACTTCGTGAAGAAGTCGAGCGTCATCGGCTACAGCTTCGAGGCGCTCGAGATGGACGGTCCCACGGTGCTTGAGATCGCCGACAAGGAGGGCCTCTGGGCGCACGGGCGGGCGGTCTCGCTCAGACTCGACGCGCTCGAAGACGCCCGTCTCGATGCCGAGCTGGATGACGCGTTCGGCGATGCCGAGGAGCGGAGCTGATATGCAAGGATTCCGCCCGCCCCGCAGAGAGCTCGAGGGACTCGTCGCCTACGACGCCAAGGAAGTGCGCGCCGACGTCATCCTCGCGAGCAACGAGAACCCCGGCAACCTGCCCGGCGAAGTGCTCTCCAAGATCGCCGAGCGCATCCACGACTTCCGCTTCAACCGCTATCCCGACCCGACTGCCACGGAGCTGCGGCGCCTGATCGCCGAGGCGAACGGGCTCGAGCCGGAGAACGTGCTGGTGGGCAATGGCGGCGACGAGCTGATCTTCGATCTGCTGCTGGCGTGGGGCGGTCCCGGGCGCACGCTGCTCGATACGCCGCCGACCTTCTCGATGTACGGCATCGACGCCGAATCGACCGGCACGCGCTACGTGACGGTTCCTCGGCTGGCCGACTTCTCGGTGAACGAGGCGACCGTTCTCGAGCGCGTGCGGCAGGGCGACATCGACATCGTCATCCTGGCGAACCCGAACAACCCGACCGGCGGACTGTGTGACGAGTCGTTCCTCATCGAGCTGCTCGAGTCGACCGACGCGATCGTCATGATCGACG
This sequence comes from uncultured Eubacteriales bacterium, assembly GCA_964607705.1. Lineage (GTDB taxonomy): Bacteria > Actinomycetota > Coriobacteriia > Anaerosomatales > PHET01 > CAZSLI01. The sequence continues at coordinate 65,171 of CAZSLI010000007.1, forward strand.
AAGCGTACTTCGAGTTCAGCCGCCACACGATGCGGCCGCACATGACGCGCCACAAGAACCTCGTGCTCCTGCGCACCTTCTCCAAGGCGTTCTCGCTGGCGGGACTGCGCATCGGCTATCTGCTCGGCGACCCCGAAGTGGTGCTCGAGCTGATGAAGGTGCGGCAACCGTATTCGGTGGACTCGTTCTCGCAGATGGTTGCCGGGCTCGTCTTCCGCGAGCGAATGGTCTTCGAGCAGGCGATCTACGACATCGTCCGGGGCCGTGACCAGATCATCCACGGGCTCTCGATCATGCACGGTGTCGAGGTCTTCCCGAGCGAGGCGAACTTCGTTCTGTTCCGCGTCGAGCACGCCTCGGCGCTCTGGCGAGACCTGCTGCACAACTACTCGGTGCTCGTGCGCGACTTCTCTCGTTCGCCCGGCCTTCAGGATTGCCTGAGGGTCACGGTGGGCACTCCGGAGGAGAACCGTCGGTTCCTGGAGGCCATGGACGAACTGCTTATGAGCCGCCGCGCGCACGAGGTACTCGACGACCAGGCGCGCAGCGCGCAGTAGGCGAAGAAGGGACTGACGATGGGACGAAGTGCCCGCATCACGCGCACAACCGGCGAGACCGACATCACGGTAGAGATCGATCTCGACGGAGACGGCCGGACCCAGGTCGGCACCGGAGTGCCGTTCTTCGACCACATGCTCGACGCGTTCGGCAGGCACGGGCTGTTCGACCTCACCGTGGCGGCGACAGGCGACCTTGCCGTGGACGCGCACCACACGGTCGAGGACGTGGGCATCGTTCTCGGGCAGTGCCTCGCCGAGGCGCTCGGCGACAAGCGCGGCATCGCGCGCTTCGGCTCGGCGGTCGTGCCGATGGACGAAGCGCTGGTCCTCTCGGCGGTCGATGTCTCGGGGCGCGGTCAGCTCCACTACGCTGTCGATCTGCCCATCGAGATCATCGGGACGTTCGACACCACGCTCGCCAAGGAGTTCCTCATCGCGCTCGCGACCAACGCGGGGGTGACGCTCCACGTCCGTTCTCTGGCGGGCGATAACAGCCACCACATCATCGAGGCGGCGTTCAAGGCGGCCGCCCGCGCGCTGCGAGACGCGCTTGCGCTTGACGCTCGCGTGACCGGCGTGCCGAGCACGAAGGGCACTCTGTGATCGCGATCGTCGACTACAAGATGGGCAACCTGCGCAGCGTCCAGAAGGGCTTCGAGCACGCGGGCGTCACCGACGTCGTCGTGACCGACGACCCGGAGGTGCTCGAGCGCGCCGACGGCATCGTGCTGCCGGGCGTGGGAGCGTTCCGCGATGCGGCGGCGAACCTGCGCGAGAGCGGTGTCGAGCCCGTGCTGCGCCACCGGGTGGGCCACGGCACGCCGTTCCTCGGCATCTGCCTGGGGCTGCAGTTGCTGGCCGAAGTCGGCTACGAGGACGGGGAGTGGGCGGGCCTCGGGCTCGTGCCTGGCACCTGCGAGCGGCTGCCCGGGGGCGTCAAGATCCCGCACATCGGCTGGAACACCGTCGAGTATCCCCGCGACAGCGCTCTGTTCGACGGCATCGCCGAGTCCACCGCGTTCTACTTCGTGCACAGCTACCGGCTCGTGCCGCGAGACGATCACGCCGTGATCGGGTCCACCGAGTACGGCGTGCGCTTCGCGGCCGCCGTGCAGAACGACAACGTCTACGCGGTGCAGTTCCACCCCGAGAAGTCCTCGGCGGCAGGACTGCGGCTGCTCGCCAACTTCGGGCGCATCGTGGAAGGGGCGCGCGCGTGATCGTCTTTCCCGCCATCGATATCCTCGGCCGCCGTGCGGTTCGGCTCGCTCAGGGCGACTATGAGCGCGTGACCGTCTACAACGAGGACCCCGTCGCGCAGGCCCGCAGCTTCGCCGAGGACGGCGCCGAGTGGATCCACGTCGTGGACCTCGACGGTGCACGCAGCGGTACGCCCGGCAACATCGAGGTCGTCGAGCGCATCGCTCGCGAGGTCGGCCTCCCGGTGCAAACGGGCGGCGGCATCCGTACGCTCGAGACGATGCAGCGGCTGGCCGACGCCGGCGTGAGCCGCATGGTGCTCGGCACGAAACTGGCGACCGACCAGGGGTTCGTGCGCGAGGCGGTTGCGCGCTTCGGCAGCGAAGGCGTGGTCGCTGGTGTCGACGCACGTGACGGCATGGTCGCGGTAGAGGGTTGGCGCGAGGGAACAGCCACGCCGGCCGCCGTGCTCGTGGCCGAGCTGCGCGACCTCGGCATACGCCACCTCGTCTACACCGACATCAGCCGCGACGGCATGCGCACCGGCATCGACATCGACGGCTACGAGTCCATCGCCGAGACCGCGGGCTTTCCCGTGATCGCCAGCGGGGGAGTGTCGACCCTCGATGACTTCCGCGAGCTGGCGGCGCTCGGGCCCGACACGGTGGAGGGCGCCATCACCGGACGCGCGCTCTACGAGGGTGCGTTCAAGCTGCGCCACGCCATCCGCGCCGCGCGCGGGGAGTACTAGCCCATGCTCATGAAGCGCGTCATACCCTGCCTCGACGTCCACGAGGGCCGCGTCGTCAAAGGTGTCAACTTCGTGAACCTTCGCGATGCCGGCGACCCCGTGGAGATGGCCGCCGTCTACGACCAGGCCGGAGCCGACGAGGTCGTCTTCCTCGACATCACCGCCACGCACGAGGAACGCCCGCTGATGCTCGAGGTCGCGAGCCGCACCGCCGAGGAGTGCTTCATCCCCTATACGGTCGGGGGCGGCATGCGGAGCGCGGCCGACATCCGCGCGATGCTCTCGGCCGGCTGCGACAAGATCTCGATGAACTCGGCTGCGGTGGCCGCGCCGACACTCATCACCGAGACGAGCCGCATCTACGGGTCGCAGTGCATCGTCGTGGCGATCGACGCCCGCCGTGTGCCTGGATCGCGACCGGCACGCTGGGAAGTGTTCGTCTCGGGCGGACGCAAGAACACCGAGCTCGACGCGGTCGCCTGGGCCGAGGAAGCCGAACGCCTCGGCGCCGGCGAGATCCTGCTCACGAGCATGGACTGCGACGGCACCAAGGACGGCTTCGACATCGACCTCACCCGTGCGGTGACCGGCGCGCTCAACATCCCTGTCATCGCCAGCGGCGGTGCCGGCCAGCTCGACCACTTCCCCGAGGTGGTCATCGAGGCCGACGCCGATGCGGTGCTCGCGGCGAGCGTCTTCCACTTCGGCGAGTTCACCGTGCGCCAAGTCAAGGAGCATATGGCGAAGGCCGGCGTGCCGGTGAGGCTCTGACGATGCCGGCGCCCAAGTCACCTGACATGTCCCACTGGGACGAACGTTACGCCGACGGCGGCGCCCTCTGGGGCTACTTCCCGGCAGTGTCTGCCGAGGAGACGTGGTGGCGCCTGCGCGACACCGCGGCGAACCGCGTGCTGGTCGCGGGGTGCGGCTACGGCCGCCACTGCGCCTACTTCGCGCGCCGGGGCTTTGACACCACCGGTCTCGACGCGTCTCGCACCGCCATCGACCTCGCTCACGAGGCGGCGCGCGTTGACGGGCTCGAGATCGTGCTCGCATGCGCCTCAGCCACCCGCATGCCTTTCCCCGACGCTTCATTCGACGCCGTCTACGACCACGCGCTCCTCCATCACCTTAGTGCCGAGGACCGCGAGCGCGCCATCGACGAGTACCGCCGCGTCCTGCGGCCCAACGGGCTGCTCGTCGTGAGCGTCCTGTCGGTGGACGATCCGGATTTCGGCCTCGGTCCTGAGATGGAGCCGGGGACGTACCACGGCGCGGACGGCCGCCCCGAGCACTTCTTCGCGCCGGACGAGCTTGCCGCGCTGCTCGACGGCTTCGAGGTCGACTCGGTGATCCCCTTGAGCGAGCCTGCCGATGAGTGGCTCGACGAACCGCGCAGGTTCGTGCGCGCGGTCGCCCGCCGTCTGCCCGACCGCGAGCTCGCTGCCCGCGCGAGGGAGCGCCTGCCGCGGCTCGAGCGCGTCTGGGGGCCGCGTGCCGCTCGGCTCCGATCCCGGCGCCGATGAACCGCACCTACCGCTAGAGGAGCGCCCATGACCCACCGCGAACGTGACCTGCTCGGCGTTGACGAGTTCAAGTACGACGAGGCCGGACTCATCCCCGCCGTCGTGCAGGATGCCGACAGCGGCGACGTGCTGATGGTCGCCTACATGAACCGCGAGTCGCTCGTCGAGACGCTCGAGACGGGCAAGACCTGGTTTTGGAGCCGTAGCCGCCAGAAGTACTGGATGAAGGGCGAGAGCAGCGGCCACACGCAGGAGGTGCGCGAGATACGCTACGACTGCGATGCCGACTGCCTGCTCGTCAGGGTCGTGCAGAACGGGCCGGGTGCCTGCCACACCAATGAGCGCACCTGCTTCTACCGTCGCCTCTATCCGGATGCAGTGTCGCTCGCGAAAGGCGGCTGCGATGAGTAACGCCGAAAAGATCGGCCCCGTTCTAGGCGAGCTGTGGGCGACCATCGAGCAGCGTCGCGACGCCGACCCCGAGTCCAGCTACACCGCGAAGCTGCTGTCGGGCCACGAGGACAAGCTTCTCAAGAAGATCGGCGAGGAGGCCACCGAGGTGGTCATGGCCGCCAAAGACGGCGACAACGACCAGCTGCGCTACGAGTCGGCCGATCTCGTCTACCACCTGCTGGTCACGCTGGCGCGCGCCGGGCTCAACCCCGACGACCTCGCCGACGAGCTCGCCGCGCGCTTCAAGTAGCGCGGACTTAGGACCGATACCGCAAGCATGACGACACCTCTCGCGGGGCGGCCGCAGCGAAGCAGGCGTGAGCCGCTGTGGGACCGCATCGACAAGAACCGGGTTCGGCTCGCCGCCTACGTGGCGGTCTTCGTCCTGTCCTCGGTCATCGTCTTCGACGTCATGTTCCTCGTGTTCGGCGGCTGCCTCATCTTCGCCGCGCTCATTCGGATGGGGTCGGGAACCGGTATCGAGTCGTTCCTGACCGCTGAGCCGCGCTTGGTCACCGGGCTACCGAGCCTCTTCTTCGCGGCTGTCGCCCTCGGCTGGGCAACCTTCACCCTGCTGCGCTCCGAGAAGTGGCTCGTCAGGCGCCTGGGAGCCGAGTTCGTCCCGAAGGGCGAGTTGCTCGAGACCAAGATGGCCCTCAAGGACATGGCCATCGCCGGGGGGCTGCCGGTCGCACCCGCGCTCTACCGCCTCGAGCGCGGCGGCGTGAACGCATTCGTCTTCCAGGCCCGTCGCCGGCGAGCGATCGTAGGCGTTACCGACGCCTTCCTCAAGAAGCTCACCATCGACGAGCAGCGCGCGGTGTTCGCCAACCTCGTCGCGCGACTCATCAGCGGCGACGTCATCGTCGACACCGGCGTTGCCGCGCTCTTGGGACCACTGCACGCCTGGCGCGAACGCACCTTTGAGCGCGACAACGCCGAGCTCGACCGCAGACTCACCGGCGCCACCGAGGCCGCCGTGGAGGTCGACGCTGGATCGGCAGTCACGTTCCTGTTCTTCGGCATCGCGCTCGCCGTCGTGGGCGAGCTCGTGGCGTTCGGCCACCGCCGTAAGCAGCTTCGCGGTGCCGAGAAGGCCGACGCCGAGGGCATGTTGCTGCTCAAGGACCCGGCCTCGATGTTGTCGGCACTCGAACGCTGCATAGCTTTCGACAACTGCGTCCCCGCAGCGGGCGAGGGGCTCGCCGATCTCTTCTACTGCTGGACTGGCATCGCCACCAACGACGATGATGACCCGGAATGGCAGCGGGTCGCCCGGCTTCGCGAGGTGCTTGGCGTGGAGGGTTGGATTCCCGAGGATGCGCCGCTGCCGTCCGAGGCAGAGCCTTTGGTTCCTCCGGCGCCGAGGCTCGCCCAGGGGGACTGACGCGGGGCGCCGCACCGGCGGCACCTTCGAGGGGGGAGAGCGTCCCGATGAACGTGCGAGACTGGCCACGACTGCCGCTCCTGTTGATCGCAGCCATGTTCCTGTTCGGGATCGCCCTCTATCCGCGGCTCGGCGAGCAGATCCCCATGCACTGGAACGCGATGGGGCAGATCGACCGGTGGGAGCCCAAGTCGGTCACGACGGTGTTCATGCTCCCGTTCATCACCGTCGGGCTCTACCTGCTACTCGTCGTGATGCCGTACTTCGACCCCCGGCGCAGGAACCTGCTTGCGTCCAAGAAGCCCTATACCGTCGTCCTCGACGGCGTCACGGCGCTGATGGCCATGGTCTTCTTCATGACGCTCGTGACCGCCATGGGAGTCCGGCTTCCCGTCGACCGGATCATCATGCTCGGCACCTCGCTGATGTTCATCGTGCTCGGACACTACATGGGCCGGGTCAAACAGAACTGGACGATGGGTGTGCGGCTATCGTGGACGCTCGCCGACGAGGTCGTATGGGGGAAGACGAACCGGCTCGGCGGCCGGCTCTTCATGGCCGCCGGCTTCATCGGCATCGTCGGTGCTTTCCTGCCGGCCCCCTGGCACGTACTCGCGATCGTGGTGCCGGCGCTCGCGATGCTGCCGGTGCTCTACGTCTACTCGATGCTTGAGTACCGGCGACGGCATCCCGACGAGATGGGCCTCCCGGGCGGCCCCGCCGAGTAGCCGGACCATAACGGCGTGCGGCGCGAGCGGTAGAATCTCGGCAGAAGCCGTCCCGAAAGGACCCGGCATGCCGAGGACGCGGGTGTCACGCATCGGAGCCGTCATGCTGGTAGTTGTGAGCCTCGCTCTCGCTGGGTGCGCTCGCTCGGCGCCGACGCCCTACGCCCCCGAGTTGTCGCTGGCGCCACGCACCCCCGCGAAGACCGGCTCCGTCGCCGCCACGCTTCCCGCCGATCTCCTTGTGCCCGCGCCGCTCGCACGCACGGCCGCAGCGGGTTCTCGCTTCGACGCCTCCCGGGCGCTCGCCCATGCGGCGGCCATCGCCTCTCTGGGTCCGCGGCCCGGCGGCAGCGGCGCCGAACGCCGTGCTGCGGACTACATCGAAGCGGAGCTGCGGAAGATGGGCTTCGAGCCGGTCGTCGAGGACGTGCCGCTGCCCAACGGCACCATGAGCCGCAACGTGATCGCGACACTCCCCGGGGCGTCGTCGCGGCGAGTGGTGGTTCTCGGCGCACACTTCGACACCAAGCCGGGCAGCCCGGGCGCGAATGACAATGCGTCGGGCGTGGGCGTCGTGCTGGAGCTCGCCCGCCAACTGCGCGCTAACCCGCCCGCGGGGACTATCCGGTTCGTGTTCTTCGGAAGCGAGGAGTTTCTGGCGGGCGTGAAGGGGGACGCCCATCACCAGGGATCGCGCCACGATGCGGCATCGCTCAGCGCGGCTGAGCGGGCGAACACGGCGGCCGTCATATCGGTCGACATGGTGGGATACGGCACCGACTTCCACGCCCGCACGATGCTGCGGGGCCCCCAGTTGGCGAGCGACGCGCTGCGCGACTACGCCAAGAGCCAGGGCATACGTCTCGGGTTCGAGAAGGATCTCGGACGCACCGGCTGGAGCGATCATGAGCCCTACGAGCTGCTCGGCATACCGGCGGTATGGCTGCAGTGGCACGAGGACCCGACGTATCACACCCCACGTGACGTGGCCGGGCACCTGCGCCGACGACCGGTGGATGTGACCGGCAGGCTGTTGCTCGGCTACCTCGAGTCGCTCGATGCGGCGGCGCTTGAACGCCTGGTCGACCGCTGAGAAGAACAAAGGCCCGTCCGAGGACGACCTTTGTCGAAGCCTATGCGTGGAGGCGGGCTAGCGTGTGATCCGCACCTTGTAGCCGTGGCCGCTGCAGTGGGGGCACCGGATGTGGCCCGCCTTGCCGCGCGGGTCGCGCACCTCGATGTAGCGGTTTCCCTTGCAGTGCGGGCAGGTTTCCTTGTGCACCATCGGTGTCGCCTCCTCGGGGATCCCCCCGTGTGCTCACAACCGTGCTATCGGCAATCGTGAAGCGAATCCTGAGCCGACTTTTGCATCCGGTTACTGCCGGGGCTTGTCATCGGCGATGCACCGGGTATAGACTCCTCGGCAACCGAATACGCGCCATTGACGGGGAAGAGTACGTCGGCGCCGACGCTATAGAGAGCCGGGATCTGGTGGAAACCTGGCGCGAAGGACCGAAAGAATGGGCCCCTGAGGCATTGGGACAACGGCGAGAGCCTACTAGTCCCGACGGACTCCCCACCGATACAAGGGGCCGGGTATGAACGGCGCGCAGGCGCCGGAGTACTGTCAGGACTGAGTGGGCCGGACCAATGGTTCGGTCAACAAGGGTGGCACCGCGAGAGAGGTCTCTCGTCCCTTGGAGGACGGGGGACTTTTGTGTTTTCCGGACTCCAACTGGTGTTGGCCCGGGAAGGACGCGCAGTGATACTGCCGAGCAGAGAAGAGTTCGTACGGCTTGCCGAGGACCACGACGTGGTTCCGGTCGCCCGCGAGGTGTACGCCGACCTCGCGACCCCCATCAGCGCCTTCATGGCGCTCGCCGAGAACGCCGAGCATGCATTCCTGCTCGAGAGCGTCATCGGCGGAGAGCGGCTCGGCCGCTACAGTTTCCTCGGCGTGGGTGACCGTGCCGTGATCACCGCACGCGGCAACGACGTGGTGGTCGAGAACGGCGGCGTGCGCGGCGAGCGCGCCGACGACCCGCTGAGGGTCGTCTCCCGCGAGCTCGACGCCGGGCGCGTGGCCCGCGTGCCGGGACTACCGCTGCTGGTGGGTGGCGCCGTGGGCTACGTGGGCTACGAGACCGCCTCCACCTTCGAACGCGTGCCCCGCCATGACGTCGACGAGATCGGCGCGCCGGACTTCTGCTTCATGCTCGCGGACGTCGTCGTCGCCTTCGATCACGCCCGCCGCGTGCTCCAGGTGATCGCACCGGTCCGCCCCGGCGGCGCGCCGGACCTCGCCTATGACGCAGCACTCAAGCGCATCGACGGCTACCTCGCGCGCATAGACCGCGGCCCGCGTGGCGCCGAGCTTGGCAACGTCGGCGTGAGCCGCGAGGTGCCGCTTGCCGCCGAGACGACCCGCGACCAGTTCATCGCACAGGTCGAAGCGGCCAAGGAGCACATCGCCGCGGGCGACATCTTCCAAGTGGTGCTGTCGCAGCGCTTCTCGGCACCCTTCGAGGGCGACGGGCTGGACCTGTACCGCGTGCTGCGAGCGGTCAACCCCAGCCCGTACATGTTCTACGTCCGCACCCGCGACGTGACGCTCGTGGGCTCGAGCCCCGAGCCGCTCGTGCGGGTCGAGGACGACACCGTGCTTACGCGCCCGCTTGCCGGCACGCGCCCCCGCGGCGCCAGCCCCGCCGAGGACGGCCGCCTGCGGGCCGACCTGCTCGCAGACGAGAAGGAGCGGGCTGAGCACGTCATGCTCGTGGATCTCGGGCGCAACGACCTGGGGCGCGTCTCGGCCGCCGGCTCAGTCCGCGTCGACGAGCTGATGGAAGTCGAGTACTACAGCCACGTCATGCACATCGTGAGCAACGTCACCGGCACGCTCGCCGAGGGCAAGGACGCGATCGACGCTCTCGAAGCCACGTTCCCGGCCGGTACGGTGAGCGGAGCGCCCAAGGTGCGGGCGATGGAGATCATCCGCCAACTCGAGCCGGCGGCCCGCGGCCCGTACGCGGGTACGGTGGGCTACTTCGGTCTCGATGGCGCAATGGACATGTGCATCACCATACGCACCGTGGTGCTCGCCAACGGGCGCGCCTACCTGCAGTCGGGGGCCGGCATCGTCGCGGACAGTGACCCGCAAAAGGAGTACGAGGAGTGCCGCCACAAGGCAGCGGCGCTGCACGAGGCGCTGCAGCTCGCGGCGGGGATGCGCGCGTCGGCTCCCGGCGCGCCGGCGGACGGCGCGGCCGCTGCGCGAACGTCCTCGGAGTGTCCACCGGCTTCGCCGGCGTACACGCCTGCGGGGTGTTCGCTCCGGGCCACGCCGTCCGCCTCGGGCAGCGAGGAGGTGGCGTCGTGATCCTGGTCATCGATAACTACGACTCGTTTACCTACAACCTGGTGCAACTCCTGGCGGCACTCGGTGCCGAGGTCGAGGTGCGGCGCAACGACACGCTGACGGCGGAGGAGGCGCTTGCGCTGGCGCCGCGAGGAGTCGTCGTGTCGCCGGGACCGGGAACGCCCGCGGGCGCGGGCATCTCTCGCGACGTGGTCCGAGCTGCCGCCGATGCCGGCGTGCCTGTTCTCGGCGTGTGCCTGGGGCACCAGTCGATCGCGGAGGTGTTCGGCGCGACGGTGTGCCGCGCGCCGAAGCCGGTGCACGGCAAGACCGACGAGGTCTCGCACGACGGAAGCGGCGTCTTCGCCGGCGTGCCGAGCCCCTTCACGGCGACGCGCTATCACTCACTCTGCGTCGCCGAGGAGTCCATCACTGCTCCTTTGCGCATCACGGCACGCACGCCCGACGGCGTCGTGATGGGCGTGCAGCACGAATCGCTGCCCGTTTTCGGCGTGCAGTTCCATCCCGAGAGCGTACTGACGCCGGAGGGCGCCAAGGTGCTCGCGAACTTCCTCGACGTGGCGGGGGAGGTGCCGCTGTCAGGAGAGGCGAGTGGCACGCCCGCAGTCGTCGCGGCGGTGGGCGGCGCGGCGCGGGCGAGCGTAGCGGCGGCAGAGGTCGAGACCGTACAGCAGGCCATCGCGCGAGTCGCTAGTGGCGAGTCGCTCTCTGAGCCGGAAGCCCAGCGGGTCATGGGGTCGATCATGGACGGCGAAGCCACCGACGCGCAGATCAGCGCGCTCGTGGTGGGCTTGCGGATGAAGGGCGAGACCGTCGACGAGATCGTCGGCTTCGCCCGGGCGATGCGCGCTCGCGCGACCGCGGTCACGCCGCTCGCCCACGACGTGATCGACACTTGCGGCACGGGCGGCGACGGGCTGCATACGTTCAACATCTCGACGACCACGGCCTTCGTGCTCGCGGGTGCGGGCGTGCCGGTCGCCAAGCACGGCAACCGCGCGGTCTCGTCCTCGGCAGGCAGCGCGGACGTGCTGGAGGCACTCGGCGTGGACCTCTCGATATCGCCAGCCGACATGGCCCGCTGTATCGACGAAGCGGGCGTCGGCTTCCTGTTCGCGCAGGCTCTGCACGCGTCCATGCGGCACGCGGGCGCGACGCGGCGCGAGATAGGTATCCGGACCGTCTTCAACGTGCTCGGCCCGCTCACCAACCCCGCCGGCGCCAAGCGCCAGCTGCTGGGCGTGTACGACGCGCGGCTCGCTCCGGTGATGGCCGAGGTCGCGGGGCGGCTCGGCGCCGAGAGGGTCATCGTCGTCAACGGGCATCCGGGCATGGACGAGGTCTCGGCGTCAGGGCCCACGACCGTCGCCGACTACGTGAACGGTTCGGTGACCACGTACCGCATCCTCCCCGAACAGGTCGGAATCGCGCGCGGTACGCTCGCCGACATCGCCGGGGGCACGCCCGCCGAGAACGCGGACATCGTTCGCTGGATCCTCGAGGGCGAGATGAGCCCGCGCCGCGACGTCGTGCTGCTGAACGCCGGGCTGGCGCTCGTGGCCGCCGACCGCGCGAGCGACCTGGCCGAGGGCGTCGCGATGGCGAGGCAGAGCATCGACAGCGGTAGAGCCATGAGTGCGCTGGAGACGCTGGTTGCGGTCTCCACGCGGCTCGGCTCCGCCACTAGAGAGTAGGAGGCGTCGTGACCGAGTTCCTCGATACCGTGATCGGTGCCCGTCGTGACGCCTTGGGCGTGGCTTTCGGCGACCTCAGGCCGTCGGATCGCGAGCGGCTGGCCTGCTGCGCCCGTCCGCCCCGCGACTTCCTTGCGGCCCTTCGCGACCGTCTCGACGTGGCCGTGATAGCGGAGGTCAAGAAGGCCTCACCGTCGCTCGGGGCGATCGCGCCCGAGTGTGAGGCGTCCAAGCAGGCGCTCCACTACCAAGACGGCGGCGCTGCCGCGATCAGCGTGCTCACGGAGCCCAGGTTCTTCGGAGGGTCGTTCGCGGACTTGTCCGACGTGGCCGACGCGGTCGACGTGCCCGTGCTGTGCAAGGACTTCATCGTCGACCCGGTGCAGCTGTTCGCGGCGCGCGGGCACGGCGCCGACGCCGTGCTGCTCATGGTGAGTGTCCTCGGCACCGACGTGGGCGACTACCTCGATCTGGCTGTGACGCTTGGGATGGCTGCGCTCGTGGAGGTGCATGGCGAAGACGAACTCGCTATCGCGCTCGACGCCAAGGCGCCGCTCATAGGGGTGAACGCCCGCGATTTGCGCACGCTCGATGTGACGCCCGAGAAGGTGGGGCCGGTCGTGGAGGCCGCGACCGCCGCCGGAGCCGTCGTTGTGGCCGAGAGCGGTATCAAGGCTCGAGGGGACGTCGAGCGAGCATCGCGGTGGGGCGCCCAGGCGGTACTCGTCGGCGAGACGCTCATGCGGGCGCCATTCCCCGAGGACGTGCTGGAGGAGTTGACGGGCGTCGCAAAACGCCTGTGACCGTATACGACCTGACCACAAGATCCAGTGACGACGACGGCACGCTGAAAGGAGCACGAGATGGCATCGGACAAGACGAGGTTCGGACTCGACGAGACAAGGATCCCGGAAGCCTGGTACAACGTGGCACCCGACCTCAAGAACCCCCCGGCACCGCCCAAGGCGTTCGCGCCCGACGGCACCGAGCTGACGCCGGAGCAGGTCGGCGCTCACATGGCCACGTTGTTCCCGGCCGAGGTTTTGAAGCAGGAGATGTCGGCGGAGCGGTGGATCGACATCCCGGGTGCTGTGATCGACGTGTACAAGACGTACCGTCCGTCGCCGCTGTTGCGCGCAAAGCAACTCGAGCGCGACCTCAACCTGCCCGCCGGCGTGAAGATCTTCTACAAGTATGAGGGCGTCAGCCCCGCCGGCTCCCACAAGCCCAACACCGCCATCCCGCAGGCTTACTACAACAAGCAGGAAGGCATCACCAAGATCTCGACCGAGACCGGCGCCGGCCAGTGGGGCAGCGCCATGTCGATCGCGGGCGCACTCTACGGCATCGATGTCGAGGTGTTCATGGTCGGCGTCAGCTACGACCAGAAGCCGTACCGCCGCATCCTGATGGAGACGTACGGCGGCACTGTGCACAAGTCGCCCAGCAATCTCACCGACGCCGGCCGCCGCGTGCTGGAAATGGATCCCGACTCCACCGGGTCTCTCGGCATCGCGATCTCAGAGGCAGTCGAAGTCGCGGTGAAGGATCCGGGCACTCACTACGCACTTGGCTCGGTGCTCAATCACGTCTGCCTGCACCAGACCATCATCGGGCTGGAAGCCATCGAGCAGATGAAACTCGCCGAGGAAGAGCCCGACGTCGTGGTTGCCTGCGTGGGCGGCGGCTCCAACTTCGCCGGACTGGCGTTCCCGTACTACCACCGCAAGTTGGAGGGCAAGAGCAACGCTCGCCTGCTGGCCGTCGAGCCGAAGGCCTGTCCCACGCTCACGGCCGGAGACTACCGCTACGACCTGGGCGACGAGGCCGGGATGACTCCGCAGATGCTCATGTACACCCTCGGACACGACTTCGTCCCGGCCGGCATCCACGCAGGTGGCTTGCGCTACCACGGCGATTCGCCGCTCGTGAGCCAGCTCGTGCACGAGGGCGAGGCCGACGCAGTGGCAGTCGACCAGACGGCCTGCTTCGCCGCGGCTGTGCAGTTCGCCCGCGCAGAGGGCATCTTGCCCGCACCTGAGTCGAGCCACGCGATCCGCGCGGCGATCGACCAGGCGCTCGAGGCCGCCGAGGCGGGCGAGGATCGCGTGATCCTGTTCAACCTCTCCGGTCACGGCCACTTCGATCTCGCCGCCTACGCCGCCTATAACGCAGGCGAGTTGCAGGACTTCGACTTCGCTGCCGGCGCCACGCTCTGCGGCGACGACCTCTAGGGACCGGAAACGCTTGTGACGCACCGCACACGCATCAAGATATGCGGCCTCACCAGGGCCGAGGACGTCGCCGCAGCGGTCGCCGCGGGCGCTGACGCCTGTGGCTTCATCTTCGCCGCGTCTCCTCGGCAGGTGGACCTTGAGCAGGCGGAATCGCTTGCGGCGCTGGTGCCACCGCCCGTGGGACGGATCGGCGTGTTCGTGGATGCCGACCCGGTCTTCGTGGAGGACGCCGTGAGCCGGTGCGGGCTCACGGCGGTCCAACTCTGCGGCTCGGAATCACCGGAATACTGCTCTCTCGTGAGCGTGCCGGTCATCAAGGTGGTGCCCGTTGGCACGGATTTCGGTTTTGGCATGGCCGAGCCCTACCGGGGCCACGCCGCCGCCCTTCTACTCGACACATTCGTTGCCGGCAAAGCGGGCGGTACCTCGCAAACGTTCTCCTGGCACAGCACAGGCGAGGCTCCCGGATGGGCTTCTTTCTTCGTCGCAGGCGGGCTCGACCCCGAGAACGTGGGGGAGGCGATCGCCGCGATGAGACCCTTCGCAGTGGACGTCTCCTCAGGCGTCGAGTCCTCGCCCGGAATCAAGGACCACGACCGCATCGCCGCGTTCTGTGCTGCCGTACGCGCGGCCGACCAGAGAGGCGAGTGACGCGATGAGCACGATGTTCCCCCGCGCGGACGAGGTGTACGAGGGACCAAGTCCCGAGGGATTCTTCGGTCCCTACGGTGGGCGCTTCGTTCCCGAGACGGTGATGCCGGCGCTCCTGGAGCTGACGGTCGCCTTCGAAGATGCGAGCGAGGACCCCACGTTCGCCGAGGACCTGGGCGATCTCTATCGCGACTACGTCGGCCGTCCCACGCCGCTCTACTCGGCGCAGCGTCTGGCGGAGGCAGTCGGCCTGGGCACTGTCCTCCTCAAGCGCGAGGATCTCTGTCACACCGGCGCGCATAAGATCAACAACACGCTCGGCCAGTGCCTGCTTGCGAAGCGCATGGGCAAGAAGCGGATCATCGCCGAGACGGGCGCGGGCCAGCACGGTGTCGCCACTGCAACGACGGCCGCCCTGATGGGGCTCGAATGCGCGGTGTTCATGGGCGTGGAGGACATCCGGCGTCAGGCGCTCAACGTCTACAAGATGAAGCTGCTCGGCGCGGAGGTCATCCCGGTGGATGAGGGGAGCGGCACGCTGGCCGATGCAGTGACGGCGGCGCTGCGGCACTGGGTCGAGCGCGTCGACGACACCTTCTACGTGCTCGGATCCGCCGTCGGTCCCCATCCATACCCGCTCATGGTGCGCGACTTCCAGAGCGTCATCGGCGCCGAGACGCTTGATCAACTGGCCGAGCGACGCATCAACAAGGTGGACGCGGTCGTCGCCTGCGTGGGCGGCGGCAGCAACGCGATCGGTACGTTCTACCCCTTCGTCCTCGGCGGTGACGAGGTCGGTTCGCCGATGCTCGTGGGCGCCGAGGCCGCAGGGCTGGGCGTGGACACCGACAAGACCGGCGCCTCGATGACGCTCGGCTCTCCGGGCGTCATGCACGGCTTCTACAGCTACTTGCTGCAAGACGAGGCCGGTAACCCGCTCGAGGCTTACAGCATCAGCGCGGGACTGGACTATCCCGGCGTGGGACCGGAGCATGCGTTCTTCAAAGACGAAGGCATCGTGCGCTACGAGGCTGTCACCGATGCCGAGGCGCTCGCCGCTTTCCAGCTTCTCTGCCGCACCGAAGGCATCATCCCGGCCATCGAGTCGTCGCACGCGCTCGCCATGCTCCCGCGTCTTGCCGAGGAGCTCGGCAATGCCGCCACGGTCGTGCTCACGCTGTCCGGCCGGGGCGACAAGGACATGGATATCGTCCGAGAAGCGGGCCTCGATGTCGGCTAGCAGGCAGGCGCGTGACGATGCCGGGGTGCAGCCGGCCCCTGCAGGCCTCGGTCGTGCGTTCGTGAAGGGCCGGCCCGCGCTCATCGGCTACCTCATGGCGGGCTACCCCACGCGCGCCGCCTCTCTCGAGGCTCTAAAGACCGTCGCGCGCGCAGGCGTCGACCTCATCGAGCTCGGCGTGCCGTATGCGGATCCGATGGCCGACGGCCCCGTGATCCGGGATGCCGCCGAGGAGGCGCGCGCCGCCAACGAAGGCGGCTTCGGGCTTGCCGAGAGCATCGCGGTCGCAGCCGAGTTCCTCGGCGAGCTGGGCGAGGACGCGCCGCCCGTCGCGCTCATGACCTACCTGAACCCGCTCATGCGCATGGGCCTGCCGAAGGCGGCGGCGGCGCTTCGCGAGGCGGGGGTGTCCGGCGTCATCGTGCCGGACCTGCCGCCTGACATGGCGCCGATGTGGTTGGCGTCCTCGGCCGGCATCGACACGGTGTTCCTCGCAGCGCCCACGAGCACCCCTGAGCGGCTCACGAAGGTGGGTGAGTTGTCGCGCGGCTTCGTCTACTGCGTCTCGACGACGGGCGTGACAGGTGAGCGCGCGGAGCTGCCGTCAGAGCTCACCGAGCTCGTGGCGCGGGTCAAGGCGGCGACGCCGCTCCCCGTCGCCGTCGGCTTCGGGATCTCGACTCCCGAGCAGGCGGCCGCAGTGGCCGCGATAGCTGACGGGGTCGTGGTCGGCTCTGCGTTGGTCCGCAGACAGCACGACGCCGGCGAACTCGGCGCGTACTGCGCGAAGCTCGCCGGCGCCGTTCATGGCGTGGCTGGGTAGCGGAGATCCGCTAGGGGAGCGCCGCGGTTGTGACCTGGACGCCCGTGGGCGCGGTGGCGACGGGCTCGGGTGCCGTGGCGGTGACAGGCGTAGGCGCAGGCGCCTTGGCGACCATCGTGCGGGGCACGTAGATGCCCTTGCGGCGAAGCGCCTTGGCACCGCGGCGGTACGACTTCACGCGCTTGAGGGCCGGCCGGCCGTACGTGGACTCCTCGTAGGCGACGTAGCGCGTCTTGGAACGGTTCGCCCAGCCGCCGAAGATGGCGACGTGGCCGGGTGTGAGGACGGCGTCGCCGGGGCGCAGCTGGTGCTTGCGGATGCGCACGGCGCGCGAGGAGATCGACCGCGTGGTGTAGGAGCGGCCGAGGCCCCAGGCCATCGAGACGAAGCCCGAACAGTCCTGGCGGTAGCCGCGGTGGTAACGGGACTGGCTGTAAGGAACGCGGTGCCGCACCCAGGTGCCTGCCCGCTTGATGACGGCGGCGCGCGTGATGCGCTTCACGCGGGGAGCGGCCTGCGCCTCGGCAGGCCCGGAGAGAACGAGTGGCGTCGCGATCGCGACGGCGAGGAGCGCGCTCACGAGGGCGCGCAGGGTCGAGGTCGTCTTCGTGCTCGTCACACAGTGCCCTTCTCTTGACTACAGTGCACGCGCGGGCCGTGCCTCCTTCTGCGAAGGTCGGTGCCTCGTGTGCGTCCGCCGCGGCCAGGGATTTCCATTAGCGCGTCGAAGCGGCGGACCGAGGGGCGTAAGAGCGAACCCGATGCCAGTCCCGGCCCTTCCGCAGGTCACCGAGGGGGTTTCGGCGCGGTACGGGCGGCTGCTCGGTGAGGGGCGCGACGCCTGTCGAACGGGGCCGCCACGAGCCCCATCGGGTATCCTCGGTGTGGAAGCGATGGGAAGGCGAAGGGATCCGCTCGATGCGCGTCGCGCTCGCTCAGATCAACACCACAGTGGGGGACATCCAGGGCAACCTCCTGCGCTGCATGCAGAACGTGGCCGCTGCGCAGGCTGAGGGTGCCGGGATCACCTTGCTGCCCGAGCTCGCGCTCACGGGCTACCCGCCCGAGGACTTGCTCCAGAAGGATCACTTCATCGACGAGAACCTCGATGCCCTGGAGCAGCTCGCCGCCGCGTGCGGAAATGCGGTGATCGTCGGCTTCGTGGACCGGGACGCGCACGGCGTGTACAACGCGGCCGCGCTCCTCGGCAATCATCGGGTGCTGCAGGTCTATCGAAAGCGCCGGCTGCCCAACTACGGTGTGTTCGACGAGCGGCGCTACTTCACGCCAGGCGAACACCCGGGCCTCACGGAACTCGGCGGCACGCTGATGGCCACCACTGTCTGCGAGGACATCTGGGTCCCCGAACTCGCCGAGGAGGCCGCGTCGCTGGGCGCCAGCGTGCTGTTCAACGTCTCGGCCTCGCCGTTTCACGCGGGAAAGGGCGCGACACGCGAGGAGATGCTCGCCGAGCGAGCCCGCGCCAACGGGGTCTGGCTCGCGTACTGCAATCTCGTGGGCGGTCAGGACGAGCTCGTCTTCGATGGCCGCAGCGTGGTCATCGCGCCCACCGGCGACGTCGTCGCCCGGGGCAAGGCCTTCGCCGAGGACCTCGTCATCGCCGACTTCACCCCCGGCGCCAAGCTGGGTGCGTCGAGCGACCTGGCGCCCGTCGTCGAGGGCCCGGAGGAGGTCTATCGCGCGCTCGAGCTGGGGCTCGGCGACTATGTGCGCAAGAACGGCTTCACCGACGTCGTCCTCGGCTTGTCCGGCGGGATCGACTCGGCGCTCACGGCGACCCTCGCGGCGGACGCGCTCGGCGCCGAGCACGTGCACGGGGTGCTCATGCCGAGCCGCTTCTCCTCGGCAGGCAGCGTGGACGACGCCGCCGAGCTGGCCGTAAACCTTGGGGTCGACGCGCGCACCATCGAGATCGAGGGGCCTCACCAGGCGTTTCTCGACGCGCTCGCCCCGTCGTTCGAGGGCCGCGAGCCCGATGTAGCCGAGGAGAACCTGCAGGCGCGCGTGCGCGGGACGCTGCTCATGGGGCTGTCGAACAAGTTCGGCTGGCTCACGCTTGCCACCGGCAACAAGAGCGAGCTGTCGGTGGGCTACTCGACGCTCTACGGCGACATGGTGGGCGGATTCGCACCGCTCAAGGACGTCTTCAAGACGCGCGTCTACCAGCTCGCCGCCTGGCGCAACCTTCGTGGATCCGCGCCCGTGATCCCCGAGTCGACGATCACGAAACCGCCGAGCGCCGAGCTCAGGCCCGACCAGGTCGACCAAGACAGCCTGCCCGCGTACGACGTCCTGGATGCCATCCTCGGCCGCTACGTGGAGTGCGACGAGAGCCGTGACGAGATCGTCGCAGCCGGCTTTGATCCGGAGACCGTCGACCGCGTTCTGCGCATGACCGACATCGCCGAGTACAAGCGACGCCAGGGCCCTATCGGCGTCAAGATCACGCCGAAGGCCTTCGGGAAGGACCGCCGCATGCCCGTGACGAATCGCTACCGGGGCTGAGCGCTATGGCGATGCCCGGACTGACGATCGAGTTCGTGGACGAGCGCTGGGAGCGCTTCGACCGTCTGCTCATGCTCGACTACGCCGTCCTCTACCGCGACTTCGGAGTCGCCGAGGAATCTGACTGGTACCACGGCGGCATACCGAGCCTGCACGCCGTTGCGCTCGTGAACGGGCGCCTGCTCGGCGCGGCTCGGCTGCTCGACGAGCCGGGAAGCATCGAGCGCCAGATCCGGCAGGTGGCGGTCGAACCGGCGGTCTGGGGACAGGGTATCGGCCGCGCGCTCATGGAGTCGCTCGAGCGTCGTGCTGCAAGCGAGGGCGCGCGTCTCTTGTGGCTCAACGCGCGCGAATCGGCCTTCCCGTTCTACGCGTCGCTGGGCTACGGCTTCGACGGCGAGATGTTCGTGAGTGAACTCACGCGGCTTCCCCACAGGCGGATGATCCGGGAGCTCGATCCGCCGCCCTCATAGGGTGCCGCGCGTGCGTACATTCACGCCGGTTGGCGCCGTCGGGAAGGTTCGCGTACCCTGATGCGTGGTCTGAACCGGCGCGCGGGGGAACATACCGGGCGCACGCCGTAAACAGTGTCCAGATAGGCTGCTTCCGAGGAGAGGGGTTCGTGCCATGCCCAGCATCACCCGTGATCAGGTCCGCGTGCCGGTCGACGTGCCGGCGGACATGCGTGACGTCTACGTCGACAACTTCCTGAAGGCGACCCGCAACACCGGCCGCCTCATGTTGTTCGCGTGCGACCAGAAGATCGAGCACCTCAACGACGACTTCTTCGGCGAGGGCATCCACGCCGACGATGCCGACCCCGAGCACCTGTTCAAGATCGGCTCGCAGGGCCTGTGCGGCGTTCTCGCCGGACAGCGTGGCCTCATCGCCCAGTACGCCGCCGACTTCCCCGACATCAACTATCTGGTGAAGCTCAACAGCAAGACCCACCTCGTGCCGACGAGCCAGGACGATCCGTACTCGCCGCAGCTCTACGACATCCAGACCGTCGCTGACCTGCGCGACAACGGCGTCAACGTGGTCGGCATCGGCTACACCATCTACCTCGGCAGCGAGTATGAGTCGCAGATGATGGCCGAGGCCGGCCAGCTGATCGCTGACGCTCACGCGCTCGGCCTTCTCGTCGTGCTGTGGATGTATCCGCGCGGCAAGGCTGTGGGCAACGAGAAGGACGCGCACCTGATCGCCGGCGCCGCCGGTACCGCGCTTTGCCTCGGCGCCGACTTCGTGAAGGTCAACCCGCCCAAGGGCGACGACGCCGGTTCCTCGGCGGACAAGCTCAAGGAGGCGGCGTTCGCATCGGGTCGCACCGGTCTCGTGTGCGCCGGCGGCTCGACCGTCGACCCGTCCACGTTCCTCGCTCAGCTCTACGACCAGATCCACGTGGGCGGCGCCGTGGGCAATGCGACCGGGCGCAACATCCACCAGCGCTCGCTCGACGAGGCTGTGCGCCTCACCAAGGCGATCAGCGCGATCACGCTGGGCGACTGGAGCGTCGAGGACGCGACCGCGGTGTTCAACGGCGAGAAGGACTTCACCTGCGCCTAGGCGTTGAACGCCTGCCATAAGGTACGATACGCGGCACCGTCGGAAGTTTTCGGCGGTGCCGCGCCGCGCAACGTGCGCGTAGACGCGACGGACCCTCAGGAGCATCAACGGATGTCGATAGCAGACTGGTTCTCAGCACGAGATAGCAGGCGCTACACGCGGCTGCCGGACGAGCCCACGAGCTCTTCCGACGTGCCCGACGGCGTATGGCTGAAGTGCGAGCAGTGCAAGCACACCCTCTACGAAGGCGAGCTGGTCGAGAACCTGCGCGTCTGCAAGCATTGCGGTCACCACTTCCCGCTGTCGGCCCCCGAGCGCATCGAGCTGATCGCCGACGAGGGGTCGTTCTCAGAGTTCAACGCGGATCTCACCTCGTGTGACCCCCTCGACTTTGTGGCCGCCAAGTCCTACTCGGCGTCCCTGGAGTCGGCCCGCGCGAAGAGCGAGCTGGCCGAGGCGGTGCTCACCGGTCACGCGACCGTGGACGGCACCCCCGTCGTCCTGGGCGCGATGGACTTCCGCTTCATCGGCGCCTCGATGGGTTCGGTGGTCGGGGAGAAGGTCACGCGCGCCTTCGAGGTCGCGCTCGCCGAGAAGCTGCCGGTCATCTTCGTGATCGCGTCCGGCGGTGCGCGTATGCAGGAGGGCATGCTGTCGCTCATGCAGATGGCGAAGACGAGCGCGGCCGTCCAGCGTCACGCCGACGCGGGGCTCACCTACATCTCCGTACTCACGAATCCGACCTACGGCGGCGTGACCGCCAGCTTCGCCGTGCTGGCCGACGTCATGGTCGCCGAGCCCGGTGCGATGATCGGGTTCGCCGGGCCACGCCTCGTCGAGCAGGCGATCAGGCAGAAGCTTCCCAAGGACTTCCAGACGGCGGAGTCGATGATGAAGCACGGCATGGTCGACGAGGTCATCGCTCGAGGCGAGCTCGTGGACCACCTGACGCTGCTGCTCGGCTACCTGACGCCGAGGACCGCACAAGCATCGATGGGCGGTGGTCGCTGATGGCCCGCCGCTATGTCATGGATTTCGAGCGGCCTCTGTTCGAACTCGAGGAGAAGCTCGCCGAGCTGCGGCGCATAGACGTCGCCGACAAGCCCGACTTGGCGGCCGAGATCGAGGCGCTCGCTGCCGACATCGCGCTGCTTCACGAGTCGACCTACCGCAACCTCGCGCCTTGGGACCGCGTGCAGATCGCGCGGCATCCCGAGCGGCCCAAGACCGACCACTACCTCGCCGAGCTCTTCGACGACGTCGTCGAGATCCACGGCGATCGCGCTTACGGTGACGACGAGGCGATCTTCGCCGGCTTCGCCACGTTCCGGGGCACCAAGGTAGTGGTTCTCGGCCACCGCAAGGGGACCGACACCAAGAGCAACGTGCGCCGTAACTTCGGCTCACCGCATCCCGAGGGGTACCGCAAGGCGATGCGGGTCATGCGCCTTGCCGACAAGTGCGGGCTTCCCATCGTGACCTTCCTGGACACGGCCGGTGCCTACCCGGGCATCGAGGACGAGGAGCGCGGTCAGGCGCTCGCGATCGCCGAGTCGCTCGCCCTGCTCTCAGGCGTCCGGGTGCCGGTCATCGTCATAGGCATCGGCGAAGGTGGCTCGGGTGGGGCCTTGGCCATCGGTTTCGGCGACCGCCTGATCATGCTCGAGAACGCCTATTACTCCGTCATCAGCCCCGAGATGTGCAGCAACATCCTGTATAAGGACCCGAGCCAGGCGACGACCGCCGCTGCCTGCCTGCGCCTCACGGCCAGCGATCTTGTCGGCATGGGCATCGCCGATGAGATCGTGCCCGAGCCGCTCGGCGGGGCTCACATGCAGCCTCAGGCGGTCTTTGCAGCGGTCGCCGAGGTCATCGGCCGCGCTCTGGGCGAGCTTTCGGGTATCGACCCTGATGAGCTGGCGGAGCGGCGCTACCAGCGCCTGCGCTCCGTCGGCGTCTGGTGCACAACCGACGAAGGGTGACGGTCATGGCCGAGGGAGTCCCGCGTATCGCCGTACTTACGAGCGGTGGCGACGCCCCGGGTATGAACGCGGCGGTCCGCGCCGTGGTGCGTGCCGCGATCGCCGCGGGTGCCGAGGCCTACGGCATCGAGCATGGTTACCACGGACTGCTCCAGGGCTGCATCCATCGGCTCCACGTGGGCGATGTGGGCGGGATCCTCGACCGCGGGGGCACCTTCCTGGGCACCTCTCGCTCGGATCAGTTCAATACGCCGGAGGGTGTGCACGAGGGGGCCGCAATACTGCGAGCCAACGGCATCACGGGCCTCGTGGTCGCGGGTGGAGACGGCTCGTATCGCGGTGCCTTCGAGCTGAGCCAGGCAGGCATGCCTGCAGTGGGCATCCCGTCGACGATCGACAATGACATCGCAGGCACCGACACCTGCATCGGCTTCGACACGGCGCTCAACACCGTCGCGGATGCGGTGGGCAAGGTCCGCGACACGGCCTCCAGCCACGAGCGCACGTTCGTCATCGAGGTCATGGGTCGCCAAAGCGGCCAGCTCGCCATCTATGCCGGACTCGCATGCGGCGCCGACTGCATCCTCGTCCCCGAGGTGCCGTGGAGCCTTGAGAACGTCTGCGAGTCGGTGAGTGCAGGGGTGGCCCGCGGCAAGAAGCACTCGATCATCATGATCGCCGAGGGCGCCGGCCATGCCTTCGGCGTCGCCGAGGACATCTCGGGCATGTGCGGGCATGAAGTCCGCGCGGTCGTGCTGGGACACGTACAGCGCGGTGGGGCTCCCTCGGCGTTCGACCGCATCCTCGCGAGCCGACTCGGTGCGCACGCGGTTCGTACGCTGCTTTGCGGAGACAGCGGCGTGGCAGTCGGTCTCCGCCGGGCCAACATGGCCGTCTACCCGCTGCCAGAGGCGTTCAGCGGCCAGAGCCCGTTCCGCAGCGAGATCTTCGAGCTGGCGCGCGTGCTGGCCCAGTAGCATCAGGCCATCGGCCTCTCTGCTACGCTCTTCCTCCTCGGCACTCAAGACACTCGGGGGTCATCCATGTACGAGCTGTTCCGGTCGATCGGCCGCGACATCTTTCTGTCCGGACTCATCTCGAGCCACGGCGGCAACCTGTCTGTCAGGCGCGGCGACGAGATCATCATCACGCGCCGCGGCTCGATGCTCGGCTCGCTTGCCGAGGACGACCTCGTCACCACTTCGATGGCTGCCTGCGAGCGCGACGTGGACTGCAGCCGCGAGCTCGTCGTGCACCGGGCGATCTACGAGGCGTGCGGCGCGACCGCGATCGCGCACACCCACAGCATCCACACGGTCTACCGCTCGCTGGTGGCCGACTCGATCGAGCCGATCGATTCCGAGTCGAAGTACGTCCTCGGCGCCTCGGTGCCTGTCCTCGCGCCGGCGGAGACCATCTCGTCCCCCGAGGCCGCCGAGCTACTCGCAGGCGTGTTCGCTGCAGGGGAGAAGGTGGGCGTCCTGCGCTCCCACGGACCTTTCGCTATCGGGGACTCGCTCGAGCAGGCGTTCTATCACATCACCTGTCTCGAGGCGTCGTGCCACATCCTCGACCTGCGCGACGGTATAGGGCTGTCACTGAAGTAGCGGGGCCCGGGTACCAGGTCCTTGACCTCGCTCCTGTCAGCTCCACAGGCCTCGGATCCCGTCGCGGATGTTGGCCGTGGTCGTCCTCGGCAGAGGTTCCTCGGCGGGGGACGCGGTATCGGGTGAGGCCTGAAGCTCGACGAAGTGGGGGAGCACGCGCTCGGAGATGAATCGCGTGCGTTGCGCATAGCCGTGCGTGTCGGAGCGCCCGCGCGGCTGGGTGTAGTAGCGCAGCGGGTGCGTCACGTAGAGGTGATGCTTCGCGCGGGTGCAGGCGACGTAGAACAGGCGTCGCTCCTCGTCGATCTCCTCGGGGGTGCCGGTCGCCATGTCACTCGGGATGTTGCCGTCGGCGGCGTGGATCACGTAGACGACGTCGAACTCCAGCCCCTTCGCCGAGTGCATCGTGGAGAGCACGAGCCAGTCCTCGTCGAGCACCGGTGGTCCGGCCAGGTCCTGCGTGTAGGCCGGTGGATCGAGCGCGAGTTCGGCGAGCAGGGTCGAGCGGTCGGGGCATCGTCCGGCGATGCCCTCTATCTGCTCCAGGTCCCGTTCGCGCGCCTCGGCGTAGTCGTAGCGGCGTTCGAGCAATGGCGCATAGACGCTGCGCACGGCGTGCACCTGTGCAGGCACCTCGCCGTCGGAACCCGCGAGGCCTCGCATCAGCGACACGAACTCGGGCCACAGGTCGCGAGCCGGCTCAGGCATCTCGGCGCCCACCCAGCACTCGAAGTCGCCATCGCCGTCAGCGAGCCGCTGCGCCAGCGTGGCTGCCGTCTTGGGGCCGATGCCCGGTACGAGGCCGAGTACCCGCAGTGCGGCCATCGAGTCGCGCGGGTTCTCGGCGAGGCGAAGGAACGACATGAGGTCCTTCACGTGCGCCATTTCGACGAAACGCAGTCCACCGTACTTGCGGAAGGGGACGTTGCGGCGCGAGAGCTCCATCTCGAGGGCGAGCGA
This sequence comes from uncultured Eubacteriales bacterium, assembly GCA_964607705.1. Classification (GTDB taxonomy): domain Bacteria; phylum Actinomycetota; class Coriobacteriia; order Anaerosomatales; family PHET01; genus CAZSLI01. Next base: position 90,444 of record CAZSLI010000007.1, read on the forward strand.
GTGGTGTTGCGCCCGGAAGAGTATCGACTGGTGCTTCAGCAAGGTGCCCTGCTCGCGGTGCTCCAGCACGCGGTCCACGAGCCAGTCGGTTTGTTCGGCTTCGTCTCGGCAGCTGACGAGCGACGGGCGACCTCCGCCCTCGCGCTCGGTCCACAGGTCCTTCTCCCGCCGTTCGTTCGCTTCGGCTATCACGGCGTTCGTCGCGCTCAGGATGGGAGCAGTCGAGCGGTAGTTGCGCGTCAGCGTCAGGACCTCGGCGCCCGAGTGCCGCGTCTCGAAGTCGAGGATGTTTCGCACGGTGGCCGCCCGGAAGCCGTAGATCGCCTGCGCGTCGTCTCCCACGGCCGTGATGCCCGTGGAGTCGGGGCGCAGGAGCGCGACGATGTCGGCCTGGAGCGCGTTGGTGTCCTGGTACTCGTCGACGAGTACGTGGTCGAAGCGCTCGCGCACGCGCTGGCCGGCGATGGGGTCGGCGAGCAGGCCGCGCCAGAACAGGAGCAGGTCGTCGTAATCGAGGACCTGCTGGGCCTCCTTGGCGTCGGTGTAGGCGGCGAAGAGCTGTGCGAGCCCCTCCTCGGCATGCTTGCACCAGGGGAAGCGGCCGCGCAGCACTTCGGCGAGCGGCTCCTGCGCATTGACGCAGCGCGAGTAGATGTCGAGGCAGGTCGACTTCTGGGGGAAGCGCTTGCCCGTCCCTCGCCCGAGGCCGAGTTCGGTGCGGCAGACGTGCATCAGGTCCTCGGAGTCCGCACGGTCGAGGATCGTGAAGTCGGGTTCCATGCCGAGGTCCCGGGAATGGATGCGCAGGAGGCGCGCGGCCACGGCGTGGAAGGTGCCGCCCCACACCTGCGAGCCCGACATCGTCGGACCGCCGGCCTCGCGCATCGTGGCGAGCAGCCCCTCGGCACGCCGGACCATCTCGCCGGCGGCGCGGCGCGTGAAGGTGAGCAGCAGGATGCGTCCGGGATCGGTCCCGCGGGCGATGAGGACTGCGACCCGGTGGGCGAGTGTGTTCGTCTTTCCGGTACCGGCGCCGGCCACGATGAGGAGGGGCGATTCGTCGTGGAGCGCCGCGGCGCGCTGGTCAGGGTCGAGATCTCGGCAGACCGTCTCGGCGACGCTCTCGACGGGGGCGTTGGCTACTGTCTCTTGCATACCGAACTCCTGTTCGATAGGGGTGCGCCCGAAGCGTAGCACGCAGGGACGCTCGAGGTCGAACGCGTGTTCGAGTCCGCCGGTCTCACTTCCGTTGTCGTCGCGGCCGCTGGCATACTATGGAAGCATCGCCGTCACGAGGGGGAGGGACGCCTGATGAGCCGGATGGCCCGTCGGAAGGTCATGTTCTGCGCGCTGCTCGCGGGGGCTCTGGCCGCCTGCCTGTTGTTGGCGACCGCCGCCGTCGCCGGTCCGCCGGTCGGGATGACGCGCATCGAGGACGACTCGCTCCGCCTGTCATGGAGCGGCGCGTGGACGACATCGTGGCAGCCCGGTGCCTCCGGCGAGTCGGAGCGCATCTCCGGCAACGCCGGCTCGTGGGTCCAGGCCTCATTCACCGGCACCGGATGCGCTCTCGTCACCCGCACCGGCCCTTCGTTGGGCCGCGCGCGCGTCTATGTCGACGGCGCACCTGCCGAGGAGCTCGACCTCTACGGTTCCTCGGCGGCCGAGCAGCAGAGCGTCTGGGCGACCGACACGCTGACCGCGGGAGCGCACACGGTGCGCATCGTGGTGCTCGGAAGTAAGAACGCCTCGTCGAGCGCGGTCGCCATCCCGGTCGACGCCTTCGACCTGGTAGGCGCACCGGGCGCAGCTGTGCTCGGCGGGAAGCTCGTGAACAACGGGAGCAGCATGCTCGCGACGCGCGGGAAGTGGGGCCGTGCATACCGCCCGAGCGCCATCAACGGCAGCGCATGGCGCACGTCGACCACCGGATCGAGCGTGACACTCCGGTTCAGGGGCACGTCCGTGGCCTGGCTCGGCAGCAAGGACCCGGGGTGCGGCAAAGCGGAGGTTCTCGTGGACGGCCGCCGCGTCGCCGTCGTGAGCCAGTACCGCTCACCCGCCGAGGACCGCCGCGTCCTATGGGCGAAAAGCGGACTGCCCTACGGCGTCCACAACGTGACGGTTCGCTCGCTCGGGGCCACTTCCGCCGTCGGCGGTGGGAGGGCGGTCGACGTCGATGCGTTCGTCTACAGCGGGACCCTCATGCAGGCTCGTCGTCCGACGCCGTTCAAGTATCCGTGGAAGACCTACATCGTCATCGACAAGTCCGAGTTCAAGCTCTACTGGGTGAAGAACGGCTACTTGATCAAGACCTATCCCATCGCGTACGGCAAGGTGTCGAGCTGGACGCCGGTGGCCACCTGGCGCATCGACGCCAAGTACCGGACGGACCCCGGCAGCGTCTACGGCCCGAGGAAGATGCGCATGTTCAAGCGTGTCAGCACCTCGAGCGGGTATCGATACGTGTTCACCAGGTATGCGATCCACGGCACCAACCAGCCGTGGGTCATCGGGACACGGGCATCCCACGGGTGCATACGCATGTACAACCGTGACGTGCTGGAACTGTGGCCGCAGGTACCGCTCGGCACCATGGTGGTGACGCGCGACTAGCGCACGACCGATACCGACAGGGGGCCCATGGACGACAACAGGACGCCGGCCGTCGGAGAGCGTACGCCGGTGAGCCGAACACGCCCGGTGGTCGTGGCGTACCTGAGCCTTGGCGGCCTGTTCACGCTCGGCGCTTCGCTGATCTGGGCCATCAATACGATCTTCCTGATGCGTGTGGGCGGACTCAGTCTGTTCCAGGTCATGCTCGTCAACATGTCCTACACCATCGCGCAGATGGTCTTCGAGGTGCCCACGGGAGTCATCGCCGACACGATAGGTCGGCGTGCGTCCATCATGCTTTCGATGATCACGATCGCGGCGTCGACCGTGCTCTACGTCGTATCGCCGGCTGCCGGCTGGGGGATCTGGGGCTTCGTCGCCGGCAGCATCCTGCTCGGCTTGGGCTACACCTTCCAGACCGGCGCCATCGACGCGTGGCTCGTGGACGCGTTGGACGCGACCGGCTGGGACACGCCCAAGGACCGCGTCTTCGCCTGGGGACAGATCGCCCAGGGTGCCGGCATGCTGCTCGGTTCTCTCCTCGGCGGGGTGCTCGGCCAGTTCGACCTGCGCGTGCCCTACCTCGTACGCGCGGCGCTGATCATGGTGTGCTTCTTCGTGGCGGCCGCCCTCGTCAAGGATCTCGGCTTCACGCCGCGCCCTCTCCGCGTATCGACGTTCGGTGATGAGACCCGGGTCATCTTCAAGTCCGGAGTCCAGTACGGTTGGCGCAATCCGGTCGTACGGCCCCTCCTGTGGGCGTCGGCCCTGAGCGGTGTGTTCTTCATGTACGGCTTCTATGCCTGGCAGCCCTACGTGCTCCAGCTGCTCGGCCGCGACTACGTCTGGTTGCTCGGTGTCGTCCAGGCGGCCTCCTCGGCGGCGGGGATCGCGGGCAACGCGCTCGTCGGCCGAGTCATGCGCCGAGGAGGAGCGCGCCGCCAGCCGGCGCGTGTGCTGGCCATCGCGGCGTATGCGAATGCCGGGTTCGTCATCGCCATCGCATTGGTGGGCGTCGTCGCGCCGGTTCCCGGTATCGCGCCCGCTGCTGTGGCGATCGTGCTGTGGCTCGCGTGGGGCCTCGTGTACGGGATCAGCATGCCGGTGCGCATGAGCTACCTGAACGACTACATTCCGTCGCAGCAGCGGGCCACCGTGCTGTCGTTGGATGCCTTCTTCCTCGATGCGGGAGGTGCAGCGGGGCAGCCCATCCTCGGCTGGGTCTCAGACAAGTGGGCCATCTCTGTCGCTTGGCTTCTCGGTGGTACGCTTCTGGCTATGAGCGGTCCGTTGTACTCGATGTCTGGCCGAGCGGCCTCGCACCTCGATCGCTCAAGGGCGCAGCGGCAGGACTGACCGCTCGTCGGTTGAGCTCGCAAGTAAACCAGTGCTACCCTCTCCTGGCACTACCAGGGGCATTTCCAGCAAGAATGGAGTTCGCAACGTGACCAGCAACGACCCACAGGTGGACGTGATCGAGTCGGATGTCAGCCGTCCTGACAAGGTGCGGGAAGCCGTCACCGAAGCCGCCCGTCGACTCTTCTCCGAGCGTGGTATCCACGCGGTGTCCGTGCGCGAGATCGCGCGTGAAGTCGGCGTGTCTCACACACTTCTCCACCTGTACTTCGGCAGCAAAGAAGAGATCGTGCGCTCCGTCCTCACAACGTACGACGCCTCGGTGGCAGACGATCTTCGTTCCGCCGAAGACGCTCCCCGCGCTGCGGGCGACGCGTTCCGCCGTGTCGCGGCGGACCCGGCGTTCACCCGCGTGCTCGCGGCCGCACTCGTTGAGGGCATGGTCCCGCACCGCATTCCCGCCGACGCCTGCGTGACCAAGGCGTTCTCTCAGCGGCTGTCGGCCGATGAGGCGGGCGAGTTCGACCCCAAGGTCGTCTCGGCAGCCATCGCCTGCATGGTGATGGGCTGGGCCATCGCCGGAGACTGGATGGCCGAAGCGACGGGCCTTGATAAGGGCCCGGATGAGCTCGTGGATGAGATGGCGACGATCATCGAGCGCATGACAGCTGAGTTCGCCTAGGTCGTCCTGGTGCCCGGGGAGGGGATCGAACCCTCACGAGGTTTCCCTCATCGGTTTTTGAGACCGACGCGTCTGCCTATTCCGCCACCCGGGCATGGGCGCTCGCCGATTATACCGTCAGATTCGACGGCGTCAGTACCTCATCCTCATCTGGCTGAAGACATCCCCCGGCATCGTCCGGGGGGATGACTTCAATCATCCTTCCAGCCGAGCAATCATTCTCGTTAAGCGTCTCGGCGGTGGTCCAGCGGGAATTATCGAACCCATACTCAACCATCGAGACGCGAGACCCACGACCCCGCCTTGGGCGTGTTCACGGTCAGCGAATCGTATTAGACGGAGCCGCGCGGTCCCGCATAGGGGGCGGCGGACATGTCTGCTGGAAGTCTCGGCGACGGTGGAACTGCGGGAGTAGGCCCTGAGGCCCCTCGCGACCTTCTGTCACACGATTTCCTGCACGTTGTATCCCTGTGGTCGCTCATCCCCGCGTACCTGCTCGCCGGAGGCTTCTTCGGTTACCTCCTGGATCGCTGGTTGGGGACATTTCCCTTTGCCATGGGCGTCGGCCTCATCATCGCGCTGGTTCTGGCGGTGCGCGACATGATGAGGATGCGCGAGGAGTTCGGGCTCGCGCCGAAGAAGGAGGCCGAGCGATGAGCGCTCGGCAGCCGACTGTCGGTTTCTCCTGGGAGTTCCTCGACGAGATCGCTCGCTGGGCGCTCACCGTCGCGGCGCTCTGTTCGGCGGTAGCCCTGTTCGTTGGGACGGACGTTCGTTTCGCGGCGGCGTGCATGACGGGCGCGGTGATCGACGTCGCGTTGGTGCGTATGGCCGCTCGGAGGGCCAGGACCGAGATCGAGTCCGACACCTACGGCGGGACGGCGGCCGCGATCCTGCTCGGCGGCCGTCTCGTCGTCAAGGCGCTGCTTCTCCTGGCGGCGCTCGCCCTTCCTTGGGTCTTCGACTTCGCCGGCATGGTGGCCGGCGTGCTGATGTATGACTTCACTCTCGCTGTGGTGGGCAGCGTCATCGCCCTTCGACGCGGTTTCACTCAGGTCGATGGAAGCAGGTGAGCTTGGTGGGACTCCTCGACGAACAAGAGGTCATTGTCATCGTGAACGCGGCCATCGCAGGTCTCGCGCTCGTCGGGATTGGTGCGTGGCTCGCGCGTGGCACGCTCTCGGTCGACGCCCCTACGAGGCGGCAGCACGTAGGTGAGTTCGCGCTGGCATTCTTCTTGGGCAAGGCGCGCGACATGGCCCAAGGACCGGAGCGCGACCAGATCATCAGACTGGTCGCACCACTGCTCGCGTGCTTCTTCTTCTTCATCTTCGCGAACAACCTGATCGCGTTCCTACCGGTGCCGCTGTTGAACCGGCCGCCCACTTCGCATTTCTCGGTCACCTTGGGGCTGGCCATCTGCTCGGTGATCGGCACGCTCGCGGTTTCGGCCGTCGTGCGCGGCCTAGGCGCCACGGCGAAGCACCTGTTCTGGCCGAACCCCATGCAGTGGGTTTCGGAGTTCACCGACGTCGCGTCGCTGTCGCTGCGACTCTTCGGCAACATCGCGGGCGAGTTCATGACGCTCGCCCTCGTGATGGAGGTCGTCCCGTACGGCATTCCGCTCATCCTGCACACGCTCGGGCTCATCCCCGCGTTCGTGCAGGCGCTCGTGTTCACGCTCCTGACCTCAAGCTTCATCGCACATGCGATCGAACGCGAGGAGGCCAAGAGACAGCAGGCCCCGGAGGCTGCTGGCGCTCGCACAGGCGAGGTCAGCGGACATCCCGCCGGCGCCCAGATCGAGGGGAGGGTTTCGTGATGCAGATGGAGACCGTTCTGATGGCGTTCGTCGCAGTCGTCCCGATCGCGGTCGGCGCCGCCTTCGCCGCAATCGCCATGAGGCACATCTCTCAGGCGGCCATCGAAGGTATGACTCGTCAGCCGGAGATCGCGCCGCAGTTGTTCACAGCGATGCTCATCGGCATGGCGCTCATCGAAGCGCTGTGCATCTACACGCTGGTGGTCACGCTCGTGTTGGCGAACAAGTAGCGGTGGGGGGTGAGCTCCAGTGCCCATCGATCTCAACCCGATAAACCAACTCGACCTGGTCGTGATCCTTGCCACGATGGCCATCTTCACCACCACCTTCTTCGCGTTTCGCAGGGTATTCGTCCTGCCGTACCTCGAGGTGATGGAGGCGCGCGACCGCCTGCTCGATGAGACGGACGCGCGGCGCGAGGACGCGCGACGAGTGCTCGGCGAGGCGGAGAAGGAGGCGGCCGACGCGTTGGCGGAAGCACGCGCGGCCACAGAGGAACTTCGCAAGGATTCCTCGGACGAGCTCGATGCTTACCGGCGTCGCAGGATCGAAGAGGCGACGAAGTCTGCTTCGGAACGACTCGAACAGGGCCGTGTGCGCATCACCTCTGCGCGCGAGAGGGAACTCGCTGCGCTCAAGGCGGAGGCGGCTGAGTGTGTGGGGCTCGCGTGCGAGCGGTTGCTCGGCGAGCGCGATCCTGAAGCCGTCGACGCTGCGGTCGAGGAGCTCATGGCGAGGCGGGTGCACTAGAAGGAGGTGTCGGCGATGGTGCAGGAGATCATGACCGAGGTCATCGGCGAGATCACAGCTGATCCGCTCGGCTACCTGCTCGAGCTCGCCCAGTTCGCGATACTCGTGTTCCTCGTGTACGCCATCGCGATTGGGATTCGGGGCCGGCGCGGCGTCTTGACCGGGATGATCTCGGACCGCGCGGTCAAGACATCGACGCGCCTGTCGGGCGTCGGACACTCTACGGATGAGTTGCAGCACGCCAAGAAGCTTGCGTCGTTGCGTGTGCGCACCGCGCGCGCGGACGCACGGCAGATGCTCACCGACGCACGGAGGGAAGCCGCCGAGAACGAGCTCAAGGTCCACGGCGCCGTGGAGGCGGAAGCCCAGCGCGTCATCGAGCGAGTGGATGAAGCGCTTGCCACCGAGGAAGCCGAGATGCAGGCCGAGGTCCGCGAGGAGCTGGTCGACCTCGTGGCCCAGGCGACCAGGCAGCTCCTCAACGAGCGGATGTCGGTGGGAGAGCAGCGTCGGCTGATAGAAGAGCACGTGCTGTCGTCGATCGGTGCGGCGAGCGACGTCCCGGTCGTGTCCGGTCCTCGGGGGGCGTGAGATGGGCGGCCGAGACGGGCTCGTGACCGGTCAGGTACCCGAGCTTCCGGTCCTGGACGAGCGGCGGCTGAAGGCGTTGCTTGGGCGCTGGGAGGACACAAGGGTCACGCTCGCCGCCCGCACGCGGCTTGACGATGCCGTCGTCGCCCGCGTACGCGAAGTCGTGTGCGCCTTTGCGGGCAGAGAGATCGCGATGGACGTGAAGGTGCTGCCCGCGATGGAGGCCGGCGCAGTCCTGTACTTCGGCGACGCCGGGCGCATCGTGCTCGATCCGCGGGCGACGTGGTTGTCCGCGGTCGAACGCGGACTCAGGGGTCAGGTGGAGGCCGGCGAGATCGGGAACGCGAGCACGGCGTATCGCTTCTTGGAGCGTGCCCTGTCCGAGCCGCTTCCGGCCGCCTCGGTCGAGGAGCTGCGCGACACAGGCAGCGTGCTCCGGGTGGGCGACGGAGTGGCCGCCGTGACGGGGCTGCGCGACGTGGGCAGCCAGGAACTCATGGAGTTCGAGGGGGGCACCCTTGGGCTGGCGTTCTCCCTGCGCGACCGCGAGGTGGGGGTCGTGCTCCTTGGTGCCGATGAGACGGTGCGCGAGGGATCCGATGTACAACGCCTGATGCGTGCGCTCAAAGTCCCGGCGGGAGAGGCCTTGCTCGGTCGCGTGGTGGACGCCATCGGCAGGCCGATCGACGGGCGAGGAGCCGTCGTGCCGAGCGCGTGGATGCCGGTCGAGCGACCGGCTCCGGGTGTGGTCATGCGGCAGCCGGTCGACACTCCGCTCCACACAGGCATCAAGGTGATCGACGCGCTCGTGCCGATTGGCCGGGGGCAGCGCGAACTCATCATCGGTGACCGGAAGATCGGGAAGACGACGGTGGCGCTCGACACGATCCTCGCCCAGAAGGGCGAAGACGTCGCCTGTATCTACTGTGCGATCGGGCAGAAGTCCTCAAGCGTGCGCTCGCTTGTCGCGGTCCTCGAGGCAGCCGGCGCCCTCGAGTACACGACGGTCGTGGCGGCGCTGCCAGGCGACATGCCTGCCTATCGGTATCTGGCGCCCTATACGGCCTGCGCGATCGGCGAGTACTTCCTCGATCGCGGTCAGGATGCGCTCGTCGTATACGACGACCTGTCGAAGCACGCCGTGACCTACCGCGAGATATCTGCCCTGCTCGACCGGCCCGTAGGCAGGGAGGCCTACCCGGGCGACGTCTTCTACCTCCACTCGCGACTGCTCGAGCGTGCATGTCGGCTCGCCGACGAGCGCGGCGGCGGATCGCTCACGGCGCTGCCCGTGGTCGAGACGCTTGCCGGCGACATCTCGGCGTTCATCCCGACCAACGTGATCTCGATATGCGACGGGCAGATCGTCCTCGACAGCGCGTCATTCAACGAAGGGCGTCGTCCCGCCATGGATGCGGGCCTTTCGGTGTCGCGCGTGGGCGGGACGGCGCAGACCAGGCTGATGAAAGGCATCGCGGGCAGGCTGCGTATCGACTTGGCCCAGTATCAGGAGATGGCGCGGTTCGTGAAGTTCGGCGCCGAGGTGGATGAAACGACGCAGCGGCAGCTCACCCGGGGCGCCCGCGCACGGGCGCTGCTCATCCAGGCCGCGCATACGCCGATGCCGCTCGAGCACGAGGCTCTGGTGCTTTTCGGGGCCGTGAACGGGCTCTTCGACGAGGTCGGTGTTGAGGACCTGACGGAGATCGAGAGCGCCCTCTTGTCGTGGGCGCACGCGTGCCGCGGCGAGTTGCTCGAACGCATAGCGGCCGCGGAGGGCTTCACGCCCGAGCTCGAGGCGGAGATGGCCGAGGCGGTGCGTTCCTTCGTGAGCGAGGGGACCGGAGCCGAGGCGAGCTGAGATGCAGGAACTCGTCGACGTGCGCGCGCGGATGAAGTCGGTCGCAGGGATCGGCGAGGTGTGCCGCACGCTCTCAACGGTCGCGGCCGCCAAGCTCGCGCAGACGCGCGACCGGGCCCTGCACGCCCGGGAGTACGCCACCGTGCTGAGAGGCATGGCCGAGCGCCAGCAACGGGAGGCCCGCGAGGCGGGGGTCGAGTTGGCATCGCTGTCCCCGCTGATGGAGTCGCGCGAGGTTCGTTCGGTGCGCCTGCTCGTCATCGGCGCTGACCGCGGGCTGTGCGGTGGCTACAACATCGCGCTGGGTCGCGCCGCCCGCTCGCTGGCGGACTCGCTGTCGGGCCGCGGTCTTGAGGTCGACGCGACTGTCATCGGACGCCGGGTCGAGACGTATCTACGCCGCGCGACCGACGTGCCGATCCGGTCGGCACAGCAGTGGACGCGCGCGGGCGTCACGCCGGCGCTCGTCGGCGAGCTTCTCAAGACGAGCACGGACGACTTCCTCGAGGGCCGCGTGGACGAGGTCATCGCCGTGTACACCACCTTCTTGTCCTCGATCAGCCGCGAGCCGCGGGTCATGCGGCTGCTGCCGGTCGCACCACCCGCCGTTACCGCGGAGGGACCAGCCGTCGCTCCGCTCGGCTACTTCTTCGAGCCGAGCCGGGAGGCGTGCGTCGCCGAGTTGCTCGAGGCGCTCGTCCGCCTGCAGTTCGAGGACGTGTTGCTCGAGGCGTTCGCGAGTGAGCAGGCGGCACGGATGGTCACCATGCAGGAGGCGTCCGAGCGGGCCGACCGCGCGCTCGCAGATCTGCGCGTCCGCTACAACCGGCTGCGTCGCGAGGCGATCACCGCCGACCTGACCGGCGTTCTCGTAGCCGGGCGCGTGAGGGGAGTGAGCCACAATGCCGGCTGACGAGCGGATCGATGCATCCGGACTCGACGTGCTCGCTGAGGTGGTCGACAGCGCCCTGGAGCGAGCCGCCACCGACTTGGAGCGCGAAGCGTGTGACGGGAGCGTCGCGCAGGTACTCGGCCCGGTGGTCGACGTCCGGTTCAGGGGGGAGCTGCCGGTCCTCGGAAACCTTCTCAGGGTGCGCGACCGCCGGCGCGGGTTGGCGCTCGAAGCCGTCGAGCTGCTCGGCGACGGAGTGGTACGCGCGCTCGCGCTCGGCTCGACCGACATGCTCAAGCGCGGCGAACGGGTCTTCGACACCCGCGAGCCGATCACGGTGCCCGTCGGCCCAGCCGTGAAGGGGAGGGTCTTCGGCTGCACCGGCGAGCCCATAGACGGGCGTGGCCATGTCGCAGCGCTCACCCGCTGGAGGATCCGCCGCGACCCTGTGCCGTACGCCGAGGTCCGCTCGTACCCCGAGCTGTTCGAGACGGGGCTCAAGGCGATCGACCTGCTCACGCCGTTCCCGCGGGGCGGCAAGATCGCGCTGTTCGGCGGGGCAGGCGTCGGCAAGACGGTCGTGATCATGGAGCTCATCCGCAACGTCGGCCTTGAGCATCAGGGCATCAGCGTCTTCGGCGGGATCGGGGAGCGGACGCGCGAGGGAAACGACCTGTGGCTCGAGATGCAGCGTGCCGGCGTTCTGGAGCGCGCCGTGCTCTACTTCGGCCAGATGAACGAGCCTCCGGGCGCCCGTTTCCGCGTGCCCTACTGCGCGCTCACCACCGCCGAGTACTTCCGCGACGCCGAGCGCTCCGACGTGCTGCTGTTCTTCGACAACATCTACCGCTTCGTGCAGGCGGGACTCGAAGTCTCGCTGCTCAGGGCACGCATCCCTGCCGAGGTCGGCTATCAGCCCACGCTCGCCACCGAGGTCGGCTCGCTCGAAGAGCGCATCGTCTCGACGACGAGCGGGGCGATCACGAGCGTCCAGGCCGTCTACGTGCCGGCCGACGACCTCGCCGACCCGGGACCCGCCTCCATCTTCAGCCACCTCGATGCGACGGTCGTCTTGTCGCGACGCGTTGCGGAGATGGGCCTCTACCCGGCGATCGACCCGCTGGAGTCGTCCTCGCAGATCCTCGAGCCCGATGTCGTGGGGCATGATCACGTGCGGGTCGCGCGCGAGACGCGGGCGTACCTCCAGCGCTACGGAGCGCTGCAGGATCTCATCGCCATCCTCGGCGTGGAGGAGTTGTCTGCCGAGGACAAGCTTGTAGTGGCTCGGGCCAGGCGGCTTCAGAAGTTCCTGTCGCAGCCGTTCTTCGTCGCCGAGCAGTACACGGGCATCGAAGGCCGCTATGTGCCGGTGGCCGAAACGGTCCGTGGATTCAGCGAGATCTGTGCGGGCCACTGCGACAACCTGCCGGAGCAGGCGTTCTTCATGGTCGGAACGCTGGAGGAGGCACTCGAGCGGGCACGCGAATCGGTAGAGGTGACCGCAGCCGAGGTGACGCCCGGCGACGGGGCTGCTGACGCGGCACAGGGCACCGAGGCCGCTGACGCGACTCCGGTCGGCACGGTAGACGAACGCGTTGCTGCCGAGGCGGTGAGCGTCGCATGAGGCCGCTGACCCTCGATGTGGTCGGTCCTCAGGGCCCACTGCTCCACCGGGGAGGGCTCGACTCCGTCGTTATGCGCCGTCGGGAGTCCTTGTTCGACCCGGGCAGCGAGGTGGCGATCTTGCGCGGACATGACCGCCTGCTCATGCAGGTGCAGCCCTGCCTGTTGCGCTACAGCAACGCTGAGGGTACCGGACGGTTGCCGGTGGGGCAGGGCCTGCTCGAGGTGGACGGGTCCCAGGTCACCCTCGTGCTCACCTGATCCGGCGTCGCGCCCGGCGCGCTCACCTATACTGCGTTCATGCCTTCTCACAGCGACAAGCGCGCACCGAGTGACGCCCAGCGAGCGCAGCTGGACAACATCGTCGCGAACCTGCAACTAGTGGCCGACCTTGCCTACGGCGATGTCGCGCTCGCCGTCGCGGCGCCCGACGGCGCCCTCGGCGTCATCGGCGATGCTCGGCCCAACACGGCCGTCGCCCCCGTCCCATCCTCGCGGATCGGCCGTATGCTTGCTCGCGCCGAAGAGCCCGAGGCGTACGCGGCGCTCGAGGAGGGCCGAGTGGTGCGCGGCACCCGCACGCGTACGGTGCGCGGCATCAAGTACACAACGTCGGCGTATCCGATCGGCGCACCCGCGTTCGCAGTGGTCGTGCGCGACCTGTCGGAGCAGGTCGCCGAGGCGCCGGGCGCGATGGAGACCGCCTTCATGCAGGCCGCCGAGTCGCTGCTCGAGTCGCTCGCCGAGAGCCCTCTCGTCGACGTACGAACGGGCGAGCCTTTCGCGACGCACCGGACCGCAGGTGACGGCGTGCTTCGCGTGGAGGTCGACGGTCGCGTCAGCTACGCGTCGCCCAATGCGATCAACATCATGCGGCTGGCCGGCTTCGACGGGACGCTGACCGGCGTCTCGGCGCCGGAGTTGCCGGGCGGCGGCTTCGGCATCGCACCGGCACTCGGTACGCGCGCGGCGATCGCAACGGATACAGAGGTCGCCGAGCGCTCCCTGCGCTATCGCACCATCGGACTGCAACAGGGTGCGCTCGTGCTGGTTGAGGACGTCACCGAATCGCGTCGGCGCGAGGCTGAGCTCAAGGTCAAGGAGGCGACCATCCGCGAGGTCCACCATCGCGTGAAGAACAACCTGCAGACGATCGCCTCGCTCCTGCGTATCCAAGCGCGGCGCACGGGCAGCGCAGAGGCCCGCCACGCACTCGCCGAGGCGACCGAGCGCGTTAGCTCGATGGCCGTCGTGCATGACCTGCTGGCTGGCAGCGACGAGGAGCGAGTCGACTTCGCCCAGGCGGCCGCAACCGTCGTCGAACTCGTGCGGCGGGGGCTCGTAGGCGAGGCGGCCGGGATCGATGTGCATGTGGACGGAGCGACCGGCCAGGTAGACGCTCACACTGCGACTTCGCTTGCCCTGGCTGTCGCTGAACTGGTGCACAACGCGCTGGAGCACGGGCTTGCCGGCCGCAACGAGGGCGAGGTCGCCGTCCAGATGCGGCGGGTGCCCGACGAGCTGGTCATCGTCGTGCGCGACAACGGCCGCGGACTTCCTGACGACTTCGAACCGGCGTCCTCGGCGAACCTGGGGCTTGCGATCGTGAGAACCGTCGTGGAAGACGATCTCAGGGGTACCCTGTCGTTCACCCAGGGACGCGGGACCACCGTGACCGTACGCGTACCCGTTGCCGACGAGTAGGGAGCGATCAGCCGCATGCGCGTGCTCATTGCCGAGGACGAAGCACTCATCCGTATGGATCTTCGCGAGATGCTCGAGGAGGAGGGCCACGAGGTCGTTGCCGAGGCCCGAGACGGAGCGCAGGCAGTCGAGCTGGTGCGTTCTCTGCGTCCTGACGTCGTCTTCATGGATATCAACATGCCGGGCGTGGGTGGCATCGAGGCGGCGAACGTCATCGGTGACGAGCGTCTCGCGCCGGTCGTCATGGTGACGGCGTTCTCTCAGGCGACCTACGTCGAGCAGGCGGTCGAGGCTGGCGCGATGGCGTACGTGGTGAAGCCGTTCGCTCGCGCTGACATCTTTCCGGCCATGCAGGTCGCAGTGTCGCGATTCTCGGAGTCCTCGGCGCTCGCCGACGAAGTAGCCGACCTGACCGAGCGGCTCGAGACGCGCAAGGTCGTCGACCGGGCAAAGGGAGTTCTCATGTCGCGCGGCATGAGCGAGCCCGACGCCTTCGCGCGCCTGCAGAAGCTCGCGATGGACAAGCGCAGGCCTCTGCGCGAGATAGCCGAGGCCGTGCTACTCGCCGAGGAGGCGTCCGGTTCCTAGCGCGCTCGCGCTGCGGTCGGGACCCGCCTTCAGGCGGCTCCTTTCCGCTTCCCGGGCCCCCGTCCCGACTTGACCGGCATTCGGCGCTCACGCACTCTGGCAGGCACTGCCACATCGTAGAGAGTGCCTCCCCGTGTCCGAGTACGCGCAGCTCCTCTTCAAATCGTTCCTCATCGGCATCGCAGTGGCTGCGCCTGTAGGGGCGATGGGCGTGTTGTGCATACAGCGCACGCTTGCCGGTGGTTGGCGCGCCGGCGCAGCGACCGGGCTGGGAATCGCGACGATGGACGGCGCATACGCAGCGCTGGCGGCCTTCGGGGTGACGGCCGTCTCCGCGTTGGTCGTCGAGTTGCAGACGCCGCTTCGCCTCATCGGCGGTGCGGCCCTGGTCTATCTCGGCATTCGCTCGGCGATGGCGACCGTTCCGCAAGCCGAGACGAAGGACGTGGCCGACCTTCGACATCCTGCCAGGCTCTACCTATCGGCAGTGGCCCTGACTGCGACGAACCCCATGACGATCATGGCGTTCGGTGCGGTGTTCGCCAGTGCAGGACTTGCGGTTACTGGCGGTTGGCGGTCGGCGCTGCTTGCCACTGTGGGTGTGGCGTGGGGATCACTTGCCTGGTGGCTGGGGCTCGTGACAGGCGTCGCCTTCGTCAGACACTCGGTGTCCCCGCGGGCCATGAGCTGGGTGAACCGTGCTTCCGGCGGCGCAGTCGCACTGTTCGGAGTCCTGGCGATCGTTTCGGCGATATCCGGGCTCTAACTGGAGTCGCCTGCACGCGGTAGGGTCACCTCGAGAGCGGGAGCCCCCGAGGTGAATGTCATGGTTATCACGATGCGCTCCGGGAGCACCTCTATCAGGTTGAACGACGGCGGCACCTCACCGCGCGTGCGCCAACTCGTAGCGGTGCCGCTGGTGACGATCGGGACCCCGTTCACCGTCCACACGTGAGGCACGTGCTTGTGGCCGTTCAGGACAAGGTCGACGCGCGCCTTCTCGAAGCCGACCAGCACGTCTCCTGCATCGCTCACCGTGTTCCTCTCGCGCCCCGTGTTCGGGATAGCCACCAGGTGGTGGTGCAGCATGACCACGCGGAACGCGTCCTCGCTGCCCTCGAACCGCTCGGCGATCCAGGAGTGGCGGACTCGTCCCAGTTCGCCGTCGTCCAGGTCCGGCTCGGCCGAGTCGCATGACACCACGCGCATGCTCTCGCAGCCCCGCGATCGCGTCGCAACGCCGAACGCCACGTCTTCGGCATGCCAGCGGGGGCCGAAGAGTCGCTCGTAAGTCCGCCAGCCAACGTTGCGCTCGTCATGGTTGCCCGGCACCACCAACCAGGGCGCCGACAACCTGCCGAGGAACTCGGCCGCTTGCTCGAACTCCTCTCGATAGCCCTGGGCAGTGAGGTCCCCGGGCACGAGTACCAGGTCGGGCTCTGCCCGTTCGACCAGATCCAGACAGGTCTCGGCGAGCGCCGGGTCGAAACGAGGGTCGCCGAAGTGCGTGTCGGATATCTGGGCGATGAGGAAGCGGTCTCGGGATGACATGTGCGCGCCTTTCTCTGTGAGGGCCGAGGCAGGCCGACACGGAGGTTGTTCCCGCCGCGCGGTCGGAGGCGCCGGGGGAGTGCGGCCGCGCACCGCCACGAAAGGGCCCGCGCATGTTTCCGCCGTGTTTCCTCGGCCTCATCACGCGTGCTATAATCCCCGGACCGGCACATCGGCGTGTCGGAGCATAGAATCTCGAGCAATGGCGCTCGCCTGACCCACTGGGTCTTGGCGGGCGTTTTCGTTTCTCGGCACTGTGACGATCAGAAGGGCACGGCATGAAGGAGTTCGCGGTCTTTTGGGGATGCACGATCCCCGCGCGGTTCCCGTTCATCGAGAAGGCGACCAGGGTCATGTTCGAAGACCTCGGCGCTCGCGTGCGCGAGCTCGAGGGTCACACCTGCTGCCCCGAGGGCACGCTGGTCAAGGCGAACGATCCCGGTGCATTCTACACCGCAGCAGCGCGCAACCTGGCGCTCGTGGAGCAGGCCGGCCTCGACGTGGTGACGCCGTGCAACGGCTGCTACTCGACCTTCAAGGAAGCGCAGAGCCACCTCGCGACCCACTGGCGCGAGAAGGACGAGATCAACGAGCGCCTCGCCAAGGAGGAGCTCCACTACGACGGCTCGCTGCAGGTGGTCCACTTCGCCGAGTGGCTGAGTGATCACATGGGTGCGGCCCTCGTAGCCAGCGGTGCGAAGAAGAACTTCTGGGGCATGCGCATCGCCGTCCACTACGGGTGCCACCTGCTTCGCCCGCAGCCGGCCGTTCGCTGGGACGACCCGCTCCACCCCAAGAAGGTTGAGGAGATGGTCGCCGCACTCGGCGCGCGCGTCGTGGACTACCCGACGAAGATGCAGTGTTGCGGCGGCGCCCTCGACCGCGTGGGGCAGCGCGACAGCTCGCTCGCGTTCGCGCGCCGCAAGCTCCACGACCTCCAGAACAACGAAGTCGACGCGCTCGTGGTGGTCTGCCCGAGCTGCTTCCAGCAGTTCGACCTGAACCAGGCGGCCCTGCAGCGCGCCAACGAGAACGTCAACGTCCCGGTGCTGTACCTCTCCGAGCTCATCGCGCTGGCCTACGGCCACGAGCCCGAGGAGATCGGGTTGGACATGCACCGCGTGTCGGTCCAGCCGTTCCTCGACAAGTGGGCCGCCCGCGCGGCCGATCGAGAGCGGCTCGCGCTCGACTTCGACGTGGCGCTGCTCAACAAGTGCGACAGCTGCCGCGCCTGCAAGGACGACTGCCCGGTCTGCAAGGTCGACCCGACCTTCCAGCCCAACGACATCATCCGCCAGCTCGTCCGCGGTGAGCTCGACGAGGTCATCGCCGAGGGCCAGCTGTGGAAGTGCCTGGAGTGCTACACGTGCCAGGAGCTGTGCCACTCCGACATCGGTATGGCCGAGACGTTCCGCAAGCTCAAGGAGCTCGCCATCGCGTCCGGTCAGGGCCCCGACAGCGTTCGCCAGAGCTACGAGATGTTCCTGGACACCGGCGCCCTCGGCAAGCCCAAGGAAGGCGCACGCAAGAAGCTCGGGCTCGATCCGTTGCCCGCACCCGGCGGAGACGCCGTGAAGCGCATGCTCGTCCGTGACGACGTAGAAGAGTAGGAGAGACGACGATGGCTTACGAACCGCTCCTGGAGCGGATGCCGACGACGAAGATGCCGTCCTTCACGGACCGCGAGAACATCTTCGACCTCGAGCGTCCCGCCTACCGCGAGGAGGCCGCATCCAAGATCCATGGCGGCTGCGGTCTGATGGGTATCTGTGACCAGTCCGGCTCGCTGATGAGCGGCGAGAACGCGATCAAGGCCATGGCGGTCCAGCGCGACCGCGGCAACGGCCTTGGCGGCGGATTCGCCGGCTACGGCATCTACCCCGAGTTCCCGGACCACTTCTGCTTCCACATGATGTATCACGACGTGAAGGCGAAGGAGGAGGCCGAGGCCATCTTCGACCGCTACTTCACCGTCGACCTCGCCGAGCCCATGCCCACGCGTGCGGTCAAGGGCATCTCGGACGCTCCCATCCTGTGGCGCTACTTCCTCGTCCCCGACGAGCACAAGCTCGCCTCGTCGGACATGAGCGCCGAGGACTACGTGGTGCACCTCGTCATGATGGTGAACTCCACCGTGGACGGCGCCTTCGTGGCGAGCTCGGGCAAGAACATGGGCGCCTTCAAGGGCGTGGGCTTCCCCGAGGAGA
>CAZSLI010000008.1:0-89530 GCA_964607705.1 uncultured Eubacteriales bacterium
GACTCGTCCGAGGGGCAAACGGGCAGGTCAGCGGTTCTTTGACAGTTGTGATGGTACTCCACCACCGGAGGAGATGGGGAAGCATGTGTAAGGCAAGTTGGAGGACTCTGGTCCTTGTCGCAGCGCTTTTCGCGATGATATTCGCGTTCGCTGCGACCGCTTCGGCGAATCCGCAGCGGAATCCCGACTGTCTGGCGTGTCACCAGTCGATGCAGAACTGGGACGTGCCGCCGGTCGACAGGGACACGGCGTGTAAGAAGTGCCATACGTCTGGCCTTCTTGGGACGCACCCGTACCACAACCCTGGCAACTGCAAGGTATGCCACGGCTCGTGGGGGGACTCCACCGACTTTGCGACCCCCACATGGTCGGGTACGGCCGGTTCCTTCGCGTCCTCCGCGTCGAAGGACACCTCCGCAGCCATCCTCCACGTCATCCATGCGACCCCACGCTGGATGGCGAACGTGACGACCAACGTCAGCCAGTGCGCTTCCTGCCATCAGCCGGCCGCCTGTAATGCCTGCCACACCGGCGCGATCGGCGATAGTCACGCCCCGCACTCCTCCACCGGGAATGGGACCTACGTCAAGCAGGAGCCGTGGGTCGGTACTATGGCCAACGGCGTCGTGGGCGAGGACCAGACGGTCCTCAATGTCACCACCGGCCCCAACCAGTGTGCGACAGCCGGCTGCCATAACATCGCCGGTTCGCAGGGACGCAATGCGACCTACAAGGAAACGCACGACCCGACCGTCGTCTACAACCCGCTTCTCTGGAAGAGCATCCCCGGTGGATCCTTCACCGGCAGAGTGATCCTGCAGAGCAACACGACGACTGCTTCAGTTACCGCTACCTTCTCCGGCGAGGCCGTCGAGATCGTGGCGGACCGCGATCCCTATCGCGGTCAGTTCAGCATCTGGATCGACGGCCAGTTCAAGGGCGACGTCGACTGCTACTCGACCGTCACCGGTTACCAGCAGATCGTCTATCGGAGCCAGGCCATGGCGCCGGGCGTTCACACCGTCGTGATGCGCGTGAAGGGTGCCAAGCAGGCCGCTTCCCGCGGCACGTGGGTGCGCCTGGACGCGCTGCGCGTCTACTCGAGCGTCCCCGACAAGATCGCGCCGCTCTGCACGAACTGCCATGCCGACAAGGTGAACCCGCACGGCACCTCGTACAACCACGAGGCGTGGGGTCAGTCCGGCACGGAATCCGGCTACGCATGTACCTCTTGCCACCAGCTCACGATGATCGCCGAGCACGACAGAGCCAGCTCTGTCAGCTCCGAGAGCGACTCGGTGTGCCAGGAGTGCCATGAGACCTACGCGCCGTACAGCCTCACCACGCCAGTAGCGTTCAACAACACCTGCAGCTGGAATCCTGGCGGTGGCTACCTTGGCTGCCACCAGGCCGCCAACAACCAGCTGCCTCACACGCAGATGGCCGTCTCGCACGTGGCCACTGATTCCGCAAGCGCCGACTGCCGCACCTCCGGTTGCCACGGCAGCGACCTCGTGGCCGTACACAGCGAGTCGGTTCCCGGCAACGGCTACGTCACAAACTGCATGACGTGCCACGGTACGGACAAGTTCCCCGCGAGCTCCAGCTGCGTGAACGCCTCATGCCACGTCGGCACGGGCGTGGTCAGCATGGACACACACCCCTCGCCTGCTCACCTGGCCAATCCGGGTGCTGCTGAGGCCGACCTTACGGGCGGCAAGGCCTGCTCGGTGTGTCACGCGCTCGACCTGACGGTCGTCCACTTCAAATCGGCGGCGGTCAAGTCGCCGTCCGGCTCGGATATCAACTGTAGTGACTGCCATGGAGCCGCCTACTTCCCGGTTGGCTGGCTCACTGCACCGAACAACAAGTGCGTGGCGTGCCATCCGGCTGACAATTCGAAGGCCGGAGCGCCCCACGAGGCGGCCGACTACAACGTCAAGCACAACCTGACCGCGGTCGGCGACAACGCGAATTCGTGCGGCACCGGCGGGCTTAACCAGGCCTGGTGCCACGACGTCGCGAAGGCCGACTGGGTTCACGACGCGACCAACCCGCGCCATACGGCCGCCGGTGATTGCACGTCGTGTCACACCGCTGCTGTCGCCGCCGGCGACGCTGGCGTCCCGTCGATCGTCGGCTGCAAGACCACCGGCTGCCACACGGCCACGCCGCACAACATGAACGTTCACGTGCCATCGTCCTCGGCGACCTGCTTCAAGTGCCACGAGCGCGCGAATGGCACCGCGACCAACAACGTCGCCGACGTCCATCCGTCGTGCGACACCTGCCACGCTAACCCCAAGTACCCTGGCATCACCTACGGCCTGGGTAACACCGAATGCGCCACCTGCCACAAGGCCGGCGGCGTGGGTAACCACCCGTACGTCCCGACCGACCCGAACCACTACACCGGCAGCGAGAGCACTCACACGGCTTCCGCTCAGACGGGGACGCAGTCCGGGTTCACATGCGATCAGTGCCACCGCATGGAGATGCGACCCGAGCACATCGCGAAGACGTCCACCAACTTCACGGGCGTTCCGACCGTCTACGCCGACAAGTGCATCGCCTGCCACGAGCAGCGCGTGGACAACTTGACCGGCGGTTGGAACAAGACCTGCGATGCATGCCACGCGACCAAGCACACGGCCATGACGACGCAGCACAACGGCACGAGCCAGTCGCTCTCGGGAGTGCTGACCTCGGTCACGGTCTTTAGCGACGGCTTCGAGTGGGCGTCGTGGGGCTCGACGTGGACCGCGTCCGGCGACACGGCCTACCTGCGTACGACGACCACGAGCAGCTCGGCGGGCAGCCGCTCGGCGGAGATCTGGGACGACTTTGCGACTCGCCGCACCGTCTCGTTCACGCGCGTCTTCGATCTGTCGACCTACACGAGCCCCACGATCGAGTTCGACTATCAGACGGTCAACATCGAGGGACCTGACGACTTCGCCAAGGCTGAGTACACCAACAACGGCGGCGCGACCTGGAACCCTGTGCTCAACACGTCGACTTCCACCGGGACCTGGGCACAACGCGGACCGGCTTCACTGCCGGCGAGCAGCTCCGTCATCGTGCGCTTCACCGGCTCGGTGAACGCGGCGGACGAGCTCGTCCGGTTCGACGCCATCAAGGTGCTGGGCGCGGTACGGGGCTCGAGCCCGGGTACTGTGGGCACCAACTGCGGCGGCGCGGATTGCCACAACACCGCAGACGTCTCGGCGATCCACAGCAACTCGATCGTCGGCAACACGATGAACCCGAACTGCCTGTCCTGCCACAACACCAACGGCGTACCGGCGTCCAAGGACTGCAACCAGAGTGGCTGCCACAACGGTGGGCACGACGCGGGCGCACATACGGCGAACGCGAGCCAGGACTGCGTCGACTGCCACGAGTCCAATAACGTGCAGACGGTGCACGCGAACTGCGATGTCTGCCACAATAATCCGAAGTACCCGAACCTCGTGGCCGGCAAGAACGGCGAGTGCGTCACCTGCCACAACGGGACCATCGTCTTCACCAAGACGTACTTCCCGGTCGACCCCGATCACTATGCGGGCCTGACTCCCACGCACACCGCACAGGAGACCGCGCTCGTTCAGGGCTACTCGTGCAACTGGTGCCACTACTTGGAGATCAAACCTGAGCACCAGAAGGCGACCGTCACCATGCCCGGCGCGACGACGCCCACCGGCAAGTGCGTGGCGTGCCACGAGATCAAGGTCGACAACTTCTCGACCCCGTGGAACAAGCGCTGCGCCACTTGCCACGGAACCTCGCACAGCCAGCGCGACCAGAAGCACAACGCGGGCGTCCTCGTACCGGCCACCGCGGCGTGCGGCGGAACCAACTGCCACAACGTCAGCGACGTCTCGGTCATCCACAACAACTCGATCAAGACGAACGCAGCGACCAACGGCGACAACAGTTGCGCCACGGCCAACTGCCACGCCGACGCGAGTAACCTAGCCCGTCCCGAGTCGATCCCGACCACGGTTGACTGCGGCTCGGTAGGCTGCCACGCGGGCATGACCCACAGCCACTCGATGAACCGTACGGGCTCCAACTACAACGGAGCCACCAATAGCGGCTGTACGAACTCCGGATCCGGCTGCCACGGAGTGGACACCGACGCATCTCCCGACTACGCGCACTACCACACCAAGTCGGGACCGAGTGGCGGATGCCAGACCGGTCCCTGCCACAACAGCAACAGCACGCAGGCTGACGACGCCTTCAACAACCCGCAGACCTGCCAGAACTGCCACGGCGGTCGGACCGTCGCGCCGCTGATGTTCGATAAGGCGCCCGACGTTGTGTCGCTCATCGCCACAACGCCCGCGGGCCACTACAACGAGACCACCCACACGGCCATGGACGTCAACCTCCGTAAGACCGCCAAGTCGCGGCCGAACGGGCTGACAACTGCTGAGTGCACCGGCTGTCACCTCAACATCGATCCCGCAGGTGGACCGGGTGGCCTGTGGTATCAGCACCAGGTGCTCCAGGGTCTCGGCAACACGAACTGCGTCGACTGCCACTCGAACCCCGCCTACCCCGGCGTCACGCTGGAGATCACGGGCAACTGGACGCTCGACAAGTGCTCCGACTGCCACAACCCG
The DNA here is from genome assembly GCA_964607705.1 of uncultured Eubacteriales bacterium. Classification (GTDB taxonomy): domain Bacteria; phylum Actinomycetota; class Coriobacteriia; order Anaerosomatales; family PHET01; genus CAZSLI01. The sequence goes on from CAZSLI010000008.1 coordinate 4,632, forward strand.
ATCGACATGCCGGCCTACTCGATGCATGCCACGGACACCGCTCCGGTCGTCGTGGGCGTCGAGGCCGACGGTGCAGGCACTTGCCAGAGCGGCAGCTGCCACGCATCGCTCGACCTTCACGAGCTGCACAAGGGCAACGGTCCCTCGGCGCTTGGTCGCCCCGACCCGGCGTGCGAGACGTGTCACGACCGCGACCTTCAGGCGTGGAAGCCGACCGAGAAGTCGTGCGGTACCACCGGCCAGTGCCACAAGACCAACCCGCACGCCGCCATCGGCCCGGCGCACTCCGTAACGGCTTTCAGCCAGGAGTGCATCTACTGCCACGAGACCACCGACCTGCGCACGAACCACGGCTACTCGACCACGTGCGGCGAGGTCAACAACGTCTGCCACAACAACCCGAAGTACCCGGGCCTCGTGCTTGACGGCAAGAAGGAGTGCGTGAGCTGCCACAACGGCGTGGACGTGGGCACGCACATCTACCGTCCGCACAAGTACGAGCACTACAAGGGCTCCGAGGCTACGCACACGGCGTACAACCAGACCGGCGGCTACGGCTCGATCACCTCAGTCGTCGCGACCGAGGGCTTCAACGCCGCGACGCTGCCCGGCTCATGGACGATCAGCAACGCTGCGAGCGTGAAGGCGACGTCGACGGCGCCCTACGAAGGCACGTACTCGGCGAGCATCGTCGGGACGGGCGCCGTACAGGTGACCAACTGGCTGCAGAGGACCTTCAACACCGCGATGGTCGCGAGTCCGACGGTCAGCTTCCAGTTCAAGGCGCCCGCGATCGCGTCGCCGGACCAGGTCGGACTGTCGTACTCGACCAATGGCGGAAGCTCCTTCACGTCACTGATGACCACCGCCACCCCGCGCTCGGCATGGACGACCGTCGGCCCGATCGATATACCGCGCAACGGATCGCTGATCCTGCGCTTGACCGGCACCACCAATAGCACCGCCGACAAGATCTACTTCGATGCCGTCACGGTGAAGCCGGGCGACGCGAAGCCGATCGCGTGCAATTGGTGCCATGACATGGAGATCAGCCCCGAGCACGTGGACAAGCCGAGTTCCGAGGCTACGCGCGTTCCGTCGATCTACTTCGACAAGTGTGTCGACTGCCACGAGAACCGTGTCGACAACTTCTCGGTGGGCTGGGATCACAAGTGCGGCTCTTGCCATGAAGCGAGCCTGACTCACAACATGCAGACGCCCAAGCATGACGCCTCTGCGGTCGCCGGCGACTGCGGTGGCAGTGGATGCCACTTCATCCAGGACGTCTCGGTCATCCACAACAACTCGGCCGTGAACAATGGCATGTCGACCGACTGCAAGGTCTGCCACACCAACGACACCGACGTGCCCTCCAAGCTCGCCTGTGGCGAGGTTGGCTGCCACGCCGGCGTCCAGCCGCACACGCACGAGCTCGACACCATCCAGTCCGAGTACAACAACGTGACCGTCACGGGCTGCGTCAACTCGGGCGATGGTTGCCATGGGTTCAGCAGCTCGACCGACTACGTCTCGTACCACCCGAACAGCGGTTGTACCGAGGGCAAGTGCCACGCTGCGTCGAACCACAACCTGTCCGCGTTCGATAACCCGAATGCCTGCCAGGACTGCCACGGCGGCCAGGTGCTCTACCAGGGGGCACCCGACACGATCGAGCTCACCGAGCCGTATCCGATCGGCCACTACAGTGAGACGACGCATACCGCAGGCGCCCCGAGCCGCACGGCGAGCATGACTGCCGGCGGTGTGGCCTCCGCTCGCTGCGAGCAGTGCCACAGCGGTATCAACGCCACCGGCATCGACGGCCTGTACAACCAGCACCAGAACCTGTCGGGCGGCCTTGCCGACACCGGCTGCTGGGAATGTCACTCGAACCCGGCGTACCCGTCCATCACTCCGGTCATCAAGACCACGAAGTGGGCCTCGCGCAACTGCGTCGAGTGCCACACCGTGGGCAAGATGGCGATGTACAGCCAGCATGCGACCGGCACCGCTCCTGTCGTGACCGCGACCGAGGCCGACGGCGCCGCGTCGTGCGCCAAGGCCGGCTGCCACGCGACGCTCGACCTGCACCAGCTGCACAAGCTGGACAGCAGTTCACCTGCGGCCCGTCAGACAGCGGGTTGTGCACTCACCGGGTGCCACGACTATGCCAAGCAGGCCGCAAAGCCGACGGGCAAGTCGTGCGGCGCGGCAGGCGACTGCCACAAGGCCAATTGGCACGACATGACCAAGCACAACATCACAACCGACACCGCTGCGTGCACCGGTTGCCACGAGGGCAAGACCGGTCCCGCGACAAGCCTGAACGACCTGTACTTCACGGCGGCTTACGGTTCCAACCGTCTGGCGCATACCGACTGCACCACGTGTCACAACGGCGCCAAGAACCTGGGTGGCGTGGCAGGGAACACCTCGGACTGCGTCACTTGCCACAACGGCACCGAGGCCGGCAGCCACGCATACTCGAACGACGCGAACAACCCGAAGTACGACCCCGATCACTACTACACCACGTCGCACGACGCATCCCTCACGGCTAGTGATGCCTGGGGATCGACCGAGATGTCGATCGTGGACTACCACGGCAACACAGTGACGTACGACATCGCCTGCACCGCTTGCCATAAGCAGCTGGCCGGCGGAACCGGTGCCGACCTGAAGGTCGAGCACAACAAGAACACCGTTGCGTTCAACCTCGGTACCGCGACCAACAAGTGCCTCGCATGTCACGAGGGCACCGGCGTCGACCGCGGTGGCTCGCTCGGCGTGTTCACCGGCGTCGACGACTGGGGGACCCGCTGGACCGGTGGCTGCGCAGGTGCCGGAGGCGCGGCCGAGCCGTGTCATACCACGTCGGCTCTCCATGGAGATGCGGCGACGAAGCACAATGCCTCGACCCAAGTGATGGCGGCGCCGGGTAACGCCTTCACCGGTGGCACCGGAACCAACCTCCTCACCGAGGGCTTCGAGAGCAACAACTTCACCGCGAACAGTTGGACCGTCGGAGCGACGGCACCGCGCACGAACACGGCGGCGAAGTACAACGGCACGTACGGCATGGAGCACTACTGCGCCACCAACGGTACGCGCCGCTCGGGCACTCTGCGCAAGACCTTCAACACCTCGAGCTACGCGGCGGCAAGCGTCACGTTCTGGTACACGACCGTGGCCTTCGCGGGTGGTACGGACTACGCACGTGTGCAGGTGAGCACCAATGGCACGACATTCACCGACCTCATGCCTCAGGTCACCACGACCCAGGCGTGGACTCAGGCAACCTACAGCCTGCCGATCGGCGCCACGGTCACGCTGAGTTTCGACGGCTCGGTCAACGCCACCACTGAGTTCGCACGCTTCGATGACATCGTGGTCACCGGCACGAGTGCCGCGGGCCTGGGTGCGGCGCTGCCGGCGAACAGCACGGCCGCTGCGAGCTGTTCGAGCAACCCGAACGCAGCCCAGTGCCACGACGTCACGGACGTCTCGGACATCCACAGCAAGGTGGCCGGCGGCGGGTGCGCCATCTGCCACAGCAGCACCGACGCACACCCGACCGTGCTCAACTGCCAGAACACCGGCTGCCACGTGGGCGTCAACGTCACGGAGCACACGGCGGCGGGAGGCGCCGGTGGTGAGCGCAACGGCCCTGACTACCACGAGTCGATCATCGCGACCAATGCTGCCGGCGGCGCATTCGCTGGTACCGGATTCACCGCGTCTTGGTGCACCGGCTGTCACGACGACAGCATCGCGGACGAGCACTTCGAGCTCGGCACCTACAGCGCCACTCCGTGCTCGATGTGCCACAAGAAGAGTGTCAACTCTGGTGCACCGACGAGCGTGACAGCGACCGCCGTTGCGGCCGCCATCCACGGCGATACGACGGCCAACAACGAGTTGTGCACCGATTGCCATGCGACGGTCACTAAGGCGCGGCCGCACATCCAGCGCTCCGGCGCAACGAGCGGCACGGCCATCCTGCAGTTCGACAACTCCTGGTCCGGCCACAAGGTCTACGACACAATGTACGGATCACGCACCGGTGGCACGGGCTCCCAGTTCAACGGGCAGTCCACGTCGATCTCGTGGACCTTGCCGACTCTGTCGACGTGGCTGAAGGCTGGATGGCAGAGTGGCACGATGGCTGTGCGTTGCTCTGACTGCCACGGCTCAATGACCGGTGTCTCCGGTCCGCACGGTGGTGCCATGCAGGTCAAGCTCGCCACGGGCTACGACAACAGCTACTCCGACGGCACGCTGTACCTCAACGGTACAAGCATGAGCAATACGACCAACCTCTGCGCGAAGTGCCACACTACGACCGGCTTGGGTTACAACGGTGCTCACAACAGGAGCGATCACCAGGGCTCGAACGGCGACGGCGACTGCATCGGCTGTCACAACAAGACCCCGCACGCGTGGAAGCGTCCGCGGCTGATCGGCTACACCGACGATCCGGCACCGTACGCCTCGACCAACCTCACCGGTATCACGGTCAACAGCCACACGGCCGGAAGCTGGAGTAAGGGCGACTGCTCGACCGCCTGTGGTGGACACAGCAGCATCACTCGCTGGCCGTAGGCGTAGAGGCAATCTCGTGATCGCTGCGGGCCCGGGGCGACCCGGGCCCGCATGTTTTTGGCGGTACCGCAAGGAGGCATGCGCCTTGCATGGGCTCACCTCGGAGGGCTGAATGCGCGTTCGGCGAAGCGAAGTGATTCGGGCGGCCGCAGTGCTCGTGGGCGCGGTGCTGCTCGCTTGCGCCCTGCCTGCGGCGGCTCGCGCAGCTGGAGGCTACTACCCGCTGTGGTCGGCGCCGCACGATGGCATCACGCTCACGGATCCGAGCGACATCTCCATCGGTCTCGACGGCATCCTCTATGTCGCCGATAGCAGCGGCGGGCGGATCGTCGCCCTCACGACTTCGGGCGACTTCGTTCGGGCTATTGACGGAGAGGATGCCCCCGGCCAAGAGCTCGTCAATCCGGTCGCGGCCACCCTCGGGCCGGACGGTCGGCTATACGTTGCGGACGCCGGCGCGAATCGCGTCTCCGTCTTCGAGCTTGACGGCACCTTCGTGCGGTCGTGGACCGGTGCGGCTGCCGGTGGGGCCCTGTCGGGTCCTTCCGGCATAGCGATCGCATCTGACGGAACGGTCTACGTCTCGGACACCTTCAACGATCGCGTGAAAGCATATTCGGCTACTGGACAGTGGCTGCGCTCAATGGGTGCCCCCGGCACGTGGGGACAACTAGCCGCACCCGGTCCGCTCTTGACAGTCGACGGCGAGGTCTACGTCACCGACGTCGCGAATCGTCGGATTGTCGTGTTCCGGGCGGACGGCACGTATGCCCGGGATTGGGGCATCACCTACGGCAACGGCAACAACATCCCGAGCGAGTCACGCTATCGCGCGCCGTTCGGTATCGAGGCGGCTCCCGGGGGCGGCGTCCTGGTCGCCGACGGTGGAAGCGGGATGCTTGAGCGGTGCTCCACCGCCGGTGCCGTCCTCGCGAGCTGGACCACCACTCCTGCAGTCGACGGACTCGCCGGTATCGCCGTGGGCGCCGACGATCGCGTGTGGCTTGCCGATAGGGTCGCCAGCCAGATCGTCGGCTTCCGGGTGACCGACGGCTCTCTTGGGCCGACGCTCGCGCTTGCGGGCTCTTCGGCAACCTCGGAACTCCGTTTCCCGGCGGGTGCGGCGATCGCGCCCGATGGCACGACCTATGTCGCGGACAGCGGGAATGGCCGCGTCCAGATGTACTCGGCGGCAGGGCAGTTCCAGGGTGCGTTCGAGCCGGCTGAGCCCCTTCCGCTCGTGATGCCGGTGGCTGCGGCGGTCTCGCCCAATGGTCTCGAGGTCGCGGTCGCCGATACGGGGTTGGACGCGGTCGTCTACTTCTCGTGGGACGGCCGATGGATGCGGACCATCGGCACGGGTGTGCTCGCCGACCCGAGTGCCGTGTCGATCGCCGAGGACGGCACGATCTACGTGGCCGACACCGGCAACTCTCGCGTCGTGCGCTTCAGTGCGATGGGGGGGCTCAAGGGGGTCTACGGCACCGAATCGCTCGTGTCTCCTGCGGGCGTCGCCGTGACTGCCTCGGGCAAGGTTATAGTCGCAGATACCGGCAGCGACCGGATCGTCTCGTTCAACTCGACCGCGAGCGCGCCCGTGAGCGTCTGCTCTCCGGGTTCCGCTCCCGGCTTCGTCTCGGATCCGCAAGGTCTCGCACTCGAGCCGAGCGGTGACCTGCTGGTCGCCGACACCGGCAATCGGCGCATCCAGCGCTTCACGGCCGCCGGAGCCCCGCTCGGCATCATCGGCGATCCTGGCTCGGGTCTGGGCGAGGTCAAGACCCCGCTCGGTGTCGCGGCGAACGCCACCGGTCGTGTCGCGATCGCCGATACCGGCAACCACCGCGTCCAGGTCATGGCCTTCGACGCCGAACCGCCCACCACCATCGTGTCGGGTGTGCCGAGCGAGTGGGCGACCGGTCCCGTCACCATCACCCTGTCCGCCGAGGACGCCGGCATCGGCGTGGCATCGATCCATTACCGTATCGGCGGTGGAGTCGAGACCACGTATACCGGCCCGTTCACGGTCTCGGCACAGGGCATGACGAATGTCTGGTCACGCTCTGTGGATCGCTTCGGCAACACAAGCAACGCGCAGCCCTCGACCGTGCGTATCGACTCACTGCCACCAAGCGGCACCGTAAGTTGGGCCGAGGCCGGCTCGGTGATCGCCACGACGACGGTCCACCTCACCGCGAGTCTTCCTGACGCCGAGGCAATGCGCGTCGACCTTGGTGCGGGATGGGGTCCGTTCGACGCGTACTCGGAGTCGAAGACGCTGGTGCTTCCCGGCGAAGGTGTGCACCACGTGGCCGCCGAGTACTCGGACTGGCTGCGTAACGCCCGCGTGGACAGCGCCACCATCACCGTCGACCGCACCGGCCCCCAGGTGTCCTTCACCGGCATCCCGACCTCGGGTGCGAGCTCGTCCACCGTCACCGTGCGCATCGCCGCCTCGGACACGCCGGCGGGCGTCTCGGCAATCGAGTACTCGATCGGCGGGTCGGGCTTCGCGCCGTACTCCGGCCCGCTCACCTTCTCGGTAACCGGCACCCACGTTGTCCGGGCTCGCGCTCGCGACGCCGTGGGCAACTGGAGCGCGATCGCCGAGGCGACCGTCGTGATCGACAAGACACCGCCGAGCGGCTCGATGCTGGTGGGGGACGGAAGCCACTACGCGCACGACACGGCCGTCACGATCAGGCCTGCGGTGACCGGCGCCTCACTCATGCACTTCGAGCCTGGCTTTGCCCCGGGGCAGTGGTCGGCCTACGAGGGGCTCGTGGAGTTCGACCTGCCGGGCCAGGGCATCTACCCGATCAGAGGCTCGTTCCTCGACGACGCCGGCAACGCCTTCAGCCTCGTGCAGACCTTGACTGTCGACTGGACTCCGCCGACGAGCCGCGCATCGGGCATTCCTGAGGACGGCCCTGCCGCTGGCGAGGCGTACATCTCGCTCGTGGCAAGCGACACGTACGCCGGTGTGGATCGCATCGAGTACTCGCTCGACGGATCGGCCACCCAGTCCTACGGTGCTCCGCTCCGCATCACCGAGGAGGGCTGGCACACGCTCGAATGGGCCGCCGTCGACCGGAGTGGCATCCGGGAGAGCAGCACCCACTCGGCCATCTTTGCCGTCGAGGGACCCGTGCTGATCGACAGCGTGTTCGCCGGCGGACTCGCCGTGGTGGGTTCAAGGACGATAAGCGTCGACACCTCCTCGGCCATGGTGGCGCAGATGCGCTTTGACTACGGCGACGGCCCTGGTGAATGGGAGCCATTTGCTCCTCGGACGTCGCTGACGCTGCCGGCGGAAGGCGAATACCAGGTCGTGGCGCAATACCGCACGATCCTCGGCAGCATGGCATCGCGCCATGGTGTCGTGCTGGTCGATACCAGCCGCCCGCTGGTTCCGCCGATCTCCTGCGCGCCTGGACTTCTGCACGAGGGAGAGTCCTGGACGTACGACCTGAATGCGACGTCGAACACGGCCGACCAAGTGAGCGGGATCGCGAGGCATGTCTGGAGAGCAGGCAGCAAGCGCCTGGGCGCCGACACCGCAGATGTCACCCTGCCCGGGATGATCGAGGGCACTGTGAACCTCGTGCTCGACGTCTTCGACTTCGCGGGCAACCGTGGCCAGTCCCGGACCCGAGTGACCATCGCCGGTAGAGGTGTCAGCGTCGCCGGCGGTTCAGGTCAGCCTGTGCGCGTCGCCGGCGCGGTGCCTTTCGTGGCGGGCGCTCGCCACACCTTGCTGTGTTACCGCGCGACGGAGCAGCCGGGCGAGTGGGAGTTCCGCGGTCCCGCCGACGTCACCACGTCGCTCAGCGGCACAAACGTGCTCATCAGGGCCCGCCCGTCGCTGCCCGCCGGACGGTGGCGGTTCGTGCTCAGGACCGTTTCGCCCGGCGTCACCTACATCGGCACTCCAAGTGCTGAGGTGACCGTCGAGTAACTCAGGGTGCCGCTGACCGCCCTCTTGCGGCACAATGGGTCGGACAGTCGGCGGGTCAAGCCTGCCTGCGTGTATTCCTGCTGAACCGAGGAGCCTAGTTAAATGGCCAAGCGCAAGAAGCCGGTCGCCGTCTCGAAGACGCCGGCGCCCATCGCCGACGACATGTCGACAGCACAGAAGATCGCGTGGTGGTCGATCCTGGTGATGGTCTTCATCACCCCCATCGCCATTGCGAACCTGAGCTTCCTCGGCTTCAAACTTCCGCTATCTTTCGACCAGTTCGACATCATCAAAGTCTTCTGCCAGCGTGTCTTCACGCTCATCGCGCTCGCCGCGTGGACGTGGCACATCTGCACCAAGGGCGGCAAGATCCGGCGCACGCCGGTCGACTGGCTCATCCTGGCGTTCTTGGGCTGGGTGACCATCTCGACCATCTTCTCGATCCACCCGCCCACCGCGTTCTTCGGCAAGTACCGCCGCTTCGAGGGTCTGCTCTCGTTCATCAACTACGCGGTCATCTACTTCCTCGTCATGCAGTTCGCCGACCGGCCTTCGCGGGTCAAGCAACTGGCGCAGACGTTGTTCTGGTCAGGTGTGGTCGTGGCAGGCTACGGCGTGATGCAGTTCCTTGGCATGGACATCATCCAGTGGAACCAGCTTCCGTTTGAGGCACGCCGGGCCTTCTCGACGTATGGGAACCCCGACCTCCTCGGCGGCTTCCTGATGTTCTCGACGTTCGTCTCCATCGGCCTCGCGCTCGCCGAGCAGAAGCTCGTGATGCGCGGCGTCTACTGGTTCGGCTTCCTCCTGAGCTCGCTGTGCGTCGTGGTCGCCTTCACCCGAAGCGCGTGGATCGGCTTCATCGTCGGTTTCGCGTTCTTCCTGCTCTTCGCGATCTACCAGCGCACCGAGTGGAAGACCGAGGACTGGGTGTTCTCGGGTTCGACAGCCGTGCTTGTGATCGCGTCGGTGGTGCAGAGTCTGAGTAACCCGAACGAAGTCATGAACTTCGGGAAGCGCTTCGCGTCGATCACCAAGTTCGGCGAGGGAAGTGCGAAGACCCGCTTCGAGATCTGGCACGCAGCGATCGACTCGATCAAGGATCGCCCCATATTCGGTTTCGGACCGGACACGTTCCGCCTGGTGTTCCCGCGCTACAAGCCGATCGAGTACGTCAACGATGCCGGCTACCTCTCGGTCGCCGATAACGTGCACAACTACCCGCTCCAGCTGGCCTCGGGCATCGGCGTTCCCGGCATGCTGATGATGTACGGCATCTTCGGCTGGGCGGCCGCCCGGTCGTGGAAGATCGTCTTCAACCGCGAAGGCGGCCCGAATCGGATGATCGTCGCCGGCTTCTGGTGCGCCGCCGCGGCATACGTCACGCACCTGTTCTTCGGCCTGTCGGTGACCGGTGCAAGCTTCCTCATGTGGATCGCGGTGGCGGTCGTGCTCGCGCCCACGGCAGTGACGGTCGAGGTCAGGCCTGCCAGCTGGGCGATCTTCGTCGCGGCCGGCGTCATCCTTCTGGCTGTCTTCGGAATCAGCTACCAGTTCGTAATCATCCAGGCGGACAGGGCTTACCTCGTCTCGCGCATCGCCTCGAGCGGCTCGGACCGGACGGCCTACTCCCAGAAGGCGGCGCGACTCAATCCGTTCAACGACATGTACAGGGCCGAAGTCGGGCTGGCGTTCGTGGACGAGTCCATCTACTGGGCTCAGCAGCTGGGAAGCGCCGAGCAGGGCAGTGAGGCGCAGACTACGGCTTTCAACAACCTGCAGACGACGTTCCGTCAGGGCGTGGATCAGCTTCAGACGACGATCGACTTCGTTCCGTGGGAGTACGACAACTACGTGTTCCTGTCGAATCTGTACGCCCTCGGCGGCGACTACATCGACCCCAAGTACTACGCCGAGGCGGAGCGCGTGGCGCGTGAGGGCGTCAAGGTCGAGCGATATGGGCCGGCCATCCGCTTCCAGCTCGCGCGCGCACTCCTGTCTCAGAACAAGCCACAAGAAGCGATCAAGGAACTCGCGTACGCGCACAAGATGGACATCGGCTACTACGAGGTCGCCCTCTTGTTGGCTCAGGCCTACGAGCAGCAGGGCCAGCCTGACAAGGCGCTTGCGGTGCTCAAGGAAACGGCGCTGCGCAATCCTCAGCCTCAGATCAACACCGAGATACAGCGGCTTGAGGCAAGCGCGACCACGCCTGCGCAGTAGTCTCCGGACGCGCCCGTCGGCATCTTCGTTGCTGCTGAATCTGCAAACCCGCCCCTGTGTGGCGTGAATCGGAAGGCTAGCCCGTACCTTATGGACCAGGACGCGATCGATAGCTCGGCATCGTCACCTGAGCTTGATACTCGGCCGACTGCTGAAGCCGCAGGGCCGGTGCAGATCGATGACAACTTCATCCCTGCGTGGCTTGCGGTCGTCGTGGTGGTTCTTCTTATCGCGGTGATGGCTCTCGGCGGCTACGTGGTCCGGGGGTTCATGGCGGGCGACCGACGCGTCTCCGACGTCTCCGACCTCGAAGTGAACAAGTGGCGGGAGCAAGTGAAGGCGAACCCGTCCGACCTCGAGGCGCGCGTACAACTCGGCTACGCCTACCAGCAGGGCGACGAGTTCAAGAAGGCGCTCAAGGAGTACGACTACGTGCTCCGCAAGGATCCGACGAACACCGGCGCCCTGTTCAACAAGGGCGTCTCCTACCTGCAGTTGGACTTGGACGACAAGGCCGAGCAGGCGTTGTGGCAGGTTCTCAAGATCGAGCCCGATCACGTGCTGGCCGCCAAGACGCTCGGGGAGATCTACGTCGAACGCAAGCAGTACAAGTCGGTCATCGCGGCGGTGCGGCCCGTGGCCAAGGCTCACCCCGAGATGGCCGACCTCCAGTACCTCATGGGTGTCGCCTACGAGAACACCGGTCACGGCGACTGGGCGATCGGCCGGTACAAGCTCGCGCTCCAGTACGCTCCCGACCTCGCGGCCGCCCGCGAGGGCCTTCGCCGTCTAGGCGTGGTGGGTCAATGAGGCCGTGGGAAGAGGCGCTGCGAGCCGTCATGAGCCGCGTGCGCGAGGATAACGGCGCGATCGACGTCTCCGATCCCGAGGACGAAGTCGAACACGAAGCCGCCGCGGGCGATGAAGACGCCTTCGAGTCCGAAGAAGAAGTCGACGTGCTGCCTCCTCGGCAGAAAGGCTTCTACCTCACGCCGAGACAGACGCTCATGGCGGTCGCGGGGGTCCTGGCGCTTCTGTTGCTCGCGCTCATCCTCTACCTCGTCTGGCTCTCGCTTCCCGCCGACTTCACCAAGAAGGGCGGCGAGCCGGTCGCCGGTCTCGTCCCGGAACTGACCCTGTACGGACCCGGCCGCGGCGATCAGCCGCGCTTCTCACGGCCCATGGGCGCATCGTGGGACCCGGCGGGTGAGCGCATCTACGTAGCCGACACCGAGAACAACCGCATCGTGGTCTTCACGAAGCGCGGACGCTACATCACCGAGTTCGGGGGTCATGGGATAGCCAAGCCGCTGGCCGGCTCCCGGCGAACGTGGAATCCGGGGGAGCTGAACTACCCCACGGACGTGGCGGTCGCCAACAACGGCGACGTGTACGTTGCGGACTTCTACAACGATTCCATCTCGCAGTTCACGGCGGACGGCAAGTTCATCCGCCGCTTCCCGTCGCCCTACCGGCCGACAGGCAGGGGTAGTTCGGGCCAGGACGGGGGCGGGATCGCCGTCACGTCGGTAGCGGTCGACCGGGACAAGGTCTACGCGACCGACACCTACCAGGTGTTCGTCTTCTCGCGCAAAGGCAAGCTTCTCGAGCAGTTCGGGATGCCGGGAGCGGGACCCGTGGGCTTGGATCACCCGGGCGGGATCGCCGTCGACAACCGGGGCGACATCTACGTCTCTGATTCGAACCACAACCGCGTTAAGCGCTACACCGCCGACGGCAAGCTGGTCTGGGAGGCGGGCCAACAGATCTCCGACCTGCGCAAGGAGACCAACAATCCGTTCGTCCTGCCACGCGGCCTGACCGTGATGCGTGACGGCGCCATCCTGGTCGCCGATCCGTTGGGTCAGCAATTGGTGAAGTTGGATGAATCAGGCAAGGTAATTGCAGATTACGGAGCGAGAGGCGTCGAACAGGGGGCTCTCAACTTCCCCAACGACGTGTCCTCTCAGCGAAACAAGGTACTGCTCGCAGATCGAGGCAATAACCGCGTTCAGGTTGTGCGTCTGACCAACCGATAACAACCTTAGTGGTTGATGAATGGTGACCCGCACTGGTACCATGAGTCACGGTACATCCTGGTACTCGGACGGTTCGCAAACGGACTGGTGGAACCGCGTGTCGAAGCACCTCCTCAAGGCCTGCATACTTTCAATAGCGATCCTTGCTGCAACCGCGGCCCCGGCCCTGGCGTACAGCGAGTACTCGACGGGTGCCTATCCGTCAGTGAACTACCGTACGGACCCCTCGCTGACTGCTCCGACATCGTGTCCGGATTGCCATGGCTTGGAGTCCGGCGCATCGTCTCCGACGGTGGCCCCTCGCAGTGTGCCGAGCACGTGGTCGTCGTTCGACACGGAAGCCGGCACCAATGTCAGCACCCGCAAGGGTCCGCACGGCGGATACACCTCGGGCACCCAGAAGTGCGAGACGTGTCACACCACTCACGGCGCGAGTGCCTTTAGCATCGCGCTCCTCCCGTCCGACACCATCAAGCAGACCTGCGAGACGTGCCATGACGGCACCGGTGGCGGCGGGGTGTACGGCGTCATCAAGCAGCGCACGGGAATCGACCCGGAGCAGGTCATCAACGGCAAGACCCGCGGCGGCGTTCACCGCGTGGGCCCGGCGTCGCTCAACGGCAACGGCAAGGTCACGGTGCCCGGTGGCAACGCAAACGGCAGTTCATTGGAGACGACGTTCTCCGGTGAGAATGGTGCCATGACGTGCACCGATTGCCATAGCCCGCACAACTCCAAGACCGTGAAGCCGTTCCTCGGCGACCGTCTGCGCAGCACTAACGACTCCCTGACGGCCGGGATCAAGACGAACAAACTCCTCAAGGCTCGCCCGACCTCAGCGGTCGCGACGGCCACCGAGTACGGCTCTGACTGGTGCGAGGCGTGCCACAAGGGACGTCACGACGGAGTCGCGGGCACCGTACAGAACCACCCGGTCGCCGACACCGTGTCCGGTGGCGCCAGCTGGAACTACAACCGTGTCTCCAAGCGCAGCGGGTATCTGGGTGCCGCCATGACCACAGGTAGCCTCGGCGGCGACAACTTCGGCTATGTGATGCCGGAGAGCCCTCGCCCCCTGCAGCCCAAGCCTATCTGCCAGCAGTGCCACGAGGACGAGCGTAACGTCGGCGACGTGAACCAGTCGCAGATCACCAACCCTTCCGAGGCGTTCAATCCCTCGGTCGACGGCACCTCCTCGGCAGGCAACCCTCGTTTCCAGAACTTCCCGCACGAAACTCCCCAGGCAACGTTGCTGATCGAGCAGTACGACGACCTCTGCCTGAACTGCCACCTGGCTCCCTAAGGCTGGCTGAAACTGGATAGCGTCAAGAGGGGAGGGGAACTCATGTTTCCCTCCTTTCTGCTAAGTAAGGTCAGATCGGGTTTTCTCGGCCCTTCGTGACGACGGTCACTGGAGTGGTCGATGAGAGTGACCGATAACGAACATGAGGAAGTGGCGACGGCCGCTTCCCTTCGGCGTGGCTGGGCCGGGAGGAGAGCACGGTGGATCGCAAGCGGACTATGCGCTGGTGGTCGGCGTTCGTACTGGTCGTCGCCATCGTCGTGGCGGCGCTCGGTGTTTCGGGCGCAGGGGCGGCACAGGCACCCGTAACGGCCGGCGGTGTTCAGGCCGGTCAACCTTCTGTCTCGGGAACGAGGGTCGCCTGGGCGGACTACCGCGGCGGCCAGTGGGACATCTGGCTCTATGACGCCATGACCAAGCGCGCTCGTCGCGTCACTTCCGGCGCAGGCGACAAGGTTCAGCCGTCACTCTCCGGCGACAAGCTGGTATTCGTCTCCTATTCGGCCTCGAGCAAGGGCGATGTCTGGGTTTACGACATCACGAGCGGTGAATCTCGGTGTCTGAGTGTTGACGGGCTGGGTAAGCCGTTGCCGGGCGACCAGCTCAACCCCGTCATCGACGGTCCCTGGGTCGCTTGGGAAGACCTGTCGAGCGCCTACAACAACTCCAAGATCTATGCATACAACCTCGAGGCAGCCACCGGTTTTCAGGTCGCCGGGCAGTCCAGCCGGCAGTTCCGTCGGCCGAGGATCTCCGGAAACAGCCTGGTGTACGAGTCGGCGGCTCGAGATTTCGGTCAGAGCGACATCATGCTGTGCGACCTTGCCTTGAGCTTGGAGTACGGTGGGGCCTCGGTGACCGCCGTGTCCGACACGACGGCCGATGAGCGACTCCCCGTCACTGACGGCCGCTACGTTGTCTGGGTTCGTTCCCAGCCGGGTTCCGGCTACGACATCGTCGCGAAAGACCTGCAGACGGCTCAGGAGTTCGTCGTGAGCGCCGCTCCGGGCGAGCAGACGCTCCCCGTGATCGCCGGCGGGAAGGTCTACTGGACCGACTCCAGCGACGGCGTGGCGATTCGCTACAGGAACCTCGATGGTGGCGCGACGGCATTGTTCCCCTATCGCTCGCGCACTGAGATCTCTGGGCTTGCGGCCTCTGCTGACGCTCTCGCGTGGCTCCAACCAGGCGCCAATGGCCGGTGGTCGGTCAAGGTCCTGCTGGGTTCGCCGGTGGCAGGCGTCTCGGTGGCTTCGTTCCTGCCCGGTGGCCCGGCCTGGTCTGCATTCCGTTTCGCCTCTATGTCGGCGGGTGCGGACAACACGGCCCCCGTTGTGACCGCGTCATCCGTCACTCCCGGCGAGACGGACGTGAGCGCGACCGAATCACTCAGGGTGTATTTCTCAGAGCCGATGGATCCGACATCGGTCACGTCGAAGACCGTCATTCTGCGCGACGTGAAGACCGGAGCAAAGCTCGGCGCGAAGGTGCGGTACTCGTCGCTTCTCAAGGCGGCGATCGTCACTCCTCAGCAGCCGCTCAGCGGTTCGTATACGCTGGCGGTTTCGCCGGGCGTCAAGGACACTGCCGGCAACGCCACCGGGAGCCACTTCGCGGCCACGTTCTCGACCGCGAGCTTCGTCGAGGCGGGACTGCCGCCCGATCGCGTGAACAACGTGATCGCCGTCATCTCGGACGCGACCGGCAAGGTCAGGGTCAGCTGGGATCCTTCTACGGACCCAGACGGAGACATGCTCGGATATCAGGTCAAGCGTTTCGCGACACCAGCCAACACGCCTGCGGGGTTCTCGGCGGCCGCGACGCTCACGCCTGATTCGGGGCCGATGACCATCGCATCCTCGGCGACGTCGGCTACCTTCGCGCCTGCAGCGGATGAAGTGCAGAAGACGTCCGTCTACTACTACGCCGTCGTTGCGGTCGATGCTGCCGGCAACTACTCGTCGGTCTGGTACAACTCCTCGCCGAACCCGCATGGTGGCGAGCTGGTCGGCATGAACACGAACACGTGTCTGAAGTGCCACACCGCGCACACGTCATCCTCGGGTGGCATGCTCGGAGCTCGCGGCGCGGAGTCGTGCTACGAATGTCACGGCGGGACGTCGCAGTCCGCGGCGGCCGGTGCTTATGCGATCAACAACGTGCAGGCGCAGTTCTTCGACTACCCCTACACGGATCTCAGCCCGGCGCAGCCCTCGGCACCTTCGCGCCACGGAAACGCGTACACGCGACAGGCCGCCACTGCCGGTCAGTGCGACATGTGCCATGCACCGCATAAGCGCTCGTACAACTCCAACCAGGCGATCAGCTATCGCAAGCTGCTGAAGCGCTCGCAGCTCGCCAACGACGCGACCAGCACTCCGGTGGTGTACAGCGCCGACAACGCGCCGATGGGCAAGGTCCTGTGCCTCCAGTGTCACGGCACTGACGGCGACGAGGCGACCACGCAGACGGCGCCGTACTCGAACATGTACTACTACGGTGGCCCGACCGCCTATGCCAATACCGCCGGTCAGCACAACGGCGCGAACTGGGACGGCACGACCGCAACGGTCTCCGCTGCGCACGGAACACAGAACCTGAACGACGCTGCCAGGGCGCTTCCATACGGCGGCTCGCTGCCGGCTAACGCCTGCCAGGTCTGCCATGCCGAGCACGGTTCTGAGTCACCTTCGCTGCTGGCCTATCGCCGCAGCGCGACGACGACCCAGCTGGGCGAGGCCGGGCTATGCCTGAAGTGCCATGGCGCCGGCCCCGAGGCGAATAGCCCGAACAACTGGACTCGCACCGCACCGACGGGGGCGGGGACCATCGGTGTGCGCAATGTCGCCAATGAATTCGCACGGTCATCGCGCCATCCCATCACGACTGTCTCAGGGGGGATCAGCGCGGCAGCGGTCACTCACACGAGTGACACTGACTTCGGTACGTACGCGCTGTCGTCGACGAGCATCAGCGGCACCGGGGTATCCGCCTCGCTTGCGCTTTCGCCCCTCGGCTTGGGTTACGCAACCGCCGGAACCGCTGTGTCGGGTGCAGTGACGAACAGTTCGGGAACGCTGCAGGGCTGGACCGATCTGACCGTGAATGGCGTTGAGCCCGGCTCATCGTCCGTCACGATCGATGTCCTTGATGGCGCGACAGACGCCACGTTCGACGGGGCATTGACCGGTATCGCATACACCGCGACGCCGATGGTCATCCCGCTCACCACAGTCGACAAGAACGCGCATCCGTCGCTGAAGATCCGTTTCAACCTCGCTTCACCAGCGGGAGTGGCGGCGTCGACCGCTGACAACTTCGATGACAACGCCTTCGATGTGACTGCGCCCGAGCCGGCCTGGAAGGACGCCATCCTCGGCTCAACCGATCCTGACGCAGGCACGGTGCAAGATCTCATCCCCGTGCAGGGATTCGAAACGACTGGCTGGACCACCGACTTCCCGACGACGAACGGGGAGGTCACTCGCAGTACAACCGCATGGACATCGATGACGGGCACTGCGTCGCTTCGTTTGCAGGGCGGCGGAACCGCGCCTGACTGGGCGCAGAGCCGAGTCCTTGACGCAGCCGGTTGGACCGGTGTGACGGTCACTTTCTCCTACAACTCGAACACGCTGGATGCGGGCGAGTGGATGCGAGTGCAATACAGCACTGATACGAACGGCACGACCTGGACCGATGGGTGGTCTCTGAACGGCAACAGCGTTACCCAGCAGGGCACCAACGGTACCTTTACCATCCCGTCGCCGACATCGACCACCCGCATCCGGCTCGTCTTGAGCACCGGAAGCGGCACCACGGAGTACGCGTACTTCGATCAGGTTCGGGTCTACGGAACATCTCCGAACACGACGATCTGGCCCAACGAGAGTGGTCAGCTTCTAACACTGCGTGCCGAGGGCACCGGCATGGGTACGGCAGTCGCGAGCGATGAGGGCGACTATGTCTACCTCGACCCTGCCGCGTCAACTTGGATCTCCGGCAGCGATTTCGACGCACGTGTTCGCTACGTGGCGCTGCGCAACAACACCACCACCACCAGGTCTGGCTTGATGATTCGCACTGGTGCGCTTGAGGCGAACGCGGCCGCCGCGGACGCCGAGATGGCAGGAGTGTTCGTCACGAACGGGACTGCAGCGTTCCAGTACCGTGCTACAGCGGGCACCAACGCGGCCACGAACGGCGGCACGGTTGCTGCATCCGGACCCCCCCGTTGGCTGCGGCTCGTTCGATCGGGTAGCACCTTCACCGGATACGTCTCAGCCGATGGGACGGCATGGACGCAGGTTGGTACTCCGAGGACGCTGACCATAGGTGCTTTGGACGCCGTGCTGGTCGGTTTGGGGCTTACATCCGGCGCCAACGGCAACTTCTCGGAGGCGGACTTCGACGACTTCAGTATCACTCAGCTGAACGCGCCGGCGGCGAGTACACCGCAGGTCAATGACGTGACAGTCGGCTGGACCTACATTCCCGATCCGTCAGGCACGAGCACCTGCTACAGCTGCCACAACACGCACTTCGTTGCCGAGGGCACTGCCAACACGGCATGGGAGAAGAGCCGGGTCTCGAACCCACAGGACACCAACGCTCTCTACACCGGCACGATCACCGACTTCTGCCTTGGGTGCCACGGCGTGACTCCGGGCGGCGACGGCTCCGTCAACATCGCCGCTGTCACGAATAGCGCGAACGCCCTGGTGCCGTTCAATGTCGGAATGCGCCCCGTGTCCTCGTGGCCCTTCTTCACGGGTTGGAGCAAGAGTGGGTTCACTGCGAGCGCGCACGGCGCGAGCGCGGCGACGGCGGTCAAGTGCGAGGCGTGCCACGATCCTCACGGCTCGAACAACCCCGCGTTGACCGCTTGGACGCGCCCTGGGACTGCAAGCTGGCAGACGAACGGGACTCCTCCGGTGGGGACCCGTGCTAACACCGCCACGGTGGACGCCTTCGAAGAGAACCTCTGCTACAAGTGCCACGGCAACGTCAGCGCGGCTGCAAATGGACGGGGTCTGGCGAACAACACCGTCGACATTTACACACCCTTCCAGTCCACATACAGGCACCCCGTCGCCTCGGGAACGCAGGGCACTCCGGTGCACAGCGATCAGGAGACCAAGAGTGATCTTCTGACCAAGCGCCACGCCGAGTGCGCCGACTGCCACGATCCACACAATGCGGCGTCGGGCAACGCTGCGGACAACTCTTCGGTGGCCGGAAACGTCCTGCGCGGAGTCGTTGGGGTCAGGCCCACCGCATGGCCGGCCAACTGGACGACTGTGCCTGGAGCCAACTGGACTGTCGAGAAGCTTGATGGCCAGACCTCAGACTACGAGGCTTACCTCTGCCTAAAGTGCCATAGCAGCTACTTGGATCCGACTGGCTACGGGACCACCGCACCGATGACGATCTCGACCAACACCGGTGGGGCGACCTACCGGCAGACGGACCTGGCCTTGGAGTTCAACCCGAACAACCAGTCGGGCCACAATATCCTCGGCACGACCTCCGTGTTCCCCAAGACCACCGTGGCTCAGGGATTGCCCTATTCCTTCGGTGCTCCGGACCTTAACCTCAACACGACACTCGGCTTCAGTGACACTGCGGCCACCTACAACCAGCAGAAGGTCACGTGTTCGGATTGCCACTCGTATGATGGTACGGGTGCGATCGGGCCTCACGGATCCGGAAGCAAGTTCATGGTTGATGCTCCCACGGCTGGCCAGACGGCCAACTGGTACACCACGCAGCTTGGCAACTGGGGCACATCCAACTTCCTGTGCCGGAAGTGCCACACCAGCATGACGACCAACACCACCCACTCGAACCACAGCAGCCGTGGATTGTCGTGCGAGCGTTGTCATGTGCGCATCCCCCACGGCTGGAAGCGCCCGCGCCTGCTGCGTCGTGCGACGGTCGATCAGCTTCCGTACAGCGATCCTGGTGTGACCGGATTGACTGCGATCGAGTACATGAACTACTCGGGCGATGTCAGCTCTAGCGACTGCTCGGACAACTGCGGTCGGCACAGCTCCGCAGGAACCGCGTGGCCGTAGGTCTTCTCAGCGTCTTGTATCGACTCGAGGGGGCGCCTGTTGCGCCCCCTCGTTCGTTGTCGCTAGCGTAGAATCCGCGATATGAAACGACTCGCAGTACTACTCTTCATCGGCGTGATGGTCGCTGCTGCCGGATGCGCGGACAGAGGCCCTGCCGATACCGTGAGCTCATCTCGCGTCGGTCCGCCGCCCATGGTCACCGTGCCCCCCAGGTTGGCCACGCCGGAGGAGTCGGTCCGCACGTATCTCGAGTATGTGACGCTGGCCTACCGCATGGCGAACTCCGAAGCGACCACGCGGACGGCGACTGATTATGAGAACGTCCGGATCGACGCTTACATAGAGCTCAATCGCGAAAAGGGGCAGGGCATCGAGCAGCGGCTCTTGTCCTTTGCTTCTGGCGTGCCATCCTCCACGGCGGACACTGCGACAGTGACTGCCAAGGAGACTTGGGAGTACCGCTACTTCGACCTGCGGACGCTCGCCTACGTGTCGGAGCCGACTAAGGCCAGCTACGACGCCACGTACACCGTCGTTCGCCAGCCCGACGGTCGCTGGCTGGTTGATGCTGTCAAGGCGGAACCTAGGTCGAGGACTCAGTAGATGAGTCGGCGAGTGCGATTGGTGAAGGTTCTCAGGTCGCGCCGCGTGGCCATCTGGCTGCTGGTCGGGCTGACTGCGTATGCGGGGCTGCTGATCACCCTGCCCGGCCAGGGACGCGGTGCCGAGGCGCCGCTCTTCCTCAGCTTCTCCTCGCCGATCTTCCTGGTTGCCTTGGTCTACCTTGGAATCTCGACAGCTATATGCGCCTGGGAACGCTCGCGTGTCGCGCTTGAACAGATGCGGCATAGGTCTGGGCTCGACGAGCCGCTGAGGCGGCGAATCGCCGCCAGGTCGCCGGTATGTCTGTATCCGGGCCCCCTCGACGATGCGAGGCCACTCGTCGCCGCCGCACTCGCAGGACAGGGGTTAGTCACACAATCCACCCGCAGCGCCGTTCAGGGGCGATCCGGACGGCTCGGTCCGCTCGGTAGCCCTCTGTTCCATTGGGCGCTCGCCGCGCTCTTCGCGCTGGTGCTGCTGGGGCAGGTAAGTCGGTCGGAGGGGAAGATCGGCGTGGGGCTAGACTCGCGGAAGCCGCTGAGTTCAGACAACTTCGACAGCATCATTCAAGGGGCCGCGTATTCCGACAGGTTCGCCGACGCCGAACTCAGGGTGATCGCGTGGAAGCCTGAATACGTGATCGGCGGGATCGACAGGGGTCCCGTGCCAGTTGTTGCGTTGACCCGGAACGGGCGCGTGCTGGCCAGCTCGCCGGTCTACCCCAACCATCCGCTTCGCTACCGGTCGCTGCTCGTCCACTACGAGGATTTCGACTACTACGCCGACTTGACGCTGCTCGGAAGTGACCTTAAGCCGTTGAGTGGAGCCCAAGTCGTGTTCGACGTGGTGGGGCCGCGGCGTAGCGTGTTGTCGACAGAGGTGATCACGCTCACCGGGGCACGTGGGAGGCGCGTTCCGGTCACCGTCTCGCCGCTGGTATCGATCGCGGTCGGCGCGTCTGCACGGCGGCGCCAGTTGAGGCTCACTTGGGCAGATGAGTCGGGCGCTGCTTCGAGCACGGTCCTCGCCGAGGGGGCGACGGCGGTGATCGCAGGCGCTCCGCTGCGTTTCGACACCGCGGGCGAGTACGTGCGGTTGTCGGTCGCCGACGATTGGTCGGTCTACCCGATCTACCTGGTGTTCTTCTTGATGATTGTGGGCAACGCCATATCGGCCCTTTGGCCGAGGCGGGTCGCGTGGGTGCTGCTTACCTCGGTTGCCGAAGGGACTGAACTGCGCCTTCTCGCCACGGACCAACGCCGAGAGGTGGTCTTTGAGCTCCGGCTTGCTGAGGCCTTGCGGGAGATGTGCGGCACATCTGAGAGCCCGGCCCCAGTGTCTGGTGAGGCCAGCACCTAGCGGCGCCCATAAGGGACGCGCGAGCGGTTCCATTTCGTGGTAAGAACCCTTCGTGCGAGCGATAACGATGGTTCATATTGGCAGGTACGCCGTGCTAGACTGTCCGTGGTAGGGTGCGCCGCCCAGACCATGCTAACGAGCAGCTTTACACGCGGCGCATAGGAGGGTCGTTGACCGATCCCGACGTCGCTCCTGGCGACATCGAAACCAACGCCGGGGATCACGGCGAAGAGCAGCGACGGGGGCGATGGTGGGGACTCCTCGCCATCCTTCTGCTGCTTCTTCTTCTGATGCTTTGCGTAGTCACGTCTGCACGCGTCTGGGTCACGGGCGGCGGTGAGCAGGCGCGCTTCGTGGCGCGCAATGCCCAGTGCCTCCAGTGCCACCCCGAGAAGATCCCGGACTTCAGCAAGAGCACGGTCCACTCGCCGTTTGCGACCAAGCGCTGTCTGTCGTGCCACACTCCGCACGGGAAGCGCATCACGGTGACGGTGGTCGGTTCTCCTCGGCAGGTCTGGCGTCAGACGATCACGGCGCTCAAATGGCTGCCGTTCCGGTTGTGGCTGCTGCTCGATGCGGGAGCCGCCGAGCAGGTCGATACCCAGTCCGCCAGCCTCGCGACGGCATCACGGACCACCAAGGACGTTGCGGGAGGCAAGTCCGGGCTCATCATGCCCGAGGAGCGGCTGTGTTGGATGTGCCACGGAGACCTCGGGCCCAAGCGTAATGACCCGTTCCAGCACCAGCCGTTCGAGTCCTCGCGCTGCACCAACTGCCACAACCCACATGCGTCGAACTTCCGAGCGCTGCTGACCCAGCCGCCGAATAGGATCTGCCTGACGTGCCACCCCATGGGCGAGCAGCTCAACCGTATGCAGTCACATCCGCCGGCGAAAGAAGGCTGGTGTACCGACTGTCACGATCCGCATGCCTCCCAGTACAAGGGTATCCTGGTCGACAACCAGCGAGACCTCTGCTTCCGATGCCACCCGAGCGTGGCCGTGAAGTCATCGATGCCGGTCCAGCATGCACCGTTCCTGAATGACAACTGCACCGGCTGCCACGAGCCCCACGGCTCCGATTACATGCCGCTGCTGGACGCCCCTCAGCCGACGCTCTGCTACAAGTGTCACGCCGAGATACAGAACCAGTTCGCCCAGTCGAGCCATCACCCGGTCGGGGTCGATCTGAAATGCGCCAGCTGCCATGACCCTCACGCGGCCCAGTACTCGGGCCTGCTCTCGGCCCGCAACAACGACTTCTGCTACCAGTGCCATGGGAACTTTGAGACCAGGTTTGCTTCCTCGAAGCACAACGAGACGCTTTGCATCGGCTGTCACACGCCACATGGCTCGCCCTATGCTCCTATCCTGCGCAACAGTAATCCTGATCTCTGTCTCGGCTGCCACGCACCCAAGCGGTACGAAGAGAAGCGCCCCGGCACTACATACGCGAACCACCCGGTGCGGCCAGCGCACTACGATGTGAACGCCCGCAAGGGCCTCACGTGCACGAGTTCATGCCATAATCCGCACGGTACTGACAAGACCAAGATGCTCCGCTACTTCGATGCGCCTTACGACGGCAACTGCCTCATGTGCCACGCCGTCAAGAAGGGCGATCGCGTAGGCATCGACTTCTAGAGACCAAGGACAGTAACCAGCGATGCCCCGCATCTCACTCGCCGGCTTCAAGGACCCCGTTCGTCGGCCCCGGTATCTCATCCTCACGTTCGTTGCCGTCGTGGTCTTGGCTGCGGTCATGATCGTCGCCCTGGGAGTCACCTCCACCAGGTGGTTCTGCTCAGAGGGCTGCCACAAGGTCCAGGACGACACCATCACGGCGTACAAGCATTCGTCCCACAGCCGAGTCAGTTGTATGGCTTGCCACATGCCCGTGGGGTCGAGCCCGGTGACCTTCATCCTCCACAAGGCCGAGGCACTCGGAGAGCTGTACCTCACCGTGACGAACAGCTACGAGCTGCCGTTGAACGGCGAGAGTGAAGTGGCCCTCACGATGGCGAGCACTCAGTGCACGCAGTGCCACAACCTCTCGAAGCGGCCCGTCACTCCTGACCCCGGCCTGGTCATCGACCACGACGTTCATGCCGAGAACAAGGTCAACTGCACGATCTGCCACAACCGGATCGCGCACAAAGAGGACTTCGTCCCGACGCTTTTGGATCCCAATACCGGCAAGCGCAACAGCAGGCACGAGGACTTCATGTCGATGACGGCATGCTTCCGCTGCCACACGCAAGGCGCGGAGTCGCCGTCCGGCATCAAGGCGCCTGGCCGCTGCGACGCCTGCCACACGCCGGAGTTCCAACTCAAGCCGCCGAGCCACCTCGCAAAGGGCTTCTTCCCCGAGGGCCACGCGAAGCTTGCCGCCAAGGAGTACGAGCGGGCCGCCGAGGCACAGGCCGAGATTTCGAGCGGGACCGCGCCGGCTGAGGGGGGCGAGAGCGGCGAGGCAGTCGAACTCGCGCCGGTCGCCTCCATCAACGAGTGCCTCACCTGCCATGCGCAGAAGTTCTGCGACGATTGCCACGGTCTGCAGATGCCTCACCCTGCGGATTTCAAGAAGGGCCACGGCGCTCTCGGCAAGAAGAAGCCCGAGGTTTGCGCGAACTGCCACGGTAACGCTGATCAGTTCTGCGACGAGTGCCACCACGGGACCTCGCTCGACTTCAAGTACGACACCAACGTAACGTGGCGCAAGCAGCACCCGCAGGCGGTCCAGCAGGTTGGCGCACAGGCATGCTTCGAGTGCCATGCCCCGACCTACTGCGCTCAGTGTCACGTCAATCTGGGCGGCGACTAGGAACGTACCGCCGAGCGAATCAGCAGGGCCCGTCTCGCTACTGGGACGGGCCCTTTCTCTGCGCACCCGTGGCGGTGCAGGTATCGGCTCAGCGACGGCGAAGCAGGGGAGAGACGGGACGGCATCGAAGCCCGGGTTCTCGGTGATATACTGGCGCCCTGCCGCGTGCCGGCAGGGGGAGCGGCGAAGGCCGCAGGGTACGTATCCGGGTACAGGTGGACAGCCTCGAAAGGACCCTGCGCAGCCATGCCCAAAGTGGACCTCGTGCTCCTACACGCTCCCGCCGTCTACGACTTCCGCGAGCGGTCCATCATGTTCGGCCCTGTCTCCGACATGGTGCCGTCCACGCCGATCTTCGAGATGTACCCCATCGGTCTGACCACGATGGCCGAGTACCTCGAACGCCACGGCATCACCGTGCGCATCGTCAATCTCGCAGTTCTCATGCTCAACAAGCCCGGATTCGACGTCGAAGAGTACATCCGTGGCCTGGACGCCCGCATCTTCGGCATCGACCTGCACTGGCTGCCTCACGCTCACGGCTCCGTCGAGGTGGCCGGCATCGTGAAGAAGTTCCACCCCGACACTCCCGTGGTCTTCGGCGGGCTTTCGTCGACGTACTATCACGAAGAGCTGGTCACCTACGATGCGGTTGACTACGTCATGCGCGGCGACTCCACCGAGGAGCCCATGCGCATGCTCCTCGAGGTCCTCAAGGGCCGCGGCAGCCTCTCGGAGGTGCCCAACCTCACATGGAAGGACGCCGAGGGAAGCATCACCGTGAACCCCCTGTCGTGGGTCCCTCGCGACATGAACTCGATCTCGCTGGACTACTCGTACAACATGAAAGCCGTCGTCCGGTACCGTGACCTCATGGGTTTCGTCCCGTTCAAGGACTGGCTCCAGTACCCCGTCTGCGCATCGCTCATCTGCCGAGGATGCACGCATGACTGCGTCACGTGCGGAGGCTCGGCGTACTCGTTCCGCGAGCACTTCGGGCGCGATCGCGTGGCCTTCCGGGATCCGGCGCTGCTGGTCAAAGACATCCAGCACATCCAGAAGTACATCCCGGGACCGATCTTCGTGCTCAACGACTTCCTGCAGGCGGGACGCGAGTACACCCGCGACTTCGTGCAGGGACTCCAGCGCATCAAGATGAAGAACCCGATCGGATTCGAGTTCTTCAAGCCGCCGCACGAGGAGTTCTACGAGTTCCTCGACGGCAACCTGCCCGACTGGTCCGTCGAGATCAGCGTCGAGAGTCACGACGACGGCGTCCGCGCCGCCTTCGGCAAGGGCCACTATACGATCGATCAGGTCGAAGAGACGGTGAAGGCGGCGCTGCGCAACGGCTGCTCCCGCTTCGACCTCTACTTCATGACGGGTATCCCCACTCAGACGGCCGCATCCGTACGCCAGACCGCCGAGTACGTGAAGCACCTCTACGAGGCGGTGGGCTACGACAAGCGGCTCCTGTGCTTCATCAGCCCGATGGCGCCGTTCCTCGACCCGGGCTCCCGTGCCTTCGACAACCCGTCCGCGCACGGCTACACGCTGCGCGCCAAGACCCTGCAGGAGCATCGGGAGCGGCTCGTCATGCCGTCGTGGAAGCACATCATGAACTACGAGAGCGAGGCGATGAGCCCTGACGAGATGGTCGATGCGACCTACGACGCAGGTCTCATGGTCAACCGGATCAAGGCCGAGGGCGGCGTGATCGACGCCGCGACCGCGACCACCACAGAGCGCCGCATCAACGAGGCGCGCGTCGCCATGCAGCGGATCGACGACATCATGGCGGGCCCCTTGTCTTCGCGCGATGCTCAACTGTGGGGGCTCAAGGAGGAGTTCGAGCGCCTGTCGCAGTCGACCGTGTGTGAGAAGTCCGAGCTCAATTGGCCGCGCTACATCGGGCCGAAGCACGTAGCGGCGGCCGCCGGTTTGTTCGTCAGGGAGAATGCCGCTAACCTGTTCGGGCGCCGCTCGGGCAAGCCGCGACCGGCCACCTCTGACCAGCACACGGCTCCGCGACCGAAGCCGGTAGCCGAACCGGAAGGCTAGAGCCCGTATGACCGACCAGCAGCCCGCCCCGGGGGAGGCCACGACCGAGAGGGTCCGTGGCATCTTCTCCAACATCGCCAGCAGCTACGACACGTTCAACACGCTCGCCAGCATGGGGATCGACCGCCTGTGGCGGCGGGCCCTGGTCAAGGCATGCCGACTCGGGGAGTCTTCGCGCGTCCTGGACATCGCCGCAGGCACTGGCGATGTCTCGCTCGCGATTGCCGAGCAGGCAGGGCCGGCCGAGGTCGTCGTCACCGACTTCACTCCCGAGATGCTCGAGATCGCGGAGCACAAGGCGGGGAGCTACACCGGTCGTTCTCGGCTGACCTTCCGGCTGGCGGACGCGCAGGACCTCCCGTTCGAGGATGAGTCCTTCGACGTGGTGACCGTCGCCTTCGGCGTGCGTAACTTCCCCGAGCGCGACCGCAACTTCAGCGAGGTCCTCCGCGTGCTCAAGCCGGGCGGCCGCTACGTCATCCTCGAGTTCTCGCGCCCGTCCTTCGGCCCCTGGCGCGGGGTGTACCACGTCTATCTACAGAACGTGATCCCGACCATCGGCGGCGCGCTGACACACGACCGCGAGAGCTTCGTGTACCTCAACGACTCCATCCGACGCTTCCCTACGCAGCCGGAGCTTGCTGCCGAGCTACGCGAGGCTGGGTTCTCGGCAATCTCGTGGAAGGACCTCACGGGCGGAGTGGTCGCGCTTCACACGGCGGTCAAGTAGCCCGCTCGAGCGTGCTGCTGCGGTAGAATCCCGAGGAAGCCGCATCACGAGGGGACCCACATGCTTCTCACCGCCCGCTACGTCTTGCCCATAGCCACGCCGCACATCGAGCAGGGTGCGGTGCTCGTGCGGGGCGACCGCATCGTGGAGATCGGCGACTTCGAGCATCTGCGCCGCCTGCATCCGGACGAGCCGGTCAAGGACTTCGGTCTCGCCGCGCTGCTCCCGGGCTTTGTCGACCTGCATACGCACCTCGAGTACACCGCCATGCGCGGACTCGTCGACGACCTCCCGTACTCGCGCTGGAAGCTGCAGCTCATGCAGCGCGAGCGCCTGTTCTCGAGCCAGGACTGGGATGACTCGGCGCTCCTCGGCGCGTTGGAGTCGCTGCAGTCGGGCATCACGACTATCGCTGACATCACCGAGACCGGCGCCTCGGGCCATGCCGCTCAGGCCGCCGGGTTGCGCGGGTTCATCTACCGCGAAGTCGCCACCATGGAGAAGGGCCGTATCGCCGATGTGATGGAGCGTGCCGCCGCCGACGTGGCCGCATGGCGCGATACCACCGATCCCGAGCGGCTCGTCATAGGTATGGCGCCGCACGCGCCGTACTCATGCCACCCCGAGCTCTTCCGTCGAGTCGCCGAGATCGCGACCGACGGGACCCCGGTCGCGATCCACCTTGCGGGCAGCCGCGAGGAGTACCAGTTCGTGAAGTACGGCTCGTCCATGCTCGCGACTGACGTGCGCGAGGTCTACGACCGCAACGCGCCCCTCTGGCTGCCGACCGGCGTGAGCCCCGTGCGCTACGTCCTCCAGTGGGGACTTTTCGACGTGCCGAACATCATGGCGGTGCACTGTACGCAGGTCGACGACGAGGACATCGAGATCCTCGCCTCGCACGATGTCGCCATCGCCCACTGCCCGCGCTGCAACGCCAAGCTCGGGATGGGTGTCGCGCCGGTCTCGAAGTTTCTCGACGCCGGAGTACGGCTGGGCATCGGCACCGACTCGCCCGCAGCAAGCAACTCGATGGACATGTTCGAGGAGATGCGGATCGGGCTGCTCGTGCAGCGTGCCACCCTCGGCGAGGAGCACTTCATCCCGGCTCGCCAGTTCGTGAAGATGGCGACGCTCGATGCCGCTCGCGCACTCGGCATCGACGACCAGGTGGGATCGCTGGAGCCCGGCAAGCAGGCCGACATCATCGCGGTCGACCTGTCCAAGTCGCATCAGATACCCACGCACTACCCGTACGGCACGCTGGTGCACACCGCCAACCAGGAGAACGTGCTGTGGACCATGGTGGGCGGCGAGGTGCTCTACGAGTCGAAGGCCTGGCCGACGCTCGATCACGAGCGCGTCTACGGGCGGGCCGAGGAGATGCGGATGAAGCTGCGCACCTAGCGCGCGAGTCCCCTTTGGCGCGGGTGTTGCTCTGTTTCTCGGCAGGTGAACGCGGATAAACCGCGTCGTAATCGCGTGATATACTACGCGAGGTTCAGGCAGGCAGGCGGGCGCGAGAGCGCCTGTGCGAATAGGAGGGTACGACCTAGTGAGCGATCAGGACTTCTTCTTCGACGAGGACGAGAAGCCGAGCAAGCCGGCCGAGAAGGCACCCGCCAAGAAGAGCGGCGCCGCCAAGTCGACCGCCCCGGCTGCGGCTCCGGCCGCCAGCACGGCGCAGACCGTCACGATGGCCGTTGCGGCCCTCATCGGCGTGATCGCGCTGCTCGCGGGCGTCATCATCGGCATTCTTCTCCCCGTTGGACCCGCGACGAGCACCGCGCCGACCACGGCAACCACGCCCGCAACGGGCGCCACGGGCGGCTCGGGTACGGCTCCGCAGCTGACCCCCGAGCAGCTTCAGGGCGGCCAGCTTCCCGCCGGCCACCCCGACATCGGTGGCGGTTCGGGCGCGGCCACGTCGACCGGCAAGTAGAATCAGAACTGTCCGGGCCCGGCCTGCCTGACGGCGGACCGGGCCCGTCTGGTATCGAGGGAGGTATCTGCGCGTGGCGATCGATAAGTCAAGGACCCCGGGTTGGATGAAGGCGGTGCTGATCCTTCTGGCCGTCGCCTTCGTGGCCAGCTTCATCTCGATCGGCGCCGGATCGCTGACCAGCAACAGTCAGCAGCCGGCCAACACGTCGAGCGATCCCATCACTGCCGCGGGCCAGCAGTACCAGCCGGCGGTCGCGTCCCTCACCGGCCAGCTGCAGAGCCAGCCGGAGAGCGCCACGCTGCTCATCGCCCTCGGCAACACGTACTTCGACTGGGCAAGCCAGGTGCAGCAGGTATCGCAGACCGCCACATCGGCGGTGGGCGCCGACCAGCCCCTGTGGATCTCGGCGAAGGACGCCTACTCTCGTGCGGTCAAAGCCGGGGCCTCTCAGCCGCCGGTCATGATCGACTACGCGATCACGCAGCACTACACCGGAGAGACCTCCGGAGCGCTGGCAACGGCGCTGGCGGTCAGCAAGTCGTCGCCTGAGTTCGCACCGGCGTGGTTCAATCTAGGCATCTTCTATCAGGCAACCGGTGACAGCGCGAAGGCGCTCGTCGCTTTCAATCGGTACCTGAAGCTCGATCCCAAGGGAACCCAGGGCAACGCCGAGTACGCCAAGCAGCAGGTGAAGACGCTGCAGGGCCAGTCGACGGCGACCACGACCCCGTAGCGAACCGGTTATAGGCACACGCAAGGGGACGGGCATCCTTCGGGGCGCCCGTCCCCTTCGCTATTCCGGACGCGCCTCGATCAGCCGGTTTCGGTCACCATGAGCTGGGCCTCGCTGACGGACTCCGCAGTGGAGAAGATCCCGTTGAGCCGCGTCAGGGACAAGATGTTGTCGACGGTCTCATTGGTCACGAGGATGAGCTTTCCGCCCTGTGCGCCGTACTCCTTCGACAGCGACAACAGAAGGCCGAGGCCGGAGCTGTCGAGATACTCGAGCCCCGAGAGGTCGACTATCGTGGCCGGCGGCCCCGACTTCAGGATGCGATCGATATTCATCCTGAACGCCGCGCACTCTCCATAATCGAGATCACCGCGCAACTTCAGGAGCCAGTATGAGGATTCCTGCTCCAAGTCGATGCTGAGCGCCATAGGTCCTTCCTCATTTCGGGGATACATGAATGGTACCCCTTCGGTGCCATGCCGCCACGCAGGAACCATCGCTTTGAGGCTACGCCCGCGAGCGGTACAATCCGAGCACTGTTCCCCGACTACGAGGAGCTGGACCGAGTATGGAACTCGACATCAAGAGCGAACGCGGGACCGACGTCTGCTATGTACGGCTTGAAGGCGAGATAGACGTCTACACCGCCCCTCGACTCAAAGAAGAGCTCGTCTCTGTCGTTGAGTCCGGCTGCCCGAACGTTGTGGTCGACATGGAGAAGGTCGGTTTCATCGATAGTTCAGGTCTTGGCGTGTTGGTAAGCGCTTTGCGTCGTGCAAGGGAACGGGACGGTGTAGTGCGCATCGTCTGCACTCGTGACAACATTCTGAAGATCTTCCGGATCACCGGGCTGGACAAGGTGTTCCCGATCTACGCGAACGCCGAGGAGGCGCGCAAGTTCTGATAGCGCGCCGCCGGCCGGCACCGGTGGACGGGCGCTCGAGAGCGGCGATCTTTCGTCGCAAGAAGGTGGGGTTGTGTTCGGAATCGGCGGCAACGAGCTGCTCATCATCGCTGTGTTCGCTCTGATCATCTTCGGCCCGGACAAGATTCCGGAGCTTGCGCGTACCCTGGGCAAGACCTGGCGGACGTTCAAGCGCGCGCAAGAAGACATGGAGCGCGTGATCCGGGCCGAGATGCTGGCTCCGGATGCTGCCGAGCGCGGCATCGGGACCACGGCTCCTGAGCCGACCCCGGCCCAGCCCGCGTCATCGGCGGCCTCGATCTGGTCGGCCACAAGCGAAGACGACGATGAGGAGGAAGACGAGGAGTAGTCCTCCTCGTTTCAACCCATGCCGATAGGACCTAAGCGACTCCCATTCTTCGAGCACATCGCCGAACTGCGCCAGCGGTTGGTCATCGTGCTGACTACCTTGTTCGTCCTCGCGCTCGCTCTGTACACCTGGGGTTGGCAGATCTACAACCTGATCATGCTGCCCGTCTTGCCCTCCCTCAAAGCGGTGGGCATCGAGAAGCTCAACATCCTCGGGCCTTTCGGCGGGTTCACGCTTCGTTTCAAGGTCGCGATGTACGCCGCGGTGATCATCGGCAGCCCGATCATCATCTGGCAGTTCATGGCGTTCTTCCTCCCGGCGCTCAAGCCGAAGGAACGCCGCTACGTGGTGCCGACCTTCATCGCCATGCTCACGCTGTTCATCTCCGGCATAGTCTTCTGCTACTTCGTCATCACGCCGAAGGCGTTCGAGTGGATGGTGGGCCAGGCATCCGCGCAGTCCATCGCGATGCTCCCGGACGCTGCCATGTGGTTCCAGGCGGTCACGCTCGTGCTGCTGGCGTTCGGTATCGGTTTCGAGCTGCCGGTCGTCGTCTTCTACCTGCTGATCTTCAACATCGTCCCGTACAAGAAGCTGCGCGAGAACTGGCGCGTCGCCTACGTCGTGATCGTCACGACAGCAGCCGTCGCCACTCCTGACTGGTCCCCCGTGACCATGGGTGCGCTCGCCGCAGCCCTGCTCGTCCTCTACGAGGCCAGCCTGTTGCTCGCGCGCGTCGTCCTGTCACGCCGCATCGCCGAGCAGAAGCGTATGGAGCAGGCCGACGACCTGGTCATCGAGTCGGAAGAGGCGTAGCGCACGATGCACGAGATGGGCATCACCCAAGGCATACTCGCCTCGTCGTTCGAGGCTGCCGAGAACGCCGGCGCGAAGCGTATCACCGAGATCCGTATCACCGTGGGAGACCTGACCGAGATCCAGGACTTCGCGCTTCAGTTCGCGTTCGAGGCGCTCACGCCCGGCACGATGGCCGAGGGCGCGACGCTCACTGTCACCCACCTCGAGCCGCGCTCGCTGTGTAACGAGTGCGGGCTCGAGTACGAGCACGACCGATTCACCATGGTCTGCCCGTCCTGCTCTGCGTTCAACGTGTCGCTGCTGCAGGGACGCGAGCTGACCATCGACTCGCTCGAGACCGACGGCGGCGAGGACTCCGCCGCAGCTTCGAGCGACGACCCGACCGCCGATACCGTGGAGGAAGCCACCTGATGGCAACCATCGACGTCTCCAAGCCGATCCTCGATCGCAACGAGAAGCTCGCCGCCGAGAACCGGAGGGTCTTCGACGAGAAGGGCATCTTCGTCCTCGACCTCATGGCCAGTCCGGGCGCCGGCAAGACCTCCACGATCCTTGCGACCATCGCCGCGCTACGCGACCGCTACGGCATCGCCGTCATCGAAGGCGACATCGCCTCAAAGGTCGATGCCGAGAAGGTCAAGGCGCACGGCATTCCCGCGGTGCAGATCAACACCGGCGGTGCCTGCCACCTTGAGAGCGACATGATCAAGCGCGCCGTTGCTGCTCTGCCGCTCGACGAGCTTGATCTCATCATCGTCGAGAATGTCGGAAACCTCGTGTGCCCCACCGAGTTCTACCTCGGCGAGCACGCGAAGGTGATGATCCTGTCGGTGCCTGAGGGGCACGACAAGCCGTACAAGTACCCCAACATCTTCCAGATCTCGGAGGCCGTGATCCTCAACAAGGTGGACACGATGCCGGTCTTTGACTTCGACGAGGCCGAGTTCGAGTCGGTCGTCCGCTCGCTCAACCCGAAGTCGCCGATCTTTCGCGTAGCCGCCACGAAGGGCGAGGGCGTGGACGCGTGGGCCTCCTGGCTCGCCGAGCGCATCGAGCAGGTGCGCATCGCGGCAGGCAAGGAACCGCGGTGATCGCGCGGGATGAGGCGTTCGCCCTCGTCACGGAGCGCATCCCCGGCAAGAACCTCGTCGCGCACTGCGTAGCGACCGAGATAATCATGCGGGCTCTCGCCGAGCACCTCGAGCTTCCGGAGGCAGACGTCGATCGGTGGGCGCTCGCGGGCCTTCTCCACGACCTGGACTACGCCGAGACCGCTGACGACTTCGAGCGCCACGGCGTCGTTACCGCCGAGGAGCTCGCCGGACTCGTCGACGACGAGATGATCCACGCCATCCTCGCTCACGCCGACAAGGTGCCGCGTGAGTCCCAGATGGACCGCGCCCTCTGGTGCGCCGATCCGACGACCGGCTTCATCGTCGCCGCGGCCCTTGTGCGACCGGAAAAGGACCTGGCCGGCGTCGAGGTGAGGAGCCTCAAGAAGCGCTGGAAAGAGAAGGCCTTCGCGCGCGGCGCGTCCCGCGATCAGATGGCCGGTCACGAGGAGCTCGGACTCGACCGCGAGGAGTTCCTCGGCATAGCGCTGGCGGCCATGCAGGCACGCCACGACGAGATCGGTCTCTGACGCTTCTTCCGGCTGCCGGAACGCCCTAATAAGGTTCGCGTAGGGAATCCGTCACGGCGCCCTCGTATCCTCGCGTTGTATAGAGGGGTTGACGGCCGTGTGTATACTCGGCTGCAAAACCGCCGCTGCCGGGAGGCGTCACTTGAAGCTCGTCGTCACCGAGAAGAACATCGCTGCCAAGAAACTGGCTGAGATCCTTGCCGTGGGAAAGCCCAAGACGGACAAGGTCTATAACACCCCCGTGTATTCGTTCCGCCGCGACGGCGAGGACTGGATCTCGATAGGACTCAAAGGCCACATCCTTGGCGTGGACTTCCCGCTGCAGCTCGTGCACAACGGCGGCTGGAGCGCCGTGTGGGCCGAGGGTGACCCGAGCCCCGTCACGCTGCCGGAGAGCCTACCCACGCCTCCGTGGCCCAAGAAGAAGCCGTTCACGGTCGACGGCGTCGACCTCAAGACGTGGAAGCTCGCCTCGTTGCCGTTCCTGGTGTGGGCTCCCGTGGGCAAGACTCCCGCCGAGCGCGAGCTGATCCGCTCCCTCAAGTCGCTTGCGAAGAAGGCCGACGAAGTCTTCATCGCGACCGACTACGACCGCGAGGGCGAACTCATCGGGTCGGACGCTCGCGGCTTGGTCCGGGGCGTCAACAAGAAGGTACCGATCAAGCGCGCGAGGTTCTCGGCGATCACCAAGGAAGAGATCGAGCGCGCGTTCTCGGAGGTCACCGAGGTCGACGACTGCCTGGCGCAGGCCGGCGAGTCACGCCAGGACATCGACCTGGTGTGGGGCGCCGTGCTCACGCGCTACCTCACGATGGCGAAGTTCGCTGGCTACGGTAACGTGCGGTCCGCCGGGCGCGTGCAAACACCGACGCTGGCCCTCATCGTCGACCGCGAGCGTGAGCGCGAGGCGTTCGTCCCCGAGACCTACTGGCAGGTGAAGGCGCGCTTCGACTCCGCGGGCACCGAGTTTTCGGCGATGCACTCTGCGGACCGCTTCAAGGTCGAGGCCGAGGCCCAGAAGGCGATGGCCGCTGTCGAGGGCGCCACGACCGGGCGCGTCACGGCGATGGAGCGCAAGGAGCGCAAGGCTCAGCCGCCCACGCCCTTCAACACCACTGAGCTGCAGGCGGCCGCCGCCCGCGAGGGACTCTCGCCGGCGCGCACGATGCGCATCGCCGAGACCCTCTACATGAACGGCCTCATCAGCTACCCGCGTGTCGACAACACCGTCTACCCGCCGTCGCTCGACCTCAAGGGCATCCTCGGCGAGCTGGCGGGCGTGGCCGCATACCGGCCGTACGCGCAGAGACTGCTCGGCCAAGCGACGCTTCACGCGACGCGCGGCAAGAAGGAGACGACCGACCACCCGCCGATCCACCCGACAGGCGCCGGCGATCCGGACAAGCTGAAGCCCGAGGAGTTCAAGCTCTACAACCTCGTGGCGCGCCGCTTCATGGCCACGCTATCGGGACCCGCTACCATCCAGGGCACGAAGGTGACCGTGGACGTCAACGGCGAGTCGTTCATCGCTCGCGGCGACGTCCTGCTCGCACCGGGCTTCCGCGAGATCTACCCCTACGGCCTCAAGAAGGACGAGGAGCTGCCGAAGCTCGCCGAGGGCGACGGCGTCGACTTCCTCGGCGCCGAGCTCGCCGAGAAGCAGACCGAGCCGCCCTCGCGCTACAGCCAGGGAACGCTGATCCAGGAGATGGAGAAGCGCGGCCTCGGCACGAAGGCCACGCGCCACTCCATCATCGAGCGTCTCATCGAGGTGCAGTACGCCGAGGAGATCGAGAAGGGCAAGGCTATCGCTCCCACCAACCGCGGGCGGGCCGTCATCGACGTGCTCACGCAGTATGCGCCGCGGATCACCACGCCGGAGATGACCGCCGAGCTCGAGGCCGAGATGGACGCGATCGCGAACGGGCGCTCGCAGCGCGTCGAGGTCGTCGACCACTCGCGGCAACTCCTCGGCAAGATCATCGAGGACCTGATCCCGCAGACGGAGCAGGTAGGCGAGATGCTCAAGGCCGCCGCGGCAGACGACGCGCGCGTAGGCAGCTGTCTCAAGTGCGGCAACGACCTGCTCGTCAAGCAGTCGGTCAAGACGCGCAGCCAGTTCGTCGGTTGCGCCGGTTGGCCGGACTGCGACGTCACCTATCCGCTCCCTCAGGGCAAGATCGACACGGCGCCGGAGCCGTGCCCCGAATGTGGCACGCCGCAGGTGACCATCATCCAGTTCCGCCAGAAGCCGCTCGTCCGTTGTCTCGACCCGCAGTGCAAGACCAACTTCGAGCCCACGATGGACATCGGGCCGTGCCCGACGTGCGCCAAGGACGGGCGCGAGGGCGGCCGACTGATCGCGCAGCGCTCCAAGAATCTCAAGCGCTTCGCGCGCTGTACGAACTACGAGGAGTGCAAGACCTCCTACCCGCTGCCGCAGCGCGGTGAGCTGCATGCCACCGAGGAGATCTGTGAGCCGTGTGGTGCGCCCATGATCGTGGTGACCACTCAGAAGGGCCCCTGGAAGATCTGCATCGATCCCGACTGCCCGAGCAAGGCGGACCAGCCCAAGCGCAACACGGGCCGCCGCGGCGGCGGTCGCAAGGTGTCCGGTTCGCGTTAGCACCGCGGACGGTGCACGCTCATGCGCGTCTCTCGCGAGGGATTCAGGGGCATCTACTAGAGTGACAGCAATGCCCATGATGCCGAGGAGGCGCCCGTGAGGATCGCGGTGATAGAGCACCGGTTGCGTGGAGACGCGCTCGCTGACGCCGACGCGCTGGTCGAGGCCTCCAAGAAGGCCGCAGACGGAGGCGCCGAAGTCGTCGTCTTCCCGCACGCTTTGCCGATCGACGAGGCTGAGGCGCACGAGCGGCTCACGCGCGGCATGTACGGCGTGCCGGGTACTCGGCTGGTTCCTCGGATCGCGGCGAACGTGCGCGCTCAGGTCTTTCCCGTGACCGACCAGGTGCCAGTCCTCGGCGAGCGTCTCGGGCCGATCGCCCTTCTTCATGGCGACGCCTGCATCAACCCGTCGGTCCTCGAGCGTACAGCGGCCGCGAGCCCCAACGTGCTCATCATGACGCCGTGCAGCGAGAGCGACCTGCAAGCCGAGGCCATGCTGGAACTGGCGCTGGCGCTCTCGGAGTCGGCGGCCGGGCTCGTGGTGATCGCCGAGACCGTCGGTGCCGAGATGGGGGACGCCGGCCACGGCGGAAGCGCGATCGTGCTCCTCGGCGAGGTGCTGGCCGAGTCGCTCGGTTCGGACGGTGACGTGCTCTTCGCGGACCTGCCTGAGCCGATGCCCCGTCCCGAGCCACCGGAGCCGCTTCCCGAGATGCCGACCATTCTCGAGCAGCGCTTAGCCAATCACGAGGGGCGAAAGCTCGACATGGGCTACCTGGCGGACCTCTCCGACGGCGGTGGCGCGCGCTAGCAAACGGCATGTCCGGTCGCCCGCGCGTGGTAGAATCGCCCGAAGACTTTTCGCGCCCCGGACACGGGGCGCTCCAGTATCGCGGGAGGGGAATCCGTGCCGTATCCGAAGGTGACGGTGGTCGGCGCCGGGCAAGTGGGCGCGACGGCTGCCGAGCTTCTGCTTCTCCATGACGTAGCCGACGTTGTCATGATCGACGTGGCCGAGGGCATGCCTCAGGGCAAGGCGCTCGACCTGATGCATCTGCGCTCGGTCGAGCACTTCGGTCCCCGGGTCACCGGCACCAACGACTACGCCGATACCGCGGGAAGCGACGTGGTGGTCATCACCGCGGGTCTCCCTCGCAAACCGGGCATGACGCGCGACGACCTCCTCCAGGCCAACAGCGGCATCATGCGCTCGGTCATCTCGCAGGCGGCCGCGGCGTCTCCGGATGCGGTCTTCGTCTGCGTGACCAACCCGCTCGACATCATGACCTACCTGGCATGGAAGGAGTCGGGCTTGCCGTCCCAGCGCGTGCTGGGGATGGGTGGGGTACTCGACTCGGCGCGCTTCGCCTTCGCCGTCGCCGAGAAGACCGGCGCCGACATCGCCGATGTAGACGCGCTCGCCATGGGCGCCCACGGCGACGCGATGGTGCCGATGCCGCGCTTCACCACCGTCAAGGGCACTCCGATCACAGAGCTCCTGCCCGCCGACGACGTCGTCGCGCTCGTCGAGCGCACGATCTTCGGCGGCGCCGAGGTCGTAGCGTTACTCAAGACCGGCTCGGCGTTCTACGCGCCGGCCGCGAGTATCGTCGCGATGGTGCGTGCGATTCTCGGCGATGACGGCTCGGTGCTCCCGAGCTGCGTGCTCCTGGACGGGCAGTACGGCATCTCTGACTGCTATCTCTCTGTGCCGGCGAAGCTCGGGCGGACCGGCGTCGTCGAGATCCCCGAGCTGCCGTTCAACGCCGAGGAGCTGGAATCGCTGCGCGCATCGGCTGCGACTGTGGCTGCATCGCTCGATGACCTCGGGTTGCGGAGCTAGCGTGCTGACCGCTGCCCGTCTCGGTGAGGCGGTGCGGGAAGCCGTGCCGATCGCCGCTTGCACGCTTCGCGAGGACGTGCGGCTCGCGCTCTCGACGGCGGCCAAGAGCGAGCGCTCTCCGCGAGGCCGCGTGGTTCTTGGGCAGCTGCTCTCGAACGCCGACCTGGCCCAAGACGACCGCGTGCCCCTGTGCCAGGACACCGGCTCGGTGTGGGTGCGCATCGAGCTAGGTAGCGAAGAGACGCTGACGGGCAACGTGCAGACCGAGGTCAACGCCGCGGTCGCCGCCGCATATCGCGACTCCGGCCTTCGCATGTCCCTCGTCAGAGATGCCCTGCTC
The DNA here is from genome assembly GCA_964607705.1 of uncultured Eubacteriales bacterium. Taxonomy (GTDB): domain Bacteria; phylum Actinomycetota; class Coriobacteriia; order Anaerosomatales; family PHET01; genus CAZSLI01. Next base: position 43,634 of record CAZSLI010000008.1, read on the forward strand.
GACAGGTCGAACACCGGGGACAACACCCCCGCATTCGTCGATGTCGTCTGGCGCCCGGGTACCGGAGCGACTGTTCACGTGATGCTCAAGGGCGGCGGTTCGGACAACGCGAGCCGAATCGAGATGCTGGCTCCGGATGCGGGTCTGGCCGGCGTGAAGCGAGTGCTTCTCGAGACGGTCGAGGCCAAGGCGACGGGGGCGTGCCCGCCGCTGCTCATCGGCGTGGGCGTGGGCGGAACCTTCGACAAGGTCGGCGGCCTCGCCAAGCGCGCGCTGTTGCGCGAGGTCGGAAGCGTTCCGAAAGACGATCGGGTGACCGCGATAGAGTCGGAGCTGCTCGACGCAGTCAACGCCACGGGGATCGGACCGGCGGGCCTCGGCGGCGACACTACCGCGCTGGCAGTGCACGTCGTGACAGCTCCCTGTCACATCGCGGCGTTGCCGGTCGCCATCAACATGGGCTGCTGCGCGGTACGAAGCGCCACCGTCGAGGTGGCTGGATGACCGAGCAGGTGACAGCGGTTCCCGTGAACGGCACAACGCCCCCTTCGGCACCCTCAAACGGCGCGTATCGCCGACTCATCGGCAATCAACACTTCCGGAGGCTGTGGTACGCGCAGTTCGTGAGTGGCATCGGCGACTGGCTCGTAATCGGCTTCCTCATGCCGCTGGTCACCAAGTTGTCGGGCGGATCCTCATTCGCGGTGGCGGGCATCCTCATCGCGAAGATCATCCCTGCGCTCGTTCTTTCGTCGTTCACTGGTGTGCTGGTGGATCGCTTCGACCGCCGCAAGGTCATGATCACGGCCGACCTCGTGCGTGCTGCGCTGGCGCTCATGTTGGTAGTCTCGAACTCGCTGTGGTTCATCTACTTCGCGGTGCTCGCCATGGAGACGGCCTCGCTGTTCTTCTGGCCGGCGCGCAACGCGCTCATCCCGTACCTGGTGGACGAGGACGACATCGTCTCGGCCAACGGCCTTGCCTACACCACGCAGCAGGCCAGCATGCTCATCGGGCTCACCGCCGCGGCGGGCATACTCGCAGGCTTCGAGGCGGCGGTCCGCTTCGTCATCAACGCGCATCTGCCCATCGTCGACCAACTCGTCGGGCTGGCGGCCCCTGCGCTCCTCGGACCACGCGCGGGCGTCATCCTCGACGTCTTCACGTTCCTGTTCTCTGCGGCGATGATCTACACGATCAAGACACCGGCCCGTCCACCGAGGCTCGAGGAGCACGTTGACGCGTCGCTTATCGGCCGGGACGTGGTCGAGTCGTTCCGATTCCTCGCGGCGCACCGAGAGCTCCGTGGCCTTCTCGTGATGCTCGGCCTCGCGATCCTCGGCGGCGGCGCGATAATCCCGGTCGGCACCACGTACGTTAACGACAACCTGACAGGCAACCTGCCCTTCGCGGACCGCTTCGCGCAGCTGCAACAGCTCACCGCCACGCCTACGACGTTCATGCTCGTCTTCATGGCGCTCGGCATGGTCGTGGGGGCCCTGTTCGTGCCGAGGATGGAGCACCGGTTCAAGCTCCAAGTCCTCTTCCCTGGCAGTGTCTTCGCCTTCGGCCTGGCGTTGTTCGGCTTCGCGAGTGTCAACACGTATTGGATCGCCGGCATATTCGGGGCGGCGGCCGGCGCCTGCATCGCCACGGTGACCGTCGCCGGCAATAGCTACGTCATCCGCACGACCAGCGACGATCTGCGCGGGCGGGTCTTCACGGCGATGGAGTCGGTGATCCGCGTCGCGCTACTCGGCTCCATGATCATCATGGCGCCGCTCGCCGACTTCATCGGCGGCCTCATCGAGAACTTCGTGGTGTCGCACGGACTTGCGCCGTCCTCCGTCACGATCACCGGCTCCCGCATCACCCTGCAGTTGTGCGCGGGCCTTGTCATGGCTGCGGCCGTTTACGGTTGGCGCGTGCTGCGCTGGCAAGAGTGCGAAGATCCCCCAGTCGCGCCCCCCGCCGAGGAGGTGCCCGCATGAGGGACCTCATCCGCCTCGAGCTGCCCGTGACGCGCGCGCGGTTGGCCGGCCTGACGGCCGGCGACGAGGTGCGTCTGTTCGGCGACGTCTTCACGGCGCGGGACGCGACGCACGAGCGGCTTCTGACCGCTCTCGACATCGACGGACACCTGCCGTTCGGGTTGGCGGGGCAGACGCTCTTCTACGCCGGTCCGACTCCGCCCGCCCACGGACGGCCCGCCGGCGCGGTGGGTCCCACGACCGCCAAGCGCATGGACGCCGCCACGCCGGCGCTGCTCGACGCGGGCATCGTGGCGACGATCGGTAAGGGGGCGCGCTCCGAGGCGGTCAGGCAGGCTTGTATCGACACGGGGAGCGTCTACTTCGCCGCAGTCGGTGGGTCCGCAGCGCTGCTTGCGACCTTCGTGACGGCGGCCGAGCCGGTCGCTTGGCCCGAGCTGGGAACTGAGGCCCTTGTGCGCATGACGCTCGCCGACTTCCCGGCATTCGTCGCCATCGACGCCCGCGGCAACGATCTCTACGCCGCAGCGCCCGTCGAGTGGCGCGAGGAGAGGGAGGCGTTGTGAGCGGCGGCCTGTTCATCACATTCGAGGGCGGCGAGGGGAGCGGCAAGTCGACACAGCTGCGGCTCCTCGCGCGCCGGCTCGAGGGCGCCGGTCTTCCCGTGCGCATGTTGCGAGAGCCCGGCGGGACGGCGGCGGGCGAGGCCATCCGCCACATCCTTCTCGATCCGGACCACGCCGGACTGGACGCACGGGCCGAGTTGCTTCTCTACGAAGCCGCTCGGGCACAGCTCGTGGCGGAGGTCATCGAGCCTGCGCTCGCAGCCGGTGAGATCGTGCTTTGCGACCGCTTCTTCGATTCGTCAACGGCATACCAGGCCTACGGCCGCGGCCTTCCGCTCGAGGAGGTCCGCGCTCTGAACGCCGCCGCGACCGGAGGTCTCGCACCCGACCGCACGCTGGTTCTCGATGTGGACCCGGCACTCGGCATAGAGCGCGCCACCGCGTCGGGCGCCGATCGCCTTGAGGCTGAGGACCGCGCCTTCCACGAGCGGGTTCGCGCCGGCTTCCTCGCGGTTGCCGAGGCGGAACCCGTGCGTGTGGTCGTCCTGAGTGCCGCCGGCACCGTCGACGACGTCTCCGCGTGCGTCTCATCGGCACTCGCCGACATGCCGCGCTTGTCAGAGGTATTGAAATGACCGGCGGGAGCCACTGCGCTTGGGACGACGTTGTCGGGCAGCCACGAGTGGTCACGCTCCTGCGCGGCTGCGTCGAGGCAGGTACCGTCTCACATGCCTACCTCTTCGTCGGCCCTCCCGGCGGCGGAAAGAAGACGGCGGCCCGCGCGTTCGCGTGCGCGCTGCTGTGCGAGGACAACGGGTGCGGAGCCTGCGGTTCGTGCACGCGTGTACGGCGAGGTACCCATCCGGACGTTCACCTGATCTCGCCCGAGGGCGCTGCAGGCTACCTGGTCGAGCAGGTCCGCGACATCGTCCACGACACGAACCTCTCTCCCGTCGAAGGACGGCGCAAGGTATACATCATCGAAGGCGCTGACGTCTTCAAAGAGGCCGCCGCCAACGCGCTCCTCAAGACGCTCGAGGAGCCTCCGGGCGACGTCGTGTTCATCCTCATGTCGCACTCGCTCGAGCCCGTCACGCCGACCATCACGTCGCGCTGCCAGGTCGTGCGCTTCCGCCGCCTCGCGCCCAGCGAAGCGGCCGGCCTGCTCAGGCAGCAGACCGGCGCCGATGAAGGAGAGGCGATGGCGGCGTTAGCCGCGGCGGGGGGAGTGGTCGCTCGGGCGCGGGACTTCCTTGCGTCACCAGCCCGCCGCGAGGCACGCACGCGCATACTCCGCACGCTCAAGGACTTGGCGGCGATGGATGACCTCGACGTGCTCACGGCAGCCAAGGACCTGCTGACCGCCGTCAAGGCGCCGCTCGAGGAAGTGAAGGCGACGCAGGCGGCCGATCTCGCCGAGCGTTCGGACTTCCTCGGCAGCTCGGCCACGAAGGCGGTGGAGGAGCGGCAGAAGAGGGAACTGACCGCTCGCGAGCGCGAGGGCGTCGCCGAGGTGCTCAATGTGGCGGAAAGCTGGCTACGGGATTGCTTAACCATAGCGCAAGGAGTGCCCGACCTCGTGGTCAACGTCGACGCCATCGACGCCATGGAAGAGGTCGGCGCGGTGATGACGCCGGTGTCGGCGTCGCGTGGCCTGGCGGCCGTCAATCTCGCCCGCCGGCGCATTTCGTATAATGTGAGCCCCCAGCTGGCTATCGAGGCCATGCTGTTCGATATACGAGAGGTATTGAGATGCCCACGGTAGTCGGTGTACGACTCCGTTTTTCGAAGACGCTCTGGTTCGACCCCGCCGGCTCCGAGCCGGTCGAGGGCGACACCGTCATCGTTACCACGGATCGCGGTACTGAGCTCGGCCGAGTCGTGCAGCCTCCCCATGAGGTCGCCGAGTCGGACCTGCCCGCACCGCTCAAGCCCGTCACTCGCGTCGCGACAGCCGAGGATCTGGCTGTGATCGCAGGGCTCGAGGAGAAGGAGCGCGAGGCGATGCCGGTCTTCCGGCAGCTCGTGCTCGACCACAAGCTCGACATGAAGCCCATCGACGTCGAGTACCTCTTCGACGGCGATAAGGTCGTCTTCTACTTTTCCGCCGAGGAGCGTGTCGACTTCCGCGAGCTGGTCAAAGAGCTCGCGGCCCGGTTCCACGCTCGCATCGACATGCGGCAGATCGGCGTGCGCGACGAGGCCCGCATGGTGGGCGGTGTCGGCCACTGCGGCCAGATGCTGTGCTGTGTGCGATTCGGCGGCGAATTCCAGCCTGTCTCGATCCGCATGGCAAAGGAACAAGACCTGCCCCTAAACCCCTTGAAGATAAGCGGGCTATGCGGCAGACTCATGTGCTGTCTGCGCTACGAGTTCGACGCCTACAAGGACTACAAGTCCCGGGCGCCCAAGCGCGGAGCGATGGTGGAGACGCCGTCGGGCTCGGCTAAGGTCACGGACCTCAACACTCCGAAAGAGACCGTCACGCTGCGCCTGGAAGACGGGACGAATGTCACCCTGCCGCTCTCTGTGATGGGTTGCTCGAAGGGCAGTGGGTGCCCGTGCTCGGTGAGCAAGGAAGCGCTCGACGACGCTATGGCACCGTCGCCTATGGCGGTGGCGCTGGCCGAGTCGATCGGGAGCAAGGCCGCGGCCCAGCTCACGGAGATCGCCGAGGACAAGCCTGCGGCATCCGCCCCGGCTCCGGCCGAGGGCGGCGGACGTAGGCGCAGGCGTCGCGGTGGCGGAGGCAAGGCCGAAGGTGAGTCGGGCGGCGGACAGCAGCCCAAGGCCCAGCAGCCGAAGGCCGCCGGCGGCAAGAGCGACGCCGCGAAGGGCGAGGCTGCGAAGGGCCGGGTCCCGAGGCGGCGCAGCCAGCAGTCGGCACAGCCGGCCGACGGCCAGCCGCAGCCGGCTGCAGAGTCGGGGCCAAAGGCCGAGCAGGCCGAAGGCGACAAGCCGGCGCGCAGCGGGCGCAGGCGCCGCCGCCGCAGGTCCGGCGGAGGCGGGAACAAGGAGTCCTAGACTCCAAGGGGCGAGCGCCCCGAGCGTTGACAGGTGAATCGCCGACGTAGCTCAGCTGGTAGAGCAGCGCACTCGTAATGCGCAGGCCAGGGGTTCGAGTCCCCTCGTCGGCTCCACGTAACTCACGGGGACGGCTCCTGACCACAGGTGCCGTCCTCTTGCTTCTGGGCTACCATCGGTGAGTGGCGCGGGCGCCGCTCGGCGGTCGCAGATCTCTCGAAATGCAGGAGGAGGCGCTTCGGGCACGAATTGCGCTCGGCTGTGCACCACGCAGAATCGACCCGATTTCGCCTTTCACCGCCACCAAACGTCCGCTCACCGATGAAAGCCGCCGTTCGGCTGGCGGCGGGACTTCGGGCGTTGATACTGTCCGACAACCGCGCGGGGCGCTCGGTCGAGACGCACGCGCGAAGAGGCGACTTACCGGTGCCTGGATCGAGTGAGGAGGCGTTACTCGGATGAGCCTGGACGGCCTGGTCATTGCTGGCTTCATCATCGTCGGCGCGCTCTTCACCGCCGCGACCCTCACCGCCTCGTGGCTCGTCTCGCCGAGTAAGCCCAGTGCCGCGAAGTCTGAGACCTACGAGTGCGGGGTTCCGGCGATCGGCGGACCCTGGGTGCGCTTCCGTTCGGGCTACTACGTGTACGCCCTTCTGTACGTCATATTCGATATCGAGACCGTCTTCCTCTACCCCTGGGCCGTGACGTTCGGCCGGCCCGGCGTCGGGTGGTTCGTCTTCTTCGAGATGATCGTCTTCGTGACGATCCTCCTCGGCGGCCTCGTGTACGCCTGGAAAGAAGGTGCTCTCAGGTGGCGATAGATCGCTTTACCGGAGAGAACTCCACGATCTTCATCCGCAGCGAGCAGCTGTTCGACTGGGCACGCCGCCATTCGCTCTGGTACATGGCGTTCGGCATAGCCTGCTGCGCTATCGAGGGCCTCATGCACGCCTCCGGGCCCCGCTTCGACTTCGATCGGCACGGCGTCTTCTTCCGCGCGAGCCCGCGTCAGAGCGACGTCATGATCGTGGCGGGCACCGTGAACGCCAAGATGGCCGAGACGGTGAAGCGGCTCTACGATCAGATGCCCGAGCCCAAGTGGGTCGTGGCGATGGGTGCCTGCGCCTCGGCCGGCGGGCCCTTCCGTGAGTACCCCAACGTCGTCCTCGGCGTGGACAAGATCGTGCCGGTCGACGTGTACATCCCCGGGTGCCCCCCGCGGCCGGAGTCGGTCCAGTACGGGTTCCTGCGGCTCATGGACAAGATCAAAGAGCAGACGGAGGAGCGGCTTGAAGCCCGATCCGATGCTCATAACTAAGGTCCTCGGCGACGCCGGCATCGATGCTTCGCTCGAAGAGGCGCCGATCCTCGGCGGCCACGCGCGCATCGCGGCCGACGACGCACCTGCCGCCCTGCGCGTGCTGAAAGAGTGCCCGCGCGCGTACTCGTTCATGGTCGATCTCTTCGGCATCGACACGGGCGAGCATGTCGACGTCGTCTATCACCTGCGCTCGTTCGTGCAGGACGAGGAGATCCACCTCAAGGCTGCGCTGCCCTACGGCGGCACGCTCCACAGCGTGTGGGAGGTGCATCCGGCCGCGCTCATGCCCGAGCGCGAGTGCGCCGAGATGTTCGGCCTGAGGCTCGCCGGCCATCCCAACCCGAAGCACCTGCTGCTCACCGAGTTCGTCGAGCCGCTGCTCCTCAAGAGCATCGAGATCAGGACCCCCGAGGAGGCGCGCGACCGATGAGCGATCCTCGCAACATCGTCGCGCACGCCGGTTGGCTGAGTCCCGAGTCGCCAGCCGAGCCGCTCACGCTGCCGTCGTCGCTCAAGCGCGTGCCGCGCGGCATCGACGAGGTCATGACCGAGCACCTGATCGTCAACATGGGCCCGCAGCACCCGTCCACGCACGGAGTCCTGCGCGTACTGCTCGAGCTCGACGGTGAGGAGATCGTCGGAGCCGAGACCATCGTCGGCTACCTGCACCGCGGCATCGAGAAGCTCGCCGAGCACCGGCGCTACAACGCGGTGGGCACCCTGATGGACCGCGGCGACTACATATCCGGCATCATGAACGAGCTCGCCTTCGCGCTGGCTGCCGAGAAGGTCGCCGGCATCGAGGTTCCTCGGCGGGCCAACTGGCTGCGCGTGCTGTTCAGCGAACTCAACCGGCTCGCCAGCCATCTGGTCTGGTATGGAACGATGGGTCTCGACGCGGGCGGCATGGGCCAGTTCCTCTACGCGGTGCGCGACCGCGAGAACCTCCTCGATATCCTCGAGGACGTCACCGGTCAGCGCATGATGTTCAACTACGTGCGTCCCGGCGGCGTCGTTAACGACATCACCACCACTGCGGAGCGCAAGATACGCGCGTTCCTCGAGACGATCGACACCTACATCGAAGAACACCATGCGCTCCTCGGCGGCAACGAGATCTTCCAGGGCCGCATGCGGGGCGTCGGCGTCATTACCCGCGAGATGGCGATGGCGTTCGGCCTCACGGGCGCCAACTTGCGCGCGAGCGGCCTTTCCTTCGACATCCGCCGCGACCGCCCTTATGCCGCCTACGACGAGATGGACTTCGAAGTCCCGGTCGCCGAGGACGGCGACTGCTACGCGCGCTACCTCGTGCGCATGGAAGAGATGCGGCAGTCCGTGCGCATCATCCGTCAGTGCATGGACGGCATGCCCGAAGGCGAGCACACCGCAAAGGTCGCCAAGGTGCTGCGCCCGCCTGCGGGCGAGGCGTATGCGGCCGTCGAGTCGCCGCGCGGTGAACTCGGCGTGTACCTCGTTAGCGACGGCACCGAGCACCCCTACCGCATGCGGTATCGCCCGCCGGCGCTGTTCGCACTGCAGGCTGGCGAGGCGCTGCTTCCGGGCTTGCTGCTGGCTGATGCCGTGGTCGCGCTCGGCTCGCTCGACTTCGTCCTCGGGGAGATCGACCGATGAGCCCCGTGCTGACAGCGCTGCTACGCATCGTCGCCGCCCTCGGGCTCATGCTCGCGAACGGTGTCGTGCTCATCTACATGCTCCGCAAAGTGCTCGGCCACCTGCACGTGCGACTCGGACCGACCGAGTTGGGTCCCGCAGGCATGCTGCAGACGACGGCCGATGTCCTGAAGCTGCTCTCCAAGGAAGACATCACGCCCACCGGCGTCGACCGCGTACTGTTCTTCATCGCGCCTGCGATGGTGTTCGTGCCGTCGCTGGCCGCCTACGCGGCCATCCCGTTCTCGGACAGCTGGGTCATTGCCGACCTGAACCTCGGACTACTCTTCACGCTCGCGATCCTGTCGGTTGTGCCGCTTGGGATCGTCGCGGCTGGTTGGTCGAGCGCCAACAAGTGGTCGCTCATCGGCGGCATGCGTGCCGTGGCTCAGCAGATCACCTACGAGGTGCCCCTGCTGCTCGCGGCGTTGCCTCCGGTGATGCTGGCGGGGTCGCTCAACCTCGGAGACATCGTACGGGCACAGCAGGGCTGGATCTGGTTCTGGCTGCCATGTCTGCCCGCATTCCTGCTCTTCGTCGCAGCCGGGCTGGTCGAGTCCAACCAGACGCCCTTCGACATGTCGGAGGCCGAGTCCGAGCTCGTTGCCGGTTTCGCCACCGAGTACTCGTCGATGAAGTTCGGCCTGCTCTTCCTCTCCGAGTTCAGCAACACGTTCATCTTCGCGAGCCTCATCGTCACGCTGTTCTTCGGCGGATGGACGTTGCCGTTCGTGCCTGGTGTGGTCACCGAGAGCATCGGCGGCCCGATCATCTTCATGGTCAAGACCTACCTCGTGATCTTCGTGCTCATGTGGATCCGAGGGACGCTGCCGCGCGTGCGCATCGACCAGATGCTCTCCGTGGGATGGAAGGTCCTGTTGCCCGCCTCGCTCCTCTGGGTCATGGTCACCGCGGCCGCGATCAAGATCGCCCCGGCCCTGTTCGGGGGTGTCCGATGAGCATCTGGGGCACCGGCATCCTCAAGGGCATGCTGATCTCGATGAAGAACATGTTCCGCGGGCCGATCACGGTCCAGTACCCGCGGGAGCGCGTCGAGCTGCCCGAGCGCGCGCGCTGGGCGGTCGAGATGAAACTCGACGAGGATGGCCAGCACAAGTGCACCGCCTGCCTGGCCTGCCAGAAGGCGTGCCCGGACTACATCATCGATATTCACGTGACCACCGACGCCGAGCGCAATAAGCACATCGACGCTTGGCACTACGAGCTCGGGGCCTGCATGATGTGCGGCCTGTGCGTCGAGGCATGTCCGTTCGACGCGATCTGCATGGGCAAGGACTACGAGCTCGCGACCACGAGACCCGACGCACTGGAGATGGACCTGCTCCATGACGTCCCTGCCGCCAAGCCGAAGCGCAAGGCCGCCGCGCCCCGCCCCGCCGTCGTCGAGGAGGTGCCCGCCGATGAATGACGCTCTCTACACCGGAGTCTTCGCCCTTCTCGCTATCACGGCGGTGGGCGGCGCCGTGGCCATGCTTGCGTCGCGCAACGTCGTGCACGCCGCATTCTGGCTGCTTGCCGTCTCGGCGTCGGCCGCGGGGCTGTTCGCACTGCTGCAGGCGAGCTACATCGCGCTGGTCCAATTGCTCGTCTATGCCGGCGCGGTGGCGATCCTCAACATATTCACGATCATGATCACGATGCGGCAGCGCGAGGACGCCGTTCGCGCTCGCGACTTCTCCTGGCCCGGCGCTCTCCTGGCCGTTGCCTTCTTCGCTCTGGTGATGCTCGCTGTCTTCGGCGGGGGATCGCTCCCGCTTGTCCCGGCGCCCGAGACGTTCCCCGGCATCGCCGAGTTCGGTCAGATGCTGTTCTCGATGGACGGCTGGGCCCTACCGTTCGAGATCGCCTCGCTCGTGCTCACGGCCGCCCTGGTGGCTGCTGTCTGGTGGTCAAGGGAGGGAGACGAGTGATGCCGATAGGGCTGAGCGCATACCTCGTCCTCGCAGCCGCCCTCTTCTCCCTGGGCCTCTTCGGCGCCGTTTCCAAGCGTGGCGCCGTCCAGGTGCTCATGTCCCTTGAGCTGATGTCGGTCGCGGTCAACCTCAACCTGGTGGCGTTCTCTCGCTACGTATCCCCGGTCGCGATGACCGGTCAGTTCTTCACCGTCTTCGTCATGATCGTCTCCGCTGCCGAGATCGGCCTGGGCCTGGCGCTCGTCGTCGCGATCTTCCGGGATGCGCGCTCCTCGGAGATCGACCGACTCACGGAGTTGAAGGGCTAGCATGGCGTGGGTAGCGCTCATACCGATGCTTCCGGCGCTCGCCTTCGCGGCGTTCCTGCCGATGCCCCGGCGCTGGCGTAATCGCCTGCTCTGGCTCCCGGTCGCCGCTATCACCGGTTCGTTGGCGCTCTCCATCGCGGCGCTGGTGCAAGTGTGGCCGGCGAGTGAAGGCGAAGTCGTGTGGGAGGCGGGCTGGCAGTTCGCCCAGATCGGCGGCGCGCCGCTCAATCTCAGCATGGCGCTCGACCCGCTTGCGGCGGTCACCCTGGTGATGGTGAGCATCGTGGGCACGTGCGTTCAGTTCTATTCACTCGGCTACATGCACAAGGATCTCCGCGAAGGCTGGTACTTCGCCGTCCTCTCGCTGTTCACGGCAGCCATGTTGGCGTTGGTGCTCTCGTCCGACCTGCTTCTCACATTCGGCATGTGGGAGCTCATGGGGCTGTGCAGCTACCTGCTCATCGGCTTCTGGTACGAGCTCGAGGCGCCGAGAAGGGCGTCGCAGAAGGCGTTCCTGACCACGCGCGTGGGCGACCTCGGGTTCCTCGTCGCGCTCTTCGTCGTGTTCGCCAACACGGGAAGCTTTGAGCTGCATCAGGCGCTTCAGACGGTTCCGTCGTGGGCGCCCGGCGCCGCGGTCGCGGCCTCGATCGGTCTGTTGTGGGCGGCGATGGGGAAGTCGGCGCAGATGCCACTGCACGTCTGGCTACCGGATGCGATGGCTGGTCCCACGCCCGCCTCGGCGCTCATTCACGCCGCGACCATGGTCGCCGCCGGCGTCTTCGTGATCGCGAGGACCCTGCCGATCTTCGAGCACGCGCCGGCAGTCATGACGGCGATGCTCGTCATCGGCGCCGTCACGGCTTTGGCGGGCGGCCTGCTCGCCGCTGTGCAGCACGACGTCAAGAAGGTCGCCGCCTACTCCACTATCAGCCAGCTGGGGCTCATGTTCGTGGCGCTCGGTGCCGGTAGCGCGGTCGCAGCGCTGTTCCACCTGACCACCCACGCGTTCTTCAAGTCACTCATCTTCCTCGGTGCGGGCGTGATCATCCACGCCGCGCACACGCAGGACATGCGCGAGATGGGCGGACTAGCGAAGCATCTTCCCGTGACGACCGCGACGTTCACGGTCGGCGCGTTGGCGCTTGCCGGCGTCCCGCCCTTCGCCGGGTTCTTCAGCAAGGACGAGATCCTCGCGCTCCTGCTGCATGAGCATCACTACATCACATTCGGGATCGTCGTCCTCGCATCGCTCGTCACGGCGTTCTACGTGACCCGCCTGTGGTTCCGCGTCTTCTCCGGTCCGGAACAGGCCGAGGAGTTGCACGAGGGTCACAAATCCATGCTTATCCCGATGATGGTGCTTGCCCTCATCACGACGATCGCCGGCTTCGGCACGACGATCTACGCCGGGCTGCTCGGTCATGAGGGCGAGTGGCCGGCCCCCGGTATGTGGTTGCTGTCCATCGTCATCGCCGGCATCGGCATCGGCATCGGCTGGTGGGTCTATGGCCGCCAGACCGTTGTGGTCAACACGAGCGTTTGGAAGCGCCGCTTTGGTGCCGCTTACTCGGCGCTCACGATGAAGCTGTACTTCGATGCGGTCTACGACCTGCTCTTCGTGCGCGGCTACATGGCATTCACGCAGTACGCCGCACGTTTCGACATGCGCGGGGTCGACGGCGTCGTCAACGGAGTCGCTCGCGGATGGGTGCGTGCCACGGGAGCTGCATGGCGGTTCGACGGCACGGTCGTCGACGGTGTGGTCAACGCGCTCGCATCGGTCTCCAAGCGTGCCGGCACCGCTCTGCGCGGTCTGCAGACCGGCCGCCTGCAGAGTTACCAGCGTCTTGTCCTGGGAGCCGTCGTGCTCCTGATGCTCTACTACGTGTTCTTGGTTAAGGGGGCCTAGGTGCTCAGCTGGATAGTCTTCCTCCCGCTCATCGGCGTCGTCGCCTGTGCGATGCTGCCCAGGTCGAGCGCGATGGCTGCTCGTTGGGTGGCTCTCGCGATCACGGGCGTCGATCTGCTGCTGGCCGTCTTCATGGTGTATCGCTTCCAGGCCGGCGGCGGCTTGCAGTTTGTCGAGCGTTACGACTGGGTGCCCCAGGTCAACATCCATTACTTCCTCGGTGTCGACGGCATCTCGATGCCGCTCGTGGCGCTCTCGGCTCTGCTGACGTTCCTCGCGGTGCTTGCGAGCTGGAAGATCGAGAAGTCGCCCCAGTTCTACTTCGCGATGCTGCTGCTCCTCGAAGTCGGCATGAACGGCGTCTTCTCGGCGCTCGACTTCGTGCTCTTCTATGTGTTCTGGGAGCTCGTGCTCGTGCCGATGTACTTCCTCATCGCGCAGTGGGGTGGTCCGAGACGCCAGTACGCGGCGATCAAGTTCTTCCTCTACACGCTTCTGGGCTCGGTGTTCATGCTGGTGGGCGTCGTGGCCCTCTACCTTCAGACCGGGACCTTCGACGTGATCGAACTCGCCAAGATCGGCGGTTCGCTTCCGGCGCAGTTCCAGTGGTGGGTCTTCCTCGCGTTCTTCCTCGGCTTCGCCGTGAAGGTCCCGGTGTTCCCGCTGCACACCTGGTTGCCTGACGCGCACGTCGAGGCGCCCACCGCCGGCTCCGTCCTTCTCGCCGGCGTGCTGCTCAAGATGGGCACGTACGGCTTCATGCGCATGTCGTTGCCGATCCTGCCCGACGCATTCCAGTCATGGCAGTGGTTCCTCGGCCTCATCGCGGCGGTCTCGATCGTCTACGGCGCGGCCGTGGCGTTTGCCCAGGCAGACATCAAGAAGCTCGTGGCGTATTCGTCGGTGTCGCACATGGGCTTTGCGATGCTCGGCATCGCGTCGGGCACCGCGGCGGGACTGTCGGGAGCCATGGCCGTCAACATCAGCCACGGTCTCGTCACCGGCATGCTGTTCCTGATGGTCGGCATGATCTACGACCGCACCCATACTCGACAGATCTCGGAACTGTCGGGGCTCTCCGCTCAGATGCCGGTGATTGCGGGCCTGCTCGCGTTCGCGTCTTTCGCTTCGATGGGCCTGCCCGGACTCTCGGGGTTCGTCGGCGAGTTCCTCTCGCTGCTCGGAGGCTGGCTCTCCCAGGCGGTGCCCGCATGGATGGTCATCGTCTCGGCGGTGGGAGTCCTGCTGGGCGCGGCGTACATGCTGTGGATGCTTCAGCGCGTCGCTTTTGGCCAGCCGAGCCACATCGTGGCCGACCAGTCTGACGCCACTCCGCGCGAGCTCATCACCGTCGCGCCGCTCCTCGTGCTGATCGTCGTGCTTGGCATGTACTGGTCGGCGCTCCTCGTCTACGTCGATCCGGCCGCCACGGCGCTCGCCAAACTGGTGGGGGCGTAGATGACGGGCTACGGCCTCATCGTTCCCGAGCTGCTGCTTCTCGCAGGTGTCGCGTGGGCGCTGTTCGCCGAGCGTCTTCCCGGGCGTGATGGCGGCGCTGCGCTCGCCGGCGCGGTGCTCGCGCTGGCGGCGGCGGCAGTTGCGGCGCTCGCGCCCGTCGGCGCCGAGCTCTTCGGCGGCGTGCTGGTCTTCAGCGCGACGGCGCGGTTCGCCCGTGTGGGCGTCGCTCTCGTCACGGCGCTGTGGCTCCTGTGGTCGTCGAGCGGCGCCCCGGGACGTATCCGTGAGGCGGTGGCGCTCGCGCAGCTCGCGGCGATCGGCGGCCTGCTGATGTGCGCTGCGGCCGAGCTCATCACGCTCGTGCTTGCGATCGAGCTCGCCACTATGCCCGCCTACGTCCTCGTCGGCTACCGCAAGCGGCGTTCGACCGGCCTTGAGGGCGCGCTCAAGTACTTCTTGCTCTCCATGCTCACGTCTCTCGTGATGATGTACGGGATGTCGTTCCTCTTCGGCGTCACCGGCACGACGAAGTTCATGGCCTTCGATCTCTCAGAAGCCGGGACACTCGGACTGATGGCCGTGCTGCTCACCTACGTCGGCCTGTTCGCCAAGCTGTCCGCCGCGCCCTTCCACTACTGGACTCCGGACGCCTACGAAGGCGCTGAGGCGTGGTCGGTGGCGTTCGTGTCGACAGTGCCCAAGCTCGCCGGAGCGGTCGCTATCGTGCACTTGACCGCGGCGCTGGCACCTACGGCGACTGCCCTGGCCCCCGCGCTCATTGCCGTGGCCGCCGCATCCATGCTGCTCGGCAACCTGGCTGCGCTCAACCAGACAGACCTGCGCCGGCTCATGGCGTACTCTGGCGTGGCCCACACCGGCTACCTACTGCTCGCGGTGGGCGCCCAGACCCAGCGCGGCTACGTCGCGGCCGTCTTCTATGCGCTCGCCTACGCGATCCCGTCGCTCGCCATCATGCTGGTGGCTGCCGAGGAAGGGCCTGCGATCGAGGACTTCGGCGGCCTCGCCGCACGCCGCCCCCTGGTTGCCTGGTCGGTCGTCCTGATGCTCGCCTCGCTCATCGGCATCCCGCCGCTCATCGGCTTCTTCGGTAAGTTCTCGCTCTTCACCGCGTCGCTCGATGCCGGCCTTGCGCCGTGGGTGGTGCTCGCGGTCGTGATGAGTGTCGTCTCGGCCGGCTACTACCTGCGGATCGTCAGGGCGATGTTCTTCAGCGAGCGCGAGACCGCGGCTGAGGCCCAGAAGCGCACCTGCACGGCGGTCGTGGTGGGTTGCGCGGCGCTCACGCTCGCGTTCGGTTTGCTCGCCGGACCGCTGCTGGGGATGCTCGGCGCCTAGTCGAGGCAGGGTCGCCAGCCGCACCTTCTTCTCCTGCGTGGAGAGGATGTGGAGGGTTTCGAGCGGCTTCATGGAGAAGTGACCCGGATACGCACTCGGGTATCTAGAATGCTATCTGTGAGTAACAGATTTCCATTCCTGTCGACCGAGGTGAACCGCTGATGACCACCGAGGACCCCCGTCCAGACGCCGTACCAGGCACCGATGCTCCGCGTACTCCCGAGGCGCCACCCGTGCCCGCACGGCCTGAGGACTACCGCATCCCCGACGAGCCCGAGCCCGAGCCCGTGGGTGACGAGGGCGAGTCGATCGCATGGATGGCCGACCCTGACACGCATCTCGCCGACGTCGAGCCTCGCATGCCCGCTGAGCCGCCCTCCAGCGGCCCGTTGCCCGTCTGCGACTACACCGGCGACGACGACGCTCCTTGCGAGGAGCCTGCGTTGGAGCGCCGCTGGTCTTCGGCCGCCGTCATCACGGCAGCGTCGCTCGGCGGCTTGGCGGGGGCAGCACTCGTAGCGATCGTCGTAGCGTGGGCTCTCGGCCTCATCCCCGGCGCGCGTCCGCTCGTGACCTTGGGTGGGAACGAGCCCACGGCCACCCCGCAGATCACCGGCAATCGCACGGTCACCATCAACGGCAACACCACCGACCTGTCGCAGGCGGTCGCCGAGAAGGTGCTGCCGTCGGTCGTCAACGTCAACATCGAGCAGGCGTCTGTCGATCCGTTCACCGGCCAGCGCGGCACGCAGCTCGCCGGCAACGGCTCGGGCGTGATCATCCGCGAGGACGGCTACATCCTCACCAACAACCACGTCGTCGCCGAAGCCGACAAGGTGGTCGTGACGCTTGGCAACGAGGACAAGACCGCGACGGTGGTCGCGACCGACCCCTCAAGCGACCTTGCCGTCCTCAAGATCCCTGGCACCGGCTATCCCGCCGTGGATATCGGGTCCTCCAAAGACCTCAAGGTCGGCCAGTACGTCATGGCAGTAGGTAGCCCCTTCGGCTTCGAGCGCACCGCGACGGCAGGCATCGTCTCGGCGCTCAACCGCTCAGAGCTCGTGCAGGGCGCGAACGACCTCACTACGTACACGAACCTCATCCAGACCGATGCGGCCATCAACCCGGGCAACTCGGGCGGCGCGCTCGTGGACGCGCAGGGCCGGCTCGTGGGCATCAACACGCTCATCCAATCGACCTCGGGGTCCTCGGCAGGTATCGGTTTCGCGATCCCGGTGGACTTCGCGATGGACATCGCCAACCAGCTCATCGACAGCGGCAAGGCGACGCACCCCTACATGGGCGTGAGCACCGAGACCGTCGACGAGAACGTCGCGACCCAGTTCGGGCTGCCCACCAAGAGCGGCGCCCTCGTGCGGTTCGTGCAGCCCAGTTCGCCCGCCGAGGCCGCAGGTCTCGAGCGCGGCGACATCATCGTGAAGATCGGCTCGCGCGACATCGAGAGCGTCGAAGACGTCTTCTCGGCGGTACGCGAGCACAAGGTGGGCGAGACGGTCCCGGTGGAGGTCGTGCGTAGCGACACGCGACGCACCATGCAGGTGACGCTGGGCTCCGACGCGGACCGCCGCTAGGTGCGCATCACGATCGTCGCCGTCGGGCGGCTCAAGGAGCGCTACTGGCGCGACGCCGCCGAGGAGTACCTCACGCGGATGAGGCCGTTCGGTGACGTGCGTGTCGTCGAGGTGCCCGACCGAGACCCTGGCCGCGGCGGCGAAGCCCGGGCGCTCGCCGAGGAGGGCGCGGACGTTCTCAAGGCGCTGCCCGACGGCGCCCACGTGGTCGCGCTCGTGATCGGCGGCAGATCGCTGTCGAGCGAGGAGTTCGCCGAGCGGCTCGAGCGCCTGGCCGTGGACGGCAAGGGGAGCGTGGCCTTCGTCATCGGTGGCTCCCATGGGTTGTCTGCGGATGTGCTGGCGCGCGCCGACGAGCGCTTGTCCCTCGGCGCCATGACGCTCCCGCACAATCTCGCTCGGGTGGTGCTGATCGAACAGGTGTACCGGGCGTTCAAGATCCGACGCGGCGAGCCGTACCACAAGTAGGCCGTCCGGCGCCCCTGTCCTGCCGCGCGGAGGCCGGTTCGGTTTACCGCGGTGGCGGCGTCGGGTACGATGCCGCCACCTGTCGGCTTATCCCAAACGAGGCGCTCGTGAGAGAAGTCATCGCCCAGCTCGTCACCGATGCGGTTGCCGCGGCCATCGCCGACGGAACTCTGCCGCTGGAATCCGCACCGCCAGCTGAACTCGAGCGTCCGCGCGACCCCAGCCATGGTGACTGGGCGACGACCGTCGCACTTCGATCTGCCAAGCAGGCGGGCAAGGCGCCGCGCGACATCGCGGCAGACATCGCCGCGCGCATCGAGGGCCACGCCGACATTGCCGCCGTTGAGGTTGCCGGTCCCGGCTTCATCAACCTGCGTCTCTCTCCCAAGGCACTGCAGCGCGTGCTCCGCGAGGCGCGCGAGGCCGACGCCGACTTCGGCCGCATCGACCTGGGCGAGGGTAGGAGCGTGCAGGTGGAGTTCGTCTCGGCGAACCCGGTGGGCCCCATGCACGTCGGCCACGGCCGCTGGGCCGCGCTCGGCGACTCGATCGCGCGCATCCTCGACCATGCCGGCTGGAAGTCACAGCGCGAGTTCTACATCAACGACGCCGGTGTCCAGATGGACGTCTTCGGCGCGTCCTTGGCCGCCAGGTACCTCGAAGCATGCGGTCGGCCGAGCGAGTTCCCCGAGGAGGGCTACCGCGGCGCCTACATCGCGGAGATCGCCGAGGAGCTGCGTACCACCGAGGGCGACGCACTGTGCGACCTGCCGCTCGATGAGCTGCGCGTCCGCTGCCGAGAACTCGGCTACGCACTCGTGCTCGAGAACCACCTGCGCCGCGTGCTCCACAAGATGGGCGTCGACTTCGACATGTGGTTCTCGGAGCGCACGCTGCACGCACGCCGTGCTGATGGGGGGACCGAGATCGAGGACGCCATTGCGCGCCTCACCGAGCGCGGCCACATCTTCGAGGATGGAGGCGCCCTCTGGTTCCGCTCGACCGCCTTCGGCGACGACAAGGACCGCGTCTTGCGCAAGTCCGACGGCGAGTACACCTACTTCGCAGCGGACATCGCCTACCACTGGGACAAGCTCGACGTGCGCGGCTTCGACCGCGTCATCGACATCTGGGGCGCCGATCACCACGGCTACGTCGCCCGCATGAAGGCGGCCGTCGCGGCTCTCGGCCACGAAGGTCAGCTCGACATCGTGATCGGCCAGCTCGTCAATCTCTTCCGCAACGGTGAGGCCGTGCGGATGAGCAAGCGCACCGGCGAGATGGTCACCTTCGAGGAGCTTCTCGACGAGGTGGGCGCCGACGCCGCGCGCTACTGGTTCCTGCGCCGCAGCACCGACCAGCAGGTCGACTTCGACATCGACCTCGCCGTCCAGAACTCCTCCGACAATCCCGTCTTCTACGTGCAGTACGCCCACGCCCGCATCTGCTCGATCCTGCGCAAGGCGGCAGGGGAGCGCGCTGGCGGGTTCGATGGCATGGACGCCCTGGCGGCGGCCCTGATCACCGAGGACACCGACCTCTCGCCGATGACCACGGACGCCGAGCTCGCGCTCATGCGCCGCCTGTCCGAGTTCGCCGACGTCGTCGAGACGGCCGCGCGCGACCTCGCGCCGCACAAGCTCGCCCGGTATGCCGAGGACCTCGCCACGTCGTTCCACCAGTTCTACACCCAGTGCCGTGTGGTGGATGACGAGCAGCCCGCGCTCAGCGCGGCGCGTCTCTACGCTGTGGATGCGAACCGCCGGGCGCTGCGCTGCGTCCTCGGGCTCCTCGGCGTCTCGGCCCCGGAGTCGATGTAGGGGCGGTTGACCGGGTTGCGTGCCTCAGTTAGCATCGCCTCACCGAAGTAATTAGCACATACTAAGTCCACGAGGATCCAAGGGGGATCACCATGGGAAGGCCGAGCGCACCCCGCCCGCCGGCGACAGCCGATCTCAAGACGGCGCACGATCTCATGTCCGTGCTGCCGATGACCGCCGAGGTGAAGGACGGTCACCTGTGGATCGGCGGCGTGGACACGGTGCAGCTCGCCGAGGAGGCCGGGACCGCGGTCTACGTCATGGACGAGGCCACCATCCGACACCAACTCTCCGAGTACCTGAAGTGGACCACCTATCACTGGCCCGAGGTCGACGTGGTCTACGCCGGCAAAGCCTTCATGTCGCTCGCCATGGTACGGCTCGTCGCCGAGGAGGGCTGCTGCCTCGACGTCTCGAGCGGCGGAGAGCTCGCCTTCGCGCGCCGAGCCGGCTTCCCGATGGAGCGCATCTACGTCCACGGCAACAACAAGACGCCCTACGAGCTCGCCGAGTGCCTGGAGGCGGGCGTGGGCCGTATCGTGGTCGACAGCTTCGAGGAGATGGAGCGCCTGAGCGCCCTGGCCACCGAGAGGGGCGTCACGCAGAAGGTGCTCGTCCGGGTCACGCCCGGAGTCGAAGCCGATACGCACGACTTCATCATGACGGGTGCCGAGGACTCGAAGTTCGGCTTCGGCCGGAACCAGGGGCTCGCCCTGCAGGCCGTCAAGCGCGTGCTGGAGCTGCCGGGTCTCGAGTTCGAGGGCCTGCACATGCACATCGGCTCGCAGATCTTCGCGCTCCAGAGCTTCGCGAAGGCCATCGAGGTCATCGTCGAGTTCATGCGCGAGATCCGTGACGCGACCGGCGCGGAGGTGCGGTTGCTCGACACGGGCGGCGGTCTGGGCATCGCCTACGGCATCCCTGACGAGCCCTCGACCATCAAGGACTACGGCAAGGTGGTCGTCGACGGCATCAAGGAGGAGTGCGAGAAGCACGGCCTCCCAGTGCCGAGGATGGCTGTCGAGCCGGGCCGCTCCATCGTCGCCAACGCCGGTGTGACGCTCTACACCGTCGGTTCGATCAAGGAGATCCCCGGCATCCGCACGTACGTCGCGGTCGACGGAGGCATGTCGGACAACATCCGCACGTCGCTCTACGACGCCCACTACGAGGCGCTGCTGGTGAACAAGGCCGACAAGCCGCGCGAGATGGTTGCGACCGTCGCAGGTAAGCACTGCGAGAGCGGCGACATCGTTGTCAACGATGCCCCGCTGCAATGCCCCGAGGTCGGCGACGTTCTCTGTGTCTGTGCGACCGGCGCTTACTGCCAGTCCATGAGCAGCAACTACAACAAGCAGGTCCGCCCGGGCGTGGTGTTCGTCAAGGATGGCGACTGGCGCTGGGTCGTACGCAGGGAGACCTACGACGACCTCATGAAGTGCGAGGTCCAGTGAGCGAGCAGGAACAGCCGACCAGCGACGAGATCGCCGAGAAGGCCGCCTACTGGACGAGCGAGGTCGTGAATGCTCGCCTCGAGTCGTCCTTCGGCGACTCACGAGGGCTGGCGGCTTTGGCCATAGCCGGACTCATCGGCGACGATCCGAACGATCCGGATGCGTCTGATGAGGCATCCTGCCGGCTCATGCTGGATGCGCTGAAGGTCAGCGACGGCAACCTGATGAAGCTCCGCATGTGGGTCGACGTGGCGCATTCGGACCCGCGCGACCTAATCGCGGCCGCTGAGTACCCGCTGGAGCTGGCCGGTGGCGAGGACGAGGCGAGGGCGCAGGACTTCGCGAACTACATCGGATGGCTGCGGACCGGCGCCTAGGCTGCCGGTTCCTCGGCTACAATAGGCGGACGCCGTGCACGAGTGCGCGGCCGAACGACTGCAACCTCGGAGGAAACCCATGCGTAGCGTACGTGTCGGCCTCATCGGCCTCGGCACCGTCGGTTCCGGCGTCGTCGAGATCCTCAATCGCCACCGCGCCGATTTCGCGCGCCGTGCCGGCGTGGACATCGAGCTGGTTCGCTTCGCGGACCGCAACGAGGCCCGCTTCGTCGAACTCGGACTGCCGGCCGACCAGTGCACGACCGACGCCTTCGCGCTCATCGACGACCCGTCGCTCGATGTGGTCATCGAGCTCGTCGGCGGCACGGGTGTCGCCCGCGACATCGTCCTCACGGCGCTCGGGGGCGGCAAGAGTGTCGTCACCGCCAACAAGGCCCTCATGGCGACCAGCGGTGAGGAGGTCATGGAGGCTGCCGAGGCCAACGGTGTCGATATCGCCTTCGAGGCGAGCGTCGGCGGTGGGATCCCGATCATCGGCCCGCTGAAGCACTCGCTCACGAGTAACCAGATCATCAAGGTCATGGGCATCGTGAACGGCACTACCAACTACATGCTGACCCGCATGGCCGAGGACGGCCTCGACTACGACAGCGCGCTCGCCGAGGCGCAGGAGCGTGGCTTCGCCGAAGCCGATCCCACGGCCGACGTGGACGGGCTCGACGCCGCCGCCAAGATCGCGATTCTTTCATCGATCGCTTTCAACAGCCGTGTCGTGATGGATCAGGTTCCCGCCGAGGGGATACGCGGCCTGGCGCCGGCCGACATCGCGTACGCCCGCGAGATGCGAAGCACCATCAAGCTTCTCGCCATCGCTCAGCGCACCGAGGCGGGCGTGGACATCCGGGTGCACCCCACGATGATTCCGAACGCTCACCCGCTCGCGAGCGTGAACGGCGTCTACAACGCCATCTACGTCGTGGGCGACTCCGTGGGCGAGACGATGTTCTTCGGCGAGGGCGCGGGCTCGCTACCGGCCGCCTCGGCGATCGTCGGCGATCTCATCGAGGTCGCTCGCCGCATCAAGACGGGTTGTGCCCCGGTCGTGGGCTGCACCTGCACCGAGCACCTGCCCGTCCGCGACATAGCTGATCTCGAGACGCGCTACTACGTTCGCCTGCTCGTAGAGGACCGTCCCGGAGTGCTCGCGTCGACCGCGAAGGTTTTCGGCGACCACGGAGTCTCGCTCGCGAGCGTGATACAGCGCGCCAACGACAACGGCACCGCCGAGCTTGTGTACGTGACGCATCTCGCGCGCGAGTCGGCCATGCGTGACGCGCTCGCCGAGATCAAGGCGCATGAGGCCGTCGCGAGTATCGCCGCCATCGTGCGGGTCGAGGACCTGTAAGCCCGTGGGCGCAGCCGTCCTCGTTCCCGCGACCTCGGCCAACCTGGGCCCGGGTTTCGACAGCTTCGGTCTCGCGCTCGACCTGCATAACCGCTTCGAGGCCGAACTTGCCGAGGAGTGGCGCGTCGAGGTCGAGGGCGAAGGAGCCGGCCACCTGCGCACCGACGCCAAGAACGTGGTCGCCCGCTCCATGGCGCGCGCGTTCACCGAGGCGGGCCGTCCGGAGCTGAAGGCGCGCGTGGCGTGCCGGAACCTGGTCCCCACCGGAAGCGGCCTTGGCTCCTCGAGCACCGCCATCGTCGGCGGACTGCTCCTGGGACAGTCGCTTGCGGGCGCCGACTTCGGCGACGAGCGACTGCTTGAGATCGCCGCCGACCTCGAGGGGCACCCCGATAACGTGGCGGCCGCACTCTTCGGCGGCTTCACCGTGTGCTGGACCGACGAAGGCCGCGTGCGTTTCGCGCGCTTCGAGCCGGCCAGAGGTCTGGCTGCGGTTGTCGTGCCGGCCGTCGGCAAGCTCGCCACCTCGGTCGCCAGGGCGATGCTGCCCGATGCCGTGCCACATGCCGACGCCGCGTTCAACGTCGCGCACGCCGGCCTTCTGGCCGCATCCATCGCCGCAGGCCGTCCGGAGCTCCTCGGCGCCGCACTCGAGGACCGGCTCCATGAGCCCTACCGGGCCGCCGCCGTGGCGGACCTGCGCCCGGTGCACGACATCTTGCGCGCGGCAGGAGCGGCCGGCGTCGCCCTCTCGGGTGCCGGCCCCACCGTCATCGGACTGGTGGCAGGGGACACCGACGAGGCTGCGCACGCGATGGCCGAGGAGGTCGCTTCGCGCGCCTGCGATCGCATCAAGGCGCTCGGGAGCCGTCGTCCGCCGCAGGCGCTCAGGGTCGATCGTCGGGGCGCCCGGATGCTCTAGCCGCCGCGAGGCGCAGAGCCGCTGGTTGACGCGTTGTTGACCGGGCACTCGGTGTGGGGAAGAATCCAAGTATCCCTGCTGGATGCCGCCTCGCGCGTCCGGCGCAATTCCTCGGAGGCGCTGATGCCCGACCACGGCTACCCGCCCGTTCCACCCACCGGCATTCCGCCCCAGCAGCAACCGCCGGTCGGCTACCAGGCCCCTGCGGGCCCGCCACCGTACGGGTCGCCCTACGGGCCGCAGCCGCCGTACCAGCAGCCGCCTCGCCGTAGCCGCGCGTGGCTGTGGTGGACGCTCGGTATCCTTCTCGCCCTGGCGCTGCTCATCGGCAGCTGCACGCTCCCGTTCGCACTCCTGCTCGGCTCCGACAAGGCCGGCGTCAACATGGGCGGCGGCGACGCGGTGGCCGTTATCCGGCTCGACGGCGTCATCTCGGGCACCGGCGACACCTACTCGGGCACCGTGACGCCCGAGTCCTTCCTGGACCAGCTCGATCAGGCCGCCGAGGACGACCGCGTGAAGGCGGTGCTTCTCCGCGTGGATTCTCCCGGTGGGACCGTTGCCGCCAGCGAGGAGATCTCGGACTACGTCAAGACGATGAAGAAGCCGGTCGTCGTGTCTGTGGGCGACGTGGGCGCTTCCGGCGCCTACATGGTGTCATCGCAGGCCGACGAGATCTGGGCGAACCCCGGCTCCGCGGTGGGAAGCATCGGCGTCATCTCCGAGATCCCCAACGTCAACGGGCTGCTCGACAAGGTTGGCGTGGAATTTCAGGTCATCACGGCAGGCAAGAACAAGGACACCGGCAGCCCCTACCGGCCTCTCACCAAGGAAGAGCGTGCGCTCATCCAAGGCGAGGTCAACGAGGCGTACGGCCAGTTCATCGACATCGTGGCGTCGGGCCGCAAGATGGAGCGCTCCGAGGTTGAATCGCTCGCCACAGGATGGGCGTGGAGCGGCGATCAAGCTAAGGAGCTCGGGCTTGTCGACAAGATCGGTACCTACCGTGACGCGCTCGATGCGGCGGCGGACCGCGGCGGCATCAAGGGCGACTACGACGTCGTCACCTACGACGACGAGTTCGACCAGCTGTTCGGCTCACTTCTCGGCGTGACCAAGGCATTCAACCTCTTCGCCCAGAACCAGATCGGCCGGGAGGCCGCGGTTCGCAGCTCGCTACCACGATAGGGGAGGCGCATCCCGGTGAGCGATCCGATCGTCCTCGCGCACATATCGGACCTGCACTGCGGCTCGCGCTATCACATCCCGTCGCTCGCGAAGCGGGTGGTGGACGAGCTCAACGAACTCAAACCCGACGTGTGCGTGGTGACGGGCGACCTCACCGACATGGGATTCCGCCAGGAGTTCAAGGCGGCCCATCGGCTGATCTCCGATATCGAGTGCCCGCGCAAGGTCGTGCTCCTCGGCAACCATGACGCACGCAACGTGGGAGACGAGCACTTCATCGAGTTGTTCGGCAAGCGCGGCGTGGACATGGCGTACGGCGGCGTGCGGCTCCTCGGGCTCGACTCGAGCGAGCCGGACCTCGATACCGGCCGCATCGGTCGCGACCGCTATGAGTGGATCGAGTCCCGGTTCGCCGAGGGGTTCGAGGAGTTCAAGATCGTCGCCATGCACCATCACCTGGTGCCGGTGCCGGGTACGGGGCGCGAGCGCAACATCGTGCACGACGCCGGCGACCTCCTCCGCGTGCTCGCCACCAACGGGGTCGACCTCGTCCTGTGCGGACACAAGCACGTGCCCAACGTGTGGCGGCTTGAGGACATGCTCATCGTCAACGCCGGCACCTGCTGCACGCACCGCCTCCGCGGCAAGGTGCGGCCCTGCTACAACATCATCAAGATCCAGCAGGAAGAGGTGCAGGTGCTGCTCAAGGAACCGTACGTCGACGCAACGCTCGTCGCCGACTTCCGCGACGTGAACCGCCGCTACTGCCGCTGGCGCCCGGGCGAGTCCGCCGAGGACGCCGGCATAGAGCCGGTGGAGCTGTCATGAGCCGGGTCGTCGCTCTCATCGACGGCGAACACTACCCGCCCGTAGTCCGCTTCGCTCTCTCTGCTCTCGCTAACGAGCACGAAGTGGTCGCGGCCGTGTTCGTCGGAGGGACCGAGAAGGTGGACGTGGAGGGGCCCGACGCGTACGGAGTCCCGACCATGCACGCGGCGACCGCCGATGACGCGGTGCTGGCGGCCATCGAGCGGCATGCGCCCGACATACTGGTCGACCTGTCCGACGAGCCGGTGCTCTCCTCGGCTGACCGGTTCCGGCTGGCGTCACTCACGCTCGCTCGCGGCGTCGAGTACCGGGGCGCCGACTTCAGCTTCACGCCGCCTAGGGACCGTGTCACGCCGTGCACGCCGACGCTCGGCATCATCGGCACCGGCAAGCGCGTGGGGAAGACCGCCATCTCCGCCTACATCGCGCGTCTGCTCAAGGCGGGCGGTACGGACTTGGTCGTGCTTGCGATGGGCCGTGGCGGCCCCGGCGAACCCGAGGTCATCCACGGCGAGCAAGTGAAGCTCACGACCGCGGACCTCCTCGAGCTCGCGAGGCAAGGCAAGCACGCTTCCAGTGACAACTACGAAGACGCGGTGATGAGCCGCGTGACCACTGTCGGCTGCAGGCGCTGCGGGGGAGGCATGGCGGGCGAGACGTTCTTCAGCAACGTGCCCGCAGGAGCCCGCGTGGCCGACGGCCTCGGCAAGCAGCTCATGGTCCTCGAGGGCTCCGGCGCCGCGATCCCGCCGGTCTACGCGGACGCCTCGGTGCTCGTGGTCGCGGCCGGCCGGGGGACCGGCTACGTGAACGACTACTTCGGTCCCTACCGGCTCTCTCGCGCCGACCTCGCTCTCATCTCCTTCGCCGAGGAACCCCTCGCGTCCGCCGCCGATGTCGAGGCGCTGCGCTCGGCGATCGCGATCCAGCGCCCGGAGCTGCCGGTGGTCGCGACGACGTTCCGGCCCTGCCCGCTCGAGCCCATCGAGGGCAAGCGCGTCTTCTTCGCCACCACCGCGCCGTCCATCATGGGGCGGCATCTGGCCGACCACCTGGAGGCCGAGTATGGCTGCGAGGTTGTCGGCATCAGTCACCATCTGTCGAACCGCCGGCATCTTCGCGAGGAGCTCACGCTCAATGCGGGCCGGTTCGATACCATCGTGACTGAGCTGAAGGCCGCCGCCATCGACGTGGTCGCGGCCGAGGGTGAGGCCGTCGGCGTGCCGACGGTGCTTTGCGACAACGTGCCGGTCGCCGTCGACGGCGGCGATCTCGACGCGGCGGTCGCCTCGGCCGCGCGCACGGCCCTCGAGCGCGGCTCCGAGCGCCGAGGAGCCAGTCGATGAGCGAACATCACCACCCGACGATCACCATCTCGGACAAGGCGCATGGCCTTCCGTTCTCGAAGGGCCTGCTCGCTGTCTCGTTCATGTCCACGGGTCTGGCGCCCAGCAAGGCGCACGTCGTGGCCCAGGCAGTGCAAGACGCGCTCATCGAGCGTGGAGAGCTCGACGTCTCGACCGAGCGCCTGCGCTCGATGGCTGCCGAGTACCTCGAGCGCATGGAGGGTCCCGACTTCGCCGCACGCTACGTGCGCATGCGCGCCGTCTCCAACATCGACCGCCCGTTGATCATCCTCATCGGCGGAACCACGGGCGTGGGGAAGTCGACGATCGCCACCGAGGTGGCCCACCGCCTCGGCATCACGCGTATCTCATCGACGGATTCCGTTCGCGAGGTCATGCGTGGTATATTCAGCCCTGACCTGCTCCCCGCGATCTATGAAAGCGCGTTCAACGCGTGGCGGGGCCTGCGTGTTCCGGTGCCAGAAGGCGCCAATCCCGTGATCGTCGGCTTTCGCGAGCAGACTGCCATCGTGACGACCGGGGTCAAGGCGCTGATCGACCGGGCTGTACTCGAGGGGCTTTCGATGGTCATCGAGGGGGTACACCTCGTACCGGGATACCTCGACCCATCCCAGTTCGCCGGCGCACGCGTCGTCCAACTCGTCATAGCGGTCGACGACGAGGACTCGCACCTCAGCCATTTCTACATCCGAGAAGTCCAGACCGAGGGCTCCCGCCCGCTGAACCGATACCGGTCGAACTTCAGCGAGATACGGATGCTTGGCAGATACATCGAGAACCTCGCGGGAGAGCATTCGATCCCCGTTATCTATAGCCACCAGCTGGACCGCACGGTGGCCGACGTGCTCGAGCACATCGTCGAGGCAGCGGTCCAAGACGTGAAGACCACCGGCAAAGAGCCGGTCATGAACAACAAGGAGGCAGCCAGGTGAAGTTCTTCCTGGACACGGCAGATATCGCCGAGATCGAGGAGGCTGCGAGCTGGGGAGTGTTGGCGGGAGTCACCACCAACCCGACCCTGTACGCCCGTGTGGGCGGCAAGCTTGCGGACTTCCACAACCACCTGAAGCGGATCTGCGACATCGTCGACGGACCCGTAAGTGGCGAGACCGTCGGGCTCAAGCGCGACGAGATCATCCGCGAGGGCGAGGAACTGGCCGCGCTCGCGCCCAACCTCGTCGTCAAGGTCCCGACGATGCCCGAGGGCCTCGCCGCGACCAAGGCCCTGCACGACAAGGGCATCAAGGTGAACATGACGCTGTGCTTCACGGTGCCGCAGGCGATCCTCGCCGCGCGGTCCGGCGCATCGTACGTCTCACCGTTCGTCGGCCGCTTCGATGACATCTCCGAGGACGGCATCCAGCAGTTGAACGACGTCGTCATGGCGCTCGATAACTACGACTTCGGGCACTCGGTCGAGGTCATCGCGGCATCCATCCGTTCGGCGAATCACGTGACGCAGGCGGCCCTCATGGGCGCAGACATCGCGACCGTACCCTTCTCGGTGCTCAAGAACCTCGTGAAGCACCCGCTCACCGACCGTGGGCTCGAGTCGTTCCTTGCGGACTGGGAGAAGGTGAAGAACGCGTGACACCTCGTCCTCGCAAGCGTGGACGCCGCGGAGGCGGCGCACCTCAGGACCACGCACCCCAGCCGTCGGTGACCCGGGAGCAGCTCGTCGCTCTCACGGTGGCCGATCTGCGCGTCATGGCGGCCGAGCTCAACATCGACACCAAGGCGCTCAAGAAGAAGGACGAGATCGTTGACGCGGTGCTCGAGGCCAAGATCAAGGCCGAGGGATTCGTCGAGATCTCCGGGATCCTCGACGTGCTGCCCGAGGGCTACGGCTTCGTGCGCACGAGTGGGTATCTGCCGGGCGACAAGGACGTCTATGTGTCCATGTCGACCGTGCGCCGCAACGAGCTGCGCCGTGGTGACATGGTTCGAGGCCAGGTGCGCCCGCCCAAGGAATCCGAGAAGTACCCCGCGCTCCAGCGCCTTGACGCCATCAACGGCCGCGCCCCTGAAGAGAACCGCGGCCGCCCCAAGTTCGCCGACCTCACGCCCGTCTACCCGGACCAGCGTCTTCGGCAGGAGCACGGGCCACAGTTCCTGACGTCGCGCACCATCGACCTGGTGGCGCCGATCGGCAAGGGGCAGCGAGGGCTCATCGTCTCGCCGCCGAAGGCCGGTAAGACCACCGTGCTCAAGGACATCGCCGCCGCGATCACCGCGAACGATCCGGACGTCCACCTCATGTGCCTTCTCGTGGACGAGCGTCCCGAGGAAGTCACGGACATGGAGCGTTCGATCCACGGCGAGGTCGTCTCATCGACGTTTGACATGCCTGCCGACAATCACATCGCGGTCGCCGAGCTGGTCATGGAGCGCGCGAAGCGTCTCGTCGAGTCCGGCCGCGACGTCGTCATCCTGCTCGACTCGATCACGCGACTCGCACGCGCCTACAACCTCGCGCAGCCGGCTTCCGGCCGTATCCTTTCCGGCGGTGTCGACTCCCAGGCGCTGTACCCGCCGAAGAAGTTCTTCGGCGCCGCACGCAACATCGAGTTCGGTGGCTCGCTCACCATCCTGGCGACGGCGCTCGTCGACACAGGCTCCAAGATGGACGAGGTCATCTTCGAGGAGTTCAAGGGCACCGGTAACATGGAGCTGCGGCTCGACCGAGGTCTCGCCGACCGCCGCATCTTCCCGGCTATCGACGTCATCACGTCGGGTACGCGCAAGGAAGAGCTGCTCCTCGACCCGCAGGAGGCACCGTTCGTCTGGGGTGTTCGC
Source organism: uncultured Eubacteriales bacterium (assembly GCA_964607705.1). GTDB lineage: Bacteria > Actinomycetota > Coriobacteriia > Anaerosomatales > PHET01 > CAZSLI01. The sequence goes on from CAZSLI010000008.1 coordinate 73,359, forward strand.
CGCATCCTTCACGGGATTGACAACCCCGAGCGCGCGATGGATATGCTCATCAAGGGCCTCAAGCAGACCAACAGCAACATGGAGTTCCTCGCCAAGATGGCGCGCAAGGCCGGCGACTCTCGCAACGGGGTCGATCTCTAGCTCGCCGCCGCTGGCACTACAGTGAGATCCGCGAAGGCCGCCTCCGGGCGGCCTTCTTGCATGCTGGCACGGGTGCCGCTACGTTGGGCGGCATGTCTGCCAGATTCAGGCCCTTGGGCCGGCTCACCCGCGGTAAGACCGCGCACAATCGTCTCCGCCGGATCGACACCTACGTCGCACTGGCGCATGCCGATGCCCTGAAGCGCCCCCACGGCCTCGTCGTCGACGTCGGCTACGGCGCTCACCCGTGGACGACAGTCGAGATGGCCCGACGCTGGCGCCCGCTCAACCCGACCCTGCGGTTCCTCGGCATCGAGATCGATCCGGAGCGGGTTGCGGCGGCCGGTCCGTACGCCGAGCCGCCGGCGCTCGACTTCCGCCTCGGCGGCTTCAACCTGGTCGAGGTGCTCGGTGCCGAGAAGGCGCAGGTGATCCGCTGCTACAACGTCCTGAGGCAGTACTCCGAGGACGAGGTCGCCGAGGCGCTCGCGCAGATGTCGCTCGCGCTCGAGCCGGGCGGCTTGCTCGTGGAAGGCACGTGCGACCCGCTCGGCCGCATGGTGGCGTTCGATGTGTACCGCAATAGCGAGGCAGGCCTCGTGCACCAGTCGGTGGTCTTCGGCACGTCGTTCAGGCAGCCGGTCGAGCCCACGGAGTTCCGCACTATCGCCCCCAAACGGCTCATCCACCGCATGTTCGATGACGCGCCCGCCCGGTTCTTCGGCGATTGGGAGCGCTCGTACCACCGGGCGCGAGGGCGGGGATGCACGGCGCCAAGGACGCGCTGGGCCGTGGCGGCGCGCGCTCTTCGGTCGGAGTTCGGCCATCCGGTCGACACGCGCGAGCGGCTGCTCCGGCGCGGGTATCTTGCTCTGGCGGGCAGCCTGTCGGCGTAGCGGTCGAGCGTGCTCGACGGCGCTTGTTTCAGGTGGCGTCGCTTCGTGCACCGTGCTATCCTCTTTCGGCTGTCCTCAAGCCCTGGTCGGAAACCAGGGCGCTATCGGAGGTGTGTAATGAAGGAAGGCATCCACCCGAATTACGAGCTGACCAGCGTGGTCTGCTCGTGCGGGAACCGTTACGAGACCCGGTCGACCGCCGGTGGCGAGCTGCACGTCGAGCTCTGCAACCAGTGTCACCCATTCTTCACCGGTCAGCAGAAGTTCGTTGACACCGGTGGACGCGTCCAGCGCTTCAGCGACAAGTTCGGCTCCGCCGCCAACGCCGTCCTCGAGAAGGAGGCCGCCGAGAAGGAGGCCCGCCGCAAGGCATCCGAGGAGGCCGCGATCCAGGCCAAGCAGGAGCGCGACGCCAAGGCCGCCGAGAAGGCCGCCAAGGCCGCTCAGTACGAGGTCAAGAACGCTCGCGAGGCCGCCAAGGCCGAGGTCGTCGAGCAGGCTCCGGCCGCCGAGGAGGCTCCCGCCGAGGAGCCGGCCGCCGAGGCACCCGCCGAGGAGACCGCCGAGTAGTCGCTTCACTCGAGCACGACTAGAATGGGGAGGCGCTCCAGCCGCGAGCGTCTCCCCGTTTCGTTACCGGGCCCCAAGCGGCCCGTCGGCCGGAAGGCATCCATGGACGTTCGCCTGCTCTCATACACGCCCGACCCCGAGCGAGCGATCGCGGCCGCGGCGCGCCTGTGTTACGCGCCGGTCGGCGCCGCCGAGCTGCTCGACACGATGGGGGATGACGCCGTCAAACGCGTCCTGCACACCATCCTGTCCAGCGGGCACACCTCGGCGCTCGAGCACGCGAGCTATACCTTCGCCATCGACGGCGTGTCGCGGGCGCTCACGCACCAGCTCGTGCGACACCGCCTCGCCAGCTACAACCAGCAGTCGCAGCGCTACGTGAGCTATGCCGAGGAACCCTGCTTCATCGTGCCGCCCGCAGTGGCAGATGACCCTGAAGCGCTCGAACGCTTCAACGCCGCCACGCAGGCCGCTTTCGAGGGCTACCGGGCGCTCATCGAGGCCGGAGTACCCGCCGAGGACGCGCGCTACCTGCTGCCGAATGCGATGGAGACCAAGATCGTGGTCACCATGAACATCAGGGAACTGCTCCACTTCTTCGAACTGCGCTGCTGCAAGCGCGCGCAGTGGGAGATACGGCAGCTCGCCCTAGCGATGCTCGACCTCGCCGAGCCCACGGCGCCCTACATCTTCATGGACGCCGGCGCCTCGTGCCGACGCGGACCGTGTCGAGAGGGCAAGATGACCTGTGGGAATCCCTACCCCAAGGCCGCCAAGCGGGAGAAGCCGTGAGCGATAGCGTAGTCGAGACCCTGGAGTCACCCATAAAGCACACCCACATAGGCGGGCAAGCCGTACTTGAGGGCGTGATGATGCGCGGCAAGTACAACTGGGCCGTGGCCGTGCGTACAGCCGATGGAGAGATCCACACCGAGGAGCACGACCTCGTCAGCGGCGCGAAGAAGCACGACTGGATGCGCTGGCCCATCGTCCGTGGCGTCGTCGCTCTTGTCGAGACGATGTCACTTGCCATGAAGGCGTTCACCGTCTCGGCATCGCTCGCTGGTTTGGAAGGCGAGGACGGCGAGGACGAGACGCTCTCCAGCAAGGAGATCACATTCTCGCTCATCTTCGGCGCCGGACTGGCGATCCTGCTCTTCATCGTCCTTCCCGCGGTCCTCACGACGTTCCTCATCCGCGCGTCGGCCGCCGAGAAGCCGTTCCTGTGGAACATCGTCGACGGCATCCTGCGCGTCGCCGCGTTCTTCGCCTATATCTGGGCTATCAGCCGGCTTGAGGACATCCAGCGGGTCTTCGGCTATCACGGTGCCGAGCACAAGGTCATCCATGCCTACGAGCACGGACTTCCACTCGAGGCGAAGCTCATCCAGCGCTACTCGACTCAGCACGTAAGGTGCGGGACCTCGTTCCTGCTCATGGTGATGGTCATCGCGATTCTCGTGTTCTCGTTCGTCCCGGTGAAGGCGATCGCGGCGAGCTGGGGGCTTGTAGGGTGGCAGGTGCTCATCGTCGCGGTGCTGTCGCGTTTGCTCCTGCTACCGTTGGTGGCAGGAATCGCGTATGAGGTCACAGTGAAGTGGGCGGGTTCTCGGCCCGACAACCCCTTCGTCAAGGTTCTGCTGTGGCCGGGCCTGCAGCTGCAGCGCATGACCACGCGTGAGCCCGAGGACTCCATGATCGAGGTGGCCGTCGAATCGATGAAGCTCGTGATCGCTCGCGAGGAGAGGGAAGAGGGGAGTGCGTCGTCCAAGGAGGCGCCGCTTCTCGCCGACGGCCCGGCGCCCGCCTAGACTACCTGTAAAGCCCGTCCGCTCGTTCTCGGAAAGTGACTGATGGCCATGCGTGAGAAGCTTCAACAGATACTCGCCGTGTTCGAGGAGCTCACCGCCAAGCTGAGCGACCCTGCTGTCTTCGGCGATCAGAAGGAGTATGCGCGCCTCGCCAAGGAGCAGCGCGCGCAACAGCCCCTCGCCGAGAAGGCGCGCGAATACCTCGGCCTGCTCGATCAGCTCGACGGCGCCAAGGAGGTCATGCGCTCGGAGAGCGATGCCGAGATGCGTGAGTTCGCCGCCGACGAGGCCAAGGAGATCGAGGCCCAGCTGCCGGAGCTTGAGGAAGAACTCAAGGTCATGATGCTTCCCGGCGACCCCAACGACGACAAGGACATCATCGTCGAGATCCGCGCCGGCGCGGGCGGCGATGAGGCCGCCATCTTCGCGGGTGACCTCTACCGCATGTACACCCGCTACGCCGAGCTGCAGCGCTGGAAGGTCGAGGAGATCGACGCCAGCGAGTCGGACACCGGCGGATTCAAGGAGGTCTCGTTCCGCGTCCGCGGTGACAAGGTCTACTCGAAGATGAAGTTCGAGTCGGGCGTGCATCGCGTGCAGCGCGTTCCGGTGACCGAGTCTCAAGGCCGGATACACACCTCCACCGCGACCGTCGCGGTGCTTCCGGAGGTCGAGGACGTCGAGGTCGAGGTCAACCAGAACGACCTGCGAATCGACGTCTATCGCTCGAGCGGCCCCGGCGGTCAGTCGGTCAACACGACAGACTCGGCTGTTCGCATCACGCACCTGCCTACAGGTCTCGTCGTGCAGTCGCAGAACCAGAAGTCGCAGCTCCAGAACCGCGACGCGGCCATGCGGGTTCTGCGGGCCCGCCTCTACGAGCAGGAGCTCGAGAAGCAGCAGGCGGAGCTTGGGGCCCAGCGCCGCAGCCAGATCGGCTCGGGCGACCGCTCGGAGAAGATCCGCACCTACAACTACCCCCAGGACCGCATCACCGATCACCGCGTCGGCCTCACCGTCCACAACATCCCCGCGGTCATGGCCGGCGAGATCGACGCGCTCATCGACGGCCTCGCCGCGGCCGACCGTGCCGAGCGCCTGGCCGCCGTCGCCAGCTGACGTCCGGACCGAGGTCCTCGGCGACCCGCGAGAGGGCGGACCGATCCACGGATGACTGATGCGAGCTGGACCATCAAGGCGGCGCTCGACTGGTGCGTCGGCTACCTCACCGACAAGGGGGACGAGCATCCTCGGCGTTCTGCTGAGTGGCTGCTGTCCGCGGCGACCGGCCTGTCGCGCGTCGAGCTGTACGCATACCACGATCGTCCGCTTACCCTTGACGAGCGCGCCCAGCTGCGCGAGGCCGTCAAGCGCCGCGGCGCGGGCGAGCCGCTGCAGTACGTCACCGGCGAGGTGGCGTTCAGGCATCTCGTGGTGAAGGTGCGCCCGGGCGTGCTGATCCCGCGGCCGGAGACCGAGGTACTCGTCGACGAGGCGCTGCGGGTCCTGCGCGGTATCGACGAGCCGCTCGTCGCAGATCCCTGCACCGGTTCCGGGTGCGTGGCCCTGTCCGTCGCGCAGGAGCACCCCGGCGCGCGCGTTTGGGCCACAGACGTCTCGCCGATCGCCCTCGCGGTCGCCGAGGAGAACGCTCGCCGCCTCGCTCTCGACGACCGGATCGAGGTCCTCGGCGGCGACCTGCTCGAGCCGCTCTCTGCGGATGTGCGCGGACGGCTAGACTGCGTCGTGTCCAACCCGCCCTACATCCCGAGCGCTCGCATGCCTGAGTTGCCTCCGGAGGTCGCCGGCTACGAGCCGCATCTGGCGCTCGACGGCGGCCCCGACGGCCTCGATGTCTTCCGCCGGCTCGCCGCGCAGGCGGCAGGGTGGCTGCGTCCGGGCGGTTGGTTGCTGTGTGAATTGGATGAAACTGGACTGCGGAAAGCCGCTGAAGAAGCGGTAGAGTGGTATGAAGAGGTCAGGGTCGTCCACGATCTGGCCGGGCGCGAACGGATTCTCGCCGCCCGCCTGCCGTCAGGACCCTGAACGCTAACCGGGCTGGGGTGAAACAGGAGGCGGTCAACGTGTCCAAGACCTACCACATCGAACCGGAGAACCCGTCTGCGGAAGTCATCAATCTCGCTGCCACGGTACTTCGTGACGGCGGGATCGTGGTCTTCCCGACCGAGACCGTCTACGGCCTCGGCGCGCTGGCGGATTCCAAGTTCGGTCCCAACGAGATGTTCGAGGTCAAGGTCAGGCCCACCGACCTCCCCATACCGCTTCTCGTCGAGACGGAGGACGCGCTCGATACGTGGGGCACAGACGTTCCCGAGTATGCGCACAAGCTCGCCCGCGCGTTCTGGCCCGGCGCCGTCACGCTCGTGGTGAAGGCTTCGGAGCGCGTGCCGAGGGACTTCCGCGCTCCCGACGGCACCATCGGTTTGCGCTCGCCCAACCACGAGGTCGTGATGGAGCTCCTTCAGGCCGCCGGAGGCCCGATCTTCGCCACCTCAGCCAACACGCACGGCAATCCCGCTCCCGGTTCGTTCGCCGAGGTCGAACCCCGCATCATCGCTCATGCGGATGTCTCGCTCGATGGCGGAGAGACCGAACACCAGATGCCTTCCACCGTCGTCCTGTGCACCGGCGAGCAGCCGGTCGTGGTCCGTGAGGGAGCCGTCTCCAGCGAGCAGATCATGGACGTTGCCAACGCCTAGCCCGGCGTCGGAATACGCACTCACCGGACGCCCGCCATGCGCGGGCGTCCGTCGTTCACCCGGCGGGCCGGCTCACCGTTCACGGCCCGTTGACGGCCGCGGCGCCCACGCCTCGTTGCGGTACAATCTCCCCACTTCCACCACGCTCGAGGGGGGTTCCGTCCCAGATGCGCGTCGCAATCGGTTCTGATCACGCGGGTTTCGAACAGAAGGAGCGCCTCAAGGCGTACCTCGAGCAGCAGGGTAACGAGGTCAAAGACCTCGGCACCTCCTCTGCCGAGGAGTCGGTGGACTACCCCGATTTCGCCCTCAGCGTGGGCCGCACCGTCGCGAGCGGCGACGCCGACCTCGGCGTGCTCGTCTGCGGCACCGGAGTGGGCATGGCCATGGCCGCCAACAAGGTGGACGGCGTACGTGCCGCCAATGTCACGGACCCCGAGTTCGCGCGGCTCGCACGCGCTCACAACGACGCCAACGTGGTCGCGGTCTCGGGACGCTTCGTGCCCGTCGAGGTCAACCAGCAGATCCTGGACGCGTTCCTCTCCACCGCCTTCGAGGGCGGCAGGCACGAGCGCCGCGTCGACAAGATCCGTACCGCCGAGAACGACCAGGACGCCTAGCCGTCCGTGGACCTGCATCCCCAGGAACAGGAGTCTCATCCCATGGCACTTCGCTACATCCCCGCCCAGGACCCTGAGGTCGCCGCGGCCGTCGACGCCGAGCTCGACCGCCAGCGCGGAACCATCGAGCTCATCGCGTCCGAGAACTTCGTGTCCCTCGCGGTGCTCGAAGCCGCCGGAACCGTCCTCACGAACAAGTACGCTGAGGGCTTGCCGGGAAAGCGCTACTACGGCGGATGCGAAAAGGTCGACATCGTCGAGAACATCGCGCGTGACCGCGCCTGCGAGCTTTTCGGCGCCGATCACGCGAACGTGCAGCCGCATGCGGGCGCGCAAGCCAACCTCGCGGCGTACTACGCGTTCCTCAAGCCGGGCGACACCGTCATGGGCATGAACCTCGCCATGGGCGGGCACCTCACCCATGGCTCGCCCGTCAACTACTCGGGCAAGTGGTTCAACGTCGTCCCGTACGGCCTCGACATGGAGACCGAGACGATCGACTACGCCGAGATGGAGCGCCTCGCGCTCGAGCATCGGCCCAAGATGATCATCGCCGGCGCCTCGGCCTACCCGCGCGTCATCGACTTCGAGCGCTTCGCCTCGGTAGCCAAGAAGATCGACGCCATCTTCATGGTCGACATGGCCCACATCGCGGGTCTCGTCGCCACAGGCGCACACCCCTCGCCGGTCCCGTGGGCCGACGTGGTCACCTCCACCTCGCACAAGACGCTCAGAGGCCCGCGCTCGGGCTTCATCCTGTGCAAAGAGGAGCACCGGGTCGCCATCGACAAGGCTGTCTTCCCGGGCCTGCAGGGTGGTCCGCTCGAGCACATCATCGCCGCCAAGGCCGTCGCGTTCGGCGAGGCGCTCAAGCCTGAGTTCAAGACCTACATCGACCAAGTCGTCATCAACGCGAAGGCGATGGGTGCCGCGATGGTCGAGTGCGGCCTGCGCCTCGTCTCGGGTGGCACCGACAACCACCTGATGCTCGTGGACCTGCGCCCGGCAGGCATCACCGGCAAGGACGCCGAGTGTCTCGTCGAGGAAGTCGGCTTCACGGTCAACAAGAACGCCATCCCGAACGACCCCGAGAGCCCCTTCGTCACCAGCGGCATCCGGATCGGTTCGGCAGCTATGACCACCCGCGGCTTCAGCGAGGGCGAGGCGCACACGATCGGCTGCCTGCTCGCGAACGCCATCTTCAAGCGGGACGACGCCGCCGCACTGGCCGACATCAAGACCGAGGTCCAGGCACTCATCGACAAGCATCCGCTCTACCCCGAGCTGTAAGGGAGTCGCTCCATGAGCCAAGACCCGCGCTACGGCGAGAACGTCGTCGTCGTCGACCACCCGCTCGTCCAGCACAAGCTCTCGATCCTCAGGGACACGAGGACCGGCGCCAAGGAGTTCCGCGAGCTCGTCAAGGAACTGGCCATGCTTGAGGCCTACGAGGCGACTCGTGACTTCCAGTTGGCCGAAACGACGGTGACTACGCCTGTCACGACGACCACCACCAAGGTGCTTGCCGGCAAGAAGGTTGCCGTCGTGCCGATCCTGCGCGCTGGCCTTGGCATGGTTGACGGCATCCTCGAGCTCATCCCTGCGGCGAAGGTGGGCCACGTAGGCCTTTACCGCGACCCAGAGACGCTCCAGCCGGTCGAGTACTACGCCAAGCTCCCCGAGGACATCGCCGAGCGTGACGTCCTGATCGTCGATCCCATGCTCGCCACCGGCGGCTCGGCTGCCGCTGCCGTCGAGTTCCTGCGTCAGCGAGGCGCCAAGCACATCAACCTGCTTGTCCTCATCGCGGCGCCGGAAGGCATCGCCGAGGTCCTTAAGGCATGCGAGGACGTCTGCATCTACACGTGCTCGATCGACAGCCATCTCAACGACCACGGCTACATCGTGCCGGGTCTCGGTGATGCGGGCGACCGCCTCTTCGGCACGAAGTAGCGCGTCGATGCCGAGGCCGTCCTGGGACGAGTACTTCATGGCGATCGCCGAGCAGGTCTCGGGTCGCTCCACCTGCCTCAGGCGCCACACGGGGGCCGTGCTGGTCAAGGACAAGCGGATCCTCGCCACCGGGTACAACGGCGTCCCTAAGGGCCTGGCGCACTGCGAGGAGGTCGGCTGCCTACGCGAGCAGCGCGGCATCCCCTCGGGCAGCCACCATGAGTTGTGCCGCGGCATCCATGCCGAGCAGAACGCCGTCATCCAGGCGGCAAAGCACGGCATCGCGATGGACGGCGCGACGGCGTACTGCACTCACCAGCCGTGCGTGCTGTGCGCGAAGATCCTGCTCAACGCCGGCGTCGTAGATATCGTCTTCCGCGATCCCTATCCCGACCCGCTATCGGAGGAGCTGCTCGCCGAGGCGGGCGTTGTGCCGCGTCGCCTCGTAGCCGACGGTGAAACCGGGGCAGCCCTGTGAGTTTGTGGCACTATGCGCTGCTCGTCGGCGTCGCTGCTGTGGTCGCACTCGTCGTCACGCCGCTCGTCCGCAGAGTATCGGTCCGCTACGGGCTCGTGGACTACCCCGGCGGCCGCAAGGTGCATACCGAGCCCATCTCACGCCTTGGTGGCGTGGCCATCTTCCTCGGCGTAGCGGTCGCGATCTTCGTGCAGGTCCTCGGTGAGAGCCGGTTCGGGTGGGACGCTGCGTTCCTTGATGCGACCGCATCGAGAGCCAACCTGCTCGGAGTCTTCGCGGGCATGACGCTCGTATTCCTCGTGGGCGTGGTCGACGACGTGTGGAACCTGAGCCCCGGCATCAAGTTCGGGGGCCAGATAGTCGCAGCCCTCGTCGTGGCGTTCTCGGGTCTTCGAATCGAGTTCGTGGGGGACCCGCTGAGCGGGGGGCTCATCTTGCTGGGACTGCTGTCGGTTCCGGTGACGGTGTTCTACCTTGTGGGATTTGCGAACGTCATCAATCTCATCGACGGGCTCGACGGACTTGCGGCCGGGGTGAGTGCGATCGCGGCGGTCAGTCTGCTCGTACTCGCCGCCCAGCAGAACCGGCTCGAGGCGGCAGCGCTCGCCGCTGCGCTCATCGGCGCATGCATCGGCTTCCTGCGCTACAACTTTCACCCTGCGTCGATATTCATGGGGGATTCGGGAGCGATGTTCCTCGGCTTCACGCTGGCGACCATATCGCTGCTGGGAGTCATGAAGACGACCGCGGCGATCGCGTTGGCGGTGCCGCTCTTGATCATCGGCGTGCCGATCTTCGACACCGCTTCTGCGATCGTCAGGCGGCTCAGGCATCAAAGGCCGATCCATGAAGCAGACAAGGGTCACATACACCATCGTCTGCTCGGGCGGGGCTTCGACCAGCGGCAGACCGTCATCATCATCTACATCTGGTCGGGGGCGCTGGCCCTCGGCGGGTATGCCGTCAGGTACGCTCCGTCGGCCTTCAAGCTCGTGGCGCTCGTGGCACTGTTCTTGGCGACGGCCGCCATGGCCTACTGGCTGGGACTCTACGAGTCCGCGCACGAATCGTCCCACTATCATGACGATCCGGCTTCCGCCGGCGCGGACGAGGCGTAGCCTTACTACTTCGCCATTTGGCGTCGATTTCCTTCATTGCACGGTTGTTACGGCGTAGGGGGTCGTGTACTATTGCCGCGACCGTCAGCCGACACCACACCGCAGTTCGCCGAGGGGAACAGCGGGTCGGGGTCAGGGTAGGGAGCAGGTTCCCCGGCGTTGGATCTGCGAGAACTGCTTGCATCACCGGCGATAGCGATCATCCTGGGAGCGTTCGTCGGCTTGGGTCTCCTCGCACCGATGTTGATCGGATACCGCCTCCTTGCAGCCGATAGGGTCGATCTTGGTCTGACCGTAGTGATGACCGGGGTCTTTGTTGGGATGCTGCTCGCGCTTGGGCTGCTCTTCGGATACCGGGCACTGTCGCCTGAGGGCGTCTTGTGGTTCGGGCCGGCCCTGGTCGTGGGATTTGTCCTGGGGTTCGGAGTGCTTGCGCTTTATGCCGCGAGAACGATGTTGAAATCGGACGCAAAAGACTAGAGGAGAATGCGCGTGGAGGTCCTGAACGAACTCCCGGTTAAAGTCGAAGAACTACTTCACTTTCTCAGTTCGCAGCCTGCCATCGGTCTCGGCGGGCCGTTCTCGGTCTCCAACTACATCTTCTATATGGCTGTGGCGATCGCTGTGCTCGCCCTCGTCATGTGGATCGCGGTCAAGAACCTCAAGATGGTTCCTGATAGCAAGGTGTCGAACGCCATCGAGGCGCTCGCGCAGTTCGTGCGCGACGACATCGCAGCCGCGATGATCCCTCACGGCAGCAAGGCGCACTTCCCGTTCCTTGCGACGGTCTTCTTCTTCGTACTCATCAACAACATCGTGGGCCTCATGCCGTTCGGCAAGCCGGGCACCGGAACCATGGGTGTCACCGTGGCGCTCTCTCTCACCGTCTTCATCTACTTCAACGCCGTCGGAGTGAAGAGCCAGGGCGCGTGGGGCTACATCAAGAGCTTCGCTCCTCACGGCGTGCCCTTCCCGATCAACCTGATCGTCTGGTTCATCGAGGTCTTCTCGGCTTGCTTGCGCGTGTTCACTCTGGCCGTGCGTCTGTTCGCCAACATGTACGCCGGTCACATCATCCTCGGCATCTTCGCCATCCTCACCTCGCTGTTCGCGGAGCGCGCCATCGAGCACCTGTCGGGTGCTACGGTCATGGGCGCGCTTCCGTCGGTGGGATGGCTTGCTCTGATGAGCGCGCTCTACCTGCTCGAGGTGCTCGTCGCCTTCGTGCAGGCCTACGTCTTCACACTGCTATCGGCCGTCTACATCGGTCAGGCTGCGGAAGCGCACTAGTCGGTACCACCGCCGCTCATCGATAGGCGGCGTAAGGGACGTTTGGTAATGGAGCCCGGAAGGTCCGGGCCCGGTAACAAGGAGGAATCGTGGAGTTCATCGGTTTCGCTCTGCTGTACGGCATGGCCGTCACCGCCCCGGCCATCACCATCGGTTGGGTCGGCGCCAAGGCCGCCGAGTCGACCGCTCGCCAGCCTGAGATGGCCGGCCGCATCTTCACCGTCTTCATCCTGTCGGCCGCGTTCGTTGAGGCGCTCGCGCTCCTCGGCTTCGTTCTCGGCATCCTCGTCCAGGGCAAGCTGTAGATCCACTTCCCGCAACCTACGGGAGGTAGGGAACCGTGAATCCACTCATCTACGGTCTTGGGCTGCTCGCCAGCGAGGGCGCTGCAGCGGCTGAGTCCGGAGCCGAACAGGGGGGCGGCGCTGCCGCTATCCTGATTCCGGCTGCCGGGGAGCTCATCCCTGCCATGATCTCGTTCGCGATCGTCTTCTTTATCTTGGCCAAGTTCGCTTGGCCGGCGATCTCGGACATGCTCGACAAGCGTGCCGAGACCATCAAGGACTCGCTCGAGAAGGCCGAAGCGGCCAAGATCGAGGCCGAGCGCCTGCTCACGGAGTACAAGGAAGCCATGGCCGAGGCCCGCAAGGAGGCCGCTTCGATCCTCACGCAGGCGAAGCAGTCCGCCGAGGCGACTCGCAATGAGGCCCAGACCCGCGCCCAGGCCGAGTACGACGACCTGATCGTGAAGGCCCGCCAGGCCATCGAGGGCGAGAAGCAGGCGGCCATCGCCGACCTGCAGTCTTCGGTCGCCGAGCTTTCTGTCGCGGTCGCCGGCAAGATCATCGGCTCGGAGCTTTCGGCCGACGAGCACCGCACCGTCATCGAGAAGTATCTCGACGAGGCGGGGAGCCTGAATGCCAACTAGCAGGGCGCTTGCAAAGCAGGTCGTCGCGGCCTACGCATCGGCGCTGTTCGAAGCCGCCTCGTCCGAGGGCTCGGTTGACGCCGTTGCCGCTCAGCTGGACGACACGGCTCGAACGGTTCGTGCTCACGCGAATCTGCGCGACGCTTTGCTGGAGAGCGCGATCCCCGCAGAGAACCGCGCGAACATCGTCCGGGAAGTCTTCTCGGCGATGGACCCGGCTCTCGTGACGACGCTCGCCTTGATGGCGGAGCGGGGCGAGTTTGACCTGCTCACCAGCGTCGCAGATGCCTACACGCAGGTTTCCGAGGAGCGCCGCAACGTGGTCACCGTAGAGGTCACCACCGCAGTGGAGCTCGACGAGCGCCTCCGTGAGGCAGTCCGTACCAAGCTCGCCGCCGATTACGGCAAAGAGGTCGTCCTGCAGGAACGGGTCGACCCGTCGATCATCGGTGGCATCGTCATCAGCGCACACGGCAAGCGTCTCGATGCGAGTATCTCCTCGCAGCTCGAGGCCGCTCGCCTCACGCTTTCGACCGCACATACTGGAGGTGAAGCGTAGATGGCGGATATCACCGCCAGTTCGATCGATGCGGTCCTGAGGTCCCAGCTGGACGCGATCTCGACGAGCGTCGAGTCCCGCGAGGTGGGAACGGTCGTCGAGGTCGGCGACGGTATCGCTCGTGTCGAGGGCCTTCGCGGCGCAATGGCCGGCGAGCTCCTCGAGTTCGAGACCTCTGACGGCCAAACGATCATGGGCATGGCTCTCAACCTTGACGAGCGCGAGGTCGGCGCCGTTCTCCTCGGCGACTACATCAAGGTCAAGGAGAACGACACGGTCCGTACCACGGGCAGCATCGTTCGCGTCCCGTCCGGCAAGGGCTTCCTCGGCCGCATCGTCAACCCGCTCGGTGAGCCGGTGGACGGCAAGGGCCCGATCAAGGCCGACGGTTACCGCAACGTCGAGCACAAGGCGATCGGCGTCGTCGAGCGCAAGGGTGTTCACGAGCCGCTTCAGACCGGCATCATGGCCGTCGACGCGATGATCCCCATCGGTCGTGGCCAGCGTGAGCTGATCATCGGCGACCGCCAGACCGGTAAGACGGCCATCGCGATCGACACGATCATCAACCAGAAGGGCAAAGGCGTCGTCTGCGTGTACGTGGCTATCGGCCAGAAGGCCTCCACGATCGCAGGCGTTGTCGAGACCCTCCAGCAGTACGGCGCCATGGACTACACGATCATCGTGTCGGCCACCGCGTCGGACTCAGCGCCGCTGCAGTATCTCGCGCCGTTCTCCGGCGCCGCCATCGCCGAGTACTTCATGTACAACGGTGAGAACGGTGAGCCGGCCGGCAAGGACAACCCCGGTCACGCGACCCTGGTCATCTACGACGACCTCTCCAAGCAGGCCGTCGCCTACCGCCAGATGTCGCTCACGCTGCGCCGTCCTCCCGGGCGCGAGGCGTACCCCGGTGACGTCTTCTACCTGCACAGCCGCCTGCTCGAGCGCGCCGTCAAGATGAATGACGAGCTCGGCTCCGGCTCGATGACGGCCCTGCCGGTCATCGAGACGCAGGCCGGTGACGTGTCGGCGTACATCCCGACCAACGTCATCTCCATCACCGACGGCCAGATCTTCTTGCAGTCGGACCTGTTCTTCAAGGGCGTTCGCCCCGCCATCAACGTCGGCATCTCGGTGTCGCGAGTAGGCGGTAACGCCCAGATCAAGGCGATGAAGCAGGTCGCCGGTACCCTGCGTCTCGACCTCGCGGCGTATCGCTCGCTCGAGGCCTTCGCGCAGTTCGGTTCCGACCTCGACAAGGCCACGCAGAACCAGCTCAGCCGAGGCGAGCGCCTCGTCGAGCTGCTCAAGCAGGGTCGCTTCGCGCCGATGGCAGTCGAGCAGCAGGTCATGGTGCTGTTCGCGGGCGGTAAGGGCTACCTCGACGACCTGTCGGTCGCTCAGGTGCTCCCGTTCCGCGATGGGTTCCTCGAGTACGTCGCGGGCAGCTACGCCGCTATCGGCGAGGCGATCGCGACCGAGATGAAGATCTCGGACGAGACCGAGGCCTCGCTCAAGGCCGCGCTCGACGAGTACAAGCAGATCTTCCTCTCGAACGAGGAGTAGGCATCGATGGCGACGCTTCGCGACATCAAGAATCGCATAACGAGCGTCCAGTCGACGCGGCAGATCACTCGCACCATGGAGATGGTCTCGACCGCGAAGATCCGGCGCGCCCAAGACCGCATCGAGAATGCGCGTCCGTACGCGATGGCGATGGCCGAGGTCCTCGGCAACGTCGTCCGCTACGTGCCCGCCGATGTGGAGCACCCGCTTCTCAAGGTCCGCACCGACCGCACGCGTGTGGCGGTCGTGGCGATCGCCTCGGACCGTGGACTTGCCGGCGCGTTCAACAGCAACATCATCCGCATGGCGGAGCGCACGATCAGCGAACTGACTGAGCAGGGGATCGAGACCGAGCTCATCACGGTAGGGAAGAAGGCGCTCGGCTACTTCCGCTACCGCGGTATCGAGCCGGTCATGAGCCTCGTCGGGGTCTCCGACAAGCCCACGTACGCTGACGCCCGCTCCATCGCCCAGCGCGTGATGGACGCGTACACCGACGGCAGCATCGACGCGGTCTACGTGCTGTTCAACCGCTTCAAGAACCTCGCCGAGCAGAAGCCCGAGAGCCACCAGCTGCTCCCCATCGAGCGCACGGTGCTCTCCCAGGCCGAAGCGGGCGTGCAGGCGAGCGGGCGTAACCTCGAGTACGTATTCGAGCCGACGCCGGCCGACGTGCTCACCAGCCTGCTGCCGACCTACGTCGAGGCGCTCATCTACCGTTCGTTGCTCGAGTCCGCTGCTTCTGAGCATGGTGCCCGGCGCACTGCGATGAAGTCGGCCACCGACAATGCGACCGACATGATCTCGACGCTCACGCGCAGCTACAACCGGGCCCGACAGGCCGCCATCACCACCGAGATCGCCGAGATCGTCGGAGGCGCAGCAGCGCTGGAGGGCAAGGACTAGATGGCTTACGCAGAGAAGGAATCAGCTATGAACGTAGGACGCATCATCCGCGTCGTGGGCCCGGTCATCGACGCCGAGTTCGCCGCCGAGAGCATGCCCGCGATCTACAACGCGCTCACGGTCAAGGGTACGACCCCGCAGGGCGAGATCGACATCGTCTGTGAGGTCGCCCAGCACCTCGAGGGCGGAGTCGTTCGTGCCGTCGCGATGGAGTCGACGGACGGCGTGACCCGTGGCATGGAGGTCGTCGACACCGGCGCCGCGATGCAGATGCCTGTCGGACCGGAGACCCTTGGTCACATCTGGAACGTCACGGGCCACTGCATCGACGGCTGTTCCATCGACGTCAAGCAGACCTACCCGATCCACCGTGCGGCTCCGGAGTACGAGAACCTGGAGCCCAAGACCGAGATCTTCGAGACCGGTATCAAGGTCGTCGACCTGCTCGAGCCCTACATCAAGGGCGGTAAGACCGGCCTCTTCGGCGGTGCGGGCGTAGGCAAGACGGTCATCATCATGGAGCTCATCAACAACCTCGCCATGGAGCACGGTGGTACATCCGTGTTCACCGGCGTGGGCGAGCGCACCCGTGAGGGTACCGACCTGTGGGTCG